>NZ_JBFTZM010000037.1:0-1205 GCF_056406795.1 Neorhizobium sp. P1_A6 | reverse complement strand
AAACAGTTGAGATCTCTGACCATCGCATCAACATCGTAGCGGTCAACCCAATAGGCACAGAGTTCGCGCAGGGTTTGGGGATCACAGCCATAGAACCAATCGGAATCATCCGGCTGGTCAGGCAAACGATATGATCGCACCCGCGCCTTCAATGCATCGAAGGCCTCATCTGACCAGTCGACTTTGAACGGTGTTGCCATTCCCTTTATCCTTTCCGCAACGCGTTCAGGCGCCCGCTGAAATACGTTGGCCACACAGGTTGAAGAATAATCTTGCTCGCTTCGTGCCCAGGTGAGCGCGCACTGGTGCCAATCGACATTCACCGACACGTGTCATCGATGATCGTCTCCCTCTCGCCCTTCAACGCGTCGCCGCGGCGAGAGGGGAACCAGCCTCTCTCCGGATCGTTGTAGCGAATTGCGACTTCGGCGGGTGGCCAACATGCGGAGCGGCGTCGCCGATCGCTGATCACCCGGGAAAATCTAAAACACGTGGTGGACGACTTTGGTTTCACGTTCATGACGAAATACATCCAAACGCCCCATCTTAATCTCGCCTATGAAGAGGCGGGCGGACGTGCCCAATGGCTATTGTCGCCGAGTAAGAGAAGGCGGCGAAATGCTTGACGAGGTCAAGTCCGATCGGCGCGCTTTCGCCTGTATGCTCGGCGGCGAGGATCGATCGACCCTCTTCATCACCACCGCGCAGTGGCTCGGTATGGACAAGATGAATCAGATGGCCGGCACCGGTCAAATCGTTTCCGTCGAAGCAACCACTGCCGGGACCGGCTGGCCGTTCAACTGAGCGCACGAGTGACGATGACGCTGCAAGGAGAAGCAACATGCCGAACCACAGCCATGCACAAACAATTTCCGTGTCGGGTGGATCGATATTCACCACTGTTGCCGGGAGCGGCCCGCCGCTTCTCTTGCTGCATGGCTTCCCACAGACCCATCTCATGTGGCGCGACGTCGCTCCTCTGCTTGCCTCCGAGTTCACGGTCATCTGTGCCGATCTGCGTGGATATGGCGCCAGCGCTTGCCCTCCTTCCACCCCCGATCACCTCCCCTATTCCAAACGCGCGATGGCGGCCGAGATGGTCGAGCTTATGGAAAAGTTCGGCTTCAGCGAGTTCATGATCGGTGGCCATGACCGGGGCGGCCGTGTCGCTTACCGCATGGCGCTCGATCATCCGGCGGTGATAA
>NZ_JBFTZM010000036.1:0-3432 GCF_056406795.1 Neorhizobium sp. P1_A6 | reverse complement strand
GAAATCACCCAGCTGCAGAGCCAGCTGAAGAGCATCGCTTCCTCCGCGTCGTTCTCCGGCGAAAACTGGCTGCAGGCCGAAATCGGCGGTTCGCAGAGCGCCACCACGGGCGTCCTCTACGCTTCGAGCGAAATCACCAAGCAGCTGGTCGGCTCGTTCGTTCGCGACAGCGACGGCAACGTGTCGGTCAAGACCGTCAACGTTGTTCTCGACGAGCAGAACGTCCTGTTCGACTTGAGCGGCGGCCGCGGCGGTCTTCTCGAYGCCAACGCCCTCAAYGGTTWCCGYGCCATCAACTTCGACGACGGCACGACCAACCACAAGGAATATTTCGGCAAGATCAACACGTCTTCCTACTACGCAACCAACGCTGTCTGGAAGGACATYGGCGGCGGCGTCTTCATGAAGGGCGATACCAACGGCGTCTATTCGTCGGGTTCCAACGGTACCTACCTGATGAAGGTCGGCGGTGCTTACATCGATGCCGTCTACACCACCAAGGGCTACGACTTCTCGGCTGGTGCGACTGCAACGAGCGGCATCAAGTATGGAGCGGACGTCTCGGTTTCCGACCTCGACATCACCAAGCTCAAGGACTATCGCGACTCCAACGGGGCGAGCTACCTCGGTCTCGGTACAAAGGCCAGCGATGAAGACCTTATGGCTGCACTGACCTCGTTCGTCGACGGTCAGCTGGAATCGATGAGCAGCGCGGCTGCCAAGCTCGGTGCGGTATCGAAGCGTATCGATATGCAGTCCGACTTCGTCTCCAAGCTGACGGACTCGATCGACAAGGGTATCGGCCGACTGGTGGATGCCGACATGAACGAAGAGTCGACCAAGCTCAAGGCACTGCAGACCCAGCAGCAGCTGGCGATCCAGTCGCTTTCGATCGCCAACTCCGACTCGCAGAACATCCTGTCGCTCTTCCGTTAATCGGAACTGGAAATATGGCGCGGAGGCTAACCGCGCCATTGACCTCAGAAAAAGGGCCGCGTCCGAATTCGGACGCGGCCCTTTTGTTTTTCCGGTTCGCTTCAATGTTCCTTAATCATATTGCGGTTATCTTGAGCCATCGAAACGGTGAGTTAACCAAGAAAATTAAATGGTTAACAAGCATGACGCTGTCCGCTGTTCCCGGTGAATTCCGGAATGTCCCTTCCTGCAAGTAGCCATTCAAGGGGCAATCAATATGACTAGTATTCTTACCAACATTGCGGCGATGGCCGCGCTTCAGACGCTGCGCGGTATCGGTTCCGACATGGAATCCACGCAGAGCCGGGTCTCCTCGGGCCTGCGCGTTGGAACCGCATCTGACAACGCCGCCTACTGGTCGATCGCGACCACCATGCGTTCCGACAAGGGCGCCCTTTCGACGGTCCAGGACGCTCTCGGCCTCGGCGCTGCCAAGGTCGACACTGCCTATTCCGCCATGGAATCGGCAATCGACGTCGTCAAGGAAATCAAGAACAAGCTGGTTGCAGCTTCCGAACCGGGCGTCGACAAGTCGAAGGTCCAGGAAGAAATCACCCAGCTGCAGAGCCAGCTGAAGAGCATCGCTTCCTCCGCKTCGTTCTCCGGCGAAAACTGGCTGCAGGCCGAAATCGGCGGTTCGCAGAGCGCCACCACGGGCGTCMTCTACGCCTCGAGCGAAATCACCAAGCAGCTGGTCGGTTCGTTCGTTCGTGACGGCGACGGCAACGTCTCGGTCAAGACCATCAACGTTGTTCTCGACGAGCAGAACGTTCTGTTCGACCTGAGCGGCGGCCACGGCGGTCTTCTCGACGCCAACGCCCTCAACGGTTTCCGCGCCATCAACTTCGACGACGGCACGACAAACCACAAGGAATATTTCGGCAAGATCAACACGTCTTCCTACTACGCAACCAACGCTGTCTGGAAGGACATYGGCGGCGGCGTCTTCATGAAGGGCGATACCAACGGCGTCTATTCGTCGGGTTCCAACGGTACYTACCTGATGAAGGTCGGCGGCGCTTACATCGATGCCGTCTACACCACCAAGGGYTACGACTTCTCGGCCGGTGCGACTGCAACRGCCGGCATCAAGTACGSAACTGACATCTCGGTTTCCGACCTCGACATCACCAAGCTCAAGGATTATCGCGACTCCAGCGGCGTCAGCTACCTTGGCCTCGGTACCAGAGCCAGCGACGAAGACCTCATGGCTGCACTGACCTCGTTCGTCGACGGTCAGCTGGAAGCGATGAACAGCGCGACTGCCAAGCTCGGTGCTGTTTCGAAGCGTCTTGATCTGCAGACGGACTTCGTCTCGAAGCTGACGGACTCGATCGACAAGGGTGTCGGCCGACTGGTGGATGCCGACATGAACGAAGAGTCAACCAAGCTCAAGGCACTGCAGACCCAGCAGCAGCTGGCGATCCAGTCGCTTTCGATCGCCAACTCCGACTCGCAGAACATCCTGTCGCTCTTCCGTTAATCGGAACTGGAAATATGGCGCGGAGGCTGACCGCGCCATGGATCCAAAAAGAAGCCGCGTCCGAATTCGGACGCGGCTTTTTCATTTTCTTAATTCGCTTCAATCTTCATTAACCATATTGGGTTTACCTAGGATCATCGAAACAGTGAGTTAACCAAGAAAATTAAATGGTTAACAAGCATGACGCTGTGCGCTGTTCCCGGTGAAATCCGGGATGTCCCTTTTCGTAATCAGCCACTCAAGGGGCACCTAAAATGACTAGTATTCTTACCAACATTGCAGCTATGTCTGCTCTCCAAACTTTGCGCGGCATCGCGTCCGACATGGAATCCACACAGAGCCGGGTCTCCTCCGGCCTGCGCGTCGGAACCGCATCTGACAACGCCGCCTATTGGTCGATCGCGACCACCATGCGGTCCGACAATGGTGCGCTCTCGGCAGTTCAAGACGCACTCGGCCTCGGCGCTGCGAAGGTCGACACTGCCTATTCCGCCATGGAATCGGCAATCGACGTCGTCAAGGAAATCAAGAACAAGCTGGTTGCAGCTTCCGAACCGGGCGTCGACAAGTCCAAGGTCCAGGAAGAAATCACCCAGCTGCAGAGCCAGCTGAAGAGCATCGCTTCCTCCGCTTCGTTCTCCGGCGAAAACTGGCTGCAGGCCGAAATCGGCGGTTCGCAGAGCGCCACCACGGGTATCCTCTACGCTTCCAGCGAAATCACCAAGCAGCTGGTCGGTTCGTTCATGCGTGATGGCGACGGCAACGTCTCGGTCAAGACCATTAACGTGGTTCTCGACGAGCAGAATGTCCTGTTCGACCTGAGCGGCGGTCGTGGCGGTCTTCTCGATGCCAACGCCCTCAATGGTTACCGTGCCATCAACTTCGACGACGGCACGACCAACCACAAGGAATATTTCGGCAAGATCAACACGTCTTCCTACTACGCAACCAACGCTGTCTGGAAGGACATTGGC
>NZ_JBFTZM010000035.1:0-7238 GCF_056406795.1 Neorhizobium sp. P1_A6 | reverse complement strand
GGACATGGCTGTCGCAACGAGGCAGAAGATCGCAAAGGCATAGCCCCGGATGTGATCCTTGCCGTTTTCGGCGATCACCCGCTTCAGGACGCTGGATATGGTACCAGAGTCCAAGTGGTGCTTTTTATTTTTCTTGGCGTTCAATAGGTTTTCCCGCTCCGGCATTTGCGCCGGATGTTAGTGCATATGCGGGCGTATTAAACGCTTGCCATCCATTTTGCCACCTCGGGCAACACGATTCGAACTGCCACTGAAGTTTCACCCGGCAGCGATTAGAGCCTCGGCGGTTTCGAGCCGCCCCCAAACGTTGGACCATCGGAAGTAGAGGTTTTCGGTTTCTTGAAGGTGCACCCCGATTTTGGGCCAGCGGGCGCTGGAATTTTCCGGGGTTAGGGCTTGGTTCGGCGGGGGTGCCGATAAGCCGTTCATGAGCGAAATCGGCACCTTGTTGCCGATCGCGCTATGTGGCCGGAACTCGTTATAGTCTCTACGCCAATCCTCCATCTTTGCCCGTGCGTCGTCGAGGCTCCTGAACCAGTGGGCGTTCAGGCACTCAGCGCGGAACTTGCCATTAAAACTCTCGATGTAGGCCGTGGACTCGTTATGGCGTAGAATGAGGCGAACGCAAGCCAGCTTTGTCATGGCGAGGAACGTTGCGCCCAGCTTGTCGTACCGGGTCGCAATTCTTCGGTAGCGCTTCAGCTTACTGAAGAAGCGCTCGATGAGATTTCGCTTCTTGTAAAGCCACGGACTGAAGACGACCGGTCTCTTTCGGTTGGATTTAGGTGGGATGTTCGCCCAAGAACGCCTGGTTCTCAGCTTTGCGCGTAGCCAATCGGCATCATAAGCTCTGTCAGCAAGCAGCATTCCGCCAGGGGTAAGATCACTGAGCAGTTCGCTGGCTGCAGTTAGGTCGTGGGCGTTACCGGGTGTGATGGCAATCTTGATTTGGCAGCCCTTTGCCATCAGTCACGGCATGGATTTTTGTCGTAAGACCGCCGCGACTTCGCCCAAGGCATCGATCCTGGTGATCCGCCTTCAGTGTTGCCGCCAAATGATGTACGCGAACGGAAGTGCCATCGATCATTGTAACGCTATCATCCGACGGTCTCGTGAGCGCATCCATCAACCTGTCCCAGATTCCGGCCCTCATCCAGCGTCGAAAACGATTGTAGCAGGTCGTATAGGGGCAATATCGTTCCGGCATGTCACGCCAAGGCGCTCCAGACCGCAGAACCCAGAAGATACCGTTCAAGACCCTTTGGTCGTCAACAGGTGGCACACCACGCGGTTTGTTTGGCAACAATGGCTCGATCTTGCGCCATTCGAAGTCGGTCAGGTCATATCTGTTCATGCGGAGCCTGAATCAGAATTGACAGCGACAGGAAAGCCTTCTTCGTTACGGACGTTGAACCAGCTTATACTGCAGGTGCGGCAGCAGGAAACAAAGATGAGCCTGAATATCGTAGTTGAAACTATCGAAGGTTTTGAACATCCAGCATGGGACGCCGTACGCCATGGACCAGATCGTGTGATCGCGGCGATCCTCACGTCTTTGCCGAGCATCGAAATACGCGACTTTGAGGGCGATCAGCTTCTCAGGCCAGCCGACTTCACGCTGTGGAGGAACGCAGCACCGGATGAGACTGAAGCAAGGTCGAGATACTTGGAGCTGTTAAAAATCCTCGAAACGGACCCGAACTATTGGCTCCATCTGAGCTATTGAGGAGACTGAACCATCCTGCCAGCGATCTCAGCCAATAAGATTTATGAGTTCACAGCCTAGCACTACTTTGGCAGAATTGATTTTGAGGTCATAACCGACCTGCGGACATACTCGTTCCAGTGTCTGAACCACGTCTTCGCCTTTGTAATTGAAGCGTGCATCGACCGTCGGCGAGAAGCGAGAGAAGGTATCGACGACTGCCAAAACCCTGATCTAGCGGCCGGTAGCCAACTGGTCGTGAACGCGAGCTGAACTCCAAGCTCCATGCTGTTTGCGACGGCCATGGCCGACCGATGATCCTGATTCTGAGCGAAGGGCAAATGAGCGACTGCAAAGGCGCTGTGCGGATACTCCCGCCTTCCCAAAGGCAAAGTCCTCGAAGATGGGCTCAAGCCGAATACCCCATCTGAGCCTAGCAGATCGAACTGACGCCTCCTAACGCGCAATGTGCAAATCCGATGCACGGTGACGCACCTTAAAACTGGATTTAGAGTTGTCAGACAATATGAGAAATAAAGATGATATCGATCTTTCATTGCTCCGATAGTGCATTTTGTCGAATCTTGCAGCGTTCCGGCCCGCCAAAGGTTGTGGAGCCGCAATATTCCGGAGAGGTCAAATCCTGACGACGCGGTAGACTTTCACCTCCACTGGAGGTAAGTACCGCCGCCGCAAGATTAGGATGCATTTGCGGCATCTACACGGATGATACGCACCATGGATCTTTGAAGTGATAAACGCAGGCTTCGTATCGGCGGCACCCAACGGGGAAATGTGGTCGCGCCAGTTTCCGTTTTTCGTGCCTGAGTGGGATGAGGTCCGTTTCTCCCTTGCCTGGGATGGGCAGGAGTGCGACGTGTTGTTCGTCTATGACGTGCTGCCGAAGCCCTTACCCGCGGTCAAAGCAGCATATCGCGTCTTTGTTGCTTCAGAGCCTGGCACGATAAAAACATATCTCCCAGGATTTTTGTCCCAGTTCGACCTTGTTTTGACTACGGATATCGGTACGCGACATCCAAATGTCAGGTTCTCACAAGTTGGACTGCCATGGCACGTCGGGGTTTGGGAGAAGCCGGGGCAGCTGAAATCACGAGGTATCGGCTGGTGTGAGTTCGAAACCTTTCGCCCGGTAAAGACGAAACAAGTTTCTATCGTATCGTCTAATAAAGCCTATACGCAAGGGCATCGCGAGCGACTTGCATTTGTCGAGCGCATAAAGACCTATTTCGGCGATGAAATTGATGTCTTCGGACGGGGTGTCAACGACTTTACCGATAAGATGGATGTACTTTCGGATTATCGATATCACATTGCGATCGAGAACTCGACATTTGACCATTACTGGACGGAGAAGCTTGCCGATCCATTTCTGACTCTTACCTATCCGATCTATCACGGCAGCAGAAACATACTGGAGTATTTCCCAAATGCGGCCTTGACGAGGATCGACATCCTCGATCATGAAAACGCTATTCGGGCGATCAAGCACGTGATCGAATCCGACACGGCAGAACGCGCATTGCCTTATCTGGAAGAATCACGTCGCCGCGTTCTCAACGAACACAATCTGTTTGCGATTCTGTCAAGGATTG
The DNA here is from genome assembly GCF_056406795.1 of Neorhizobium sp. P1_A6. Lineage (NCBI taxonomy): Bacteria > Pseudomonadati > Pseudomonadota > Alphaproteobacteria > Hyphomicrobiales > Rhizobiaceae > Neorhizobium > Neorhizobium sp. P1_A6. Next base: position 3,920 of record NZ_JBFTZM010000035.1, on the reverse strand, counting down.
CCAAGGAAGTCGCCGGACCACGTAGTGGACTGGCACCTGCCAAGATATCGTCGCTGAAGCCGGAAAAGTCGTTTCGGACGAAGGGCCTGAAGCTCCGGAACTCGATCAGAAAACGATTTCAACAGCTCGTGGGCCTGTTCAGGTAACTGTATCGTGGCTCTTGACCAACCGTGAGCCGACGCAACGGGCCACGGCATCATCATGCATTGACAACGATGTGCGCCGAAAGCAGAAAGCTAACCTGAAATGGCACCCGGGTGGCTGTATATGGCAGAAGACAATGCGCTCGAAATCGTCGTCGTCAACCTTGAGCGCTCGGCCGACCGTCGCGCCAAAATGATCACGACGCTTGCACCCTTTAGCCTGCCCTACGGCTTTTTCAATGCCGTCGAGGGTCGTAACGGCCACCCGCTTTTCGAAAAATTCGATCCGCGGCTTGCAGAGATCAGGCGTGGTTTCATCCTGAATGCCGGCGAGCTCGGTTGCTATGCCAGCCACTACCTGCTCTGGGAACGGAGCGTCAGGGAGAACAAGCCCCTGCTGATCTTCGAGGACGACGTCTCCATCAACGGAAACTTTCTTGAGGCATACCGCTATGCTGCGGATAAAATCGGGACATACGGCCTCATTCGTTTTTCCGGACACAAGCAGCGCAGTTTCCGTGTCTGTGAAACATCCGGATCCGGCACAGACATTATCCGGTTCAAGATCGGGCCGCATGGCACCTCCAGTTACGCCGTGTCCCCGAAGGCGGCCGCCAAACTTCTGGCAAAGGCCGATGTGTGGTTCGAGCCGGTGGATTGCCATCTGGACCGCTTCTGGACGCATGGTGTCGGCAGTTACGGGGTTTGGCCCTTGCCGGTGATCCACACGGCAGAAACAGCCGAGCAATCCGAAATCTGGCAAGGCGCCAAACGCGAGCGTAAGTCGGGACGCTTCCGCAAGTTGAGGGCCATCTACCGTGCCGGCGACGATATCGGCCGTTTTGTCTGCAATTTACCCAACATCGGGCGATGGCAGAATCGGGTTTGAACCAATTTCAGTTTCCTTGCGGTACGGAAGTGCCGAGATGCGAAAGACCAACCTGTGATCATCACGCGTATCCTCGGCGGCCTGGGCAACCAGATGTTTCAATATGCGGCCGGCCGTGCCTTGGCGATCGCCAATGACGCGGAGCTGAAGCTGGATCTGATCGAGATGGGCTCCTATAAGCTGCGGCCTTTCGCCTTGGATCAGTTCAATATACAGGCAGTGGTCGCGCAGCCCGATGAGGTCCCTGGCAAGCCGAAAAGGGGCCTCTTGCGTAAGTTCACGTCGGCCTTGAAGTCTGATCGTTCAAGCTGCGAGCGGATCGTCGAGAACGGTCTCGCCTTCGATAGCAAGGTACCAGCCTTACGCGGATCGTTGCATCTTTCCGGCTATTGGCAGAGCGAGCAATATTTCGCCTCATCGGCTGCCGCCATACGCAGCGACTTCAGCCTGAAGTCGCCATTGAGCCCGGCGCGGCAAGAGTTGCTCGCCCTGATCGACGCCGCCACCGCGCCGGTTTCCATTCATGTCCGTCGTGGTGACTACGTCACCAGCCCCTCGGCAAATGCAGTCCACGGAACATGCGAGCCGTCCTGGTACCACGAGGCGATGCGCCGCATGCTTGACCGTGTCGGCGACGCGTCATTCTTCGTTTTTTCGGACGAACCGCAATGGGCACGAAGCAACCTGCAATCATCACGCCCGATGGTTTTTATTGAACCTCAAAACGATGGCCGGGATGGTGAAGACATGCACCTGATGGCTGCGTGCCATGCACAAATTATCGCTAATAGTTCGTTCAGTTGGTGGGGCGCATGGCTCAACCCACGTCCGGACAAACACGTCATTGCCCCCAAGCAATGGTTCCGCGCACCAGACAAGGATGACAGAGATATCGTCCCGACGAACTGGGAACGTTTGTGAACCGACATGCGCGCAGGGCGGCTATCGGATGATGCGCTATGCGAAGCGGTGGGCGAAGTTGCCGCTCCTGCTCATTCAACGACAAGTGTATCGGACGATTGCAGGTTGTTCAGACGGGCATAAAGGCCGTCCTTGCTCTTGGCGAGCTCCTYGTGTGTACCTTCTTCAACCGCACGACCTTCATGCATTACAATAATCTTGTCGGCATTGACGACCGTCGACAGGCGATGGGCGATGACGACCACGGTCCGCCCCCGCATGGTGGAATCGAGCGCTCTTTGCACGGCGGCTTCTGATTCATTGTCGAGTGCAGAAGTTGCTTCGTCGAGAAGGAGGATGGGCGCGTCGCGGACCAGTGCCCGGGCGATGGAAAGCCGCTGCCGCTGGCCGCCCGAGAGGGTCATGCCATTTTCGCCGACAGGCGTGTCGTAACCCATCGGTTGCGCAAGGATAAAGTCATGTGCATAGGCCTGCCGCGCAGCCTCCTCGACTTCCGCGTCGGTGGCCTCCGGCCGCCCATAGCGGATATTGTCGCGGATCGTCCCTTCGAACAGATAAGGCTGTTGCGTCACATAGGCGAGGGCATGTCGCAGCGAGGCTTTGGTAACACCGGCTATGTCCTGTCCGTCGATCAGGATCTGACCTTCGACCGGATCGTAGAAACGTGGTATCAGCGAGATGATAGTTGACTTTCCGGCACCCGACGGACCGACCAGCGCAGTCGTCTTGCCGCCTTCCGCGACCAGACTGACGCCTCTCAGGATAGGGGCGCCGTTTCCATAGGCGAAAGCGACACCCTTCAGTTCGATCTGCGCATTGGTGATGACGAGATCTGGTGCGTTCGACTTTTCCCGCTGCAACGGCTGCATATCCAGCAAACTGTAGATCATCCTCGCGTTGACGACAGCGCGTTCGATCTGGACCTGCATTCTGGCAAGCCGGCGCGCTGGATCGTAAGCCATCAGAAGCGCGGTGATGAAGGCGAAGAAGGCGCCAGGCGGCACATTATCATAGATAGAGCGGAAGGCGGCGTAGGCGATCACGCTAGAAATCGCCACGCCGGCAAACGTCTCTGTGAGCGGCGCGGTGCGTTCGGAGAGCCGGGCAATACGGTTGCTTTGCCTTTCGGAGGTCTCGATGATGCGTCGAACCTTCTGCTCCAGCTGCTGCTCCATCGTGAATGCCTTGACTACGGTGATGCCCTGGATCGTTTCCTGCATGGCGCCGAGCACCTTGCTGCCCACCTCGACCGCTTCTCGCGTCACGCTACGCAGCCGCTGTGACACATGGCGGAGCGCAAAAATCAAAGGGGGTGCCACGGCAAATACGATCAGCGAGAGCACCCAGTCCTTTGAAACCATGACAGCGATCAGCGAGATGAGGGTCAGCAGATCGCGGGCGGTCGACGTGATTATCAGGTTGAGAACATCTCTTATGCCGCCGATGTTCTGGCTGACCTGAGCGGCAAGATGCGCGGAACGAGCCTCTGCAAAAAAGCCTACCGAAAGCTTCATGAGATGCGAAAACAGACGCTGCTGATAACGGGCAACAATATTGTTGCCTATTTTGGAAAGCGTCACAGCCTGACCATAGGTCGCGAGGCCGCGAATGACGAAGGCCGCAAAAATCGCGCCGCAGATGCCCAGAACAATATCGGCACGCTTATTGGCAAAAGCCTCGTTGACGACCGACTCCATGATCCAGGCGGTAAAGGCGGTGGACATGGCTGTCGCAACGAGGCAGAAGATCGCAAAGGCATAGCCCCGGATGTGATCCTTGCCGTTTTCGGCGATCACCCGCTTCAGGACGCTGGATATGGTACCAGAGTCCAAGTGGTGCTTTTTATTTTTCTTGGCGTTCAATAGGTTTTCCCGCTCCGGCATTTGCGCCGGATGTTAGTGCATATGCGGGCGTATTAAACGCTTGCCATCCATTTTGCCACCTCGGGCAACACGATTCGAACTGCC
>NZ_JBFTZM010000034.1:0-8820 GCF_056406795.1 Neorhizobium sp. P1_A6 | reverse complement strand
GAAGGTACACACAAGGAGCTCGCCAAGAGCAAGGACAAGCTTTATGCCCGTCTGAACAACCTGCAATCGTCCGATACACTTGAACTGAAATAGTCTGAAAGCAATAACCGGCCAGATCGCAGATCTTTGGCAGGAATACCATGAAAGCCATTGCTGAATTGCGAGATGAACGGAAATGATGATGGCCATTAAACGAAAGCAGCGAACGCTTGTTATTGTTGAACGTAAACTGGTGCAAAATCGTGGGCACCATCATACTCAGATAACGGCGCTGCGAACGATGCTGCCCGACTACAAGACAGCACTCATAACAGGCGAAGCTTATGACGGCTTTCTCGGAACACCAGCCGCTACTCTCGCCACAGGCTCGTTAAAGGGCTCGAAGCTGAGGTCAAGGCTAAAATATGGAAACCCTCTGGAGCGGTTGAGCGCACTTCTCGCGCTTCTAAGAAAGGATCTGCTGTTCAACATGCCGGTGTCGGTATATGGTCAACGATTAGCTGAAATTGTTACTAACCTTGAGCTCGACCAGAGCGATGTCATTATTGTCCCGACGGCAGATCTCGACACACTCGAGTCTTCTGTCGATCTCCATTGTATTCTCGGAGACGCGGCTCCTCGGATCATCCTTCGCTTCTTGAACACCGAACTCGGGGACAGAAACGATAGGATCCGCTCCGCTCGCTTGAGAGAGGCCCGAGCAAAGCTCCCGCACGGAATTCTGCTGTTTACCGAGACAGAGGAGTTGGCAGATCATCTCCGTAGAGAATTCAATATTCCCATAGTTGGCGGCTTTTATCTCCCTTGCAGCCTGCCAATCGGAGAAGCTCCCGAAGAGCGGGTGTCGAACGACCGGTTCCGGATCGGTGTATTTGGAGATCCCAGACCTGAAAAAGGAAGCTCGAGGATTCCTGGCATAACAACCGCACTGGCACAGAAGGCAGCTGCAGGATCAGCAACTCAACTTGAGATTGTTGTCCAAGGTGGAACTGCCGATTTTCAAGAGCACGGTGTGTACTCGGCGCTGGCGGAGTACCAAGCGAGTGGTGGGGTCGTCATCGTTTCTCCGCGTGACAATCACCTCTCTCCGCAGGAGTTTAGGCGGCTATTCGCTTCGGTTGATACTATTCTTCTACCTTACGACGCAAGCGTATACAACCTTCAGGGCTCCGGCGTTCTGCAGGATGCCGTGGCTGCACGCAAGCCCATCATCTATGCCAACGGAATGTCGATGATGTCATTCCTCGATCATGGAAACGGTCTGGYAGCTGAAACGGATCAGGATTTTGCGGAAGCAATCATGCGTGTTGCTTCTGATCCATCGGCCTTCCGGGAAGGCACTACTCGTGCAGCTGCCTACCTGCAGCATATCCTGGCCGCCAATCCTTTCCTGCGCGCCATCAACGCAGCGCAGCAATAAACACTGAAGCTCCTCTGCGGATCTGAACCCAGTATCAACACCTGCCGCCAAGCGGCACGGAACGCCTACCGTCCAGGAACGTGCTCAGGGGGAGTGTCGTTCAAGAGGCTGGGGACGATATAGAGCTTACCTCCTTGACGGCCAATCGACTCGTTCAAGGCGACGTGTTCACACACCTCCTCGCCCTGACCATCCAACCCAAGATACAGGCAGTGCCGAAGGAATTCAGTTCGATAAATTCCAAAACCGCCGAATGCTGACTGCACCGGGATAGGTTTGTCATCAGGCGATATTTTCTTTTGACGTCCCGTTACGAACTGCTCGACAGCGGCCTTGATCTTCTTTTTCCTGTTGAATCTCGCTCGCCCCACCTCGCGGACTTCTTTCCAACAGTCGGTCGGGCACCATGAAGGGTGGCGCAAGGCCCAGATGTCGTAATACCAGTCGCGTTGGTTGGCAAAGAGGCCGACCCAGTCATCCGGCGCCGAGTTGATGGCGTTGGAAAGCTCAGGTTCTTCTACGAGATTGGCGTTAACGCCGTCCAGATCTAAAACTATTAGCAGGTCGTGGTGGATACCTTTTTGCAAGTCGTCTCGCAATGCGGTCATATACAAATTTCTTGCGACAGCTAGTCTCGGCGTCCTTTTGGCTACATTTGCCGCCAATCCATCAACGTTTTGTATGCGCGCATCGTGAGTGGCTTCTGCCCACTGCCTCAGGACTTTCTCGGTGCAATCTTTGGAATCGTTGGTGACGATAAAGAACTTTGTTTTCGTAAAGCTTTGCTGCAGGCGACTGAGGCGAGGTAGGGTTTGAAGTAGGCCTTCTTCGCAATCTCGCGCGGCGCCTACTATGAATGCTGACTTCTCGATCATTGAGGTTCCTGAGACTTGATGCCGTTTCTAACTGATGTTCGGCAGTGGCTAGCCTTATCGCCGCGAACACTCTCGAGCAATCGTCTCCAGTGCCAAGGGAGAGTTATATCCCCTGCACGGTTGCCCCCTTTTCAGTTGATCCGCCTGTGTGGAATACCGGCGAGCTCTTCCGAAGAGTTGCGCTATCCCTTTGGGGCCAGAACTATGGCCATGAGCTCAGGCCTTGTGTGGCACCACGCCCCTCTGTAGGAGTGAGGCGCCAGACAACGAGACTCGACATGGTGAGAAGCAAAATAACGGGCGGCGCGACTACCTTACTATTCAAGGCGCGCGTCCTGAACAAGTATGAGGTATCCTACTTCAGGTGTGACGAAACTGGTTTCATCCAAACCGAAGAGCCCTATTGGCTAGATGAGGCATACTCATCCGCTATCACCAAGCTCGATGTAGGTCTCGTCAGTCGCAATGTACAATTATCCGGGGAGTTGTCTCGGATGATCCCCGCCGCAGGCTTCAAGCAGAACGGCCAATTTCTCGATTATGCGGGTGGATACGGCCTCTTCACCCGCCTTATGCGCGATGCGGGTTATGATTTTTATCACACCGACAAGTACACGAAGAACCTGTTTGCCGAGTTCTTCGACCTTGATATTTTCGCCAAAACTCCGGCCTTCGAAATGGTTACAGCGCTGGAAGTTTTCGAACACCTCCCAGACCCCGTCGCGGAGGTGTCGCAGATGCTAACTTATGCGGACAGCATTGCCTTCTCGACCAAACTTCAGCCGGAGAATGATATCAGGACCGTCGACGACTGGTGGTATTTCATACCCGAGACCGGTCAACACGTCTCGCTTTTCAACAAAGCGTCTCTTCGCGTTCTCGGAACAAAGCTCGGCCTGAATTTTTATAGCGATGGCAGCTCCCTCCACCTCCTGACCAAGCGCACGCTCCCGGCCAACCCGTTCAAGAGCCGCGAACCTTTTATTATACGCAAGGCGCGTAAGTTGATCAAGCAATTCGATCGAACGAAAGCGGATGATCGTCCGAGCCTCATCCAGAGTGATTGGGAGCGCATCCGGGAGATCATCTCCGGTTGAGCTAAGCGGGCGAGCTCCGTCAATTATACATCTTCAGCATGCATTTGCGCCGCAAGTCGCGCGCGGACGCAACCTGACATCCACCATCTCGCCCCTATCCTGTGGCCAAGCATCCGGATGCGGACCGTCAGCTTGCTCAGGGTATAAATCTAATCTACAAGCAGCCGCAGATGTCATGATCGGCAACTAGAAGCGGTGTCCTTTGGATCAGTGGCACGCGGAAGCGATCTTGTTCCGATCCGTACGTGAGTTGAAAGATGAACGAAGCAAAACCGATCGCCCCTGTCGTCTTCATCATTTTCAACAGACCAGATCTTACCGAAATCGTTTTTAAAGAAATTGCCAGAGCGCGCCCTGGCAAGCTCTTCCTCATCGCTGACGGGCCGCGTGCGGATCGTGCTAACGAAGCCGAAAGATGCGCTCAGACACGGCAGGTGGTTGAGAAAGTCGATTGGGGCTGCGAGGTGTTTCGCAATTACTCCGACACCAACATGAGCAGCCGCGACAGGATTTCTTCGGGGTTAGACTGGGTATTCGCGCATACCGATCGAGCGATCATCATTGAAGATGATTGCCTGCCGGATCCCAGCTTCTTCCCTTACTGTACCGAACTTCTCGACAAGTACGAGCACGACGAGCGCATAGGCTCCATCAACGGCTCGAACTTTACACATGACCGCGTGGCTATCGATAATAGCTATTTCTTCAGTCGGTACCCGTTGATATGGGGATGGGCCACCTGGCGCCGGGTTTGGCAAAATTACGACATATCCATATCGCGCTGGGGGACATTGCGTGAGACCGACTGGCTCAGAACAGTGGCATATCCTGATGAATTCGCACACTGGACCAAGGCGTTCAACAGGGTATTTGAGGGAGGACTCGACGCTTGGGACTACCAATTTACCTTTTCACAGTGGCTTCAACGACAGGTCAGCATACAACCGAGAAGCAATTTGATTAGTAACCTCGGCTTCCGCCCGGATGCAACGCATACGGTAGACGCTAGCACGGTCGCTGGACTTCCCCTCGAGGGCCTGAACTTCCCGCTACGCCATCCTGCAGATCGTGCGATCAACTTTTCCGCGGACGAGATCTACCTGCGAGAGCATTGCTTCCGCAGGAAAAAGGAGAACGGGCTTAAGCGGCTGGCGAGAAAGATACTTCCTTGCACATAGGCTTAAAGAACATGTAGCCGCTTGCGCGCTTGCTCAATCCGCTTAGCGTCACATCGGTCTCCGATGCCCCGTCGAATACATGGAGCGAAATCTGATGGTAAAACTTCGTCTTCCTTTCAAGAAGAAACCCGTTAGCCCGTATACTGCCCTCAACGAACTGGATCGGAAGATCGAGAAGTATCTCGACTACGACAATGGTTTCTATGTGGAGTTGGGCGCCAATAATGGCATACGGCAATCAAACACATATTTCTTCGAGAAGAAGCGAGGGTGGAGCGGCGTCCTGATCGAGCCCTCCCCGAACAACTTTCTGGAATGCCGGAGGAACCGAAGCGAGAAAAACTCGATCTTCTGCAACGCGTGCGTCGGCTTTGACTATCCCCACAAGTACGTGGATATGAGTTACGGCAATTTGATGAGCGTTTCGACCAATGTCGACCTCGATCTGGAAAGCGTCACAGATCACCTCGAGCAATCTCGTCAGTTTCTAAAAAATCAAGAAGCAACCTTCGAGTTCGGTGCCGTGGCCAAACCGCTCAGCAGGATCCTGGAAGAAGCCAAGGCTCCCGCGTTGATGGATTTGCTGTCGCTGGATGTTGAGGGAGCCGAATACGAGGTTCTCAAGGGAGTGGACTTCGACCGCCACAATTTTAAATTCATTGTCATCGAGTGCTGGAAAACTGAGAGGATCACGAGCGCACTAGAGGCCGCGGGTTATCTGCTGGAGGATCAGCTGAGTCATCACGATTACCTCTTCAAGCTGAACAGAACGCCAACGGTGTGACAGCAGGGCGTTTTCTGCCTGCAGCCTTTTTCTGGCTCGTTGTTAAACCGATCCTAAAGCGCTAGGCCCCACATGAACGAAATAGCAAAAAGTGGCTTGATCCAAGAAGATATACACGGCGATCGAATGATGGCCGTCGTCCAACACGTGATTGCGTTGCTGTGCCTAATGTCAACTGCTATAATCGTTGCCTGGCTTTGGAAATACAGCGCCTATGGCTTAGATTTTACCGATGACAGCTTTTATCTCGTATCGATGAAAAACCCATATATCTATAATTTTTCGACGACTCAATTTGGCTTCATATACCATCGGCTTTACATGTTATTTGACGGCGATATTGCATCGCTTCGTCGATTCAATGTTCTAACAACCTTGTTTCTCGCTTGGTGGTTTGTTTATTCTTTTTTGAGTTGGCTCGCGCCCGAGGCCCAAACGGGACGTCTGTCGCTATATGCGGCCACCGCCGGACTGGCGACAAGTGCCCTCATCCTCTTCGATTCCTGGCTGCCCACACCAAACTATAATGGCCTCGCGCTCCACGCGCTATTCATCACCGGCATCGGCGTTGTCTTAGCTGAAAGGTCTCATCATTTCAGAAGCTGTATGGGGTGGCTGCTGATCGGCCTAGGTGGATGGCTAGCGTTCATGGCTAAACCGTCCACCGCGTTCGCCTTGGCCATCGTGCTTTCCATCTACCTCCTCGGCTCGAAAAAAATCTCACTCCGGTTGCTATTACTATCGATCTGCACTGCCGTGGCGCTCCTTCTTATGAGCGCTTGGTTTATCGATGGATCAGTCGAGGCCTTCGCCAGACGGATACAACTTGGCATAAACTACGGCCAACACTTGAACGGCAATAATACTATAATGCAGATTTTCCGGATTGATAATTTTCGTTTTCGCGTAAAAGATCAGCTCATAGCAGCAGCAATTACGGCCATCGGGTTGGCCGGCATTTGGGGTATTATTACCGGGAAGCCGAGAGGAGCGTTTCTTGCTATAGCCATCTCCATCTGCCTCCTCTCTTTGATCGCGGCGTTGGCATCTGGTGCGATTCATGGAACGATCGGCTTGGGCGAATTCCAAGGTCTTTCAATTTTTGGCGTCATGCTTATCGCAGCGGTAGCAAGCTTTCGTTTTGGTGGGAGAGGAATACTAAAAAAGATCTCATCGGCGCAGTGGAGCATGGCTGCACTGTTTATTAGCATTCCCTATGTGTATGCGATTGGAACGAACAGAAATTACTGGGTAAACGGCTCGTGGGCCGGTATCTTCATTTTGCTCGCTTTCGTGACGCTGCTGGCTCCCATCGCACGCACGCGCCGCAATTGGGCCTTCGCCCTCCCGCTTGCGCTATGCACCCAGATGGTTGCTGCGGTTCTCTTGCAGACAGGACTGGAGCAGCCCCCAAGGCAACCTCAGCCTCTGCGGCTCAATGACACGATAACGGAAATTGGTCCCCAACGTTCACGGCTGGTCCTTTCATCAGGATTCGCGTCATATATAACCGCCTCCGTTGGCATCGCTCAGGAAAATGGGTTTCGATCAGGTACGCCGGTGATCGATCTAACCGGTCACTCGCCGGGAATTCTTTTTGCCTTAGGAGCCAAGAGCATCGGTCAACCTTGGATACTAGGTGGATGGCCAGGGACCTTTGAGTTTGCAAAGGCATCCCTTGACCAGGTGTCCTGCGATGAAGTTGCTTCAGCCTGGCTACTACTTGAATCTAACGGCCCAAATAGCATCTCGACCGGATTGATTTCCGCTTTGGGGCCGAATTTTCCTGCAGGCTATCAGAAAGTCGGCGGTTGGCAGACCGCGAAAGGAGCGGCAGGCTTCGACAGTCGCCGAGACCAAGAGCTCTATAAGCCGGTAAACCCAGATGCCGGTGGCAAAGCATGTCGAGCCTTACGAGCAGGGAGTGCCGGATGAAAAGAGTGGCTATCGTTCAGTCCAACTATATCCCGTGGAAGGGCTATTTCGACATGATCGCGGCGGTGGATGAGTTCATACTCTACGACGACATGCAGTACACGCGACGCGATTGGCGGAATCGGAATCAAATCAAGACGCCTCAAGGGGTTCAATGGCTTACGGTTCCCGTTCGGGTTAAGGGGAAATACCATCAGAAAATTCGGGAAACCGAGATCGAAGGCACCGACTGGGCGATTGCCCATTGGAAGAGCCTCGTCCAGAATTATCGCCGCACTCCCCACTTCGAAGAAATCGCTGTGTGGTTGGAGCCCCTTTACCTAAACGAGCCACCAAGCCATCTCTCGCAGCTTAACCGCCGATTCATTGAGGCAATATGCAGTTATCTGTCAATCCAAACTGCGATTTCCAATTCATGGGACTATACCTTAGTGGAAGGCAAGACAGAACGTCTGGCTGACCTCTGTGCTCAAGCGGGTGGCACAGAATACCTATCTGGTCCCGCGGCAAAAGACTACGTAGATGAGGAAGTATTCAAAGAACGAGGAATAGCGCTTACATGGTTCGACTACGCGGGCTACCGAGAATATCCCCAGCTCTGGGGTGACTTCGCTCATGGCGTTACAATTCTTGATCTTCTCTTTAATTGCGGCAAAAACTCCCAAAATTATGTGAAATACATGAAATAAAGCTCCTCACAATGGCGGAAATGACTGGAGGCGCTGTATGAACTGCCCCCATTTCAACCGGACACTCAGCATAAGCAGGAAGGCTCAAGTGACCTTGCCCCGTTGACCTAATCATTTTGAAGTAAGCTCGGGGCCCATTGTGAAGTGCACCCCGATTTTGGGCCAGCGGCGCTGGAATTTTCCGGGGTTAGGGCTTAGGCCGTGAACTCATAAATTCTGTAGAATCGGTCATACAACTCGGCTATTCGTAGTCCATGCTCAAGTTTGTCAAACTACAACTCGGGCCAAGGTTGGGTGGCCGAACCAAATGCGCCAGAGCCCCAGGTTTCAGTTGAGGGTACCTCAGTCAACGTCCGTTTCCGCTCGTATAGGCCCGTGCACGAACAAAAGCCGACGGGTATTCTCAGGGTGTTGAGCCTGTTTTCGAAGACCAGTCCGAAATTTGATGAGAGATGGGGCATTTTGAGATTTGTGGGTTGCAGTCGTTGGCGCTGGACAGCACCAATGATCATGAATGGTATAAGGTAGACGGCCATGGTCGCTACAGCGGTGTAGCTCCTCGTTTGGGCGAGTTCTATGAGCTAGCTGTTTAGTCCCGGCATTTGATGGAGCGGATTGAGGGTGAAGCGTTCGGGCTGTGAAGTCCATGCTTTGCAAATGAACTCGTAAGGCGTGAGGCCGTTGAGGGTCTTAAGCCTGCGGCCAAAATTGTAAGCGGCGACGAAGTCGGCGAGGTGCTGACGAAGTTGATTGTGGCTTTCATAGTAGAAGCGCCTGACGGTGGCATCCTTGATGGTTCGGTTCATGGTTCGGTTCATCCTCTCGACTTGACCGTTGGTCCA
>NZ_JBFTZM010000033.1:0-17832 GCF_056406795.1 Neorhizobium sp. P1_A6 | reverse complement strand
TCGTCAAGGTTGGCGAAGAAGTCGAGATCGTCGGCATCCGCGCCACCACCAAGACGACGGTGACCGGCGTTGAAATGTTCCGCAAGCTGCTCGACCAGGGCCAGGCCGGCGACAACATCGGCGCGCTGATCCGTGGCGTCCAGCGTGACGGCGTCGAGCGTGGCCAGATCCTGTGCAAGCCGGGTTCGGTCAAGCCGCACAAGAAGTTCATGGCTGAAGCCTACATCCTGACGAAGGAAGAAGGCGGCCGTCATACGCCGTTCTTCACCAACTACCGTCCGCAGTTCTACTTCCGCACGACGGACGTGACGGGCATCGTCTCGCTGCCGGAAGGCACGGAAATGGTCATGCCGGGCGACAACGTGACCGTTGCCGTCGAGCTGATCGTTCCGATCGCGATGGAAGAAAAGCTGCGCTTCGCCATCCGCGAAGGCGGCCGCACCGTCGGCGCCGGCATCGTCGCTTCGATCATCGAGTAATCGATAGCGGCATTGGATAGATAAGGCCCTGCCGGCGACGGCGGGGCCTTTTGCATTCGGCCTGACCCTCTGGCAATTGGGAGGTTCACCCGGAGTCAGCATGTCGAAACAGGTCGTTCTCGTAACGGAAACGGCGTTCCGGCGCCCGACATATCACAGCTTGCCGAGCTCATGGGATGGCGGCCCGCCGGCCACGGACACGCGACCTGCGGCGCCACGGTGCTCAGGGGCTGGTGCGCTGCCGCCGTCGTGCTCTGTGGCCACTGTCAATCGCACGCACCCTTGAAGAGACATATTTTCTGGGGCGCATACGGAGTGGGGGGTGGGCGAGATCATCAGGCGCAGCAAGTCTCCGCTCGGTGACTGGCTGCGGAAGAGGTGCTTTCGGTGGCCCGGATGGCGGAGACATCCGAGGTTGGGCCGAAAGCTCAGGTGAACGGTTCGGATATTCAAAAATGCGCTTGCAAAGCGCAGCGCATCCCCTTAAAGGGAGCGCCTAGCCAGTTGGCGGCGAGCCGGAGTTTCCGGTTTACTTTCCGCCAAGGTTGAAGGGGTGTAGCTCAGTTGGTAGAGCGGCGGTCTCCAAAACCGCAGGTCGTCGGTTCAAGCCCGGCCGCCCCTGCCATTTTCAGATGATTGGCGCGAGATTATCCGCAGCGGAATTGTCGGGAAATGGCCGTCGTACAAAACGGCGAAATTTCATCGAACACTGTTTTCCCTCTTGTGTAAAGGGGAAGGGGTGTTTATGTAGGTCAAAACAGACACGCGGTGCGTGGGGCTGAGAGAGTTCAGCTTTACGCGCCGTAATTGCGTGGGCAATCTATGGCATCCAAAACCAATCCCGTTACGTTTCTGCGCCAAGTGCGCTCCGAGACGACGAAAATCCATTGGCCGTCTCGTCGTGAGACCATGATTTCCACGGCCATGGTTCTGGTTATGGTTGTGTTCGCTGCGCTGTTTTTCTTCGCTGCAGACCAGCTTATGGGATGGTTGCTCCGTCTCGTGCTGAACGTCAGCGTTTGATCCTGGAGAATAAAGATGGCGGCGCGTTGGTACATCGTCCACGCATATTCTAATTTTGAGAAGAAGGTGGCCGAGGACATCGAGAACAAGGCTCGCCAGAAGGGGCTTGAGCACCTGTTCGAAAAGATCCTCGTGCCGACCGAAAAGGTCGTCGAGGTGCGCCGCGGCCGTAAGGTTGATTCCGAGCGCAAGTTCTTTCCGGGTTACGTCATGGTTCGGGCCAACCTGACCGATGAAGCCTATCACCTGATCAAGAACACGCCGAAGGTTACCGGCTTCCTTGGTTCCGACAACAAGCCGGTGCCGATCCCGGACTTCGAAGCCGAGCGCATCCTCGGCCAGGTCCAGGAAGGTGTCGAGCGGCCGAAGTCCTCGATCACCTTCGAGATCGGCGAGCAGGTCCGCGTTTCCGACGGTCCTTTCGCGTCCTTCAACGGCACCGTACAGGATGTCGACGAAGAACGTTCGCGCCTCAAGGTCGAGGTCTCGATCTTCGGCCGCGCGACCCCGGTCGAGCTGGAATACGCCCAGGTCGAAAAGGTCTGATGAATTTCGAAATGGGGCCTGCTGTTTGCGCAGCGGGCCTCGTGCGGCGTTTGCCGCAAACGCGTGGGAGGAGCGGTGCCTTAGCCGGGCATTTTGTCCGAACCACGCAACCGCAGCCGCTGGTGAAAGCCGGCATGTCGGACCGGGAAACCGGTCTCTAATGAGCCGGGTAACCGGTCTCTCGAAAGGCAGAGAGTTATGGCTAAGAAAGTTATGGGCCACCTCAAGCTGCAGGTAAAGGCAGGGTCGGCCAATCCGTCCCCGCCGATCGGTCCTGCACTTGGTCAGCGCGGCATCAACATCATGGAATTCTGCAAGGCGTTCAACGCCGCCACGCAGGAAATGGAAAAGGGCATGCCGATCCCGGTCGTCATCACCTATTTCCAGGACAAGTCCTTCACCTTCGCGATGAAGCAGCCTCCGGTCAGCTATTGGCTGAAGAAGGAAGCGAAGATCACCTCGGGTTCGAAGACCCCGGGCAAGGGCGCCAAGGCTGGCACCCTGACCAAGGCTCAGATCCAGACCATCGCCCAGGCGAAGATGAAGGATCTGAACGCGGCCGATCTCGAAGGCGCAATGGCCATGATCGAGGGCTCTGCCCGCGCCATGGGCCTGGAAGTGGTGGCTTAACATGGTAAAGCTTGCAAAGCGTATTCAGAAGATCCGCGAAGGCGTCGATCCGACCAAGCTGGTGGCCCTGACGGAAGCCATTTCGATGGTCAAGGTTCGCGCCACGGCGAAGTTCGACGAAACCGTCGAAATCTCCATGAACCTCGGCGTCGATCCGCGTCACGCAGACCAGATGGTCCGCGGCGTGGTCAACCTGCCGAACGGTACCGGCCGTGACGTTCGCGTCGCCGTTTTCGCACGTGGCGCCAAGGCTGACGAAGCCAAGGCTGCCGGTGCAGACATCGTCGGCGCCGAAGATCTGGTCGAAATCGTTCAGGGCGGCAAGATCGACTTCGATCGCTGCATCGCCACCCCGGACATGATGCCGCTCGTCGGTCGTCTCGGTAAGGTTCTCGGCCCGCGCGGCATGATGCCGAACCCGAAGGTCGGAACCGTCACCATGGACGTCACGGGCGCCGTCAAGGCTTCCAAGGGCGGCGCTGTCGAGTTCCGCGTCGAGAAGGCTGGCATCATCCACGCCGGCATCGGCAAGGCTTCCTTCGAAGCCAAGGCCCTCGAAGAGAACATCAAGGCTTTCGCCGATGCGGTCATTAAGGCCAAGCCGGCTGGTGCGAAGGGTAACTACGTCAAGCGCGTAGCGATTTCCTCGACCATGGGTCCGGGCGTCAAGATCGATCCGTCGACGGTGACGATCTAAAGTTCTGTCCAGCGCCTTTGGGTTCTGGACTGCATGAATTCCCGGTCCTTCGGGGCCGGGAATTTCCCAGGGAAACCTGGGAATTCCTGTCCGAGATTGCGGGTGGTTTCGACCTTAATCACTTGATGCCTGCATGAGACGGGTAAGACCCGAGATTTTTGAGGCGCTAGCGCGCTTTACGAATTCGGTTCGAGCCTAGTGTGCCTTGTGCCTGGAGCCCCAGTGGCGACAGTGCGAGGGGACAGGATCCTCAAGCGTCGCTTGGGGTCCTAATCAAGGGATCCCTTGAGGCAAAGGCAACCCGATGGGGCCTGCAGGATTGCGGTCCCGTCAACTGGAGACAGACAGTGGAAAGAGCGGAAAAGCGCGAATTTGTCACGGAGCTGAACGAAGTCTTCAAGGCTTCTGGTTCGGTTGTCGTGGCCCACTATGCTGGTGTCACAGTAGCGCAGATGAACGATTTTCGTTCGAAGATGCGCGCTGCTGGTGGCACCGTCAAAGTCGCGAAGAACCGTCTGGCCAAGATCGCTCTTCAGGGTACGGAGTCGGAAGGGATGTCAAATCTCTTCAAGGGTCAGACGCTGATCGCATTCAGCGAAGACCCGGTAACGGCTCCGAAGGTCGTCATGGATTTCGCCAAGACCAATGACAAGATCATTGTTCTGGGCGGTTCCATGGGTGCAACCACGCTCACTGCGGATGCGGTCAAGTCGCTTGCGACCCTGCCTTCGCTGGACGAGCTTCGCGGCAAGCTGCTGGGCCTCTTGAATGCCCCGGCATCGCGTATCGCGACGGTTGTTGCAGCACCGGCAAGCCAGCTTGCCCGCGTGTTCGCGGCCTACGCCAAGAAGGACGAGGAAGCCGCTTAAGGCGGTTTTTCGCTGTTCATACCCAAATCAAGTTCGAACCGAATATAAGGAACTATCAAAATGGCTGATCTCGCAAAGATCGTTGAAGACCTCTCTGCCCTGACCGTTCTGGAAGCCGCTGAGCTTTCCAAGCTGCTCGAAGAGAAGTGGGGCGTATCTGCAGCTGCTCCGGTAGCTGTCGCTGCTGCTGGCGGTGGCGCTGCTGCTGCTGTCGTTGAAGAAGAAAAGACCGAGTTCGACGTCATCCTCGCTGATGCCGGCGCCAACAAGATCAACGTCATCAAGGAAGTCCGCGCCATCACCGGCCTGGGCCTCAAGGAAGCCAAGGATCTCGTTGAAGCCGCTCCGAAGGCTGTCAAGGAAGGCGTCAACAAGGCTGAAGCCGCTGACCTCAAGAAGAAGCTTGAGGACGCCGGCGCCAAGGTCGACGTTAAGTAATATCGGAATGCGGCGGGAGGGGTCTCCTCTCCCGCCGGTTTCCTCCGAACATATTACCCAGGAACCGTCAAAACGATTCCTGGGTAATGGGTTCTCAAGAGGATGGTCCCGAATCGAACAGAAAAGGCAATCCGGCCTGGCGTGTTCGAGAGGTGGGACGAGATTGGGAATACCCATTGATCGACGGGATCGACTGGCCAGCGAACCCCGTCCGTTGCAGGCCCGGATGCAAGTTTGAAGGAGCGACGATGGCTCAGACCCTTTCCTTTAATGGTCGCAGGCGCGTACGCAAGTTTTTTGGAAAAATCCCCGAAGTCACTGAGATGCCGAACCTCATCGAGGTTCAGAAAGCATCCTATGACCAGTTCCTGATGGTCGATGAACCGAAGGGCGGTCGTCCGGACGAAGGTCTGAACGCCGTCTTCCGGTCGGTCTTCCCGATCACCGATTTTTCCGGCGCCTCCATGCTCGAATTCGTATCCTACGAATTCGAACTGCCGAAGTTCGACGTGGAAGAATGCCGTCAGCGCGATCTGACCTATGCAGCGCCGCTGAAGGTGACGCTGCGTCTCATCGTGTTCGATATCGACGAGGATACGGGCGCAAAGTCGATCAAGGACATCAAGGAGCAGTCGGTCTACATGGGCGACATGCCGCTCATGACCGATAACGGTACGTTCATCGTGAACGGCACCGAGCGCGTGATCGTGTCCCAGATGCACCGTTCGCCGGGCGTCTTCTTCGACCACGACAAGGGCAAGAGCCATTCTTCCGGCAAGCTGCTCTTCGCTGCCCGCGTCATCCCGTATCGCGGTTCCTGGCTCGACATCGAATTCGACGCCAAGGATATCGTCTACGCCCGCATCGACCGCCGCCGTAAGATCCCCGTGACCTCGCTGCTGATGGCGCTTGGCATGGACGGTGAAGAAATCCTGTCGACCTTCTATACGAAGTCGTCCTATCAGCGCGACGGCGATGGCTGGCGGATTCCGTTCCAGCCGGAAACCCTGAAGGGTGCCAAGACCCTTTCCGACATGATCGACGCCGATACCGGCGAAGTGGTTGTCGAATCCGGCAAGAAGCTCACGCCGCGCCTTCTCCGTCAGCTGACGGACAAGGGCCTGAAGGCGTTGAAGGCAACCAATGACGACATCTACGGCAACTATCTTGCCGAAGACATCGTCAACGCGGCAACCGGCGAGATCTACCTCGAAGCCGGCGACGAGATCGACGAAAAGACCCTGCCGGTTATCCTCAATGCAGGTTTCGACGAAGTTCCGGTTCTCGGCATCGACCATATCAATGTCGGCGCCTACATCCGCAACACGCTGTCGGCCGACAAGAACGAGAACCGTCAGGACGCTCTGTTCGACATCTACCGCGTCATGCGTCCGGGTGAACCGCCGACCATGGAATCGGCCGAAGCCATGTTCAACTCGCTGTTCTTCGATTCGGAGCGTTACGACCTCTCCGCCGTCGGCCGCGTCAAGATGAACATGCGCCTCGACCTCGAAGTCGCCGACACCGTCCGTACGCTGCGCAAGGACGACATCCTGGCCGTAGTCCGGATGCTGGTCGAACTGCGCGACGGCAAGGGCGAGATCGACGACATCGACAACCTTGGCAACCGCCGCGTCCGTTCCGTCGGCGAACTGATGGAAAATCAGTATCGCCTCGGCCTGCTCCGCATGGAGCGCGCTATCAAGGAACGCATGTCGTCGATCGAGATCGATACCGTCATGCCGCAGGACCTGATCAACGCGAAGCCGGCAGCCGCCGCGGTTCGTGAATTCTTCGGTTCCTCGCAGCTGTCGCAGTTCATGGACCAGGTGAACCCGCTTTCGGAAATCACCCACAAGCGCCGTCTTTCGGCACTTGGCCCGGGTGGTCTGACCCGCGAGCGCGCCGGCTTCGAAGTCCGCGACGTTCACCCGACCCATTACGGCCGTATTTGCCCGATCGAAACGCCGGAAGGCCCGAACATCGGTCTGATCAACTCGCTTGCAACTTTTGCCCGCGTCAACAAGTACGGCTTCATCGAAAGCCCGTATCGCAAGATCATCGACGGTGTGGTGACGAAGGAAGTGCTTTACCTCTCCGCTATGGAAGAGGCGAAGTATTACGTCGCACAGGCGAACGCCGAACTGGATAAGAACGGCTCTTTCGTGGAAGAGTTCGTCGTCTGCCGTCATGCCGGCGAAGTCATGCTGTCCCCGCGCGACACCATCAACCTGATGGACGTCTCGCCGAAGCAGCTCGTTTCGGTCGCGGCAGCTCTGATCCCGTTCCTGGAAAACGACGACGCCAACCGCGCTCTGATGGGCTCGAACATGCAGCGTCAGGCCGTGCCGCTGGTACGTGCTGAAGCTCCGTTCGTCGGCACCGGCATGGAACCGGTCGTCGCTCGCGACTCCGGCGCAGCCATCGCTGCCCGCCGTGGCGGCGTGGTCGACCAGGTCGACGCGACGCGTATCGTTATCCGCGCCACCGAAGACCTCGATCCGTCGAAGTCGGGCGTCGATATCTATCGTCTGCAGAAGTTCCAGCGTTCGAACCAGAACACCTGCGTCAACCAGCGTCCGCTGGTCGCCGTCGGCGACATCCTGAACAAGGGCGACATCATTGCCGACGGTCCGTCGACGGACCTTGGTGACTTGGCGCTCGGCCGCAACGCGCTTGTCGCGTTCATGCCCTGGAACGGCTACAACTACGAAGACTCGATCCTGCTCTCCGAGCGCATCGTGTCGGACGACGTGTTCACCTCCATTCACATCGAAGAATTCGAAGTGATGGCGCGTGACACCAAGCTTGGTCCGGAAGAAATCACCCGCGACATTCCGAACGTTTCGGAAGAAGCGCTGAAGAACCTCGACGAAGCCGGCATCGTCTACATCGGCGCCGAAGTCCAGCCGGGCGACATCCTCGTCGGCAAGATCACTCCGAAGGGCGAAAGCCCGATGACGCCGGAAGAAAAGCTTCTGCGCGCCATCTTCGGTGAAAAGGCCTCCGACGTTCGCGACACCTCCATGCGCATGCCCCCGGGCACGTTCGGCACGGTCGTCGAAGTCCGCGTCTTCAACCGTCACGGTGTGGAGAAGGACGAACGCGCCATGGCGATCGAGCGGGAGGAAATCGAACGCCTCGCCAAGGACCGCGACGACGAACAGGCAATTCTCGACCGCAACGTCTATGGCCGTCTGACGGACATGCTGCGCGGCCAGATGTCGGTTGCCGGTCCGAAGGGCTTCAAGAAGGGCATCGAGCTCACCAACGCCGTCATCTCCGAATATCCCCGCTCGCAGTGGTGGATGTTCGCAGTCGAGGACGAAAAGGTGCAGGGCGAAGTCGAAGCGCTCCGCGGCCAGTACGACGAATCCAAGTCGCGCCTTGAACAGCGCTTCATGGACAAGGTCGAAAAGGTCCAGCGCGGCGACGAAATGCCTCCGGGCGTCATGAAGATGGTCAAGGTCTTCGTCGCTGTGAAGCGCAAGATCCAGCCGGGCGACAAGATGGCTGGCCGTCACGGCAACAAGGGCGTCGTGTCGCGCATCGTACCGGTCGAGGACATGCCGTTCCTCGAGGACGGCACGCATGTCGACATCGTTCTGAACCCGCTCGGCGTGCCTTCGCGCATGAACGTCGGTCAGATCCTCGAGACGCACCTGGCCTGGGCTTGCGCCGGCATGGGCAAGCGTATCGGTGCGATGCTTGAAGAGTACCGCAAGTCGAACGATATCACCGACTTGAAGAAAGAGCTGACGGAAGCCTATCAGAGTGAGGCAAACGCTGAAGTTGCCAGCTTCGACGACGACTCTCTCGTTCGTCTGGCCGAGCAGTCCAAGCGTGGTCTGTCGATCGCAACGCCGGTCTTCGACGGTGCGCATGAGCCGGACGTCGCAGCGATGCTGACCAAGGCGGGCCTCGATCCGTCCGGTCAGTCGGTCCTCTATGACGGCCGTACCGGTGAGCAGTTCGACCGCAAGGTGACTGTCGGCTACATGTACATGATCAAGCTGAACCACCTCGTGGACGACAAGATCCACGCGCGTTCGATCGGTCCGTACTCGCTGGTCACCCAGCAGCCGCTCGGTGGCAAGGCGCAGTTCGGCGGCCAGCGCTTCGGCGAAATGGAAGTCTGGGCGCTCGAAGCCTATGGCGCCGCCTACACGCTGCAGGAAATGCTGACCGTGAAGTCGGACGACGTGGCCGGCCGTACCAAGGTCTACGAAGCGATCGTTCGCGGCGACGACACGTTCGAGGCAGGCATTCCGGAGAGCTTCAACGTTCTCGTCAAGGAAATGCGCTCTCTCGGCCTGTCCGTCGAGCTCGAGAACTCGAAGATCGACGAGGCGAATGCCGGTCAGTTGCCCGACGCAGCCGAATAAAACGACAAGCCGGCGCGCGCCAGGAATGGGCGCGCGCCACTCCCACCTCCGGTATCCGCCGGAAGGACAGGGGATTTTTGCCGCATTTCGCGGCTAATACTGTTTTAGAGCATCGGGCGGTCCCTCCCGGGAATTCGGACCGTTTCGATCGCCAGCCGAGGGCTTCCGCCCCTAAAGGAGATAGGCATGAACCAAGAGGTCATGAATCTTTTCAATCCGCAGGTGCCTGCACAGCACTTCGATTCGATCCGTATCTCGATCGCGTCTCCGGAGAAGATTCTCTCCTGGTCCTACGGCGAGATCAAAAAGCCGGAGACCATCAACTACCGTACCTTCAAGCCGGAACGCGACGGCCTTTTCTGCGCGCGCATCTTCGGGCCGATCAAGGACTATGAGTGCCTGTGCGGCAAGTACAAGCGCATGAAGTACAAGGGCATCATCTGCGAAAAGTGCGGCGTCGAAGTCACGCTGTCGCGCGTTCGCCGTGAGCGCATGGGCCATATCGAGCTCGCCGCTCCCGTCGCCCATATCTGGTTCCTGAAGTCGCTTCCGTCGCGCATCTCGACCCTTCTCGACATGACGCTGAAGGATGTCGAGCGCGTTCTCTATTTTGAGAACTACATCGTCACTGAGCCGGGCCTCACCTCGCTCAAGGAAAACCAGCTTCTTTCCGAAGAAGAATACATGATCGCCGTCGACGAGTTCGGCGAAGATCAGTTCACGGCGATGATCGGCGCCGAGGCCATCTACGAGATGCTGGCCTCGATGAATCTCGAAAAGATCGCTGGCGACCTGCGTTCGGAACTTGCCGACACCACGTCGGACCTGAAGCAGAAGAAGCTGATGAAGCGCCTGAAGATCGTCGAGAACTTCATGGAATCGGGCAACCGTCCGGAATGGATGATCATGAAGGTCGTCCCGGTCATCCCGCCGGACCTGCGCCCGCTGGTTCCGCTCGATGGCGGCCGCTTTGCGACCTCGGACCTCAATGATCTCTATCGTCGCGTCATCAACCGTAACAACCGTCTGAAGCGCCTGATCGAACTGCGCGCTCCGGGCATCATCATCCGCAACGAAAAGCGCATGCTGCAGGAATCTGTGGACGCGCTGTTCGACAACGGCCGTCGTGGCCGCGTCATCACCGGCGCCAACAAGCGTCCGCTGAAGTCGCTGTCCGATATGCTCAAGGGCAAGCAGGGCCGCTTCCGCCAGAACCTTCTCGGCAAGCGCGTCGACTATTCCGGCCGTTCTGTCATCGTGACCGGTCCGGAACTGAAGCTGCACCAGTGCGGCCTGCCGAAGAAGATGGCGCTCGAACTGTTCAAGCCGTTCATCTACGCCCGCCTCGACGCCAAGGGTTACTCCTCGACCGTCAAGCAGGCCAAGAAGCTGGTTGAAAAGGAAAAGCCGGAAGTCTGGGATATCCTCGACGAGGTTATCCGCGAGCATCCGGTTCTCCTGAACCGCGCACCGACGCTGCACCGCCTGGGCATCCAGGCCTTCGAACCGATCCTGGTCGAAGGCAAGGCGATCCAGCTGCATCCGCTCGTCTGCACGGCCTTCAACGCCGACTTCGACGGTGACCAGATGGCCGTTCACGTGCCGCTGTCGCTCGAAGCCCAGCTCGAAGCCCGCGTGCTGATGATGTCGACGAACAACATCCTGCACCCTGCAAACGGCGCACCGATCATCGTTCCGTCGCAGGACATGGTTCTCGGCCTCTACTATCTGGCGATCATGAACCAGAACGAGCCGGGCGAAGGCATGGCCTTCTCCGACATGGGCGAACTGCACCACGCTCTGGAAAACAAGGTCGTTACCCTGCATGCCAAGATCCGCGGTCGCTTCAAGACCCTGGATGCCGACGGCAAGCTGGTCTCGAAGATCTATGAGACGACCCCTGGCCGCATGATCATCGGCGAACTTCTGCCGAAGAACGTCAACGTGCCGTTCGAAACCTGCAACCAGGAAATGACCAAGAAGAACATCTCCAAGATGATCGACACGGTCTACCGTCACTGCGGCCAGAAGGACACGGTGATCTTCTGCGACCGCATCATGCAGCTCGGCTTCACGCACGCCTGCAAGGCCGGCATTTCGTTCGGCAAGGATGACATGATCATCCCGGAAACCAAGGCGAAGATCGTTGGTGATACCGAGACCCTGGTGAAGGAATACGAGCAGCAGTACAACGACGGCCTGATCACTCAGGGCGAAAAGTACAACAAGGTCGTCGACGCCTGGGGCAAGGCTACCGAGAAGGTTGCGGAAGACATGATGGCCCGCATTAAGGCCGTCGAGTTCGATCCGGAAACCGGTCGCCAAAAGCAGATGAACGCCATCTACATGATGTCCCACTCGGGTGCCCGTGGTTCTCCGAACCAGATGCGCCAGCTGGGCGGCATGCGTGGCCTGATGGCCAAGCCGTCGGGTGAGATCATCGAAACGCCGATCATCTCGAACTTCAAGGAAGGCCTGACCGTTAACGAGTACTTCAACTCGACCCACGGTGCCCGTAAGGGTCTCGCAGACACCGCCTTGAAGACCGCGAACTCCGGTTACCTGACCCGTCGTCTCGTCGACGTGGCGCAGGACTGCATCGTCAATCTGGTCGATTGCGGCACCGAGAGCGGCCTCACCATGACGGCGATCGTTGACGCCGGTCAGGTCGTGGCTTCCATCGGCGCTCGTGTTCTTGGCCGTACCGCACTCGACGACATCGATCATCCGGTCACGGGTGCCCGCATCGTCGATGCCGGCAAGATGATCCTCGAGCCGGATGTCATCGAGATCGAAAAGGCTGGTATCCAGTCGATCCGCATCCGTTCTGCACTGACCTGCGAAGTTCAGACGGGCGTCTGCTCGGTCTGCTACGGCCGAGATCTGGCCCGTGGTACTCCGGTCAACATGGGCGAAGCCGTCGGCGTCATCGCGGCTCAGTCGATCGGCGAGCCGGGAACCCAGCTCACCATGCGTACCTTCCACTTGGGTGGTACGGCAAACGTGGTCGACCAGTCGTTCCTGGAAGCGTCGTACGAAGGCACGATCCAGATCAAGAACCGCAACATGCTGCGGAACTCCGAAGGCGTTCTCGTCGCGATGGGCCGCAACATGGCGGTCACCATCCTTGACGAGCGCGGCGTCGAGCGTTCCTCGCAGCGCGTCGCCTACGGTTCGAAGCTGTTCGTGGATGATGGCGACAAGGTTCGTCGCGGTCAGCGTCTGGCAGAGTGGGACCCCTACACACGCCCGATGATGACGGAAGTGGAAGGTACGGTTCAGTTCGAAGACGTGGTCGACTCGATCTCGGTTTCGGAATCGACCGACGAATCCACCGGCATCACCAAGCGTCAGGTCATCGACTGGCGTTCGACGCCACGCGGCATCGACCTGAAGCCGGCGATCGTCATCAAGGACGCTTCGGGCACAATCATGAAACTGGCCCGCGGTGGCGAAGCCCGCTTCAACCTGTCGGTCGACGCCATCCTGTCGGTCGAGCCGGGTCAGAAGGTCAGCCAGGGCGACGTTCTCGCCCGCGTTCCGCTGGAAAGCGCCAAGACCAAGGACATCACCGGTGGTCTGCCGCGTGTTGCCGAGCTCTTCGAAGCCCGTCGTCCGAAGGATCACGCCATCATCGCTGAGATCGATGGTACGATCCGCCTCGGCCGCGACTACAAGAACAAGCGTCGCGTCATGATCGAGCCAGCGGAAGACGGTGTCGAGCCGGTCGAATATCTGATTCCGAAGGGCAAGCCCTTCCATCTTCAGGAAGGCGACTACATCGAAAAGGGCGACTACATCCTCGACGGCAACCCGGCGCCGCACGACATCCTGGCGATCAAGGGCGTGGAAGCACTTGCTTCCTACCTCGTCAACGAAATCCAGGAAGTCTATCGTCTGCAGGGCGTTGTCATCAACGACAAGCACATCGAGGTGATTGTTCGTCAGATGCTGCAGAAGGTCGAGATCACCGATGCCGGCGACAGCCAGTACATCGTCGGTGACAATGTCGACCGGATCGAACTGGACGAAGTCAACGAGCGTCTCGCCGAAGAAGGCAAGAAGCCCGCTTACGGCGAACCGGTTCTGCTCGGCATCACCAAGGCGTCGCTGCAGACCCCGTCCTTCATCTCGGCCGCTTCCTTCCAGGAAACGACCAAGGTGCTGACGGAAGCTGCGATCGCCGGCAAGACCGACACGCTGCAGGGCCTCAAGGAAAACGTCATCGTCGGCCGTCTCATCCCGGCCGGTACGGGCGGCACCATGACCCAGATCCGCCGTATCGCCACATCGCGCGACGAACTCATCCTGGAAGAACGCAAGAAGGGTTCGGGCGCTTCGTCCGCCACCCCGATGCTTCAGGATCTGAACACCGAGAACACGCCCGCGGAGTGATCGGTAACGGCCAATTGGAAATCAAAAACCGCCCGGAGCGATCCGGGCGGTTTTTTCGTTTCGGGCCAAGGACAGGGCATCAAAAAAGCCGCCGGAACTGTCCGGCGGCTTGGTGCATGCTCTGGCGAAACGTGGACGTGTCGCCACTGGTGAGGGTAAGGAGAGACAACGTCCGCCAGTCGGAGGAGGCGAGGGCAGCCAGGCCTCTTTGGAGATCGGGGCTACTCGAACCGGATGATCGCCACTTCGCCTTCGAGGGCGCCCTGGTAGGCGGAGGCATGCGGCTCCTCGGTCGGTTCGTCGGTCAGGATGCCGATCTGGTCGAGGTCGGCCTCGATGAAGCCTTCTTCGGAGAGCGCGTTGAGCGCTTCGCGGACGGCGGAATCGTCGTCCGGCGCGCGCAGCATGATATGCAGTTCGATGCCCTCGGCGCCCTTCTTTTCGTAGCCCTTGCCGATGATGATGAAGACCATCGGCCCGTCGAGGTTGTTGTCATTGTCGGGTGTGGCGATCATGGTCATCTCCGCAAGCGAATCCCTGGTATCGTCCGAAGACGAGGCGGAACGGAAGGTTCCCGCACTCTTTAGTGCGATCGGCGATGATTCCCAAACATTATCCGCGAGGGCATGTCATATTTCACGAAACTTGTCTCGAAACCCTCCATTTGGCCCCGAAACCAAGGGTTTGGGGCAATAATTTAGGATTCGGTCTTGACGGACAGGGGGGAAAACAGTAAACGCCCCGCATCGGAAGCGATGTGAGGCTTGCCCGTTCGGAACGACTCGTTCCGGAGTACGCCTCAGACACGGTTCCATACGCACGTTGAAGACACGAATGCTGCACGCACGACGCATGAGGAATGCGTCCTCTGCTTTCTGTGGTCCATCCGCGAAAAGCGGATCGGGCCACGTTTTGCGCATGAGGAAATGTGTGTGCCGCCGCCGGAAACGGCATCAGATCGGCCCGAAAGGGTACTGAGAAAAACGTAAGGGATGGTTGAATGCCTACCGTAAACCAGCTGATCCGCAAGCCTCGCCAGGCGAACGTAAAGCGTAACAAGGTTCCTGCTCTGCAGGAAAACCCCCAGAAGCGCGGCGTTTGCACCCGCGTTTACACGACGACCCCGAAGAAGCCGAACTCGGCTCTGCGTAAGGTTGCCAAGATTCGCCTGACCAACGGCTTCGAAGTCATCGGCTACATCCCGGGTGAAGGCCACAACCTGCAGGAACACTCCGTCGTGATGATCCGCGGCGGCCGCGTCAAGGACTTGCCGGGCGTTCGCTACCACATCATCCGCGGCGTTCTCGACACCCAGGGCGTCAAGAACCGCAAGCAGCGCCGTTCCAAGTACGGCGCGAAGCGTCCGAAGTAATTCGGAATTCTGATTATCCGGCGCTGCGCGAGGTTCTCCGCGTGGTAAAGCGCCCGTAACAATTGAGAGACGAGAAGTATGTCCCGACGCCATAGTGCAGAGAAGCGTGAGATCAATCCGGACCCGAAGTTCGGCGATCTGGTCGTCACGAAGTTCATGAATGCGATCATGCTCCACGGCAAGAAGTCCGTAGCTGAAAACATCGTTTACGGCGCGTTCGACGTCGTGCAGGGCAAGGCCAAGGCCGACCCGCTGGGTATCTTCCATTCGGCGCTCGACAATGTCGCGCCGCATGTCGAAGTTCGTTCGCGCCGCGTTGGTGGTGCGACCTACCAGGTTCCGGTCGACGTTCGTCCCGAGCGCCGTCAGGCTCTCGCGATCCGTTGGGTGATCGCTGCTGCCCGCAAGCGCAACGAAACGACGATGGTCGATCGCCTTTCCGGTGAACTCATGGATGCCGCAAACAATCGTGGCAGCGCCGTCAAGAAGCGTGAAGACACGCACAAGATGGCCGACGCCAACCGCGCATTCTCGCATTACCGTTGGTAATCTTCACTCGATCGAATTTCGAAAGGCAGTCCTATGGCTCGCGAATATAAAATCGAAGACTACCGCAATTTCGGTATCATGGCGCATATCGACGCCGGCAAGACCACGACCACCGAGCGTATCCTTTATTACACCGGCAAGTCGCACAAGATCGGTGAAGTTCACGACGGCGCAGCCACGATGGACTGGATGGAGCAGGAGCAGGAGCGTGGCATCACGATCACCTCTGCTGCGACCACGACCTTCTGGAAGGGCCGTGACGGCAAGATGCGCCGCTTCAACATCATCGACACCCCCGGCCACGTCGACTTCACCATCGAAGTCGAACGTTCGCTGCGCGTGCTCGACGGTGCTGTCGCTCTCCTCGACGCCAATGCCGGCGTTGAACCGCAGACGGAGACCGTCTGGCGTCAGGCCGACAAGTACAAGGTTCCGCGCCTGATCTTCTGCAACAAGATGGACAAGACCGGCGCCGATTTCTATCGCTCGGTCGAGATGATCAAGACGCGCCTCGGCGCGACTGCGGTTGTCTGCCAGTTGCCGATCGGTGCTGAAACCGAATTCAAGGGCATCGTCGACCTGATCGAGATGAACGCTCTCGTCTGGCGCGACGAGTCGCTCGGCGCCCAGTGGGACGTCGTCGAAATCCCGGAAGACCTGAAGGCTCGCGCCGAAGAATTCCGCGAAAAGATGATCGAGACGGTTGTCGACATCGACGAAGAAGCCATGGAAAACTATCTGAACGGCGTCATGCCGGACAACGATAAGATCCGTGCGCTCATCCGTCGCGGCACGATCGACGTCAAGTTCTTCCCGATGTTCTGCGGCTCTGCCTTCAAGAACAAGGGCGTTCAGCCTCTCCTCGACGCCGTCGTCGAATTCCTGCCGTCGCCGGCAGACATTCCGGCCATCAAGGGCATCGACGTCAAGACCGAAGCCGAAATCGACCGTCATCCCGATGATACCGAGCCGCTTTCGATGCTGGCGTTCAAGATCATGAACGACCCCTTCGTCGGTTCGCTGACCTTCTGCCGTATCTATTCGGGCAAGCTCGAAAAGGGCGCTGCTCTGTTGAACACGGTCAAGGAAAAGCGCGAGCGCGTCGGCCGCATGCTGCAGATGCACTCGAACTCCCGTGAAGACATCGAAGAAGCCTTCGCCGGCGACATCGTCGCTCTCGCAGGCCTCAAGGAAACCACCACGGGCGACACGCTCTGCGATCCGCTGAAGCCGGTCATCCTCGAGCGCATGGAATTCCCCGAGCCGGTCATCCAGATCGCCATCGAGCCGAAGTCCAAGGGCGACCAGGAAAAGATGGGCCTCGCGCTCAACCGCCTAGCTGCCGAGGACCCGTCCTTCCGCGTCAAGACCGACGAAGAGTCCGGCCAGACGATCATCGCCGGCATGGGCGAACTTCACCTCGACATCCTCGTCGACCGCATGCGTCGCGAGTTCAAGGTCGAAGCCACCGTTGGTGCTCCGCAGGTTGCTTACCGCGAAACCATCACTCGCAAGCACGAAGAAGATTACACGCACAAGAAGCAGTCCGGTGGTACCGGCCAGTTCGCGCGCGTCAAGATCGTTTTCGAACCGAACCCGGACGGCGACGACTTCAAGTTCGAGTCCAAGATCGTCGGCGGTTCTGTTCCGAAGGAATACATCCCGGGCGTCCAGAAGGGCATCGAAAGCGTTCTGTCTTCCGGTCCGCTGGCTGGCTTCCCGATGCTGGGCGTCAAGGCGACGCTCATCGATGGTGCCTACCATGACGTCGACTCCTCGGTTCTGGCATTCGAAATCGCGTCTCGCGCCTGCTTCCGTGAAGCAGCCAAGAAGGCCGGTGCTCAGCTCCTCGAGCCGATGATGAAGGTCGAAGTTGTCACTCCGGAAGATTACGTCGGTGACGTTATCGGCGACCTGAACTCCCGTCGTGGCCAGATCCAGGGCCAGGAATCGCGCGGCATCGCCGTCGTGATCAACGCCCATGTGCCGCTCGCGAACATGTTCAAGTACGTCGACAACCTGCGCTCCATGTCTCAGGGCCGCGCGCAGTATTCGATGACCTTCGATCACTACGCACCGGTTCCGACCAACGTCGCAAACGAAATCCAGGCCAAGTACTCCGGTCAGAAGTGACCGGGGTAACCCCGCCCAATCAAATTAGAGAATAACCCCTGACGGGGATAAGAACGGAGAAGCCGGAAATGGCAAAGAGCAAGTTTGAGCGCAACAAGCCGCACGTCAACATTGGCACGATCGGTCACGTTGACCATGGCAAGACGTCGCTGACGGCCGCGATCACGAAGTACTTCGGCGAGTACAAGGCCTATGACCAGATCGACGCGGCTCCTGAAGAAAAGGCACGCGGCATCACCATTTCGACGGCGCACGTCGAATATGAGACGCCGGCCCGCCACTATGCGCACGTCGACTGCCCCGGCCACGCCGACTA
>NZ_JBFTZM010000032.1:0-24448 GCF_056406795.1 Neorhizobium sp. P1_A6 | reverse complement strand
GGCCAGCACGATGAGCTCCGTGCCGCTCTGCTCGACCAGATCGAGAAGCTGGGCTTCGGCCTGCGGTTTGTTTTCCTTCGTCACCTTGATGTGGTGGAAGGGGATGTCATTGTTGACGACCTGTTTCTGGTAGTCGAAATGGTTGGAGACGACGCCGACGATATCGATCGGAAGCGCGCCGATCTTCCAGCGGTAGAGGAGGTCGTTCAGGCAGTGGCCGAAACGGGAGACCATCAGGAGAACCTTCATCCGCTCATCGGTATCGAAGATCTCCCATTCCATCTCGAACCGGCCGGCGATCGGCTTGAAGCCTTCGAGCAGCGCCGGACGCTCGGCGCCTTCTTCGGAGAGAAAGCTGACGCGCATGAAGAACTTGCCCGTGTCGAGGTCATCGAACTGCGATGAGTCGATGATGTTGCAACCCTTTTCCGCCAGAAAGCCGGAAATCGCCGCGACAATGCCGCGCGTTGTCTTGCAGGATACGGTCAGGACGTAGTTGTTCATGCAAATTCTCCCTCCTCTGCCATCGGTCGGCCGTTCCGTGTATACATAAAATTGGCGCCGGGCAATATCCAGCCCCTATGGGACAGGAAAATGCGCAACGAGGCCCGAGCTTGGTCCTAGAATGTGTACAGTCAGCCTCGTTTGAATGTCCAGGCAAGCTTCTTACCTCCCGACCTTAAAGCCAGCCACCCAAAATTCCGTTCCCTTTGCGCCGTCGGCGCGCGCATCACCGCCGCGGAAGCCGCTTCGAGCAACGATTCGCATTTACTTGACGTTATGGTGGCGGGTTGCGGTTTCGCACTGGAGGAAGACTTGAAGCAGAGGTCCTGAAAAGTTGGCCAGAATCGGTGACCGGCCGCAAATGCAGGTTCTCCCTCGCCTCTTTTCGGAACAGTTCCGCCTGCGATCGGTAAAATCGCCGCTGATAGTTTAAGTCTTTATCAGCAAGGCCGGGCGTATTGCTGTTATAGTGATGGAAAAATCGCCGGCATGGCTATGATGAACGCCCGAAATGAATCCTCGTCCGCTGGGGAAATATCGCCGCTGCTGCCACGCTCGGCTTCCGAACCGTTGACCTTCAACGGCACGATCGGGCTTTTCACGCCGCCGTCGAACGGTACCCAGCCGTCGAGCACTGCCGTGCTGTTCGCCAGTCCCTGGGGGCTGGAGGAAATGTGCACGCGCAAATTCTGGCGCATCATTTCCGAAAAGCTCGCCGATCGCGGTATTGCCAGCCTGCGGTTCGATTATCCCGGCACCGGGGACGCGCTTGACGATATCAATTTCGAAGACGGGCTTTCCGTCTGGTCCGACAGTCTCGTTTCCGCTGCCGCGCATCTCAGGGAGCTTTCCGGCTGCGAGCGCATCGCCGTCATCTCGCAGGGGCTGGGGGCGCTCGTCGCCACCAGGGCCGCCGACGAGATCGAGGCGCTCGATGCCGTCGTTTATATGGCGCCGGTGGTTTCCGGCCGCCTGCATATCCGCGAGCTCGCGGTCTGGTCCAGGGTGGTCGACGAAAATCTGGGCCTTACCGAAGAACAGCATAGTGAAATCGGCGTCTCTATCGCGTCGCTCACCATGCCCGGTGAGATCGCCGACGAGGTTCGCAACGTCAATCTGTTAAAGGTCGACCGGCCGCCTGCGCCACGCGTGCTGGTCATCGGCCGGGCGGATCGGCCCTCCGACAAGGAGTTTGCCGTTCGCCTGCGGGCGCTTGGCGCGGATGTGGACGAACAGCCTTTCGAAGGTTACGACAAGCTCGTTTCAAACCCGGTGATCGTCAAATTACCGCTGACAGTTGCCGATAATCTGACGAACTGGATCGCCGCATTACCGTCCGGACCGGCTGCTTCCGCACCATCGCGCTCGCCGGTGCCGGCGGCCCCTCTCGCTGGCGACGGCTTTACCGAAACGCCGGCACGCTTCGGTCTCAACAGCCATCTTTTCGGAGTTCTCTGCGAGCCGTTGCACGATCGCGCGGGGGCGACGGTGCTTTTCCTGACATCGGCCTATGACCGACATGCCGGGTGGGGCCGTTCAACGGTGGGGCTGGCTCGCGCGCTTGCGCGTTCCGGCATTCCGTCGTTGCGTTTCGACACGGCCAATGTCGGTGACAGTCCGCCGGTGCCTGGCCGGCTGGACCAGGTTCTCTATCATTCGGACCAGAATGCCGACGTCTCGGAAGCGATCGATTTCCTCGCTGCCTGCAACATGACACCGGTCGTCGCCGCCGGCCGCTGCAGCGGCGCCTTTCTCGGCTTCCAGGCATCACTCGTCGAACCGCGCATCGCTGGCAATGTCTCGGTCAATCCGGCGGTCCTCCGCTGGCGCCCCGGCCGGTCCGTCGAGGACATGATCGTCAATGGCGCGCGTAGTCTTCGGGACTACCGCAAGCGGGCCTTGCGGGCCGATACGTTCAAACGCATCCTGAGGGGCGAGGTCGATACCGTCGCCGCCGTCCGCAATATCGCCAAAAGTCTCGGCAACCGGGCCATGGGCAAGGTCTTCCATGCTTTCCGCGGGTTCCTGCCGGAGGGACGGGCGATCTACAGTGCCTTCCGCACCCTCCACCAGCGCGGCATGCCCGTCTCGCTGATTTACAGCGAGAACGATCTCGGTCTCGAACAGTACGATTTCTATTTCGGCCATGACGGATCGGGCCTGGCTCGCTTTCCAAACGTATCGCCGAAAATCATCCCGGATGCCGATCACAACCTGACGCCCGAGCATGCCCGCAAGGTCTATCTCGAGGCGTTGAGGGAAATGGCTTTCCGTTTTCCTCTGGAAGAAGGCGTCTATTCAAAAGCGGACGGATCGGTCGCCGCCGAGTGATCGGATCATGCCAGCGGGTCGTTCGGCGGTTTTGGAAAGCGCTGCAAGGCGGATACGCCTGATTGCGCCCGGCGCCAGATGGAATCCATTGTCCGACGCGCAGTAATTGTCGCATTCGATGTTGACCGTCTGCGCGAAGATGTCGGTCGAAATCTCCAGCCAGAATTCTCCCTTGTCCCCGGTCACCGAGACCGTGATCTCGGCATCATGAAAAGCGTTGGCACGCCCGAGCGGGAAGTGGAAAGCTTCCGAGAGGATCTCGCCGGTTTCCGCATGCCTGAGGCGTGCCACCGTCACATCGTGGGAAGGTGGGCCGAAACGATAGGCATAGTTCGCGTCGAAAAAGGCGCCGAACAGGTCGGTCGAAGCGATGCTCGCGCTGCTTCCGGCTTTAAGCGTCAGATCGCGGCGGCCCGATACGACCGGCATCCTGCCCTCCCGCAGGCAAGCGATCTCCAGAACCGCCGGCAGATCGTTCGGCGTTTCGTTGATAAGATGAACATCCAGCCCATTGGTGCTCTCGTCGGCAAACACGACCTGGATCGGCCGGAAGGCGCGCTTCAGCGCAAACCAGGCCGGTTTCGGCCTGCCGTGGACGTCAACGACGCCCCAACCTGGGCCGCTCATGACATCCTGGAAGGTGAAGGCGAGCGCACCGTTGCAGGTCGAGCCCGGCCGCCGCCATTCGGCGAAAGCCGCCTCCATCACTTCGCCGGTCACGGCACGGGAAAGAGCGAGGTACCGTTCCGCCTGCTGCGCTCTCAGTGCCACGGGATCGACACCGTAGAGCGTGCCCAGATAATGGTCGCGCACGTCTTCGAAATCCCAGTCAGCTCCGGTGTCGCGCGGGATGCCGGCCTTGCCGCCGGCGAGGGTTTCCGACGCGGAGAGGTTGGAGAAAGCCAGGCACTCGGCTGCGAAACGGACGTTCGCCCGTCGTGCATCTTCGAGCGGCCGTTTGTAGGCCCCGACACCGTAATAATGGGCGACACCCGCATTCGGATAAAAAGGCAATGCGCCGCCTGAAGGGGAATTGGCCACATAGGGGAGATCCGGCCGGCACTCGCCGGCGAAAGTGCCAAGGATCTCTTCGCAGAGTGGACCTTTCCAGATGCGTTCCGGCAGGCCGAGCATCGCGCCCTGCTGATAGACCTCGCTGCCGCCGCAAAGGACCGCAAGCGACGGCGAGGCTTGTGTCGCCGCCAGGAACTGCTCGACCTCGGTTTTCACGTGAATCATGAAATCCGGATCACCGGCGGGATAGTCGAAATTGGCGAACATCAGGTCCTGCCAGACCAGCAGGCCGAGTTCGTCGCACAGCGCAAAGAATTCCGGGCTTTCATAGGTCGCGATGCCCGGAATGCGGATCATGTTCATGCCCGCTTCTTTGGCGAGCCTCAGCCAGGGTTCGTAGCTCGCGCGGTCGCCGGGCAGCTTTGCGATGTCGGCGGAAGTCCAGACGGCACCGCGGCAGAACATTTTCCGACCGTTGACGACAACGGCGAAGTCATTGCCATCGGTGCCGCGATCGACCGTCAGGCTCCGAAAGCCGGTGCGGACGATCGGGAACTCCTTGTCCTCGATCTTGAGTGTCACGTCATGCAGTGCCGGCTCGCCATGGGTATGCGGCCACCAGGGTTTTATCTCCGGCAGGCAAAGTTCGGCCGAATATCGTTTGCCGTCGTTCGTGAAGGGCGCTTCGGTGCCGTTGCAGACAAGCCGGAAATCAAGGGGCGGTCCGTCAAAAGCAAAGCCGACATTCAGAATGCCTGTTCCGCTCCCATCGAGCGTCGCCGAAACCGCAAACTCCCTCTTCTCTCCCGCGGGGAGAAGGTGGCCTGTGGGACCGGATGAGGGGGGCGAAGCGAAGCGATTGTCGTCGACACGCATCATCGAAATCGGCCGCCAGGGCCCCACCGCATGAATTTCGGGGCTCCAACCGGGCATGAAGCCCAGCGCGGTGGTGCGGATCAGCCGAAGCCCCTGCTGGTTCATCAGCCGCGGTCGCCAGCGAGCGCGAGGTCCGGTCCTGCCCAGATGCGGTCTCAAGGCCCGAAAGCAGATCGCCAGCGTTTCCGTGCCGGTCAACTCGACCGCAACATCATGGCTTTCGAACATGCTGGCCGAGGACAGGATAGGCGTCTCGTCGAGAAACACCTCGGCCACCGTCGCAAGCCCCGCAAACCGCAGGATAGCGGATCCGGGCGTTTCACCGGCAAGCGAGCGGCGATACCAGGCATCCTTGTCGATCAGCGGCTCGGGATTGTTGCGGTCGAAGCGGCCTGCGGCTTCCAGGGCGGCGGCGACCGTGCCCGGCACCATGGCCGGCAGGAATTCGAGACCCGAAGGAAGGTCGGCCGGCAGGGTGTAGGCGCCTGGCGCGGTCAACGTCAAWGACCAGCCTTCGGCAAGAAGGCTGGTCTTTGACCCGATCGGGATAAGAAGGCTCACGCGGCCTCGCGGGTCTGGGTCAGCGTCGAGGCCAGGTCGCGCATCAGCAGGTCCCAGGCATCAGCGGCCGGATCGAGCGCCGTTGCGAGTGGCTCGAACTTCTTGCGGGTGAGGGCGCGGGCAAGCTGGAACTGGGTGGATTTTGCCACTTCCGAAATCTTCAGCGCCTGCTGTTCTGACTGAGCGAACGCGTTGGGGTTCAGCCATGCGAGATGGCTCGCCAGCAGCTCGAAATTGGCGCCGAGCTGGCGGAGCGTGTTGAACGCATATTTGTGGAAGAAGCCAAAATCCCTGTCGGCAATCCGCTCGACCTGCTCCGGGAAAACTTTCGCAAAGGCACGGATCGGATTGTCCTCCGGCCGCCGGGCAAAGTGATGCCTGAGCAGTTTCCATGCGGTCTCGCGAATTTCCCTCGCATCCGGATAGGCCGCGGGGAACTTGGCGAATTCCGTATAAGGCAGGAAGGGCAGCGCGTCCGGGGCCGCGTTCAACTGGAACAGGCCATCGAAATCTTCGCCGGAAAGGGTGAAGAAGCCGCCATTGTGGAAATAGTCGAGCCCGCGGCTTTCGAGGTCGAGCCGGTTGATCGCCACCGTCGTCTTGCCGTGCTCCTGGTGATAGGCGACGCCGCGCGTGTCGGGCAGAAAAAAGCTGTCGAGTTCGACCAGCGTCAGCCGGCCGCGGCGGATCTGCTCCGCGACATGCCGTTCCGGCCGGTCGAAGATCGCCAGTTCGGTCACGCGAATGCCGAACAGGGTTTCGAGATCCTCCAGCGGCACCTTGAAGAAGGTGAACTGGTCGCCTTCGAAATCCTGGGTCAGGGTGAAACCAAGCATCGCTTCCGGCGGYAGGCCCTGCGCCGAAAGCACTTCGATCCACAGATCGACGTAACAATTCGTCTCCGGCCACATGCGCTCGGCTGAATGCAGCGCATGCGTCGTGTAGTTGCCCGGATCGAGCGCGGGAAACACCGCCGTCATGGGATCAGCCCCAGAGCGTGGCACGGACGTGTTCCGGCCACTCCTTCACGTCCAGACCGTGGGTGTGGAAAAGCGCGAGCGCAATTCGTTCCAGGCCGAAACCGACGCAGGCCGTATGCGCGACGCTGCCGTCTTCCAGGTTGAGGCCCCATTTCAGGCCGAAACTGTCCTGATGATAGTTGAAGCTCATGCAGGCGGTCGGCTGGGCAACGGAGGCGATCGGGATCAGCAGTTCGAACTTCAGGTTCTGGTCGCGCTGGTTGTTGACCAACATCTTGCCGGCGCGGCCGAAGAAAGGATCGTTGGCGATGTCGATGGTGACGTCGAGGCCGACGGACTTCATCATCTCGACGCCCCGGTCCATCCACAGCTGGCGGAAATCGGTCACGTGTTGTTCGGTCCCCATGCAGACATATTCGCGCATGCGGAAAAGCTGCTGGCGGGCCGGATCCTTGGAGGGCTCGTGGCGGAAGCAGTAGCTCTGCAGGTCGAAAAGACCGCCGCCGGCGGGCAGGTTGCCGCGGCGCGCAACGGTCGGGTAGAGCGGATAGCAGGCCGCCGGCGTCAGCACGATGTCGGTCGCTTCCTGGCCTTTGGTCCAGTCCTCCTCGCCGACTTCCATGCATTTCAGCAGGCTCATGTGGTCGAGTTCGTTGCCGCAGAACGAGTGAACCGTGCCGGCGAGCTGCGGAAAGCTCTTCATATAGCCGCTGGTCTCGAAGAAGGCGCGGTTCATGCCCGGCGGGAAGCGCATCGCCTCCGCGCCGTCGGCACCGCCGACCTTGTCGATCAGCCGCTCGAAGGCGGCAATGACGTCTTCGAACTGGCCGCTGCGGCCATACAGTCCGTCGACGCCGGTCTCGATCAGCAGGCCAGCGTCGAACAGGCGGTCGAGAAAGGAAACTTGCAGATCCATGGATTCACCTCATTCTTTAAACGATTACATCTGAAGTGATGGGGCGTCAGCCGAGCAGGCTGGTGTCCGGTTTTTGAACGAGCAGCATGGTCGACGTATTGCCGAGAATGCGGTCGTTGGAAATCATCAGCTGGGCGGAGTGCGCGTCGCGAAGATGCCGTCCGAGACTATAGGGCGTACCGTTCTTGTAGCCCATGATGCCGCAGATGATCATCGTCTGGTTGATGATGGTCAGGATCGTCTCGGAAGAGGCGAGCTTGATATTGTTCATGGCGATCGAAAAGGCCATGGACGACAGTTTGTCGGGATCGTGTTTCGCATCCGCGTAGGTCTTGAGGCCCGACAGGATATTGCCCTTGAGCAGCTGCAGCAGGTTCGACGCTTCGGCGAGCCTCAGCGCGCCGGGCGGCTGGGTGCCGCCCGCCTTGCGGGCCGCGGCGCGCACGAAAGCCTGGGCGCGCAGGACCGCGTCGGCGGCAATGCCGTACCAGACAGCACTCCAGAGGAGATGCGAGGTGGCGAGCATCGACTGCGCCGCGATTTCGGCGAACGGTTTCGGGAAAATCTGGACCGAAGGCGCTTCGCCATTGAAGAGGAAGCCGTCGGAGCAGGTGCCGCGCATGCCGAGCGTATCCCAGTCGACGGTCTTCTGCAGGGTATATTGGCCCTGTTTGAAGACGGTCATGACCTGGTCGGTCGGGGCGGCCTTCTCGTTCGAGCGCGAGGTGATCATGATGACATCGGCGTGGGCGCCGTAGGAAATCACCGTCGCGTCCTTGGTCAGCCGGCAGGTGTCGCCGTCGACCTCGATGGCGCAGATCGAGTTGCGCATATTGCCGCCGATGCCGGCCTCGGTCGTCGCGGAGGCGACGAGAAGCTGGCGGTCGGCGAGCTCGCGCATGAAATCCATGTGCCAGGCGCTGTCGGCCCCGTGCACCACGAGGCTCGAAACCTTGATCTGGTGCATGGCGAAAACCATGGCGCTCGAGGCACAGGACTGTCCCAGGATGGAGCAGACCTCGGCAATCTCGTTGATGGAAGCACCCTCGCCGCCGAATGCGACCGGGATCTGGATGCCGATCAGGCGCTCGGCCTTCATTGCATCGACCGCTTCGCGGGGGAAGCGGCCGTCATGGTCGACGCGTTCGGCGAATTCAGCCGCCACGGCCGCCACGCGGTGAGCGCGGGCGCTGAGGCTCATGTCGGCGGCAAAGACGGGAAGGTTCATCTCAGGCGGCCTCGGAGGCTTTCAAGATGTGGGAAACCGTCTGCTCGATCGCCGCGATGCTGGCGAAGGACTTGCGGTTCAAAAGGCTATCCGGGAATTCGATGTCGAAGGCCTCTTCCAGGCCCAACATCAGCTGCACCGATGCGAAGGAGGAAAGCCCGGCTGCATAAAGATCGGCAGCGTCTTCCAGCTCCGTCACGGCGACCGGAAGGCCGCCTACCCGTGTCAGCAATCCGCGAATGGTCTCGTTCATCTCGACATCTCCCGATCGTTCGAATTCTGCGCTCATCGCTAGGGACGTTATCGCGCAAGATAGCATAAGATTCCGGTAATAAACGTCATCAATTTGGAGCTGCGGGATT
The DNA here is from genome assembly GCF_056406795.1 of Neorhizobium sp. P1_A6. NCBI lineage: Bacteria > Pseudomonadati > Pseudomonadota > Alphaproteobacteria > Hyphomicrobiales > Rhizobiaceae > Neorhizobium > Neorhizobium sp. P1_A6. Next base: position 15,676 of record NZ_JBFTZM010000032.1, on the reverse strand, counting down.
CGCTAAAACTCGACCTATCGACGCAGGCAGGGACCGGCTTGACATGCGCGACCGGCAGGTTTCTGATGGCCGCATTCACCAGGGGGGTCCCGTCAAGGGGCTGAGATACTGCTGGTCGGGCCGGTTTGGCCGCCCGAGGCGCAGTGACCCGTTGAACCTGATCCAGTTCATACTGGCGTAGGGACGGTGCGAGCGCTGCGGCAGCGAGGGCGGGAAACCGTCCTTCGGATTCCAACGTGTTCTTCCATCATTCCAACTCTGGAACTGGGTCTCCAAACGTCAAACCTTGGAGCCTTGAACCATGAATATCGCAACCACCAAGCTCACCCCGGTTGTCACCACCGGCCCGCTTCCCGCCTCCACGAAAGTCCTGAAAGCGGGAACGATCCATCCGGACATCCGCGTGCCGATGCGGCAGATCGCATTGCATCCGACCTCCGGCGAACCTCCKGTGACCGTCTACGATTCCTCTGGCCCCTATACCGTCGAAGGTGCCGCGATCAGCATCGATGCCGGCCTGCCGCGCCTGCGCGAAAACTGGATCTCGGCCCGCGGCGATGTCGAAGTCTATGAGGGCCGCATCGTCAGGCCGGAGGACAACGGCTTCGTCTCCGGCGACCGGCTGACGCCGGAATTCCCGATCCGCAACCGGCCTTTCAAGGCTAAGGCTGGCAGGGCCGTCACCCAGCTCGCCTATGCGCGGGCCGGCATCATCACGCCGGAGATGGAATTCGTCGCCATCCGCGAAAACCTCGGACGGCAGGCGGCCAGGGAACCGCTCGTCCGCGACGGCGAAAGTTTCGGCGCCCATGTGCCGGATTTCGTGACGCCGGAATTCGTTCGCCGCGAAATCGCGGAAGGCCGGGCGATCATTCCCGCCAACATCAACCATCTCGAATCCGAACCGATGATCATCGGTCGGAATTTCCTGGTGAAGATCAATGCCAATATCGGCAATTCGGCCGTCACCTCGTCGATGGCGGAGGAGGTCGAGAAGATGGTCTGGGCGATCCGCTGGGGCGCCGATACGGTCATGGATCTGTCGACCGGCCGCAACATCCACAATATCCGCGACTGGATCATCCGCAATTCACCTGTTCCAATCGGCACGGTGCCGCTCTACCAGGCGCTCGAAAAGGTGAACGGCATTGCCGAGGACCTGACCTGGGAGGTGTATCGCGACACGCTGATCGAACAGGCGGAACAGGGCGTCGACTATTTCACCATCCATGCGGGCGTGCGGCTCGCCTATATTCCGCTCACCGTCAATCGCGTCACCGGCATCGTTTCCCGTGGCGGCTCGATCATGGCCAAATGGTGCCTGCATCACCACAAGGAGAGTTTCCTCTACGAGCACTTTGAGGAAATCTGCGACATCGCCCGCGCCTACGACGTCTCGTTCTCGCTCGGCGACGGTCTTCGCCCGGGTTCGATCGCCGATGCCAACGACGCGGCGCAGTTTGCGGAACTGGAAACGCTCGGCGAGCTGACGAAGATCGCCTGGGCGAAGGATTGCCAGGTGATGATCGAAGGTCCCGGCCATGTGCCGATGCACAAGATCAAGGCGAACATGGACAAGCAGCTCGCGGTCTGCGGCGAGGCGCCATTCTATACGCTCGGGCCGCTGACCACCGACATTGCGCCGGGCTACGACCACATCACGTCCGGCATCGGGGCTGCGATGATCGGCTGGTTCGGCACCGCCATGCTCTGCTACGTGACGCCCAAGGAACATCTCGGCCTGCCGGACCGCAACGACGTCAAGGTGGGCGTCATCACCTACAAGATCGCCGCGCATGCCGCCGATCTCGCCAAAGGCCATCCGGCGGCCCAGGTGCGTGACGACGCGCTGTCGCGCGCCCGCTTCGAGTTCCGCTGGGAGGACCAGTTCAACCTTTCCCTCGATCCGGAAACGGCCCGCTCCTTCCACGACGAGACCTTGCCGAAGGAGGCGCACAAGGTGGCGCATTTCTGCTCCATGTGCGGTCCGAAATTCTGTTCGATGCGGATTTCCCACGATATCCGCGCCGAGGCGCAGAAGGAGGGCCTGGAAGCCATGGCTGCGAAATATCGTGACGGCGGTGACCTCTATATGCCGGTCGAGAAGGGATGATCAACTTCACGACCCCTGCCGGTCGCAACCGGCAGGGGTCGCTCGAACGTCAGAGCGCCATGCCCCCCGACACCTCGATGCGCTGGGCATTGACCCAGCGGTTGTCCTCGGACAGCAGCGAGGCGACCATCGGGCCAATATCATCCGGCTCGCCGGCACGGCCAAGTGCGGTCATCTCGGCGACGCGCCTGTTGATCTCCGGGTTGTCGCGCACCATGCCGCCGCTGAAATCGGTCATGATCGCACCGGGCGCCACCGTATTGACGGCAATGCCGCGGGCGCCAAGCTCCTTGGCCAGATACCGGGTCAGCACTTCGACCGCCCCCTTCATCGCCGCATAGGCGCCGCTGCCCGGGACGGTGATGCGGGTAAGCCCGGTGGAGAAATTGACGATCCGGCCGCCGTCGCGGATCAGCGGCAATAGCTTCTGGGTTAGAAAGAAGACGCCCTTGAAGTGAACATTGAAGAGCTCGTCCAGCTCCGCTTCGGTGGTCTTTTCGAAATTGCCATGATGCGACGTGCCGGCATTGTTGACGAGGAAATCGAATTTTTCAGCGCCGATCCCGGCCAGGGCTTCCTGCACCCGACCGACGAACGCGTCGAACGAAGTGACATCGCCGATATCGAGCTGCAGGGCGATCGCCCTGCGTCCCAGTTCGCCCGCCGCTGCGATCGTGGCTGCTGCTTCTGCCTGATTGGAGTTGTAGGTGAAGATCACGTCGATACCGCGCTTTGCAAGGCTGAGCACAGTGTTGCGGCCGAGACCGCGGCTGCCGCCGGTCACGATGGCGAGCTTGGCTGCCGATTTCTGAGATGTTTGATGCGTCATGATGGAGGTTCCTTGTCTGGATCGGATGACCGGAAACTACTCCCCTCGGCCACGCGCCTGAATGCCGGAACTTTCCCACTTCTTGCCTGATCCTGCTCGCAGGCCTATGTTTGGCCTTGAAACCTCGGAGGTGTGGCATGCCGGCAGCCCTGCTCGATGCGGTAAAGCGGTTCACGGATGGACAGGCGGGAACCAGCCCTTTCGCGACGGCGATCGAAGGCCTGACCATCCTTCGCTCGGATCACGAGAAACGGCCAGACCACCTGATTTTCAAGCCGGCGCTCTGCATCGTCCTCCAGGGCGCGAAATGGGCTGTTTTCGGCGACCGCCATGTGGATTACCGGGCGGGCCAGGCGCTCGTTGTCAGCGTCGAGATGCCCGCCTTCGGCCGCGTGGCGGAGGCGAGCCCGACCGAGCCCTATCTCGGCCTCATCATCGAATTCGATCTTGCCATCATGCGCGAGGTCCTGGAGGCGATGCCCAACCCGCCGCGCCCGGGCGGCGACATAACGTCCAGCGTGTTCGTGACGGATTTCGACGGCCCGCTCGCCGATTGCGCGCTGCGGATGGTGCGGCTTCTTGATACGCCGGGTGCCATCCCGGTCCTCCGTGCGGCGATCATGCGCGAGATTTCCTACTGGCTGCTCACCGGTCCGCATGGCGGCGATGTGGTCCGCATGGCGCTCGGCAACGACCATACGCATCGGATCGTCAGCGTCATCCACGGCCTGCGCGGCCATTTCGCCGAGCCGATGCGGATCGAGGATCTGGCGGAGAGGGCTGGGATGAGCCCTTCCGCCTTCCACCGCAAGTTCAAGACGATCACCTCGATGACGCCGCTGCAATATCAGAAGCAGCTTCGCCTTCTGGAGGCCAGGCGGCTGATGATGGCGGAAGCGGCGAATGTTGAAACCGCGGCGTTTCTGGTCGGCTATGAGAGCCCTTCGCAGTTCAGCCGGGAATATGCCCGCATGTTCGGCACGCCACCGCGCCGCGACGTCACGGCACTGAGGGGGCTGGCGGCTTAGAAGGTGAGATTGCTTTCTTGCGTACGATGACAAAATCACGATCTTTCGCAAAGCTAAGCTGCAGATTTTGTCGGCGAGGAATTCATGCGGGGACGAGTTTGTTCCTCACCTGAAAAATTTCACGCTTAAGTTCTCAGCTAAAATTCTGATTTTTATATATTCCGCAAGAGGTGAGGTGGCCGACGTGCCTCGCCTCGTCCCCGCCCTCTTGATCCATGCCTACAATCCTCCCGCTTCCGTCGCCGGAGTGTTTCGCGAGACGTTCGCGGGCAGGCGGGAGCCGGCGCTTTCATTTGAACCGTAACGTGCGGGAAAGGTGGAAGAGGTGAAAGCCATGGAGTGTGCGTCGCGAGACGACCATTCCTATCAAGCCTCCCCCGGACAGCCATGTCCGGTTCGGTTGAGCCGTGCAAGTGGCAGGCCTGTCCCGAAAGGATGGGCGAGAACGAAGCCACGCAGCGAGGCGAGATGATCACCTGTAGGGGCCGGAAGCCTCGACAAGACGCCGAAGGCCACGCGAATGCGGAGCCACTATTAAAAAATCAATCGAGGTTCCGCATTCGTGTGGGCTCTCCAAATTCCAGGCCAAGCCACGGGCGCACTCCGCCGCGTGAACAAGAACCCGTGTCATTTCGGAGGATATGCATGCTCTCCGCCGCGGAAATCGCTGACGGAATAACAGCCGCCTTCGCCGCGCACGGCGCTTTCGCCGATCACCGCCTTGCCGTGGCCGCCGGGGATATCCAGGACATAGGTCGGCTGACAGAGGCCGGAAATAGTGCCCCGGAGCGCCGAGACGATCTTCTGGCCCTCGGCGATATCCAGCCGGAAATGGCCAGTGCCGGGCGCGAGATCCGGATGATGAAGGTAATAGGGCTTGATCCGCGTCTCGACGAAAGCCTTCATCAGGTCGCAGAGCACCGCCGGATCGTCGTTGACGCCGCGCAAGAGCACCGTCTGGCTGACCATCGGAAAACCGGCATCGACCAGGCGGGCGCAGGCGGCGCGGGCGGCGTCGGTCATTTCGCGCGGATGGTTGGCGTGCAGCGCGATGTAGACGACCTTGCCGCTTTCCTTCAATGCCGCAATCATTGCCGCGTCGATGCGGTCGGGCTCGACGACGGGTACCCGCGTGTGGAAGCGGACGATCTTTACATGGGGGATCTCGGCAAGGCCGCGCATGATGGCAGCAAGCCGTCTCGGCGAAAGGACCAGCGGGTCGCCGCCGGTGAGGATCACTTCCCAGATCTCTGGATGCTCGCGAATATAGCCGAACGCTGCCGACAGCTCCTCGGGCGAAAGCGTACCGTCGCCCTGAGGGCCGACCATTTCGCGGCGGAAGCAGAAGCGGCAATAGACCGGGCAGATATGCACGGCCTTCAGCAGCACCCGGTCCGGATAGCGGTGAACGATGCCCTTGACCGGGCTGTGCGCCTGATCGCCGATCGGGTCGGCACGCTCTTGCGGCGTCGTCAGCAACTCCGCGGGATCGGGCACGAATTGCCGAGCGATCGGATCCTGCCGGTCTGCGCGGTCGATGAGCGAAACCACGGTTGGCGTCAGCGCGATCGCGTAGCGGTCTGCGACGGCTCGGATGCCGTCGAGCTTTTGGGGCTCGATCAGGCCGGCAGCCGCGAGATCTTCCGGGGTTTTCAATGAACGGACTGCGGTCACGAAAACACCTCCGCGACCGGCGCCCACATCACCTGTTCGATGCGGGTCGCGCCCGTTGCCAGCATGGCGAGCCGGTCGAAGCCGAGTGCCGCGCCGCTCGCGTCAGGCATGATCGAAAGTGCGTCGAGAAAGTCTTCGTCGAGCGGATAATGTTCGCCGTAGATACGGGATTTTTCGGCCATTTCGTGCTCGAACCGGCGGCGTTGTTCGCCGGCGTCGGTCAGTTCTCCGAAGGCGTTGGCAAGCTCGACGCCGCAGGCGTAAAGCTCGAAACGTTCGGCGACGCGCGGATCACGGGTGGAGGGCCGGGCGAGCGCTGCCTCGGAAACAGGGTATTCGTAGAGGATCGTCGCACGGTCCTGGCCGAGATGCGGCTCGACCTTCTCGACCAGAACCTTGCTGAAGAGATCGGCCCAGGTGTCGTCTTCCGCAAAGCGGATATCGGCCTTTTTCAGGCCGACCGCCAGAAGATCGCGGTCGGTTTCGCCGTTCGTCGCCACGGAGGCGAGCAGGTCGATGCCGGCGAACCGGTCGAAGGCGTCAGTGAGCGTCAGGCGTTCCGGCTCGGCGAAAGGATCGATTTCCATATGCCGGAAGACAAAGCGTCCCGTCTTGGCGGTATCGGCGGCCAGAGCCAGCATCTCGGCGCAATCGGCCATCAGTTGCTCGTAGCTTTCGCCGACCCGGTACCATTCCAGCATGGTGAATTCCGGATGGTGCAGCGGCCCGCGTTCTCGGTTGCGGTAGACATGCGCAAAGGTGAAGATACGCTTCTCGCCGGCAGCCAGCAGCTTCTTGGCGGCGAATTCCGGCGACGTGTGCAGGTAGAGCGGCGCTCTGCCGCCGTCGGTCGCGACCGCCTCGGTTGCGAAGGCATGCAGATGGGTCTCGTTGCCCGGGGAAACCTGGAGCGTCGCCGTATCGACTTCGATGAAATCGCGCTCGGAGAAGAAGTCGCGCAACGCCGTCTGGACCGCATTGCGGCCTTTCAGGAAGGGCCGGCGGTCGGCGTGGTTTGCCGGTCTCCACCAGGGCGAGCGGGATGTGGCGGGCTGCGACGAGCTCATTTGCGGCTTTCTTCGCCGGTTCTTTCCGGCAAGGCTTCCACTTTGCGCGGTTTTGGAGTAGTTCCGGCCGGAAAACAGACGATCCGTCCTTCGGGCCGGTTATCGCCCGGTCCTCTACGACGCATTTTCGGCAGTTACAAGCCGGTTCGCACCACAAGGAATCCTATGGTCAAGGTCATCGCCTCTTCTGTCCGCAAGGGCAACGTCATCGATGTGGACGGCAAGCTTTATGTCGTTCTCACCGCCGAGAATTTCCATCCCGGCAAGGGCACGCCTGTCACGCAGGTCAACATGCGCCGCATCGTCGACGGCGTGAAGGTGTCCGAACGCTGGCGGACGACCGAGCAGGTCGAGCGCGCCTTCGTCGAGGACGTCAACCACCAGTTCCTCTATGAAGACGGCGAAGGCTTCCACTTCATGAACCCGGAAAACTACGACCAGGTCGTGGTGGACGTGGATACGATGGGCGACCAGAAGGCCTATCTCCAGGAAGGCATGACCTGCGTTCTCTCCATGCATGAAGGCATTGCGCTGGCTCTTCAGCTGCCGCGCCACGTGACGCTGGAGATCGTCGAGACCGAACCGGTCGTCAAGGGCCAGACGGCTTCCTCGTCCTACAAGCCGGCTATGCTGTCGAACGGCATCCGCACGGCGGTTCCGCCGCATGTCGATGCCGGCACCCGCGTGGTGATCGCGACGGAAGACAATTCCTACGTCGAGCGCGCCAAGAACTGATTGTCGAATTGATCGTCCCCGGCCTTTCCGGGCGTGATAAAAAAACCTCCGAAGCGTTGGCTCCGGAGGTTTTTTGTTGTCGGTAATGTTGGGGTGGAGCCTACTTCTTGATGACCACCGAAGCGACCTTGGTATCGGTCTTGCCGAAGGCGTAACCGCCACCGACCGCCACGTTGAGCGAGACGTAGTCCTGAGCCATCTGACGCACGGCAGCGGCGAGGTTCGACTGAGCGGTCGAGACCTGACGCTGGGCGTCGAGAACGTCGAGCAGCGAAGATGCGCCGTCCCGATAGCTTGCGGTGCCGAGCTGCAGGGCTTCTTCGTAGGACTTCACGGTTGCCTGAAGAGAGGAGACCGTGCGGCTGTCGCGGGAAACTGCGGCCAGCGCATTTTCCACTTCCTCGACTGCGTTCAGAACCGTCTGCTTCCAGGCGAGATACCGCCCGCGGGCGCTGGATTCGGCGATCTTGACGTTGCCGCGCAGGCGGCCGCCGTCGAAGATCGGCAGGCTCAGCTGCGGCCCGAAGGACCAGGTCAAGGCCCGGGTATCGAGGCCGCCGGAAAGAACGTTGTATCTCGGGGAAATGGAGCCGCCGAGCGTAATGGCCGGGTAGAGCTGGGCCTCGGCGACACCGATTTCGGCGACTGCCGACGCGAGCTGTCGTTCCGCGGCACGGATGTCCGGACGATTGCGGATCAGGTCCGCCGGAATACCGGCCTTGGTATTGAAGCGTGCGACCGGCTGGCGTGTGCCCTTCTGCAATTCGGGGACAAGCGACGATGCAGGCATGGCCAGAAGCGTGGCGACACGGTGCGCCGCGCCCCGGAAGCTCGTCTCCAGGCCTGGAATTTCTGCGATGGTCGAATTGACCAAGCCTTCCGACTGGACGACATCCAGACGCGAAGCCGCACCGGCATCCAGCTGGAGCTTGGTGAGGTTCAGCGTTTCGCGCCGCGAATCGAGGTTCCGGCGAGCGATCGCGATACGCTCCTGGTAGTAGCGTACGTCGATATAGGCCGCCACGACCTGAGACAGGAACGTGAGACGTGCAACATCTTCGCTGGCATAGGCGGCATCGAGGCTTGCGAGCGCACTTTCTTTCGAGCGCCTGTAGAGGCCGAAAAGATCAAGGAACCAAGATGCGTCCGCAGTACCTGCCGTCACGGTCGACCGCGAGAACGAACCCGGGTCGGTACGAGTGCCGGTGGTCGTATTGGCTGCCGAGACATCCAGCGAAGGGAGGGCGCCCGCGCCGGCGACGGTCACGCTGGCCTGCGCAGAATTGATCCGCTCCATGGCCTGGAGAATATCGAGGTTCTGACTGATTCCCTGATTGACGTAGCCGTTCAGACGGCTGTCATTGAATGCGGTCCACCAGGTAACCTGGGAGACATCGCCATTACTGGTCTTGCCGGCTTCGGCAAATTTGCCCGGAAGAGCAATTTCCGGCGCCTTGTGATCTGGACCAACAACGCAGCCCGAAAGCAGCAGCATAGTGAGAGGAGCAATAACACGAATGGATATCATTTTTCTGTCCCAGTGCCCTACAACGCATGGAAGGTCAGCACTCATGCCTCTTCCGATTGTCCCGTCAGCAGCGATTCGCATAATCTCTGACGGCATTAAAAGTCGAATACGTTAACGAACGTAATCGTCATCCTACTCTTTTTCACGCTTTGATAACCGTCTAACGACAACAAAGAAGGACGGAACGAAGAAAATTCCGAGAAGTGTTGCAGAAAGCATACCACCCAGCACGCCGATACCGATGGCATTCTGGGCCGCGGATCCGGCGCCGGTCGCGATTGCCAGAGGTACGACGCCGAGGATAAAAGCGAGCGACGTCATGACGATCGGCCTCAGTCGCAGGCGTGCGGCCTCGAGGGTGGCTTCGATCATGCTCATGCCGCCTGCCTGCCGATCCTTGGCGAATTCGACGATCAGGATGGCGTTTTTGGCTGCCAAGCCGATCGTCGTCAGAAGCCCGACCTTGAAGTAGACGTCGTTCGCCTGGCCGAAGAAATGCGCTGCGGTAAGTGCGCCGAGCACGCCGATCGGGACAGCCAATATGACTGAGAACGGGATCGACCAGCTTTCATAGAGCGCCGCAAGGCACAGGAAGACGATCAGAACCGATAGCGCATAAAGCATCGGCGCCTGGGAGCCGGACAGCCGTTCYTGGTAGGAAATGCCCTGCCAGGCCACCGAATAGCCGCCCGGCAGTGCAGCCGTCAGCCTCTGCATCTCGTCCATCGCCTGGCCGGTGCTGACGCCCGGGCCGGCCGCGCCGTCGAGCGGAATGGCGCTGGTGCCGTTGAAGCGTGCGAGCTGCGGCGTACCGCTGATCCATTGGACGGTGCTGAAGGAGGAGAAAGGAACCATCTCGCCCTTGTTGTTGCGGGCGAACCAGTGTTTCAGGTCGTCCGGCTGCATCCGATAGGGCGCGTCGCCTTRCACATAGACCGGCTTCAGCTCGTTGTTGAGGGTGAAGTCGTTGACGTCGCGTCCGGCAAAAATGGTTGCCAGCATGGAGTTGACCGAAGCGAGGTCGACGCCCATCGCGCCGAGCTTTTCCTGGTCGAGCAGGATCTTGAGCTGGGTTTCTGACCGCTGGCTGCTGCTGCGCAGTGAACTGATGTTGGGGTTGCCCGTGCCGGCCTGAATGAGCTGCTGCGATGCGGTGGTCAGCGCCGCATTGCCGTTGTTGCCGCTGTCGACCAGATACATGGAGAAGCCGCTCGACGTGCCGAGCCCCTGGATGGCCGGCGGCAGAAGGGCAAAGACCTGCGCATCGCGGATGGTGAAGAAATACCGGCTTGCCCGCTGGACGATAGCCGCGGCGGATTGCTCCGGCCTGGCGCGCTCGGCGAAATCCTTGAGCTTGGTGAAGACGATGGCATTGTTCTGGCCGCTTCCGCTGAAGCTGAAGCCGAGGACGCCGAACACCGCGTCGACATTGCCCTTTTCCTTTTCGAGGAAATAGGCCTCCACCTTCTTGACCGCCTCGTCGGTGCGCGGCGTGGTGGCGCCGACGGGCGTCTGGATAATGGTCAGCAGAACGCCCTGGTCTTCCTGCGGAAGGAAGGAATTCGGCAGCTTGGTGAAAAGCCAGGCGCAGCCGCCGATCACCAGCAGGAACAGCAGCATCACGCGGAACGGACGCTTCAGGAGATAACCGATGGTGCTGACATATCCGCGGGTCGACCGATCGAAACCGCGGTTGAACAAGGCGCCGATGCCGCGACGTTTCTTGTGGTGATCGATCGGCTTCAGCATGGTGGCGCAAAGCGCCGGCGTCAGCACGATGGCGACCAGCGCCGAAAGCAGCATGGCCGATACGATGGTGATCGAAAACTGGCGGTAGATGATGCCGGTCGAGCCACCGAAGAAGGCCATCGGAATGAACACGGCCGTCAGGACGAGCGCGATGCCGATGATGGCGCCGGTGATCTCGCCCATCGACTTTTCGGTCGCTTCAAGCGGGCTCAAGCCCTCTTCGTCCATGATACGCTCGACGTTTTCGACGACGACGATGGCATCGTCGACGAGAAGGCCGATGGCCAGAACCATGGCGAACATCGTCAGCGTGTTGATGGAATATCCGGTCAACGCCAGCACCCCGAACGTGCCCAGCAGGACGACGGGCACGGCAATCATCGGAATCAGCGTTGCACGCAGATTTTGTAGGAAGATGAGCAGGACGACGAAAACCAGGATGATTGCTTCGATGAGCGTGTGGACGACCTTTTCGATCGAAAGCTGCACGAAGGGCGTCGTATCATAGGGGTAGGTGATCTCCACGCCGTCTGGAAGATGGGGTCCGACGGCGGTCAGCGCCTCTCTGACGCGTGCGGCGGTATCGAGAGCGTTGGCGCCGGTCGCGAGATTCACGGCAAAACCCGTGGATGGCAGGCCGTTCTGGCGAGAACCGCCGCCATAACTCTCTTCACCGATCTCGACGCGGGCGACATCGCTGAGGCGCACCGTTGCGCCGTCCTGTTCGACCTTGAGGATGATCCGCTCGAAATCGTCGACCGTCGTCAGCTGGCTTTGCGCGGTCATGGTGACCGTAAGCTGCTGCTCCGCCTTGGCCGGAAGGCCGCCGAGCGCGCCGACGGAAACCTGCGTGTTCTGGGACTGGATCGCGGACGTCACGTCCGCCGGCGTCAGCTGGTATTTCTGCAGCTTATAGGGATCGAGCCAGACGCGCATTGCGTAACCGGACCCGAAGATGTCGATGCTGCCGACGCCTTCCAGGCGCTTGACCTGGTCCTCGATCTGCGTGGAAAACAGGTCGCCGAGATCGACGGAGCTCCGCTTCTTGTCGGTCGATACCAGCGCGCCGACCATCAGGATGCTCGATGTCGAGCGGGCGACTTCGATGCCCGCCTGCTGCACGACGTCGGGCAGTTGCGACTGCACCAGCTGCAGCTTGTTCTGCACCTGAACCTGGGCAATGTCCGGAAGGACGCTGCTGCCGAAGGTGAGTGTGACGTTGGCGCGGCCCGTCGAGGAGGACGACGTCATATAGGTGAGGTCGTCGAGGCCGGTCATGCCGTCCTCGATGATCGTCGTTACCGATTTCTCGACGGTCTCGGCGCTTGCGCCATTGTAGCTTGCGGTGATCCGGACCGTGGTCGGCGCGATGTCGGGATATTGCGAAATCGAGAGCGTCGCGATGGCGAGCGCGCCGCCGAGCATGATGACGATCGCGATGACCCAGGCGAATACCGGTCGCCGGATAAAGAACTTGGCCATTCAGATTATTCCTTGCCGCGTTTCGTCATGATCGTTTCCGCTTGAGGCCTTCACGGCTTTGCAGCGGTCGGCTTCGGCGCCTCGACGACAAAGCCCTTGTCGTCGACCGTCGCCTCGACCGGCTGGACCGTCGCGCCATCGGCGATCCACTGGAAGCCGTCGACGACCAGGCGATCGCCGTCGGTTACGCCCTGCGTAACCAGCCAATTGTTGCCGGAGACGCCGCTGGTCGGGAAGATGCGGGTCTCGACCTTGCCGTCCGCCGTGACGAACTTGGCGGAAAGTTCTCCGCGGGCATTGCGCGTCGCGGCGCGCTGCGGGATCAGGTACCCGTTCTCGTTGCCGAGGGTGACGGTGGCGCGCACATAGGTGCCTGGCAGGATCATGTCCCTCGGGTTCTCGAAGAGCGCGCGGATCTGATAGGTGCCGGTCGTTTCGCTGACTGCCATGTCGGCCATGTCGAGCTTGCCGGTCAGGGGATAGTCCGTTCCATCTTCCAGGCTCAGGCGGATATCGGCCTTGCGCGGATCGCCGCTCAAGCGGCCGGAAGCCATGGCCGAGCGCAGTTCGAGAAGATTGGTGCTGGAATCGATGAGATCGATATAGATCGGATCGAGGCGGCGGAGCGTCGTCAGCGCCGTCGTCTGGTTGGCGGTGACGATATTGCCGATGCTGACATTGGAGATCGACGTGACGCCGTCGAAGGGCGCGCGGATTTCGGTCAGGTCGAGATTGATCTGGGCGGCATTGAGCGCGGCATTGGCCTGCGCCACATCCGCCTGCGCCTGGAGAAGCGTCACTCGCGCGCTCTCATATTCGATCTGCGTCGCACCGCTGTTGACCAGCCGCTCGTAGCGGGAGAGGTTCGCCTGGGCGCTGGGGATGCTGGCTTCCGCCTTCGAGACGGTCGCCTTCGCCTGGGCGACCTCGGCTGCATAGGTGCTGTCCTCGATCTTATAAAGAAGATCGCCGGCCTTGACCTCGTTGCCCTGCTTGAAAGCGATCTGCTTGATCTCTCCGGTGACACGCGGGCGGATATCGGCGATCTGGAACGGTGCCGCCCGACCCGGCAGGACGGCCGTGATCGGCTGCTCGGACTTCTTCATGGTCACGACACTGACCGGCTGCGGCGGACGCTGCGGGGCACCGCCTGCCGCGCCGCTGCCGGCCGGCTTTTGGCCCGAGTCGCTGCAGGCTGCAAGCGCCGCGGAAAGAAGCAGGGAAAGTATCAGTTTGCGTCCGGTCATGGTGTCATCCAAGGCAAAGCGGCTGGCAATCGCCACGGCAGACGGAATATGCCGGGGCGGAAGTCGGGGGGAGATTAACCCGTCCTAAGCGGTCGGAACAAGGTTGGTCGAGAAGGGGATTTCGACCGGTGTTCTACCTTCGGGAAAGTGACGTAAATATAAAACCGTCACTTTGCAAGCGGATTTTGCAGCGCAGCATTCACAAGTCTGGCAAGGCCGTCACATCGGTCATGCAATTCCGCTTCGCCAGCCTTGGCCAAAAGGACCGGATGCAGCACGCTCGCAAAGGCCGCCGCCACATGCTGGCTGATCGCCTCCGGGTCGGTACATTTGTAGGCGCCGCTTTCGACACCCTGCCGGATCAGATCGGCAAACAGGTTCTCGATCAGCCGCCGGTAATGCTGACCGCTCGGAAGATCGGCTTCCGACATCAGGAAGATCATCTCGAACAGAAAGGGATTGTCGCGGAGGTCCTGGAGATGCGCCTCCATCAATTTGCGCACGACGATTGCCAGCCGCTCGGGCGCCGGGGCCGGCTCGTCGAGCGTCCCGAACCGGCCGATCATGCGGCTGATATGCCGGTCGCAGATAGCGTCCGCCAGGGATGCCTTGGAATGGAAATGCTTGAAGATGTTGGCGGGCGACATATGCAGCGCCTGGGCGACGTCGGCGATCGAACACTTGGCAATCCCCCGTTCACGGAAAAGCGTCTCCGCCGTGTTGAGGATATCTCCGCGGGTTTCTTCCGCCTTGCGTCTCGGTCTGCGCACTCTGTCCTCTTCTGAATGCCGGCCTCTTCTAAACGCCGGATGGGATTTCAACCCGCGGTAAAATAGGACGCCAGGTTCTGGCGGATACGGTCGAGCACGGTCGCGCCGCTGGTATCGGGCACAAAGGTCTCGCCGGTGATCGTCTCGTATGCCGTGCGGTAGACCTTGGCGGTCTCCTCGACGAGCTCGGCCGGGATCGCGGGGATCTCATCCTTATAAGGGTCGCAACGTTCGACCACCCAGGCGCGGATGAAATCCTTGTCGAAACTCTTCGGCCGCGTGCCGTTGCGGAAGGCCTCACCATAACTGTCGGCGATCCAGTAGCGGCTGCTGTCCGGCGTATGGATCTCGTCGGCAAGGATGATGGTGCCCTCGGCATCGGTGCCGAACTCGTATTTGGTATCGACGAGAATCAGGCCGCGTTCCGCCGCCAGTTGCTGGCCGCGCGCAAAAAGTGCCAGCGCATAACGGGAGAGGGTCGCCCATTGTTCGGCGGTCAGAAGTCCCTGCTCGACGATCTCTTTAGGCGTCAGGGGTTCGTCGTGGCCGCCATCGAAGGCCTTGCTGGTCGGCGTGATCACCGGGGCGGGCAGGATTTGATTGTCCTTGAGGCCGTCCGGAAGATCCAGCCCGTACATGGTCCGCTCTCCCTTCTTATAGAGGGTGAGCAGCGACGTGCCGGTGGTGCCGGCGAGATAACCGCGCACGACGATCTCGACGGGCAGGATGTCGAGCCGCTTGCCAATCACCACATTCGGATCCGGATAGGCGATCACATGGTTGGGGCAGATGTCCTTTGTCGCCTCGAACCAGTATCGCGCGGTCTGGGTCAGGACATGCCCCTTGTCGGGGATGGCGGTCAGGATGCGGTCGAATGCGCTGAGGCGATCGGTTGCGATGATGATGCGGTTGCCGTCCGGCAGATCGTAGTTCTCGCGTACCTTGCCGCGATAGGGGTTCGGCAATTCGGGAATGAAGGCATCGGAGAGAACGCGCACGGGGACCACTTTCCAGAGAGTTTCGGGGGCATTCTGCTATCGCATGTTTTGCCGCAGCGGCACAAGAATGGAAGGAATGGCGGTTTTCACGAGTATCTCGGTTCCACGGTCGATGAAGAGCTCCTTATAGAGAGTGGTTAACGATTATTAACGCCCCGGGATTCCCAGAAATCCACGATTATCCTGTAAAAACAACTATTTGTACGATTTCTCAAGATTTCTGAATCAATGCTGTTGACTTCAAACTGGGGTCGGCACTATAACCCGCTCACTGAACGAGGGCGGCGGCGCTGCTGGCGACGACGACTTTCGTTCTACAGAAATCACTGATTGATTGGCGCATGCTGGTTGGGACCGAGTTTCGGTTTGGTCTCTTGGGGTGTTGCTGTTTCGAGAAGTTTTGACGGTTTGGCCCTTGGGTTTGGAAGCGTCGGTTATTTGACAATTGAAGATGAG
>NZ_JBFTZM010000031.1:0-26058 GCF_056406795.1 Neorhizobium sp. P1_A6 | reverse complement strand
CCCAGTCTTCTGTCGCAGGAGCGGGACCGCGATTATATAACCACACGTCGCTTACAATCACCTTTGCGGCATCCATGAGGTATGCATAGGCCTTGTCGCCGTCATCTTCGATAATGACCGAAGAACCTGTGCTTTCATCCAAAAGCTGCAACCAAACGTCGGCCTGTTGTTTCAACCTACTTCTCCGAATGCGTTTCGCGGCTTCCGCAGTTACCTCCACGGAAAGCCCATTTGTCAACAGCACCTAGGTCTGATTGCATCGGCGCTCATGGATCGTGACCTCTCTCGACCGGGAGCTTCCTCTTCCACCCCGGAGACGCTACTTCAATGCTAGGCAGATGAGCGGAGGCGGAATTCGAACATCCGCTCTATTCGATTGCGATCCTTGTAAGCTTTAAAGTCGCATGAAGGCGGGTTTTTGCGGTTCGCTTTCGGCGGGATCACCGGCTTTATTCCGTGGATCAAAAGCTCTGCGCGGATGACGTCGCCATCGTAGCCTTTGTCGGCCAGGAACAATCTTGGCTTGCGGACCGGCATCGCCAGCAAGTCAGGCACCGCGGCATAATCTGAGGCCTCTCCGCCCGTCAGGACAAAGCCAAGGGCGTCCCTGACCGTCTGCGCGGGCATGGATTTTCGTCGTAAAGCCGCCGCGTGATCGACCAAAAGCCTCCTTATAAGTACCCTTTAGCGCCMGCAGCCTGAGAGTGGCCGCGAACTGTGGTGCTGTCGATCATGTGCTGCCAGTCATCCGTTAGCCCCAACTCGACGAGCGTTTCGAGCAAGGCATCCCATACACCTTGCTCGGCCCAACGCCGAAATCGCACATAGACCGAGTTCCATTTCCCATATCGCTCATGCATATCGCGCCAGGGGCAGCCGACGCGCAGGACGTGGAGCATCCCGTTAAGAAATCGGCGATTATCAAGTGATGGGCGCGATTTGCGCCCGCGTTCCCTTGGTAAAAATGGCGCGATGATCCGCCATTCCGCATCACTCAAATCGCCTCGTGCCAAAGCCGCCTCCGCAAAAGCAGCTATGAATCAAAGATTGGCCAGGAAGGGAATCCCTGTGTTTTCAATGCTCAGCGTCCGTGGGTGGCCGAACGTGCCCGCGCGCCGCCGGATCAGAAGCACCCCACTGCTGGAAATTGAATTGTGCCTGCGTGAGCGACAGCGTCCCATTAGGACCGCCTCGAACGTCGCCAGCATCGTGGACGTCCTGTCCGTCATCTTCCCAGAAACATACCGGACATATTTCATACCCGCCCCGTTCATGCAGTGTGCGGAAATGGCAGCACGGACACCGATAAGCCGGATTGTTTGAGAGAGGTTTTCTAACGTTGTCAAACTCCATTACCGCAGGATGAATGCCCCAGAGCAACTTTGTCAACAGGACCTAAGTCTCGGCAGCCAGTTCTTGCAAGAGCGCTTTCAGCCGCTGACGCGATGCCCGCTGCTGGCGGATACTTGTTGAAAAA
Organism: Neorhizobium sp. P1_A6; assembly: GCF_056406795.1. NCBI lineage: Bacteria > Pseudomonadati > Pseudomonadota > Alphaproteobacteria > Hyphomicrobiales > Rhizobiaceae > Neorhizobium > Neorhizobium sp. P1_A6. Next base: position 24,581 of record NZ_JBFTZM010000031.1, on the reverse strand, counting down.
CTCCTGCGAACAGCTTCCCGTACGCTTTGGAAATCCATGCCCTACTGACGTTGCTCATCCATGGATGACGGCCCAACTGGTCATTACCGGATGGCTTCCGCATGTAGGAGGCGACGTGGAAAGGCGGACATCACTCCAAAATGAGTTCGACATTGTCTTCGCCCTCGTCACCGCCAGCGCCATGAACTTGGATGACTTCAATAAGCCAATCGAAAACTGTGGTCCCTTGCCCTTTTTGCGCTCTGGTAAGGTCAGCTCGCACAAGTTCACGATTGCTTGGGTGGCATCGTTCCAGCCGCTTCTCCAACTGCCTTAGCGTTTCCGGATGACTCAGGTTTGCCCGAGAGACCACGGAATGGGTCCACCGAAGGACAAATCCCCCTTCGGGCGTACCAAAGCCTCCGCGCAGAACGTCATTGAAGCCATCAAGATTTCGTCCCCAGTATGCACCCGGAATGAGTATTTCGCTCACTTCATCATAAAAAGCCTCAAGTGACGTGATCTTAGATCCATCGAGGATATATTCTTTGGTCATGAGTCAGAGCATAATGCACATCGCTTGATGTCTGCAATGGTGTCGAGAGTTGCAGCAACGGAGCCTTATTCGGGCTGATGCGATTGGCCATTCGAGACATCCAAGACACAACCCTCTGGCCAATGTTGAAAGGCTCCAGAATAAGGGATCACAAAAATTCGCTCGAATGACTACGCTTACGCGTCATGGTAGCAGTATGCGATTCAGGTTATGGGGCGGCTGTGTTGAGAAGTTCATTGCTGTTGGGTGGTATAGTTTCAGCTGTTCCAGCGTTTGGTCATTGCTTGACATCAAACGAAACCAAGCAGGGCGTGCTCCTCACCAGAGAACAGCCATTCTTCTCCGTCTTCTACAAGCCGACTTAATCGGGGTTAACCGAACAGCGCCTCATGGCACGGAGCGCTTCACTGGAGCCAATATCGGCGGAATATCTGCACCCCTTGCTCGTCACGAAATGGATCAGCGCGAAGGGCTCGCAAGAGCTGACCTACTCGGATGTGAAGACGCTCGACGATTTGCCACGGAAGGGAAATTGGCGATCCGATACAACGCTGTTTCTAAATGGTCAGAAAACAGTCGCGGGCACGACCACCATTACCTTCAAAAAATTGGCTGAGGAAACAATCGGATCATGCTCGTATCCGGTTTGGGTGGTGAATAGCCGCGTGGAGCTGCAAGGACTGTCTCCGATATGGAACCTTTGGTTCGAATTCACATACTGTCGATAAAAGGGCGTTGGATTCGAACCCATTCGTCAGGATATGGTTCGTGATCCTGTCGGTGCTCCGTCTGGTACTCGCCCCAGCCCTGAAGCTTCCAATATTTCGTCATGACATCGAAATGGCTGTGTCCAGTTATTTCGCCCGCCTTCACAGCCCCCTCATTAAGGAGCGCTCTAAAATCGTCTCCCATGGGACCAGCCAGACAAAGACCGGGGAGCAGTTGACCATCTGCCTCGGGATCGAGCCAAACTTCATGAACCAATTCGTTTTTCATAGAAATGTTCTACTTGAAGAACCACCCTCTCGGAAGAGGCGCGTTGGCCGCAAAGGGGCAGGAGAATTCCACGGCAAAAGCTCATCGATCCGGCTCTGCTTGTGACCGTTGGCGATGGCGGTAAGCGTGGCGATCTGGTGGGCCAGCGGATCAACGTCGTTGACTTTGCATGTCTCGATCAGCGAGGCGATGGTGGCCCAATTCGCCGCAGTCGACCTTGCGATGACACCCCGCTGGCTCATTTCCGGAAGCGGCCGATCTTCCGCTGTCAGCCCGAAGCGGACTTTCCCGATCAAGCGGTAAGGTGTACTCCAGTCGAAAGGAAATCCGTTGGTGAGTTCTATGGCTGGAAAGTTTTTAAGACGCGGCGCTATCGTCGATACGATTAAAAGCGAAGAGCGGATGAACGCGCGGCAAAAGCGAGCCGGTAAAATACGATATCATGTTGATGTTGTATCGTGCGGTTGCCCCGACGAAAACTGCGGCGCGTTTCACGTTGTTCGTGCCGAACGAGCATTGCCCACGACGGCCGAAGCCGAGGCGACGCTCCATTTGCGCCAACGCATTCGTAGAGGTCTCGGAGAGTGAAATCCTCGGGAGGCTGGTGATCTGCCTTCGGCCCAAAGCCATCATCGATTTGGGTACTTAACGACATACTCGCCAGCGACTGGACCGCTGGTCCAAGGGCCAACGTCGTAACCCGCTTCGAGGCTATTTAGCTGCCTCTGAACCGCGCCCTCCAGCTCATCTTGCAGCGATTGATATCGTTCGATGACGCCGAACTGCGACCAGGATGATCGATTGAACCCATACTCAAAATGGTTGTAGTAAATTACAACCTCGCCAATCAAAGCGACAACCCAGCAAGGGCCGAAGCCCTTCAGCTCCCACTCCTCCGGCGGCCGCTTAATAGCGTCCCAAAACTTACGTTGTTGAAACGACATGCGGCTCCAACCATCATTGATGTGGTCCCAGAGTTTTTCTTCGGGAAAACGCATGCTTGTTCTCCATAACGATGCGGCATTGTTGTCAATCTTGATATCGCAAAAATCTAAAGGACCATAAGGCTTGGGCGAAGGCAATCACCGCTAGTGGCGCGAAGCTGTGGAAGGTCTATCCGCCCATTGCGGCCACTGGCGAAGGGCCTTATACCTTCCCTTGCTGTGTTTTGGGAAGAGCAGGAACGAGTGATAAAAAGGCTGCTTGTGCTGGCGCTATTCTTTCTGCCGCTGGCCTGGACTGGATTCCTCGCGCGGGCGACTCACCTGTTCCCCCTCCGCGCACAATATTCACGTCTTCGGCAAGAACACTTTGATTTGGCGGGAAATGTCCAGTGGGATTCTGCAGCGGGTAACCGGGTATTGGCTGCATTCGAGTACATGTCGACCGCCAGAGGTGACTACCTAAGAGCGTTAGAAGATATTCTCTGCTTAGGCCTTCTACCAGCTTTTATCATCTACTTCGCTGTCGCGCTCTACAAGGTTTCTCGATAGCAGCGACGTCCCCTTTTGGCGCGAAGCGGAAGACGCCTCTCGGACCCGACGCGGTCGCTCAGCTTATTGCGCTCTATAAATCGGAAAACATCATTTGCGGCGAAGATTTCTTACGCCTGAGGAGCTTGACCATGGCCGTGTTTGCAGTCCGAGATGAGGAAGATATCTGGGGCGCTTCTGCCGCTCTAATTCGGCCTCTTCTGAACTATATTATAGGACAGGCAGGGCATCGGCCCTATCTACTTCAGGCCCAGAACATGTTTGACTGGGGGTACAATTCATTTTGTCTATTCAAGCTGCCGAAAGCTGAATTTCTCGAATTTGCGGAACTGGTCGATATGTACCGGAAAAGCGGTTCTTATTTAGATGGGCTACCTACCATCTGAAGTGGAGCCCCTTATCGATGACCTACTGAATCGGTTGCGGGCAGCTGCTCATCACCGTAAATTGCACTAGGAAGGTTGACTGACTCGTCCGCACTCGCAACTCCAGACTACTCAGGAGCGGATTCCGCTCCGGCCCATCCAGTCATTGACGCTGCATCGCGCGGTCATTCATAAGCTCTGGCAACTTATCAGAAGGATGAGAGCGGTGTCTGAGTTCCTACAGTTCGCGATCAACAAGAGCCCGCTCCGGCTCACGCTTGATGACATCGTCCGATGGGCAGGAGCGTTCAACCACTGGGACTTCTACAATAGCGCCGCGCTGGAAATTGCGAAAGGGTACCACCGAGGCGAGCTAAGTTACACCTTCTGTGATGGCGCAATGAATGATCTTTGGTCCGGGGTGCAGGAGGGTTTTGGACCTGGCAAGAACGAGGTGCCGGAGCCATTCTTCGAAATCTATGAAGCTTTCGACGCGGGAGAGTATCACCGCAAACACGACAAGACTGATGATCCCGTTGTCGAGTTCACCGACCCTGCGATTGCGGAGCTGGCTATCCGCTTTAACCTTTAAGGCATTGGGAGCGATGGCTGCCGTCGGTCCGCAGCAAACGCTTATTCCTCCAAGTCAGATATTCATCGCCGCTGATTGTCGTCGCCTCAAGCAGTTTCGGCGCGTAGCCTCGCGCTACCATAAAACCGCGAGGTCGTTCATGGCAGTCATTGCTCTGGCCGCCGTTGGCGTCTGCCTGCCATCATTCATCGGTACGGTCCAGGAGCCATGACGTAACCGGAGTTTCCCCAGTTCGGACGTCCTTATAGGTCGAGCTAATCTTGTTCAGCACCGCATCATCATCCGAAATGATCTCGTAGAACGTGCTGTCGACCGCCCGGATTATCACCCACGGCTTGTCTGACTGCGTGGGTGCCGAGCCGACAAACTCCCCCCAGATAACCTGCCGCGTATTCTCAGCCAAGGCGGCTAAATCAGAGCCCGAAAGCTGGCCGCCATCGTCTTGCGCCAATCCCTCAAGCCGTTCGCCCCCTTCACCGGTGGCCTCAAACCATTCGTGCCCAGGTTTGGACGACTTGACTGTCGAGACAACCCAACGTGCTTCGAAAGAACGAGGAGCCAAAAGTCGCAGCAAGTCTCTGAGATCAAGCGCAAGAACCTGATCTTTGAGATCGTAGACCCTAAGTGTCGTCATGATGTCCTCCGTTAAGCCACGGTCGCATTGGCAGAAACATTTTGTCAACATGACTAGACTGGTCTCCTATTGGAGACGTTGCCACCAGCCGTTATGAACAGGACGCGGGCTTTTCTATGGGCTTCACATACGCTAACATCCAGCGCAAACGGTTGCTGGCTCGGAACTTTGGGGTGAACGCTTGCTTGGGCCACTTTTGATTTTTGCTCTACTTTCCACAGACCTAAACTCGGATCGTTTCTCCCTCTCGAAAGATTTGCTTCCTTTTGGCGTGCCCTCCGAGTTTGCTGACGGTCGGTCGCCGGTTCTTAATCCAGAAGAGCTGCTGGCCTGCTTCAATAGATACGCTGCGGTCGAAAGACAGCGCCTCCAGCTGGGGGTGAAACGCGCGACCTTGGCGGTCGAAGAATCATACGGTGTCATCAACAAGCAGCGCCAAAAAAATGCCCCGAAAGACGATTTGGACAAGCAACTGGATGAGATCGAAGAGTCGGTTGCCGAACAGAATAATTTGATGAAGGCGACTCGCGAGTTCCTACTGCTCAGGACCAAGTTTTTCGAGGAGTATCTTGCATTTGCGGAGGACTGCGGCTCCAAAACATACCGCTCTTCCGACGTGCGGACGCTTTTCCCAAATGGTGTCCCGAAGTAGTTAGGTTACTTCCTTCTTAGCCGAATCTGTTGTGCTTTGAGGCAATCGCTTTTCTGGCCCCAGCCCCAGCGCCGCCACCGCGTCGACCGGCACGTGGCCTCAGGGCCTCCTGGTCCGTTTCCGCCCTAAGCAGACTTACACGAGGTGGTCTATCCCGACATTGCCCAGGCGTTCATGCGCTTCCGCTGCTTCAAGTCTTACCTCAGGATTTTCCTCCACCGCTCGCCCGTACCAGTATTCGCAGCGTGGAGGTCGCCCAACTGCTCGTAGCAAACACCCAATCTCTCGCCGAGATAGCCCGCATCCAGCGAAGGGTCTCCATCTGACATGAAGAGGTAAATCTTGATCGCATCAACAACGTTGCCATCATCGATCAACTTTTTGGCCGTGCGCTCCAAGTGATTGAAGTCGTGGCGGGTCATCTCTTTTCCAGATATTCTTCCGGGTCTCTTACGAAGCGAGCAGCTTCGGACCGTGTGATCGCTCTAAGAACAACTTCGGGGTGGGGCCGAAGGATGGCACCCGCCCGGGTCGCCAACACACAGCTGACTTCACGTGCCAGAGAACAAATCTCCTCGACTAGAGGTATGCGCGGATCAGCCACATTCAGTCGAAACTGCACATGTTCAATCTCTGTGCCACGAAGCCAAATCTGCACGTCATCAACCTTCTCGTCACCCCAAATGCGAAGGTCAGGGGACCAGGATTTCGTTTCCAGCAACATCATGCCGACGCGTTCGAAAATGGCGCTAGTGACTGACGGCGAGAAGCGGAGTTCAACCTCATCGAGTTGGCCGCGAGTCATCCGCGCGGCTACTACGCCGTTGGCCCCTGCTGCCGCAGACGGGATCAGGTCAAGAGTGAACTGCCAGGCTGCCATGGATGTTGTTATTGCTCTCAAACAAGTTCGAAGGTTCCACCGCTCTATAGCAGCATCTTTTTTCGATGACCGCAATCGGCGCATCAGCGGCGTGGCTACAGTCTGCCCCCGAGGCGGACCAATTCCCGGGGAGCGCTAGGAGCCTTCAATTTCTGAGTATGCTTGAATCTCTGCCAACGAAGGTCTCCCCTCCATCAGGAAGAAATGAAGTTCAGTGTTATTCGAAAGCCTAAGCAGAACCACAGTCTCTGACGCATCCGTGACCGACGTTTCAGTGTACTTGATCGAAGCCCTTGCAAGAAGTGCCTTTGCCTCGTTGACCGACGACCCAGGTTTGAGGCCATCAAAGTTAACATATCGGCGGGGCGCGTATTTCAGTTTGCCTTGCTTCGGCTCTGGAAGGCCGGAGGTCGCAGTCCACATGCGAACCCCAACTCGACGAACCATTACCTGCTCCCCGCGAACCCAAATCGCGACCTGAATGTTTCCGTGGTAGTCGAGAAGGCTGTTAAAAGTGACCAAGTCCCCACTAAAGGACCACGAACTTGGCGGTCCAAGGACGCGTCCTACACAGAAAACGGGACATCCGGGCGAATAACCTGCGACGACGACCTCTGTAGTAGTTTCAGAATCGAGAACGGAATCAACGCATGGTCCCCAGGAATTCACAACGGATATCAAGCTAAGTGGTCGGCGGCAATGGTCGCAGCTGGCGCGAAGTGCAGTCACGCGCGGCGGCAGTGATAGATGTAGTGCATGGAGACACAAGGGGTCGGAACGATCAGCACAACAGCTAAGCGTTGCAGACGGATGATTGGAGAAAGCCGGTGGCTGGCACCGAATTTGTACTATCAGAAGACCGAACCCACAGCTTCATCAGAGATTGGCTATCGGACTGTGTCATTGCCAGTGACGAAAGACTGCCCTTTGCTGGTCCGCCCGATAACTCTTTGCTTGGCCTCGTGAACGCACGGTTCCACCAGCTTTTCATCAAACATTCCTCTTTCGCATCGGATGAATTCACCATCAAGCATACCTTCGTCGACGGCAAAGAGATTTCCGTTGTCGATCAGTTTGAAGATTGCGGCCACTTGAAGATGCTGACGTTTCCGCTGCGGCAAACTTCAAAACCTGCTTTCCGGCTGACTATCGGCTACCAAAGTTTCTTTGTCTTGAAAGACGCCCACATCCCCCCTTCGGTGGCACTCAAGAACTTCTATACCTCGATGATCCGCGCCGCACAAAAAGACACCGAGCGGCTTGAACTGTGGCCTGGTCGAAGCACGTGGTTCCAGCAAGAACTCCTGGAGAACGACCCCGAATTATTAGAGAAAGTGCGGGCTTCATTCCGCCGTGTCAGTGCAGCGGGACGGACCGGTTGTTGGTCATGTCAACGGCCAAGGCAGCGTTTTCTATGACAAATCTCCGGCATTATGGAGCAAGTGCCACAAGGTATGACCTATTCTCTGATGGGTATGCTTCGAGGCCTTGCCAGGAAGCTCACCAGCACCACGCATAGGATGATTGCGAGGCCACACCCGAGGTAAAGATCAGCCTCCCCAACTGCGGGAAGCATGATGGGCACGAGATAGATTATCCCCCCAAAAGCGCTAGTGAGGAGGGTGCTAAACCCTTGCGCCCTGCCGATCATCTCGTTGTCGACGACGATCAGGAAGTTTGCACTAGCGAGCGCCCTGCAGACGCTCCAGAGCATTCCCGAAGCGCAGTATGTAATTACAGCTATCAGGGATATCTGCGAGAAGGAGAACGCAACGAGGGAGAGGCCTGACATCACCAGGATGGGATCATCCGTCGCCGCAAAAGCTCAGCTATGCGCTTTCCTGAGACCAGCAATGCGGATGCAGCGCCTGCCAACGCGGCCACCATTTCCAACATTCCAAAGAGCGAGCTGTCGCCGTGGAGGCTGTTCGTCACGAACCCTGGTAAGAGAAGGTTCGTGACTTGTATTATCGAGTAAGATAGCCCTGTGAAGAGGACGGCGGCCAGGCATTCCGGGCGGCGCAGGAAATAACGGAGTGCCTCTAGGTTCGATGCGAGAAAACCTCCTGTGGCTGTTCCATGTGAATGGTATTGAGATGTAGGTAGCACACGCAAGAGACCTATACAGATGAAGCTGATCGCACCAAACAGATACGCTGCTGCGCTACTTCCTAGATAATAGAGCGCGATCCCAGCGGCCCCTGTGCCACAGGCGATTCCAATCTGTTTGGCTACCGACATTCTTAGGGCGAATCCCGCTCGCTCCTCCGCTGGTATAATGCGCTGAAGAAGGCCGCCCAGGGAACCAGATAGGACGGCGAAGCCAAACGCTCCTGCAATGCTGGAGACGATCAGCAGTATCTCACCCCAAAGGGCGGATGACCCTTCGGCAAATCCCACCAGAAGCATCGCAATAGCTCGCGTCGCCTGGCCTATGGCTGACATTGCTTTTCGGTCATGTTTATCAACAAGGTGACCTGCTACTGGTGCGAAAAGAACTCCCGCAAGACTGGACGCAAGCAGAATCAAACCGACGAGCTTTGACCCGCCGACCTGAAACGCGATCCACGACGGCAAACCGATCCCGACGCCGACCAAGCCAAAGGAGAGGACCGTGAAGAGTGCGTATGCTATCTTCTGCTTGTTTGTGGGCATCAGAAATCCTTGCTTCGTCATATCCAATGATGATCGGTTTCAGTAAAGGCTGCAAATCCGCTGAGACCGCAACTTCTTCAGGTACTCGACTCCTGGACTTGCCCCTGGTAAAGGACCTTCATGTTCAGATCGATACGAATAGAGCGCTGACCTTTCTTCCGTCCCCTGCGACGGAACGTCCGTCCTATGTCCTGCGTATCGACCGGAAACTGAACATGCTCCAGAAGCGTACCCCAATCCTGAGGCCGAACTCCTACGATCCCTTCTCGGCAGGAGACCGGAGGTTCGAAATACGACCGTTGCGCCTGGCCTGACCCGAGTGAGGGCTTCGGCCAGCATCCGCTCCTGCGCCCGGATGGCCGCGATCTCGACCCTGAGAATGTCTGGTCTCTCACCGAGGACGACGCCTACGGCCTGTTCGTCGACTTCCGCTGGGCCGACAACGGCGGCAAACCTTATTGCCCTCGCTGCGGCTGCCTGGAACCGTACAGCGTCCGCCGCCGTCGGTTCCGATGCTCGGAGCCGGAATGCCGCGCCGAGTTCTCGGTGACGTCCGGAACCGTGTTCGCCAACCGGAAGCTTTCGTTCAAAAAGATCATTATGGCGATCTGGGAAGAGATCACAGCGGCCAAGGGGATGGCGGCGCTTCATCTGAGCCGCAAACTCAATGTCCAGTACAAGACCGCCTACGTCCTGCTGCAGAAGCTCCGCGAGGCCGTCGGCCTCCGCCGCAACTCCATCAAGCTACACGGACTGGTGCAGATCGACGGCAAGTATGTCGGCGGCGTTCTCCGCAAAGCGAACAAGAAGGATGAGCGCAAGGACGGCCGTAAGAAGGAAAACCAGAACGGCAAGCGCATGTGCGTGCTGGCGCTGAGGGAGGCGAATCGGCACGCTCCGAACAGGACGCTGACGCGGGTCATCATGGACGAGAACGGCAAGGACGCCTGGGCTGCGGTCGCCAAGCATGTCGATCCCAAAGCGCTCCTGGTCGCCGACGAACACAAGGCATACGACGATCTTATCGGTCTTGTTGCCGTTCATCGCGTAAACCACAGCCTCCAGTACCAAGAAGACGATGGCACGAACTCGAACGCCATCGAGAGCTTCTTCAGCCGCGTCGAGAAAGCCTACAAGGGCATCAATCACCGCTTCTCGCCGAAGTACCTCGACTGGTACATGGCGATGCTGTCGTGGAAGGAAGATACGCGGTACATGGGTCTGCGCTGGCAGTTCGCCGATCTGCTCCGCACGATCACAGCCAGGCCGACGTCGCGAAACCTCTGCGGCTATTGGCAATGCGCCGCCCAAAATATCGTCGATCAGGTCTGGTCGAAGGGTGAGCCGCCGGACTAGCGGCTGATCTCCCAGAGGTGACGGCGGCTGTCGGCGGTGCCAGCCTGTCGAACCAGGCCCTGCTTCACCAAACCGTTCAGCGTTGCGGAGAACCTGCTCGTGAGGGCGGACTCCAACCGTGACGCTTCGCTTCCGAGGTCGGCCTCGCTTGCGAACTTCTCGGCGATTTCCGCTGTCGTCGCCGGGCGCTCGGATCGGCGCAGGATGTCGAGCACGATGTGGCGGTTGTTCCTGCCCTTGAGGAGTTCGGTGACGCGGCCGCTCGCTGTCTCTCGTGATGATGCGCTACGTGCTTTCGACGGCGGCGCAGCCAGTTCGAAACTGGGGTCGTAGACCCTGATCACCGTCTCGAATGCGGATTTCTGAGCTTCTAGGACGACGATCTCGCGCCGCAGTTCTTCCATCTTGCCGTCGATCTCGACCAACTTCGCTTTCAATTCGTCTACGACTTCCACCATACGCAACACTCCCGAGGCACCCTCAGGAGATAGCATCAGCCCTCATCGGAATCTTGTGGCACTTGCTCCATAATGCCGCAAATCTCTGTGCTTCCTTCAGGGTCGAAGGATACTGAACGCCAAGCCGATAGTACGGGAAGCCTCTCGATATGAGGAAAGCCGCCACAGCCCAGCCCCTGTTATCGGCGGATGACGGCGGACGGAAATCCGATCCAGTCCTGTAGGTGATGCCCGAGCAACCGGGGGGGCACGTCTTTTGTGTGGCATCGGCGGGGCGTTTGAAAACCCGATGGCAGTCGAGGCAAGCGAATTTTGTTAGCGGGCGCGTCATGGGATCAGGCCATAATCTCTTCAGAGTGAACTCGGAAACTGCCGAGACGGATGCCTCTTTGCAAGTACGAGTTGATGACGTCAGCGTAACCGGGGTGCATCGGCATTGGCCGGACGAGGTCAAAGCTCAGATCGTACCGGAGAGCATTCGGCTCGGCGCAATGGTGAACGAACTTGCAGAGCGCCAAGGCTTGAAGCCGAACCACTTGTCAACCTAGTCTTCTACCATAGAATTGCCCGACAGGTTGTATGTGCCCGTAGGCTCCTGTTTGCCCAAAGCGAACTTTCCCAATGAAGCAGAGACATCATCGGTTTGGCCACTTAACGACATACTCGCGAGCGAACGTCAGCAGTGACGATGTCGCCCCGGAACGCGAACTTCATGGACCACGCGTAGTTCAGACCAACGACCGCCCTGGCAGCTTCTGCCTGTCCTTGCCGCCCTGATCTGTGATCAGGGACGAGCAACAGAAAGCGGTGTGCCACTGACACATTGGCCGAATTCGTCGGATTAGGCCGTGAAACTCGTAAATTCGAATTGACCGGTGTGGAGTTTCAGAGCGGTCTATTTTGATTGCCGCCGCATTCGCTGCGCCTCCACACGATCTGCTCCCATTTGCTTGATGAAGGCGTCCCTCAGGTGGGTAAGCCATCTTTCTCTGTAGGCCAAGGGAGCATCGGCCTCACCTTCAGCGGTGAGGACCCATTCAGCGAATTGGGTTGCGGTCACTGTGCCCGAGTTCGGCATGAAGTCAGTCACGTGCACATATTTGCCTGCCTGCACACTCCCGCAGTGACCCCATCCGACACAGACCTGATGCATGAGCGCATCGAAACCAGTTTTTGCTGTCATAAAAGTGCGCAGTGATTGAGGCGGGATGCCTGCGAGCGCGTCATCAGATTACAGCGCCGCGTGTAAGCCCGCAATAGGACTGGCTATCGGACGGCTGCATTCATCTCACAGCGATTTCTGATTCACACTCCGCATGAGCCGATATGATCTGACTGACTTCGAATGGCGCGTGATCAAGCCGCTCTTGCCCAACAAATCACGGGGGTGTCGCTCGCGTCGATGACCGGCGAGTGCTGAATGGCATCTTTTGGGTTCTTCGATCTGGAGCCCCTTGACGTGATGTCCCTGAACGATATGGACCATATACGACATGCTACAATCGCTTCAGGCGTTGGACGATGGCTGGAATTTGGGACAGGCAAACGGTGCGCCGAATCGTCAATCTAAGGTGTGTTCAGAAGGCCGCCATCGAACCAGGCATCTTCATAATTCGGCGCAATCAGAAAGCGCCAACCCGGAGGAAGGCCGAGATACGGAACGACTGCTGGGCATCGTTCTCCCAAATGGGAAACGTGCATCGGCTTGAAGAATTGAGGATCGGTTGAGAATTCCTCTCCACCCCAAATGAACCAACCACTTGTCCCGGCCTCTGGTGGATGCCTCAGGCCATTTAGGGGCTGTCTGCCTTGCAAGGCGCTATCGGAAATTCCCAACTTTGATAGGAGCGCCGAAGGAGTGAAGGTCACGCCGTACCGCAGACAGACTTCGACTTGATTTCGGCTCAATGATCGCTCCATGTTCCAGAAGATCGTTAGCAAACATGGGTTGGCAGCACCAGCTTTTGATCGCCTCGCCCGTTATAGTCATTCGCATGCGTTCGGCTTGCGACTATCATGCTTAAAGAGATCGTAGTCGCGTCGAGCGGATGTTCAACCGGATCAAATAATTGCTGGATCGCCACCCGCTACGACAAAACCAAAACGTCATATGCGGCGTTTCTAGCTATGGCCGCCGCAAAAATCTGGCTCCCATACTTTCTCGACAAGCTATAGAGATCGTTAATCCTATTCAGGATTTGTAATCCAGAGAGAAGGGCTGATGCCGACTTTCACCTACCGAATTGAATATCGTGGGCACACCAAGTCCGTCCGTATTCGCAAGAGCAATCCCAAGGGCTGGATTGGCCAAATTGTCCAGGAGGCGTTTCCAGGTTTCAACGTTACCGAACCGATTCTGTTTGGCAAGATAACCCGCGCTGAGCTTGCCCCTGACAAAACGCATGCGGGTAAGTGGCGACTTCAAATGCAATAACGAGGGTTCGGGATTTAGCCTCAGTGTTGTGGAAACAGAAAATCGATAACGAAGCCTTGGTTGAGATCGACTGTGTCAACACGACCTAATCTGAAAAGCACGCCACAATCTCTGCGATTCGGTTTTCGACAGCGGAAAACAGTGCCACCGAGAACCGCGCATATTCGGCTGAACCTGCGCCATTCAAGATGCATCTTTCTTGATAGGTCGAGGCGAGGAATGGGAGGAGCCAAATTTCCCTAAGAAAACCCATTTTCTCAGCCATGGATATCTCCTCCAGATCGATCCGCAACAACCTTCTTACAAAGTCTTCCGCTTCATCGAGAACGAAATTACGATCTCTGAGTTGGGAGAAAAGCCCTTTAGAATCAAACTCTTTAAGAATTACTTCGGCCAATGTCATCTAGTAGGATCCCGCCGATTCCAAACACCCTCTCGTATCACGTCCACCATTGGCTCTCCAGAAGGAGGATATGGGGGTTTTCCACACAAAGAAACTTTTGTAGCCGATGGGGTCAATCGCAGCTCCATAGATTTCATCAACAGAAACCGATAAATATAGGCACGTCCTCTACCTACTTGGCATAATCTTCGTAGAAATAAGAGCTGTCGAAAATCTATTGAAGGCACAAATTATTGCCGAAGTCTTTCACAATGTCCCCGCCATGATGGCTCGACGGTTCAGCCTAGAGGAGATTATGGGGGAGATTGATCGGAAGTCCGTCCGCCATGGTTGCGGGCGAATGATTTCGGCGCTTTTCGAGACGCCGGACAAAAGAGCCGATGGTGCTTGAAGCGACTTTGTTGACAGAACCCAGGGCAATACTGACAAATGCCTTTTCACATCGAAAGTGGGCAAAGTGCAGAACATTGGGAGGAACGACGCTGCAGACAGTCTGGTCAGATCAAGCAGATCGAATATTGTCGGTTGGGGTCTGGCTGGGGCCAGAACACCGTAACTGGGCCCTGACTAAAGAGCAGGCTCTCACCGCGTTTGACTCCTTGTGTGATGCCGACTTTATTGTTCTTGGCGGAGACGTCCTGAACGGGCCGGAGGAGAGCTACAGTCACACCTATGACAACTGGCACTTCGAGCCTTCCCGATCACCGGAAGGTAATCCAGTATCGTCCAGCGCCCTCGCGGCAAAAGCCTACGTGAGGAATTATCCGCGCGGGGACATGTATTTTGTGATCGTGCCCAGAGCCGCCTCATCGCGTTTCCCAACAAGAGACCTCGGAGCTTAGGTGCCTCATGCTTCCCGTGATGAATAATACCAAGTGGAATGAACTGCGGGAGGCGATGTATAAGATGGAATTCCCACCCGCCTGGACCGCTTTCTCGAAAAACGGGTATAGCTCCGTGCCGGATCGAGAATGGTTCTATCATTTATCAGAGGGTGGATATGGTGATATTCTGCACTTGGATATTCTCGTTGAAGAGTAGCAACGGAATATTATCCGTCTGATCTTGAAGCAGATACACCTCCTCGGAGCGGAAACCGCCGAAGGTTTCCGAATATATGGCTACAGTCAGCCTGGCCAATCGATTGACTACATTTGATATCGTATCTTTATAACCCTCAGACCTACCAACGGCCGTCATGACATTGATTCGCTATAGCAGACATCTTTCACCCCGGGAAACAGGCTAGAAGATCAGGAAGTAAGTAAGCAACACATGGACCGAATAGCCGAACGACTTGTGGGAAAAGAGCTACGACAAATTCACCACCGGACAAAATATGACGCCGTTCTCGTTTTCGAAGATGGTGCAATCACCGCTTGGACCGAGGTGAAGGTCAACGTTTCCTTTGGAAACAGCCCCCTTATCGCCCAAGAGGTGAAGCGCTCGAATGAGACTGCAACCTTCTTGGCAGACACCGCGCCGCGTTGTGCGTTTGCAAAAACCGCAGCGAGGAGTTGTCAATTGGAACGGCCTTTCTATCTAAACGTCGGCGGATCGATGGGTGGAGGCCCCGCGAATGAATGAGTTGCTCAGTCTGCCGAAGGTTCTTTTCGGTCTGTTTGTGCCGATTGCGATAGTCTTCATTGCTGGCAGTAACATCCCGCTACCGGGGATCGACACGGCATTTATCACCCGCCAATCTTCCGGCTCTTCCGACTTACCAGAACGCCTTTCGCTCCTGGCCCTTGGGCTGACGCCGATCTTGAACGCCTTCGCAATTAGCGAGTTAGGTCGCCTCCTATTCCCAAAGCGAGCAGTTCCAGCCATTGTGACTGGATCGACGGCGGCCTGGACAACAATTCTCCTACGTCTCATCGCCCTGGGTATTGCTACTCTGCAGTAGCTATAGCCTCGCTGTCGCCTTGCAAGCCGCGGGTGCAGCAAAACCTGACGCATGGGCGTTTGTTCCGGTGATTATCGTCAGTATGGTAGCCGCCACCGCCGTCCTGATACGGCTCGGCGACTGCGTCAAATTGCCGGGACTCCGGCATGGATTTTGGTTGCTTTGGGTCGCCCCCTCTTTCTGGATTTTGCTGAAAATCTCCAGCCCTCGCTCGACCAAACCAGGACGGGGGCGATGCCTCTCCTGAATTGGCTGCTCAATGCTGTTTACATTTGCGCTGCTGCCGCAGCCGTCGTGGCAGTAAACCTTCACTGGCTGAAGGCAATCGGCTTCAACAGCAAAAATCCCCACGATCAGGACGTGGATGTGCTTTCGATCTTTGTATGGCCAATTTTTCTGGCGAGTTGCGCTGGTGGCTATCTATTCATCACCGTCTTGCTTCTGATCCCGTCCGCTTGGCTGCCGCCGCAATCGACGACAGAAGTCATTGCCATCCTGACGGCGGCCGCGCTCATCCCGATCTTCGTGTTCGGTTACGCGAGACTTCATCTGAAAGAGATACAAGTACCTTCTGGGAAGGCTTCAGCTGTGTTTTCTGCCGCCGCTGTCGTGGCAACGATGCAAATCGTTCTGTTCCTGTTGGGCGTTTTCCTTGGCAGGGCTGCCAATCTCCCGGTCAGCCTCAATGGCATCCTTCTCATCGTGATGACGACAACGTTCCTTGCAATTGCTCGACGAAAGATGCCGAGCAAGGACGAGAGATTGGTAGCGTTGACCAATGCAGGCTGAGAGGAAGTTTCAGATCACCTACACCATGACCCCGTGGGACTATGCTGTAATGACCAAGGCGATTACCCGTCGCCCTTGGCAAGGCGGCGTCCTGACAACGGTACTCTGGTTGTTCTCCGTTTGGTGCCTGCTTGCTTTGTTCACCGACACATACGATCCGGTCGTCATGGCACAAGCGATTTTGGCCAGTCGCCGATTCCAATTGATTTCGGCGGGACTGCTCGTCGCCGTCTTAACGTTCTCGATATTCAGCCATTGGTTCGCCTGGGCGATTTCATTTCTCCACTACCGTCAAATAGCATCGGCGAACGCTACCGTCACGATGACCTTGACTGACACCGCCATCGAAGGAAACTCTAGCGTGGCCGACACCAAAGCTCCATGGCTGACCGTAAAACGGGTTATCTGCGAGCGTGACCACCTGTTCCTGCCTATATCAAAACGAGAGGCGTTTATCCTTCCGAGACGCGGGTTTCAATCCAACGCTGACGAGGTGTCTCGTTATGCAGCAGCGCAATTCTTAGGGTCTCGCATGGCGGAACCACGGGATGGCGGAGAATGATGCCCGATAACTGTAGTCAAATCCCCTTAGAAAGCCTCCTTCAGGTACTGGTAGGGTTGCCACTAAGTATTGCCCGTAACGCTGCGGACATGAAGATTTTTCATTTTGGGGAGACTCAGCCGCATCCTTCAGGCAGAGGAACGGTCGGTCCTTACGCACTGCATGTTCAATGCCCCTGGCGTCTGGTTGCTAAGGAAGCGGTATTTACAGGGACATCGGATCGCTTTGTCGGTCCTGCAGAAGGAACAGAGGTAAATGATGACGATCCTAGATCAGGGAACCTGCAGCTCGTTAGGATTGCATCGCTTCTGAAAGGTTTCGACGAGACAACCAAGTCCTTCGTGAACACGACAGAGCAACTCGTCGTTATGGCGGCCAATGCGGACAACTTTGGTGGGGCTGACTTGCTGCTATCAGGCGATTGCCGCCTCCAGATTTTCCCGGATGGTTCGCTTGAAGAGGATTGGCGCTTTGTTGAGCTGCAGGGGCGTCATATCGTTATCAAAGGCGGGCGCTTATATATCGACGAGTAGCAAGCCGACCGACAACAGCTACATCGAGAGTTTTAATGGCAAGTTCCGCGCCGAGTGCCTGAACGCCCACTGGTTCGGGAGCCTTGACGACGCACGGGCAAAGATGGAGGATTGGCGTAGAGACTATAACGAGTTCCGGCCAGATAGCGCGATCGGCAACAAGGTGCCGATTCGCTCATGAACGGCTTATCGGCACCCCCGCCGAACTAAGCCCTAACCCCGGAAGATTCCAGCGCCCGCTGGCCCAAAATCGGGGTGCACTTCAGCTGAGCGTCCGTCGTTTGGATGATTCGGCCAGATCTCAGGGCTTGGTGTTGACGTCGATGAACTCAAGTCGATCCTGAGGCTCGCTCGCAAGGCGGAAGCGTCCCAGCGCGGCCTCCTGGTGTTCGATTCCGCTGCGCCGTCGTCCACGCTCCTAATCCTTCCACCAAAAAAACGCAGAAATACATCAGCACAAAATCCATTGAGGCTTTTGTCGAAAAGTATATTTTGCTGACCCAACATGCCCTACACCTGAACACGTTCGGTGTAACCGTGCGCGCGAAGCTCGATAACCTTGGTATTCAGCCGATTTACGTGCCGACTGCTCGAAATGTTCGCTTTTGCCTCCGGTGAGATTTGGAAGGGCTTGGTTTGGCCCGGAAATAATGATTCGCGTTTCAAAATACGAATCCGAAATGGGTCGCCTCGCCGGGCCATTTTTTTTGCTTGAAGCTGGTCAGGCCTTTCGAGCGGACAAAGCTATCGGGACGTCATGACCACACCTGTTGGGTATTGGCCGTAAAACAGTAGTGAAATCAACAGAAAGGGGCGCTCCCAGCGACCAACCAGGGCGCGCAATCATCCTTCTTGTGATCCTTCGGCGAGGATAGGGCTCAGAACCGGACGAGTTTGAGATGCTATTTACCGGCCTCCTGGCGCACCGCTTCAAAGAGGCTTTGCGAGAACTCATGAGTGATAGGTCGATGAGGCTCTCGTTCTTGAGATATTGTTGCGTGCGCGGGACGGATGATCTACTGGACAGCTGAAACGACCTTTGGGGGGCATTGTGGGACTAAGGACTTGGTTGGGATTTAAAAAAAAGAGAGCTGCTACCGAGCGGCCGCATTTTTTCAACGAGCATTCCTTTTCCCAAATTCAGCAGGACCGATGGGTTCTGGAAGAGCTAAGAGAAAAACGCGACGGTTTTTTCGTAGAGATCGGAGCATTTGACGGGAAAACTCACAGCAATACCTACCTTCTTGAGACTGCGTATGGCTGGAAGGGAATTCTTGCGGAGCCAAACCCAATCTTAAGTGACGGTATTCGCAGCATAAGGTCTTCGCCCCTCGACACCCGTCCAGTCGATTCGGACACAGGCAAATCCGTGGTCATGCGATATGTCGCTGATGAGCCTGAGTTGTCAGCGATGGCGGACAGAGCGTACAGCGATCAGCATGCGGAGGCCAGGCGGAAAGGAAGCGTGGAGATCGCGCAGAGTACCATCAGCCTGGACGATCTACTCCAAACCTACAACGCTCCTGACGAGATCGACTTCATCAGCATTGATACCGAAGGAAACGAGCCTGATATCTTGTCATCCTTTGATTTCGATCGATATACGGTTCGCCTTTTTTGTGTTGAACACAACTACACCGATGCGAATGTGAAACTTGACCAGATCATGTTTCGGAGAGGCTACGAGCGCGTGTACCGCGAGTGGTCTAGGTTCGACGCCTGGTATAGGAAGATCTGACGCTGCTCCATTTCCTTAGCACCTTTTGGTGAAAGCCCCCCCCGAAATGCCGATATTTCTTATAAATTTGATCGCCCCGATTGTCGGATATAGGCAGTAGCATCCCGGCTACGGCAGGAACCAGGTCAAGTCCGTGACGGCTGTCGATGAGCACCGTTTTCAGCGCGGCTTGTATATCACCGGTCGACCAAGAGGCTTGACGTTCTCGCCGGCGCGGCCTGCCGCACCAGCGTGTGCCGATTACTGGGGAGGTGTCCGGCAGTGCTAAGGGGTAAGCGTTGTGCTGCTCTCACGTTGTCGGCAGATTTGGATTTGACGACAAGGCAACTATGCGCGAATTGCAGTTATCGCCGTCTCGGTCTAACGTTAGCCCATGTCTCTCGCCCAGAAACTCGTTTTACATTCACCAGTATCGGACGAAGCTCTCCTGGAGGCCTTTGTGGAAAGGTGTCTTGCGGATGGCGTTTCGTTGTTAGCGATATTCGGGCCTGACTCCGATGTTCTGGAGGAGAAAGTAGACTGGTTAGTGATTGGGGATGGCTCACGGCCTGATCGGTTTCTTTGCACACATCGCACCTTGATGAGCCATTGGATGAAGTGCTTACCATGGCGAACGCTTGGGAAGCCGATAAAGGCTGCGCTGTCGATCAGATTCGCCTTTAATCCAGCTTGGGCCAACTGATGCCTTTGGGCAAGCGTAATGCCACCGCATAGTTCCACGGCAGGAGACCCTCAATCTGCCTCTGCTTGTGGCCGTTGACGATGGCAGTGAGCGTGCCGGTTAAATTCGACGGCGTTGAGGTTGCAGGTCTCAATGAGCGAGGCGGTGGTCGCCCAATTCTCCGCTCCAGCGTTATGACCCGCGAAGAGAGCATTCTTCCTGCTGAGGGCTATCGGCCGTATAGTTCTTTCGACGCTGTTGCCGTCGATCTGATGCAACCATCGGCAAAAAGATGCAGAGGCCATCCCAGTATTTGGATATAGACCAGAGCTTCTCCGAGCGGCGACTTGCCAGCGACGCGGGCACGATGCTGCGTCAGCCAGGTCCGCATGTCCGCAATCAACGGAGCGGATCGTTCCTGCCGCCCGACTAAGCGAGTTTCAGCGGAAAGATCACGTAGCTCAGCCTCGATGCGATAGAGTTCACCCATCCGCTTCACGCCTTCCTCTGCAATCGGCGCTGTGCCGATACGAGTGGTCTCGACCAGCTTGCGCCGCGCGTGCGCCCAACAATAGGCAAGCCGGATGTCGGGGCCGGCGCGGTCGGGCGCGATCAGCCGATTATATCCGGGATATCCATCGACCTGCAGGACGCCCGTGAACCCTTGCAATATCCGCTCGGCATGCTGCCCGCCACGGCCAGGAGCATAGGTAAAGCGACACCGGGTGGGGCAGCTCCGCTCCATGGTCGGTCATCGCGGGCCAGCGCCCAGAAGTATCCGGTTTTGGTTTTGCGGGAGCCGGGATCGAGTACCGGTGCACGGGTCTCGCCCATGAGCAGCTTGGTCGAGCGCTTCAGATCGGCAATCAAGGCGTTGAACACCGGACGCAGTTCCAAAGCTGCCCGACCGACCCAGTCAGCAAGTGTGGAGCGGTCAATATCGATACCCTGTCGGCTCATGATCTGGGCCTGCCGGTAAAGCGGCAGATGATCGGCGTATTTGGAGACCAGCACCCGCGCGATGGTTGCCTCGGTGGGCAATCCGGCGTGGATCAGTCGAGCGGGTGCTGGGGCTTGGGCTACGCCGTCGGTGCAGGCGCGGCAAGCGTATTTGGGACGACGGGTGACAATGACTCCGAACTGCGCCGGGATGACATCGAACCGTTCGGACATGTCCTCTCCGATGCAATCCAGGCATCGCCGCAAGCACAGATCAGGCTTTCTGGCTCAATGATCTCTTCGACACGAGGAAGATGGGCGGGTAGAGAGCCGCGATTGGCGGCACGTGGCTGGGGGTGCAGCTTTCCCCGAGGGCTATCGGCTTCATCTTCGGCGTGAACGGCAGCGATTGCCGTTTCCAAGTCCTCCAGTGCAAGATCGAATTGCTCGGGATCGGCCTTCTCGGATTTGCGGCCGAAGGCCGCCTGCTTGAAGGCGGCGACCAGCTTCTCCAGCCGCTCGATCCGCTCATCTTTGCGGACTTCACGCGCTTGCGCCGCGATCAGCATCGCCTTTAAGGCAGCAATATCGTCGGGAAGTTCGGCGGCGTCCAATATGGGAACAGTCTATCAAAACCAGCATCGCTTCGCCGTTGGAATTTACCGCCCGAGTCATCGTGCCGCATCTATTCGATGGCGTCCGGCGCTCTCACCTCCACTGCATGCACCCGACGCCGGTCGAGCCCCGCAAACAGCGCCTCGAACTGGGCATGCCCTAAGGTGATCAGGCCATCCTTGATGCCCGGCCATGTGAATGTGTGCTCCTCCAGCCGCCTGTAGGCTATCACCAGCCCGCCGCCATCCCAGTAGATCAGCTTCAATCGGTCCGCTTTACGCGAGCGGAATACGAAGACCGTTCCGGTGAACGGGTCCTTGTGTAGCTCATTTTTGACCAGTGCCGCCAATCCATCGTGACCCTTGCGAAAGTCGACTGGCTTGGTCGCCACCATGATCCGGACGCGGTTCGATGGTAAGACTATGCCGGAACCGCGCAGGCAAGCGCAATAGCGGCGATCCGGGCGACAGACGCGCCTTCTTCCAGACGGATGGTGATAGAGCCTGCGATGACCTCGGGGCGACTGGCCTTCTTGATCGTCGGCTCTGAAGCGGGCGGATCGGCAATCACCGCTGCGAACTCTACCGGTCCTCCGGTGCGGGCAGATCCAACTTGCCCTGCCGCGCCATCGTCCGCCAGGTGGAGCGTGGTTCGGCTTCAAGCCATGGCACTCTGCGACCTCATTCACCATCGCGCCGGGCCGAAGGCTCTCCGAAACGATCTGGGCCTTGACCTCGTCCGGCCATTGCCTGTGAACCTCACATACAGGCCTCCTGGTCGGGAGAACCTCCAATGTAGTCTCCATGAAGAAACTCCCGTTGCTCGTCCATGGAAAAGCGATCACAGATCAGGACGGACAGGACAACGTGGGGCTGAAACAGGCTTACGCTAAGGGTGCGTTAAGCGATGACCGGCGACCAACATCGCGGTCATCGCCACTTTCTTCTGCGGACGATTTTCAGTCATAGAACTTGGCATGCGATAAGGCCCTATCGGCGCCCCGATGGGATTAGCAACGAACAGCTAACATCCAAGCCCGTTGTTAAAAGACGAATTGATTGTTGCCCTGTGCTCTGCCATGAAAAGGCATGAGGAAGTCGGATCCGATCACACCTCGACATCCCTTGTTGGCCGCGCGTGCATGCACGATTTGTGCTCTGCGGTGACGTACTAGAAGCGCAGATGATTGGTATACCATTAGACAACCCGCCGGCTTATTGGTGAGATCACGGAGGTTAGAATGCCGGAAATCAGTATCGGGCTACCTGTTTATAACGGCGGCCAGCATCTCCGGTTGGCTGTTGACCTGATTTTAGAGCAGAGCTTTTTGGATTTTGAACTCATTATCTCCGACAACGCGTCGACTGACGAAACCGAACAAATCTGTCGGGAGTTTGCGAGCCGGGATAACCGGGTAAAATACTTCAGGCAGTCAGAGAACATCGGAGTAGCAAATAATTTTCGTTTTGTTTTCGAGCAAGCAACCGCACCGTTATTCAAATGGATGGCTCATGATGATTGGATCGATGCCGATTGGCTTTCTGTCCTGGTGCCTGTCGCAAAAGCCAAACATGCTATCATTTTCGGCTATTTGCAAATGGTGACCCATGATGGGCAGAACATGGCCCACCAAGCTAACGGGCGGAAGATGCAATATAATGGTCCGGCTTGGTGGCGACGATTGGCATTTGCTATCGAGCCCGCGAACCTTGGAAAGGCAAATGTCATTTATGGGATATTCCCAAGGGATGCGATTAGTCAGGAAAGCCTTAGAACCTTCTCAACCAATGGCGCTCCTGGCGACGTGATGATGCTGACCGAGTGTCTTAGTCGTCTGCCGATTGTTTTCGGTGGTCCTAGTCGCTTATTTAAAAGGTCACCGGCTCCACGTCCACCAGGTGTGGTGAAGGAGAGACGTGCATCCATATTTGAACGCACGATGCTGCGCCAATTCCTATGTGTCGGTCCTATATCGTTTCGGATCGGCTACCTGCTGCTTTATCCGCTTGCGATAGGACGTATGAAATACGGTCGAAAGCTTCGACGACTTCGCGCGCACTTGATCGGCGATTCGTTGACATGATGTCCAAAGAGCGGAACGATTCTTGATAGCGTCAACTCCTTTCAAACAGGGGGCTGCCGGGAGTTCTTTAGCCTAGGTTTTAACGGTCTTATTTTCGGAGCCGCCCTACGTATTTCCACTAATGGAACACAATGAGGACTGCCTTAGTTTTCCCGGTAGATGAATTTGTTGTGCTCCCGTTCATCTTGCAAACGTTATACGTAGAGTCCAACATCGGAGGAAGAAATGAAAGCGAAACAATTTGTTGTGCTGACGGGCATCTCGGTCCTTCTTGTGGGAATGAGCATCCTTCCCGGACCGGCAGCGGCTCAAATGGAATTCGACCTGCGCGACGGTGGCGTTAGAATCGTAAGACCAGACGATGACAGGCGATATTATCGCGACGACGACAGGCGATATTATCGCGAGGATAGGCGTTATGAGCGCAGATATGCCCAACCTGGTTGCAGCCCCCGCCAGGCTTTGGCCGCAGCTTCAAGATATATCGATGAGCCGCGGATAAGGTCAGTGAACCGTGCCTTTTATGATATCGACGGTTACGGGAAGCGCGGCAGCAAGCGCGGTCGTCCCGATGGCGTTCGAATTTCAACCGCTCCTGATTGTGAAAGATCGAATTAGGACTCGGCTCCCTGTCGCGCTCACCATTGGCTGTTCGTCAGGCGTTGCTTGGCCTCCGTGATGGGAGCGCCCATGATCGTCTGATTGAAGCTGCTACTCTCCCGAGAATGTCAGGAATATCGTGTGCGGGCGTGCCGCACCAGGCTCCATCGTCACGACATATGGCTCGGTTTGCCGACGAAATCCACCGCGGGTTCGCGACAGGGATGATGGCGCACAACCAGGCGCGGGTCTCGTCGAGACCACCGAGGTAGCAGACGCTCTTGGCAAGATTAATTTCAGGCGCAAATATCGGCGTCGGCCCATTGGCCTCGCTTCAGAATGAAACAATCGTAACAGATTGATGCCGCAGGGGGGCGAACCATCCCAGAATCACCTCAAGTCGTCCCCATATCAGCTCAAATCGTTGGCTTTTGCGTTTGCGCGAATGCAACAGGCAGTTCGAATCGTGTTGCCCGAGGTGGCAAAATGGATGGCAAGCGTTTAATACGCCCGCATATGCACTAACATCCGGCGCAAATGCCGGAGCGGGAAAACCTATTGAACGCCAAGAAAAATAAAAAGCACCACTTGGACTCTGGTACCATATCCAGCGTCCTGAAGCGGGTGATCGCCGAAAACGGCAAGGATCACATCCGGGGCTATGCCTTTGCGATCTTCTGCCTCGTTGCGACAGCCATGTCC
>NZ_JBFTZM010000030.1:0-29258 GCF_056406795.1 Neorhizobium sp. P1_A6 | reverse complement strand
CCCAGTCTTCTGTCGCAGGAGCGGGACCGCGATTATATAACCACACGTCGCTTACAATCACCTTTGCGGCATCCATGAGGTATGCATAGGCCTTGTCGCCGTCATCTTCGATAATGACCGAAGAACCTGTGCTTTCATCCAAAAGCTGCAACCAAACGTCGGCCTGTTGTTTCAACCTACTTCTCCGAATGCGTTTCGCGGCTTCCGCAGTTACCTCCACGGAAAGCCCATTTGTCAACAGCACCTAGGAGTCCGAAATGGAAATCGTGACGTCGCGTAAGAAGTTAATATTGCTTCTTCTCGGATCCCTTGGATTCGGCAAGGGAGCGCAGCCGATGCGAGGGTGGTGCGCCGAACACTATCCCCATTGGGATCGGAAGCCCGATGTTTCAAAAATCTCCTGACTGGTTCGTCTTCGCGGTGATGCGCGCCCTGTTGCGCGCGGGAATCAACGCGTCGCTGGCTCGCGATAGCGAGGCAGGATGCTTTTCACAAATTTGGTTCTTGCTTGTACCTCGTTTTCAACGCATTTCGAATAGAGGTCCGTCCCCTGCTTGTCATGACAGCGACGTTCAGCTGAATTTGTGATTGATCTGTGTATCTTCCATTCGTCTGGCGTTTGGGTCTGGCATGCAGTCAAGGCAAACGCTGAAACAGCGAGTAAAAAGTACTTCATAAAATCCCCCGGAATGACTGACGGAATTATGACGAACTTCCGCAGCGTGTCGAGGCTCGACCCGAAGGCATCAGAGAAATAGTAAGCGCCTGCTGTGCGAGGCGTGCGGCGAGAAGAACGCCAAGCTGATGACAGGATGTTACGTGCAGTCTAAAAGCGACAAAGCCCCGCAGCCGGTGAAGGCTACGGGGCTCTGGGTCCGCTGTGGATCGCGGATCGATATGCATGAACTCAAGGGTGGTCAACGTGGCGGCCGGCCCTGCTGCGCCGCCTCCATGCGTTGCAATATCTCCTTCACGACCTGAATGTCAGAAGCCTGCTTGTTGAAGCCGGTCTGGAGATCCTTGATGGAGGACGTGATGCTGACGGCAGACTGCTCGGCCACCGTCACGCGATAGGTGAGATTGTCGATCTTCCGGTCGACGTCATTACCCCGCACCTCTTCCGCGCGAAGGCGTTCATTGAAGCTGGCTTCCCTGGCTCTGGTCTCGGCCAGGCGCTCCTTGTGGTAATCCTCATGGGCTAGGCGCCACTTCTTCAGGTCTTCGATGTCGCGGGTGGTGTTGGTCCAGATATAGATTCCGCCCGCCAGCATTCCGATCAGCGTCATCAGATTGATGATCGTGTTCAAGTTCCATTCTAGCCTGGCTGCTTTTCTCGGAAGCTGCATATCATCGATCCCTGTCATTATTCCCGCTGCCCTTTTCAATGCGTCAGTCCGAATTTCGGTCGTTTGTTCCGGTTTCGGTCCCGTTGACCACGCCGCTGGCGACTCCATTTCCCCGGTGCGAAATGGAGGCGCGTGAATGCGATTATGCAAAACATGTCAGGATACCGGCTGGGTTTGCGAAGCTCATCCAACAAAGGCTTGGAGTGGAACCCGTTCCTGCGGCTGCGGCGCTGCAGGAATGCCCTGCCCTCGTTGCTCATCCGAGTTCGCATGGGACAAGCCACCAGATTATTCGAAGATTTTTGAATCCGCCAACCACCTCCCCGGCAAGAAGGTCAATTGACCCTCTACGGCGGCCTGCGGCCCAGGTTGTAGGCATGGATATCGAACCCTCTGTACTGAAGAACGCCGGAACCCGGTACGCGGGACGATCTGATGCGCGCGATAGCGGCTCCGCAGTTGGCCGGAGGAACGAATCCACCTAATTCCCGTTCATAACGCACAACAGTGGCGGCTCTCTTCCGAGAGCGCTTGGGAGGATAAGATGAAAGCAAAATACATCGCCATATTGGCGGGCGTTGCCGCCATGTTTGTCGGCACGAGTATAGTGCCTACTCCGGCAGTTGCTCAGGTGGAATTCGAGTTCGGAACCGGCGGCGGGCGGTCATACGATAATAGGAGATACTATCGCGATGATTACCGGGACGAATACCGGGAGGACCGCCGATATGACCGCAGGTCTGCCGATCGAGGTTGCAGCCCGCGCCAGGCGTTAAGCGCTGCTTCAAGATGGATTGATGAGCCGAGAATCCGATCCGTGAACCGCGCCTATTACGATATCAGCGGCTACGGCAAGAGCGGCAGAAACCGCGGTCGTCCCGACGGAGTTCGGATATCGACAGCACCTGATTGTCAAAGATCCGTTCCCAGGTAAATCAGGCAGCTTACGCTGTTCTTTGTCCGGACCGGGCAGCTGCGCCACTTAAGGCGCGGCTGCAATTTTGGAGAGCTCAGCCGGCGACAGATGCTCGGCGACCGTATCATCAATCGCCTCCGCATTCCGAATGTCGTGCTGGGGAGAGGTGGTGACGGCGTGGGATTTGAACCCAGCCGACGCTTCCGGTTGGCATTGGAACGGGCCACATTCCGGCGCCTGCCCTATAAGATTTCCCGCTCTCCTATACGCTCCGTCACCAACTTCAGGGTGCATGACCTCAGGCAGCTTGTCCATTACTGGTGGCTACGATGGCGGGGCTGCCGCGGTGGAAAGACGTCGACCGTGACAGCGCTCCAACCGAGGCCGCGCTTCGAGGTTAGGTAGATTTCCTTCGCCATCAGCGTGCTCTTGCCGTATTCTGGTCATGCGCAAGGCACTCGCCCGGCGTCCAGACGCCCGCCCCGCAGACACCGGCTACCGTGTCGTCGATCGCCTCCTGGTCGACTGGTGTCGCGCCCTTTGCGCCGATCAGTGAGGTCCCGACGATGGCCCTAGCCGTGCGGGACAGCTGGCCCTTGGAGGCACTGACCTGTTGAGTTGAGGTACACGCCGCCGCGCTCACGGCACATGCGACGGTTAAAGCGAGCCTTGTCAGCTTCATTGCTCAGTTCTCCTACGGCTTTGTCGGTTGCAGCCTGCATGGTGGCGCGCTCGACGGCCCGCGCCTCCTCCTTGGCGTTCGGAAGCCACCAGACGGCATTGATGGTGGTGAAGACAGCGAAGCCGAGCACCAGCCCGCCGACCGCGCCGAGCGCCAAGCTGATCTTGTCGGTGATCATGCCTCTACCGCAGCTTTGATCTTGCCGATCGCCGAGACGACGGCGTTCTGAAGCAGCAAGCCGAGGATCAGCGTGACCAGGATGACGACGGCCAGCACCGCAACCACCTGCCAATCCATTCCGGCAAAGGCGGCCAGACCGAGACCGGTAAATGACCCGCCACCGCCAAACAAACCGAACAGGCTGAACTTGCGCTTCACCTGCGTCTCGACAGCGACCGGCACCACTGCCTTCTCTTCGCTAACCGGCGAGGCTGAAAAGGCCGCCATCTGCACGGTGGCTCCGGATAGAGCGAGGAGATCCTTATGAAGGGCCGCCCTGGTCTTCGGCCCGACATCACCGTCGATGTCGAGACCGCGTTCGGACTGATAGCGCCGGATGTCGGCCTCGTTCGGCTGGTAGCCAAGCAGGACCAGCGAGATCCGGCCGTAGTAGTCGATGCGGTCGACCAGGCCGTTCTTGCCACCGTTGATCTTCTTGGTGATCGTCTCGATGTCGTTGCGGTCGGCGTAGGCGTTCAGGTTTCGGGTCGACCAGTACCAGAGCGGCACGAGGCCTTCCCACGGATCGGTGTTGACGAGATCTGGCTGCGCCACGAAATCCGGGGGGTTGAAACCCTTCTGCCGGCACCAGTCGCGGAAGGCCTCATAATTCGCCTTGCCAGTGATCTGGATGCCGGCCCGGCCGCGATAGAGGTAGCCGTCGCCATCGGCTTCCGGCGTGTTGCCGAGATCGGTGCGGGTGTCATACCGGGCCTGCGCCGCCGTGGGTCCCCAGATCTCCTGATCAAAGCGGAAAGCGCCGCTCTCGTGCATCAGCTGCGCGAGGTAGTGCGCGACCCGGTGCGGCCGGTTCAGCCCCAGTCCAAGCCCGAACTTGTCGAGCGCGACCAGGACCGAGTTCATGTTGCTTTCGTTGACGCGCAATTTTGCAGCCGCGCGGATCTGCGCGGCAGTGATGACGCTCATGATTGATGTCCTTGTGGGTTAGATCGGTGACAATGGGCCGCCMTGTCCGCAACCGCTGAGGGATTCCCGTTCTTGAATTGTCGCGCTGGAGGTACTACCAATCTCATCCGTAATGGAATGAGTTATGTGCATGTTGCATGCGGACAGGCTGAAGCCATGTTCCGGGAAGGGCATAGAGCATTTGCGTTTTCCTTTTGGCCCGGAGGGTGGGGATTTGGAGACTTCAACCAGCGGCCGTAGCCGACAGGAAAGGATATCCAGTGCGCTGTTCGGTTATCTGGGATTCGTGGTCGCCATCGCGCTGCTCTTGCCGGTTCTAAGCCTCAAGCCGTTCAGGATCGACTGGCTGAGCGACACCGGCCGCATCTTCCTGCCGTGGGCCATCGGGCTCGCTCTCGTGTTCGTCTTCTCCAGGCGCTACATTAGGAGATACTGCGCCGCGGTTGCCGGTTGGCTTTCCGAAGAGCCAGCAGATCGTAGCCGCTGGGTCGTGGTTGGCGTCTGCCTTCTGATTTTCACCAGCTATTCCTGGCAGCTTCACATTGGCATCGCACACCGCGGGGTACCCGGATGGATCTATGTCGGCCTTCCCGAAATCATCAAGCCAGATGCGCCGGAAAGCCTATCGATGCCGCCGGAGGTAGACCCCGCAGTATTCGCTTCGGCACTACAGCCCGCCGTTCTCCCGTTCATACATCGGAGCGGCTATGCCACCAGCGAGGTCATGTTTCTGCATTTCAAGGACGGCTCTATCCGACCCGGCAACAATGAGCTGGCGATGGTGAGCTGGCCGAAAGCAACCTTCGGAGTGGAAAACGGCCATGTGGCGCACGAGAAAGAGTTCTTTGAAATCATCCGACACAATTTCGTAAATCGGCGTGCCGGCGGCTTTATGATACCGAACGCAATCGCGTACCCGAGCCACCTCAACTATCAGCGTATCGACTACACCAGCTACCCACCGGCCAGCGAGCTCGTCTCCGTATCCCTTTGGAACATGACGGTTAAGGTCGATGACAAGTCACAGCAGATGAACGTTGTTGGTGCCGCCAAGATTGCGCAGGTGAATAGATGATCGCGAAATTCTTCGGCCCCATCGATTTCTACGGCCGCCCGCGCCCGGTCGTTGCCCTTCATTGCTACATCATTCAGGCCGGCGCTTTTGCCTTAGCTGCCTATCTGTTCATGTCGTGGGACTTTTCCGGTCTGGCTTTTATGCCCCCGGAAGCGTTCGGACGTGAAGCGCGCCCGCTGCTATTCAGCTATTGGAAGACGCCCTGGCTCTACTGGACGTCGTTCCAATTCATCTACGAAGTCATCCCTCGCCCGTCCGTCGCTGTACTTCACGCGCTCCAGATGACGACGGTTGGCGCCCTCCTATGCGGCCTGCTCGGGATATTTCCCCGGTTGGCGGCTTGGGTCGCTCTCCTACTTGGTGCTCATCTCGTCGGATGGTTCCTGCTCGGAAGCGACACGATGGACGCCTCGACGACGGTCATGCTTTTCATGCTTTTTGTCGTCGCACTGTTCCCGAGCGAGGCGTACTACAGGATCGGAAAACCGGCCAACCCGCTTACCCTGAGCACGACCCTCCACGGACCTGTGTTTGTCCTGCTGTTCTTTATGGACGCCTACTATTTCTATTCCGGCTTGAACAAGGTCATCGACATTGGCTCGTTGTGGGTCGTCGATTCCCGGCTCGATCTATTCTCCATCGCCGCGATCGAGAAGTCCCTGTTTGTATCGACATGGTCGACGAGCCTATGGTTCAGCTCGATACTGTCCTTCAAGGCGGTTGGCGACATCGCCGCATTTCTGGTATTTGCTCTGGAACTTGCCGCGCCGATCGCGTTGTTTTTCCCGAGATTGAGCCCCGCATTCCTGATGTTCTTCGCGAGCATGCATCTCAGCATCTATCTCTCGCATAGCTACGGCTACTGGACGAACACCGGAGCTGACTTCATGCTGCTGCCCTATACCGCGATAGTGCTGTCAATAGGCCGGGCATGGAGACGGCGCCGCAGCGAGACGGTAGCCCACCCGGCCGAATAAGTCGTGGTCAGCCATGCAACTTAGAGGGCCGGCCAGGCGATCGGCGTTATGCCGCCGATAAACTCTTCAATGGTCGGCGGCGGAATCTGGCTAACCTCGACGGCAGCGAGCTGCTGGAACATGTGGATCAAGGCAGAATCCCTCCACGCGATGAAGGCTTCCGCCTCCGCTGCCCATCGTGGATTGGTGCTGCCGGCGTAACAGACGATGGTCATGCGGTTGTCGTACTGCCGTTGAGCCGCGACAGCATCGAGATGATCATCGAAAGCCGTCTTGTAGTGATCAAGCGTCGGCATCTGGCCGGCGATCATCGCGTTCCCGTAAAGCCTGGCTGCCATTACCTCAACTCCATTGCATGACGACACCGGAAACGGCGACGTTCTTATTGGTGGCGGTGTCGATTTCCCACTTCAGCGAGCTGCCGGAACCAAGGCTTGCGAGGTTGATATTGTTCGCCTCGTAGACCCTTGGGAGGAATTGGTATTGCGCCCACGTCAGAACGGCTGTTGCCCATGTGACCCCGCCGTCACGAGACATCTTGGCGATAACGTCTGTGTTGATTGTAGTGGGATCAATCTCGACAAGCTGAACCGCGAGGCGACCAGTCGTCGGTACTGTGGCCGCCGCATAGGCCACAGATCGCAGCGCCATATTGGCGTATGCACCGGCAGAGGATTTAACCTCAATGGCCATGACAACCGGCGTTGCGCCCGTCGTCAGGGTGTAACCCGTGACATCAGGCGTGCCCGCCTCGTCTACCGCGCCGTCCTTGAAGTAGGTCGAGGTATTGGGCGCCTGAGATGGGAGATAGCGAACGCCAGCGGTCGCGGCGACAAGATCCATCGCAATGGTGTGATCCTTGGTATTGTCCAGGGGGAACGGGACCCAGTCGCTCCAGTCTCCGGACGCGGTAGGCGTGAAGCTGCTTAAGCCTCCAAACGTTACCCGGACAGGAGTGGTTGAGACGGTGTCCAGGTCCCATGCGTCGCCACTCGCGGCAGCACGGCCGAAGAACATGTTGGTAATCGCCTTGGAAGCGCCGGCAGCAGCTCCGACCACTCTGATGCGAACAAATGTGCCGGCGGCAACAAGCCCCGCAGCCGCGTATCTGATGCGGTACTTGCGCTGTGTGGCAACCGAAACTTCATTCGTAAGAGCGATGGAATGGACCACAGTGGTCGGCACTGGAGACGGCCCATACCAGTCGTTCGCCGCATCATAGACCTCATTCGTCGAAGCCGCCGCATCAACGCCCGTTTGATCATCAAAGGCGTCTGCAACGCCGTTCTTCATGCCGAGGCGCACACCCTTGAGGTCGGCGATTTCGAGCGCCAGCAGAGCGTCGTTCTTGCCGCCGGAGTTGATTGCCAGCGATTCGATTGCCGCTTGCACCGTCGTCGGAGCACCCGGGAGGTTAGCCGTCGCATTGCTGAACACGACATCGAGCGCCGTCGTTGCAAGCCAGGACTTGGCCTCGGCACTGGTAAGGGCTTTCAGGAGCTTGCCCGAAGCCCCGCTAAACCCGACAAGCGCGCCATCCACGGAGGCGGCCGGACCCGTGACCAGATCGGCAGCGAGCTTTCCACTGTCGACCAGAATCTTGCCGGACGTTCCGCTGAAGGCGGCAACGCGGCCGGCGGTTACGCCGTTGGGTCCGACGACGTCGCCCGTGCCCGTTCCGTCAATCCCTCTTCTGGCCGCAAGCTGCCAATAGGCATTTGCGCTTGCCGGAAGCACGGGTGGGGCATGGCCCGTCGTCGCCTGGAGCGCCACCCATGACGAACCGTTGTCGGTGACCATGTCGCGAGGATCATAGGCCGTGACGCTGGAATAGTCGCCGCGCGGGTTTATCCCGGTCCTGCCGGCGGGAATGGTGAAGGTGATTTCGTAAGGGTCAGCCGGTTCCCCGCTGCCCGTCACGACCATCCCGGCGTTGGTGCCGGGCAAGCCGGTCACGACTGGCTGGAAATCGATCTCAGGCGCCGGACCCGCCGGACCAGGGCCATAGCTGAATGGTCCCGACCAATCGCCGGACGCGGCCGATGCCTTGATGTAAAGCCTCGCCGGATTGGTGTCGATCGCCAGGAAGGCGAAACCTTCCGGCCGTTCGTTAAAGGTCGCCAGTTCGGCGAAGTCTCCCGCCACGTCATAGCGGTAGAGCGTTCCTGCCTCCATCGCGACCAGAAGCCGGGATAGGATATTGCTGTTGGTTTCGAGCTGGTCGCTGAAGGCGGTGGCGCGCAGAAGGGCATATGGATAGGTGCCGGTCGCGCCGGTCCATTCCAGGGCCGCAATCGCCGCAGTGTCGCTTTCGATCGAGACGAGCGGAAGCGCGTTGCCTTCAGCCTCAACGAAGATCGTGCCGCCGGCCACCTGCGCAATCGCCCAGGCGGTTCCGACACCGGTCACGGTCTTGCTGCCGTTGGTCAGTTGGACCGACCCGGTCGTATAATATTCAGCCATGTGATGAGAACCCTTAGGTCGTGTTGACAAAGTGGATTCCCAAATCATTCCAAGCATGATTCAAGACTGCTTTTTAGGAGGCAGTTTTGGCGCTAGGTGATTTGAGCGATGCGGAATGGCATATCGTCGAGCCATTTATTCCTAGCGAAGAGGACGTAAGTCCCGTCCGGCACATGACAATCGCCGCTATCTCAACGGGATGTTGCATGTCCTGCGCGTCGGCTGCCCATGGCGCGACATGCACGAACGCTATGGCAAATGGAATTCCGTTTACGTTCGTTTTCGACGGTGGTCACAGCAAGGCATATGGGACGCGTTACTTGAGACCCTTGTGGAGCTTGGCTTAACCGATGACTGGCAGCACATGATCGACAGCACGATCATCCGGGGCCATTCTCAGGCTGCTGGCGCAAAAGGGGGACTGACAAGCAGGCTTTTGGTCGATCACGCGGCGGCTTTACGACAAAAATCCACGTCCGCGCAGACGGTCAAGGCCGCCCTCTTGGCTTCATCCTAACAGGCGGCGAGGTTTCAGACTACAAGGCAGTTCCCCAGCTTCTTGCAATTTCCGTCACCCGTCCGCGAAAGATGCTTGCGGACAAAGGATATGATGCGGATGCCGTCCGACAACAGCTGCTCCTGCACGGCACACGTCCCGTAATCCCGCCGCGCTCCACCCGAAAGCATCCGCCATCTTGCGATTACACCGCCTACAAAGACCGCAACCGCATCGAACGAATGTTTAACAGGCTCAAACAGTTCAGGCGTATTTCGACGCGTTATGACAAGACGAAGGTATCGTTTGCGGGCTTCCTCGCTCTTGCCTCAGTCAAAATATGGTTGCCCTTCATGTGCGCGAGGCTCATTTAGGACGTTTCTCCGTTGCTTCGAAAGTGGCTCTATAGTCAGCAATTATTTCAAAATGACCATGCGCCGAGCGACTCGCATGCACGTTGAAATTCCTTCGGGATGGCGCTATTCGGATATTGACTGCTGCCAGACCTCCCCATACCCATAGTTGAATCGGTGAGCTGAATCAGCCACGCTGTGGGCAACACGTTGATTTAAAGCGGGGCTTTTCATGACATCATTTTCTCAAGGTTTTAGGACACGATTTTTAAACCTGCTGCTCGTTTGCAGCATGATATCCATCTCGATTGGATCAGTCGCCAATGCTCGGTTCATTTCACCCGATCCTGTTGACCCGACCATGCTGGGCGTCGGTACCAATCGATACGCCTATTCAGGAAATGATCCTGTCAATAAAAGTGATCCGAATGGGCACAGCTATGGACCAGATGCCAATGATCCCGGCGGGCCTGTAGATGGGATTGGTGGTAGCGACGTCTCCCAGTCACAGGTCGATAACACAGGAGGAGCGCAGCGCCACACTCACCATCGAGCGCGCCGATGAGCGCGACAGATGGGACAAGACAGGTCCAAGTAATTGGGGGCCTATCAGCCTTGGTGAAATGTACTCCTCCATGCCGGCAGGAGCGTTGAATAGCGTTGCCGGTTTAGGTCCTGTTGACAAATGGGTTGATGGTTAGCTGGAACTTCCGGAGCGGCGTGCTCGCCCCACCAGCGGGAGAGCTGTCGCATCTCCGATTGACATCGAAGTCACTGTTGGGCACTTATGGCGCTTACATCAACAAAATGCGCGTGGTGCGACCACCGCTTTCTTAATGCCTTCTGATTTGACTGCCTACTCCACCAGTGATCTGCTTCGCATGATAAATGACGGAGAAGACTACGGGAAAGACTTTGCTTACAATGCGCTATGGGGGATCGTGTTTGGGCGATGGCGCAAGGGGATTGACCTCGGGCCGCTTATCGAACTTCTTAAATCGGAGAACTCGAGCGAGCGTCAGCGCGGCGCGCGGTATCTTGAGGAAGCTGACCCGCCCGAGGATCGCGCGGCTGACGTTGTTATTAAGCTGGCCGATGACCCGGTGGGCAACTGCCGATGGAGGTTTGTAGCTTATGTGACGAATTCCGGGCTCTATAGCGATAGCATTGCTGATCGTCTCGCTGCTTGCCTCCTCGACCGCGATCTCTATGTAAGAGCGAGAACGATCTTTTGGGCGGTTGTGGCCGACGACAAGAAGTTTGCTCATTTTTCGGAAGCAGTCCTCTCTGGCGCTGGAACGAAGCCGTATGAGTTCAGGAATCCCGAGACTACCGCATTTTGGCGGGAGTCGGAGCGCAAGCGTGCCGCACGAGGAATCGAAATCGCTCAGCGTCTTCGCGCAGCGGAATCGGTTACCAGCATCCGTGAAAGCATGTCCGAGGAAGACAGTTACTGTTTCGACCAGTTGGCTTTTCTTGATCACGCGATAAAACGTGCTCTTGAGCGCAGAGCCGCCAGAGTTGGCGATGCCTCCGATACGTGATGTAAGGCCAGAAGCCCGGGGACGATTCACAACTGAGCGGCCGCGTCACGAGGCTCGCCTCCCATGCCGGGTCAGTGACCTGCGTGTAGTTTACCAGGCGCGCGCCTGAGGGTGAGGCCTTGACCGGATCGCGCAGGAGGAAATCCGCCGTCACGTAGCCCACGGCCGGGATTTCGCGGGGGAAGGTGATCGCCATTAAAGCACGCGTCTCTTTTGGGCATTCCGGACAGCGGCGACCGTCCGGATTTCAAATTCCGCCCGATCCTTTGCCATCACACGCTCCAGATTGGCCACCGCTTCCGCCGACGCGCCTCTCATGTCGATTACGGGGGCATAGGTGATCGCCGACATGCCCGGTTGACTGACGGAAGAGACATTCACGAGAGTGGGCATCGTAGGCGCCTTCGCGGGCACGCGCGGGACGATCGACCCGTTTTGATCCGGAACAAATAGCTCCGGCCGCTTCTCACCGACGATATACGGTTGCCCCTTCTTCACCGGGCCGCCGCTGGCCCGGAAGATGTCACCGAGAAAGCTCAGCGGGTTGAAGCCTGCGCCGCCTTTGCCCGGACTATCGAAGATGCTGTCCAGCGCCATCCCGAGAAGCCGATCGCCAATCTTCTTCAGGCTGTCTGCGAAGACGTCAGCGGCCTTCTTGCCTTCGACAAAGCCATCAATGATGCCGCGCGTGAGGTCCTTGTTGAATTCGCGAGCGTCCTCAGCTGCCTGCCTGACGCGATCCTGGCTTTCGGCTAACTGTTCGGACGCTACGACGGCGTTCGCGTACGAGTTGGCCAATGTGTCGATCTGAGCGGCAAGCTCTGGGGTGACTCAGGTCGCCAGCGTCGGCCATGTCCTGCAGCCGCGTCGCGATCGACTGACGCCGTTTCAGCACGCCCTCGTGACACCAGGCGTGCATCCAGCAGAGCCAGTCGCGGGTCTTCCGGTGCCGCCCGACGCCAGCAAGGCCGAACAGGTCATCGAGGCCACCACCATCCAGGCCCGGAACGATGACGTCACAGTTCGCGAGCAGGTATTCCAGCGTGATCTTCTTGTCCGCTCGGCGATCCCAAAGGTCCGCGCCGGGCCACCTGTTCGCCCTCAGGTTCATTCCGATCTCGACGTTCAGATGCTTGGCAAGGAACGTCTGGATCGTGTCGCCTTCCTCATCCCGCCCGCCCAGGACCGCCGCCAGCTTGCGTTCAAGCCATTCCTTCCGGACCGACCGCCCCATGTTCGGGTTCGTCACGTAGAAGTTCTCAGGCTTCTGGTATGCCTTGCTCTTGATCATCGCCTCCGGGAACTCATAGAGCACCGGCAGGAAGCGCGGATCGTCAATCTCGCCGTCGCGAACCGCCCTCGCATAATCGAGCTTTTCCTTGAATACGCCGGCCGGCGGAGTATCCGACTGCGTCGTGATGTAAATCACGAAGCCCTCGGGCCTCGAAATCAGGCCGCCCGTCGCCTCCTGGAGCATCGCGCTTGCGTTGGCCTTCTTCCCGAATAGCCACAACTCCTCGACCAGCACAAAAGCCGCCTTCTTGCCGGCGGAAGACGAGGCGTCGGCCGAAACCACCTTCAACACCGCCATCGTCAGCCGGTGGGTGATCTGCTTCAAGTTGTCCTGCACATGCAGGAGGTCCGTCAGTTCCTGATCCGCTCTGACCATATCGGCGGCCGGCTTAAACGAATTGTCGGCAACTTCCCGGGTCGGCGCCAGGATCAGCAGTTCCGCCGAATGGCGCCAGTTGCGGATCAAGGCCGTGAGCATGATGCCGGCGACGATGGTCGACTTGCCGTTCTTTTTCGAGATGAGGAGAAAGAACTCCTCGATCAGCCGGGTGGCGCTGCCGGCGTCGTAGGCGCCGAATACCGCCCTGACGAAGTCGAAGACGAAATCTTCGCAGACCTCGCCGAACGTCGGATGACGGGCCAGGCCGGTGTCGGCGTCGACGATCTGGGCAAGGTCAACCACCTGCAGGGACTTGAAGACTTCGAGCGCCGCCTCCGCTTCATCTGGAAACAGCGGGGCAAGCGGTATCAGCGAGCGGCGCTCAACAATCCGCTCGCGCCAATCGAGGCAGGCCGTCGACCACTGCATCAGCTGTTATTCACGACCAGCTGGGGCGGGCTCGGAGGAGCGAACTTGCCGCCGACCGCCTTGGCCGATGCCTTCTGCTCTTCCTTCTTGCCGAGCTTGGGAGCGCGCGCCTCACGGCCTTTCACCGCTTCCTGGGCGCCGGCCGCTCTCCCCATCTCCTCGAGCTTCTTGATGGCCGCGACGTTTCCGCCTCGTGCTGCACCGAAAAGCATCCCGATGACTTCCTTGCGGCGCTGCGCATGACCGTCCGCGAGCTCGTCCCCGAAGTGCTTGCGCATGGTGTCGGGATCGATGCCGAGCGCGCGGGCGATCGTATTGTCGGATTCTCCGCAGAACTTCATCTGCTCGACCATCTGGCGATCTTCGAGAGACGGGCGGTATTCCGGCCTCCCGCGCTTGCCGGAGGTCTTCGATTTTTCGGTCATGGTGATGTTTCACCCTCGAAATTTCGGGTTGGCAGAAAAAATTATGACGATGGGGGGGACGCGGGTCCGGCTGCAGAAAGGGTTTGCGGGCCTAGCTACCCCCCCTTTGAAGAAGGGTCGCTGACAACTGACCATCGTGCAGTAACCCTCTATTCGCCTTTCTAATCTAGCCTCTCTCGGACAAGGGAGCTTACGATGTCGAAGAACGAATACCTGGCCAGTTGGCTCAGCAACATTTCCGTCGCATGCGGGGCTTCGTTGATGGTCTCGGTCGTGTTGATGGTCATGGACGGCAAAGTGAACGACGCCAACCGCTGGCTTTTCGTGATCGTCGTCTGTGTCTCTGCTGTCTTGTGGCTGCTGTTCTTTATCGTGGGGCTGGCCGTCGCTGCCCGCGATGAGAGGAAGACGATTGGAGTGAAACCTGTAACTCCACGCAGCGTTCACAATGAGGACAGCATGTTCCGGTTGAACGGCCTATTGTCTCCGTCTCTTGTCGAACAAGGAACAACCTTTCCTCCCGCTCAGCTTGAGATCACGATCGAAGCCCGTTCGGTCCGTTAGCGCTATCTTGGCTCGACGAAGAGGCGGCTTCGCTCTTCTGCTTGGATGAGGCTGTCATGGATACGCTTGGTCACTGTCTCGATGTTGTCGATGTCCCAGAAGAGGGCCGGGTCACCGTGGTGCGGTGTCTTGTGGTTGGCGACTGGCGCGTTCGGGTCGTTGCCAGTGCCCGCACACATCTCTCCGCTGCGTCGGCAGGTGTAGAGGTCCCGCTCAAATGCCTGACGCCTCAGCCGTTCCCACCGTTCCGTCTTGTACCATGCTCGCCAGGGCTGGGTGTTGCGGCGGTACTGGTCCCGGGCCTTCTCTCCCTGCATCCTACCCACCAATGGCTTGATGGTGGCGACGAGGGGGCGGATGGTCTTGAGATTTGCCATCGGATCAAGTCTCGTCCTAACCCTCGCACACAGCGCTCTTAGGTAGTCCACCGCGCATGTTTTGATTTCCAGTTTGATCAATTTCAATCGGCCGAATCGTGTCCCAGAGCCCGGTCAAGCGATTTCCCATCTGATAAGAATTTTTCGCGCATAGCCTGTGAATGATTGTGGGAAAGCAATTCGGCGTTGCCCGACTCATCGACAGGGCCAATCATCTACTTGCCAACCACGAAGGAGATGCAAATGGCTGACGTGACATACCCATGCTACTGGCAGAAGAAAGACAACCGAGGCCAGTGGTACTGGATCTACTACGCGAAAAATAAAGAAGAGATCGCGCGAAGCAGCGAGAGTTACATCAATCGGAATGACTGCACCCACAGCATCAGTCTGATGAAGAACTCCTCCTCTGACCCGAGCTTTTACTCCGAGTAACCGAGCTTGGGCAGGTGGACGCATCTGCCCATCTTGCCCTTTGCAACCGCCTGCACGAACCTCTCATGCCGTGCGTTTTTCAGGTCTGACATTTTTCGGGAGCCCCCGCGATGTTGATAAAATCCAAACTGCTTCAACATGACCCCGCCGAACGAGCATTTCTGTTGGTTGGCGCCTACATCGGTCACTTTGCCTTGCTCGAAATGGGAATAAACAATGCCATCCAGCAGGTCCTGAACCTCAACCCAGCCGGGGCCATGATCGTTACGAGGAACATGACTTTCGACGAGAAGATCAAGAACCTGCGCGCTCTCGTGAATTTTTACGTGGTCGATCAGGAGCAGGCGAAACTCTTCGATCGGCTCGCCCTACAGGCCAGGAAGATAAGCGAGGACCGGAACATCGTTGCTCACACGCCGTTCAGCGCCAGCGCGGCTAGCGATGGAGTGGTCTTCTACGTTTTGTCGGCCAACAGCACGCTCAAGACCGATGACATGGATTGGTCCGTCGATGATTTTCTCACCCGAATCGACCACATCTTAAAGACCGACAACGCTCTACGCGAGATCGAACACAGGATGTCGCTGCAGCGCATCGGGCAGGCGCTCCTGACGAATGAAACGGCTCCCAAAGGCGCTTTCGGCGGCCTCTTTGGCCTTGGCGGCCTCTTACTTCAACAGGAGCAAGAGGCAACCAGTGGGCATCACGATGAGAACGGAGGTGGGCCGCAGTAGGCCGCGTCTCTCTATCGGTCAGCAGAGACGCCATCGATCAGCGAGGCTGAGACCGTGGGTATCGTAGCTCTCGCGGTAGACCGGCTTCGGGTCGGCTATCTTGCGATAGGCCGTGATGCCGAGGTCTCGCGTGGTGCGCCAGGCGTGGCCGTAGTCGATCCGCAGCGCGAGGCGGCAGAAGTCGGCGACGATGACGGCGATCGAGGCGATGATCTGGTAGAGGCCGTAACCCAAATGGCGGTAGCGCATGCTCTTTCCTTTCGCTGGTTGAAAACGAAAACCCGCCGCGGTAAGCGCGAGCGGCCCTGGGAGATGGGATGTGTAATACCGTAATTGATGGACACCGAGCCGCCACCACGCCGGCTGAACTCGCCGAATTGATCGGAGCCGAAAACCTTGTGTGGCAGGACCACAATCCCTTCTCCAGATGGCCTGCTGGGGAGGACTGGCACCGACTGGATCTGTGCCTATGTCCGATCGACCTGAAGCAGACCCTTGAGAAAGCGGGATTGGTCTATAGGCGAGGCGTTGACCCCATGGAATGCTTCATCGTCCGGACGACGGAGTTACAAGACGACAAGCCCGCCGAAGTATCTCGTCCTTGGGCGCGGCGGATCGGCTGGGCAGCAGGAACAGTCGTGGGCCACGCGCTGCGCCTTATCATCCTGTTTGTCGCGGCGGTTCTGGTCGTTTGGGCCGCGCGTGAGATTCTAGACATCTGAGAACCTGTTGAACTCGCTGCCCATGCCCCAGTCCGATTATCGGCACCCCTGGTATCTTGCGATTGGGCGCCCGAGCCGGTAATGGCGAGAGCAACTTAAACGAGAGCACAGTCATGACAGGGCGTTGGGGCGTTCATGTTTTCGCAGCCATTGGGCTGATGATATTGCCATCATTCTCGCATGCTGAGGAGAGCTACCCGGAGCTCCCGCGGAAAGCGGCTATTCTGTCCAGTATCTTGCCGAGAGCCGACTTTAGATTCGGGCAGACGGACGAGGAAATCCAGAAGATCACGCGGCTCAAGTACCCCAATTGGGGGGTGCGGGGCCACGAGCGAGCGACCAATAATCGCGATGATCCAGACCTTCCACCGGAAGCGAAGGCACCATATCGAAGACAGACAGCTGTGTGGGACCAAACAGAAGGCAGAGCGTTTGAGCGTGTCCATCGCTTCTCGTTCACTTCTCCACTCAGTGGATCGGGCGTCTACTCCGTCTCGCTTGAGATCAAAGGCGCCAAGTGGTCGTCTAGATTGCTGACCACGCACGAGTGGATGCGCGGCCTGCGTGAGCAGTGGGGAAGACCTCATGTTTTTGTTGAGGAATAYGACCACTACCGAGTAGCATATTTCTTCGGAGCAGACGGCAAATTGCTAGCCAATCCAGGCGACACATGCTGGGATCTTTACCCACTCATGGACGACCTGGATAAAAAAACCGAAACCGAAGTACAAACACTGATCAGGTTGATCGAGGAGACAGGCTGCTTCTTCAGCTTCGATAATAAAGTCTATTTCCAACGCAACGGGGTCATCGAGCGATCTGTCATCTATTTCCAAGATGATATGCGGCATGCCCGCGATGTGCTGAAACGGGTTACGTTCGGCGTGAAGAAGTGACTAACCCGCCGCGGTGAGGCGACAGGCTGAACTATCCAGTTTGCATATTGCTCGATTGGTTGAGGCATTCCCGTGCGCCGCCATCTGAGGCCAGCGGCTGTCTGGTTGCAGGCTCCGGAGTTGAACCGGATATTTTGCGGTTATGAGCCGCGCGGCTTACCGTTTGCCCTGCCTGCTGAAATGGAAAAGCCGCCCGATGTAACCCGCTCGCCCTTGCGGTTGTTGTCGACTCTGGCCCAAAGATAGCCGATATGGGCGTCGGCTAGGTGGCCGTGCTCAGGGTTCGCGACTGGCGACGCCCCATCGAGAAACGTGACCTGTACCCACTCTGGCGTGTCGAGCACGGGGGTGAACGGCGAACCATCTACACCGAACATGCTTTCTGGTGGTTGTGGGCGCTCAATCATTGCTTGAAAGCTCTGCTGTATCGGAAGACATTGCCCGGGAACGATGCTTGGGGGATCTGATGCTGAGCTATTTAAGTCTTATCGTGCAAATCGGTGCGGTCGTTACGGGTGGCATATCGGCCCGATCGTGGCTGAAATCTAGCAGCATGCCAGCTATAACTTCGGGAGCGCATTTTGATGCTCCGCCGGGGCAAAGGGAGCGGGAGCTT
Source organism: Neorhizobium sp. P1_A6 (assembly GCF_056406795.1). Classification (NCBI taxonomy): domain Bacteria; kingdom Pseudomonadati; phylum Pseudomonadota; class Alphaproteobacteria; order Hyphomicrobiales; family Rhizobiaceae; genus Neorhizobium; species Neorhizobium sp. P1_A6. Next base: position 11,390 of record NZ_JBFTZM010000030.1, on the reverse strand, counting down.
AAGACCGCCGCAAAAGCTAATCGGGAAGGCGCGCTCTTCGCGGGATACTGTGTAGGTCTTCAATCCATTTCAGTCTTCTTGGCAATTTTAGAAGGCTGGCTGCCTTCGTGACTGCTGCTGTCTCTACTCGACCGGGCACGCCCCCGGTCTTCACGAGCAACTGTCGGGCTTACTATTCTGGTTGCGGGGGCACGCAACATCCGGTTCCTGCGATTGGTTGAGCGAGAAATACCGAAGCTTGCGGCGTAATGAGCGTGATATAGCGTCATCTGAATTGCATAGAACCGTCGACATTCGGCGGTGAAAAAGTTCGAATAGAGCAGGATCGAATAGTAAATTTTCGCACTACTGGGGTTGTCGTCTGTTCTTTTTTTGTTCTAAATGACACTACTCAGGTCCTTTTCTCGATAACCCAATTTTGCCATGGAACACCGCTTTACCCGCCAAGACCTTTATGACCGCGTTTGGTCGAAGCCGATGTCACACCTAGTTGTCGAACTCGGGATTACGACAGGCAATCTCAGCACATTGTTGCGACGCGCCGATATTCCAACGCCGACGTCCGGGCATTGGATTCGGAAGGAGTTCGGTAAGGCTGTCGAGCAGCCATCTTTGCCGCCAGCACCATCTGGATGTGTCGAGCCGCTGGTGCTGGATACAGACAAGCCGAGTGTTAGGCGCAAACTGAACCATGTCAAAGCGGACCCCAATGCGGTTTCCGTTTCCGTTGAGAAACAGCRGGTTCTTGCGCGCCCTGCTGAAGATCCAGCGCAAGTCGCGCTAAAGCCACGTCCGACACAACCGACGACGATGACACGAGAGGAACTCTATGCGTCAGTGTGGACGACGCCGATGTCTCGTTTGGCCGAGGACTATGGGATCAGCGGCAACGGTCTTGCCAAGATCTGCGATCGGGAGGACATCCCGTATCCGCCACGCGGATATTGGGCGAAACATGCCGTGGGCAAAGCACCAAAACAGACGTCATTGCCGAAATCGAGCCGTACACGTTCCATCACCATTCGCCCAACACCGTTGCCGCCGCCTCCGATCGAGCTGTCGCCGGAGGTCAAACAACAGTTAGACAAAGCCCGTGCCAGTGAACCCACCCTTTTGGTGCCAGAACGCCTACTGAGACCCCACGCGGTCATAGCCTCATGGCTCGCGGAGCACGAACAGAAGAAGCGTCAAGCCCGAAGTGAGCGCGATCCATGGAGGCGCAATCTTTATGACCCCGGCGATTTCTCCGAAACGGACCACCGCAAACATCGTATTCTGGATGCGTTGTTCAAGGCGATTGAGCGCCAAGGGGGAAAGGTTAAGCAGGGAGAGCGAGGCGTCCTATTTGTCGAGGTGTTAGGCGAAAAGGTGGAGTTTCAGTTTCGCGAGAAGCAAAAGCAGGAACGTCGGGCTTTGACCGATGACGAAAAGCGTTTCAGATCACCCGGCGACAACGGCTGGAAAAAGGAACTGGTGCCGACAGGATGGCTCGTTTTCGAGATCAAAACCTGGCAGTGGCCGGACGGTCTTCCGCGTCAATGGCTTGAATCCGAGAAGCAGTCGATGGACGGCATGCTGCCGGACATTGTGGCTACCTTCGTCGCAGCCGGACCATTGCTCGTTCAACAGCGCAAGGATCGAGAGGCGGCGGAGCGCGAGCGCCAACTTGCCGAGCAGCGCCGGTATGAAGAACAACGGCGTCGCAAGCGCGATGCTAACCGCTGGCGACGCTTCCAGGAGCTTGCGCAGGACTGGCACCAACTTGCTGCCGTGCGTGATTTCCTAGCTGCACTGCGATCAATGGACGTTACGCTCACCACCGAGATCGATGGCCGCAGCGTTCAGGAGTGGATCGCATGGGGGGAGGAGTGGCTCCAGCGGGCTGATCCAACTGCCGACGGCGTCAGCGGCGTGTTCAAGCAAATCGCGGAAATCACCGATTGGACCTACCGAGATTGACCAAGTGGACGCCGATTATCCCAAGCAAGGGAGAGTGAAAAATGTACGAGGTTTTCGACAGCTTCTGTAAATTGCCAACTTGGGATACATCGCATGCGCTCGACGAGGAGCGATTCAGGACTGCACTCAGCGAGGTTGTACATCTTGCGGACTTTTCTCCTGAAGAGATGGGTCGCTACATTCAGCTGAATCATGCAGAACCGATCTGGCCAAAGACCGCCGCGCAAGTCAACAAGGTGGTCGATCGTCTCGTGGAATATGCAGCTGTTGAACAGAATCTTGTCCGCTGCCGCGTTTAGTCGGCTATCAGCTTAGTGATGACAAAAACAATTCCGTCGAGCCGGGCACAGGACGGTGTGACGATACCGGCCGCCGCGTATGTCTCAAGCGCCTCCTCGGAAACTCTCGTGTGGTGAGTCATCTTGTCGTCGATTGACCGGAATATCCGGTGGAATTTCAAAGAACAGTGGACATTCCGTCAACTATGCCCCCCGGTAGGCTAATGATCAACGACTGAGCGAGTGCGCTTTATCCTCGGTTCGATTGATCGTCTGGCCAGTGTTCAATGGTCACGCCCTCCAAAATCCGGCGGCGATGGCCAACCCGCTCATTTGCCCCAGCTCGCGGCTACAATGGCATGAGGCATTAGGAATGCGGCGATCTCCGTGATGACATCCATCAATTCACCCGGATCATGAGCAACGTCTTCAACAAACGCCCGCCATTGCCGTTGCTTTTGCGGGTCCTTGGCAAATGCTTCCGTTAACGCATCCGGTAGGGCCGTTGGGATCGGCGTCTCACGCCGTTCGAAAGTGGCGGTAATTGCCCGCCCCAACCTGTCATTACTGAAATCGAACGACCTGCTGAGAATCCAGATGTCGTAGAAATCTTTCATCCTCGTGTTGGCACGTCCCAGCGCCACCATCGCCTGAAACTTCTCGGCAATGACGGTTTCCCGCGCATAGCCCCGTAGACGGGGTATTGGGAAGTCGAGCATTGAAGGATAGTCCAGTTCTTCGGCACCAGGCTCCAGTGCATCGCCAAAGCCGATGTCGATCGTCAGACTGATCCGGGCGCCGCTGATCAAGGCCGTCGTCCTTAGCCTGAGCCCGCCATACTCCAGCTCCTCGCGAATGCGGTCGACACGAAGTGCATCAGAATCGAATTCCACACCGTCTCCGGCGTCCTGCGCCAGGATCTCACGAAACGTTGCCAGCATCGGCTCAGCGCTCGGATCGCCGAATCCCAGCAGATCAAGATCGCGCGTGCCGCGGTGCGGATCGTCGAACCAGCTCATCATCAGCATCGCGCCCTTCAGCACAAAGCGGTCGGCATGCCGTGACTGACCGAGCCGGAAAAGCAGTCGCTCGAGGGCGAAGCGGGTCAGAACCAAGTCGAAGCTCTGGCCGTTCGCCTTGGCGATTTGCAGCAGGCGTGCACGCACCGATGCGCCGATGTTCCTGATCTCCTTAGCCATTGGCAGTCAGCGCCTCGAGATACGGCCGGATCACCGTGGAGACACCGCCACGCTCGGCCTCTTTGGCAATTTCGCTAGGAGTGGCCTTACGCTGGCGAAGCGCTTCCTGGAGGCCCTCGATCGCCACCGACAGACCGATCTTGTTGCGATACCGGAAACAGTCCGCAATTGTTTTGACGATCCCGAAGACCTTTACGGGCACACCCTCGACGACATGGGTCTCGACGCTTTCATTGAGCAGTCTTTCGGTGAAACGCACGATCCGAATAGGCATGCTGTCAGGTTTTGGAGCCCAGTCTTTCTGGCCTATAGCCAGCCATACCTGTCTCGGTAGCTGATCAGTCAGGCCGTGGAATGCGAGGGCCGAGACAAGGCAGACAACCCCCTTGGATACACGCTTGGCGGCCTCAGCTAGGCTGTGATTGGAGTCGAGCGGCGCGTCGGAGAGCTGATAAAGGCCCCGTGCAAGCCTGAGCACCTCCCCATCCCGCTCCATGCGGCTCATCGTGGCGGCCGTTACGCCAGCGGCGCGCAGCTCTACAAGACGCGCGATCCCACGCGCCGTCAGTAGGGCGTGGGCGATTTGGCGCTGGGATATAGATTCGGACATTGATACGATAGCTCGGAACTAAGGGCGCATTATCCGAGGATTTGTATCAAATTTTGACAATCAAGGGAAGTTCTGGCAAGCGAAAACTTTTCAATCGAGCGCCTTTACCATATATCCAATGGGACGACTCTCCAGACGATCATTCTAAGCAAGTAGAGCCAAATCTTATATTCTCGATCCTTTTCGTCCGACGCTGGACGAGTCTCGACAGAAAATTGGTATGCACGGTCAATAAAAAAGCAAGATGGGCACGACATCGGTGGACGAAAACAAGCGATTTGTCGAGGAATTCGCAAACCCAAACGCATGGCTTATGGCGGCGGATAATCTGCACGAGCAGGCGACGGAAATTTATGGTCGCCGCAGCCGATCGACCATTATCACGAAGGTGAACGCGGACGGGGAAATCGTCCAGCAGAGGCGAGCCATCGACAAATCAGTCTTTTTGCTCGGCGGCTTCGCGCTCGAAAATGCAATCAAAGCCTTTCTCGTCTACGAGAACCCACAATGGGTTTCTAACGGCCGGCTCTCCAGTAAACTTAGATCGCACAGCTTGAGCGGCTTGCAACAGCAGTCGAAGCTGATTCCGTACAAGAGTCGCCACATCCACATTCTTGAGGCCTTTGAATCTGGCCTAGATTCCTGGTTTCGCTACCCGTGTGCCCTCACTATTCAAGATAACAAGGAGGAGGGCCACCTGTTCGATGATCTGTGGGACGGCTACAGTAAACTCATGCGTGCGTACGGGAAAAAGCTCAAAACGCTGCTTAACGAAGGCTGGAATGGTCCACACGGCTGGCACGGGCGATGGATGATCGAAGGACAATCATTGGGCTACGACATACCGATATCAACACGTCGCATAGTAATCCAACACCCCTCAAACGAAGAAACCATTGAGGGAAAGCGCCGCAATAAATCTAGAGCCTGCTCTCAACCCATGTCAACCTGCTCCGCCATTTCCAGCTCTCATAGTCAGCCGCCAATTTTCCCACGTTAAAAAACTACAGGTCTACAGATTAACGCTGCCGATGCGATGTAGACCGCAGCGCTTCGGACAAATTGAGATCGTTGTGCGTTAGTTGAACGGYTGACAAAAACAAAAGTTTAAGCGGAAGCGCCCAAAACAGGAAAGGGCATACCAGCTGTAGCGGGAACCGCGAAAGCAGTTCGCCTCGCGCAAGACCGGTTAAAAGGGTTGCCGTAGGAGGTTTAGCATAGCGCCGACAGAAAGTCGGAGACCGGGACCGACAGCCCCCGGCGCGCGGGTCTGCTCTTGGCGGTTAAATTGTGAGCGCATTGAACAGATGTTACCCGTCGACATTCAGATACCTGCAGTAATATCTGCAGATCCTTGGACAATTCGAACCGCCATATTTTATTCGTTTCCCAACAACTATCACTGGAAACATACAACTTTACGCAGTAGCGTCAGATCGGGGAACTAGAGGTCGTGATTAGAGCTCATGGGTCTGTGGTGCCCGGCTGTTTCGGCGCTTCAAATCAACGCTACGCTCTTGAATTGAATGACATTGGGGGGACTGAGTTTGAGTTTGGCGGGGCAAATCCCTGTTGCAATTTGGGATGCATCTCAAGAACGTGTCATCAGAAGCGATGTCTCAGCTCGGTTAATAGTCGATGCTGGACCAGGAACTGGTAAAACTGCGGTCTCCTGTGCTCGGCTGGCTTACCTCATAAATGAGCACGGTGTTGAGCCATCAAAATCATGGATGATTAGCTTCACGCGCACGGCGATCGCGGAAATCAGGACAAGGCTCTACAGCTACTTAGGCGAAGCAGCCTTCGCGGTGAAGGTGGCCACCTTGGATTCGCATGCGTGGGCTATTCATTCGGGCTACGACAGTACCGCGGCACTGACTGGTTCATATGAAGAAAACATCGACCATTTGCTGTTATTGATCCGGACCAATGCGGAAGTTCAAGAATATCTTGGCGGCATTGAGCACCTTGTCGTGGATGAGGCTCAAGATCTTGTCGGGGTCCGTTCTGAGCTGGTCGAGGCAATCATAAGAGGACTCAATGAAGAAACCGGCGTGACGGTTTTTGCCGATCAGGCGCAGGCCATCTACGGCTTTTCTGAAGAGGACGAAGCTCCAGATATTGAGGCCGTCTTGCTTGATCGCATAAGGGATGATGCGGAGCTTCGGTTCAGTAGCGCCGTGCTGGATACCGTTCACCGCACAAAATCGCCCGCGCTTCTAAATATCTTCACCGGCGTTCGCTCCATCGTAATGGCCGGAGCCGGCGAAAGTGGTGGCATATTTGGCCAGGTGCGAACGAGCATAATCGAAAACGCCGAGGGAGACGAGCTGAAAGCCACCGGGCTAGGTATCGCCGATATGCCGCCGGATTCTCTGGTGCTGTTTAGGACCCGATCGGAAGCCTTGGAAGCATCGCAGTATTGTATAGCTCCCCATAGCCTGAGACTCTCCGGATACGGGGCCAGCCTGCCTCCTTGGATAGGCCTCTGCATGCATGACTATGTCCAGAGTCATATGGGCAGACAGGAATTCATTACACGTTGGCTCACGCGGGTCGAGCATAGTTGCCCTCCCGACTATGGCGCTCAGGAAGCGTGGGATCGCTTGATAAGAGCCGGAGGAGCGTCGGATGGTTCGCTGGACATGAAACGCCTCCGCACGCGTCTCGGAAGGTATGGCCCACCCGTTGAGCTTATGGTCCAAGAGTATGGTCTTCCCGGCCCAGTCATAGGTACAATTCACGCAAGCAAAGGGCGGGAGGCGGAAAGTGTTTTTTTACTGATGCCCRATCCCGATGAATTCAAGGACTTTGCGGCCGAGGAGGAAGAGACACGAGTTCTATTTGTCGGCTCCACGCGCGCACGTTCAACCCTTCGAGTGGGCAAAGCTCGCAAGTGGACGGGTTCGAGTATTGATACAGGACGCACCTATCGAAGGGTGGCAGATAAGCACAAATTTTTAGCTATGATAGAGATCGGACGCGTTGAGGATATCAATGCCACTGGGCTGGTTGGAAAGACCAGTATGTCGGAGCAGGAGGCGCTTAAGGCGCAGTCGTGGCTGTCCATTCACGCCTCCACCATGGTCAATACGCTGCGCATAAGGAATGAGGCAGACCAACAATGGAACTATTGCCTCTACGAGCCAGAAGCCGAAGTCCAGCTGGGATGGCTATCATCCCGTTTACGCGACGATTTGTGGAGCATCGCGGCCATCCTGGGAGAACGTAAGAACGTGAGACTTCGGCCGCCATCTATGGTGTGGCATATCAAGGCCCGGGGTAGCCGCACAATAGTAGTTCCGCCAGCAGACCCACAGCTTGAAAGACTGCATTCGCCTTGGTCGCAATCCGGATTCCTTCTTGCGCCGAAAATTGCGGCTTTTACGCGAGCAGAGTTTCGGAGGCCCGCCAAATGACGTTCGCTGTCGATCGGTCGTCGCATCGCACTCTCATCGTTCAAAGACTGGGCGATGACCTTGTGGGTCCCCGCGCAACAGAGGAGATGCTTTTTGATCGCCCCACCGACGTCTATCTCACCGGGATTCTCTGGCCTCAACGGACGGAGATGGCTGGCGAAGACGACGATACTCTCGGTACAGGAGGAGTGACAGGCGGCGGCGACGGGCAAAGCAACGAAACCGATTGCGTTCCGGCAAACTCGGTGCAAAAGCCCTGCGTGGCGGGCATTTCGTTCTGTGTCGAGACCGAAAATTCTCCTACTGCAATCGTAAGGATTGAATATGGGCGTTATGTGCTGAGCGAAGCGGAAGTAGGAAAACGTTGGACTAGGAAGCAAGTCCGCGTCGAATTGATGCCGTTTGATCTGTCGCCCGGCAGTCGATATCAAGACCTTGAGAAGGATAATCCGGATGCTGCCGGTGCGCAGTTGCATATCCGGAGCGTAGCCACGGATGGCAGATTCCTTATCACCATTTCGCTCATCAACAGCACCTCTCCGGGTAAAGGACGTGATGAGCTCGAAATGGCGTCAATGTTTCAGACATCGCTTCACATCACGCCTTCAGAAAAAACGAGCTTGGTCCCCAGGCCACGTCGCGACAACGTCCGGCCCGGCAAGAGTGATGCCGATGAGCGCTCAAATGCGCTGTTGTTCCGAAACGTTTATGAATTTGCATCCGGGCACGTCTGCGCGGCGTCATGGGGGGCACTTTCAGCTGGCCCCGGAAAATTGCCGGTGACCGACTGGGTTGGTACGACTTGGATGCCTTCGTCGATCGTTATGGGGGTTAACCCCAACGGTCACGAGTTTTTTTCTGATCTGAGTCAGAGTGGATCGGACCCCCTTTCGGCGCTGGCGCTAGCGACGGCGGCGGAGCCTGCGCTTCGAGCGGATCTCAAATTGCTGTGTGGATGTTATGCGAAATGGCTGACGCTGCAGCGCAGTGAAAAGCTTCCAACCCTGAAGGGCGAAAATGCGATAACCGCCGGAACCAATCTGGAACAGTGTGCCGCCGTTTTGGATCGCATGAATAAAGCTGTCGACGAAATCTGCGACGACGCACGTTTGAGAAGGGCGTTTCAGCTTGCCAATCTTGCCATGCATACCCAGCATCAATGGGATTCAGAGAAATCGAAACACGGCAACCTTCGTTGGCGGCCATTCCAACTTGGCTTCCTTCTACTCAGTGCCGTCTCCGCAGCCAAACGCGATCATGCCGATCGAGAAACCATGGATCTGCTCTGGTTCCCCACCGGCGGCGGCAAAACCGAAGCGTATCTCGGCCTCATAGCCATGGTCGCCTTTTACCGCAGGTTGTCATCCAAATCTACTGAGCGGCAAGGTGTAGCGGCCCTAATGCGTTATACCCTGCGACTATTGACAACACAGCAGTTCGCCCGCTCGGCCGCAATGATTGTGGCCTGTGAAGCCATTCGCACCGGACGGATTGCTGTGCCTAATGGGTTAGATCTGCAAGGTGAGGAGTCATTCTCGATTGGTCTTTGGGTTGGAGGAGATGCAAGTCCCAATACGCGTGCAAATGCCTACGCGTCGCTTCAGGGCTCACGTGAACTTGCATCGCCACAGCAGCTTGCCGAGTGTCCCTGCTGCGGCAAACGCCTTCGCTGGACACAAGCGTCAGTAGCGTCTCGAGTTATTCCGAAATGCGAAAATTCGGAATGCCTTCTAACCGGACCGCTGCCGGTCTGGACGGTTGATGAGGATGTGTACGAAGAGCGCCCGACCCTCCTAGTCGGCACAGTCGACAAGTTTGCACAGATCGTGCGTCGCCCGCAAACCAACGCTCTTTTCGGAGTGTCAGATGGCGTCCCACCGGATCTGATCATTCAGGACGAGCTTCACCTGATTTCGGGTCCGCTCGGGACCGTGGCCGGAACCTACGAGTCGGCATTCGATATCCTGTTTTCGAGAGACGGGCGATACCCGAAGGTCATCGGTTCTACGGCGACCATACGGCGGGCGTCTGAACAGGTGCTAGACCTCTTTGATCGCACTGCATGTCAGTTTCCACCTGCAGCCATCGACCATGACGATTCCGGCTTCGCGGTTTTCGATCCCCGATCAACGGGGCGTCGATATGTGGGTATATCAACGGCAGGACGATCCGCAAAATTTACTTTGCAGGCTGTGTCGGCATCGCTTTTGCAGTCGGCGGGTGGGGCATTCAGTGATGTTGGCGACAATGATCCGTATTGGACGCTCCTGGGCTATTTCAATTCGCTACGCGAGCTTGGCGGTGCGCTTGTCCTAATGCAGGACGACGTCACCGATAGCATCCGGCTCTACAGTACCGCACGCGGCGAAACTGCACGCTCTATGCACAATGTGGAGGAACTCACGTCCCGGCGCACTCAAGAGGAGATCCTTGATATGCTCGGTAAGCTGGCGATCAAAGTGGGCCAGCCAGGCGCTCTTGATACCGTGTTGTCAACCAACATGGTCAGTGTCGGCGTCGATATTCCACGTCTTGGCCTAATGGTCGTGAATGGCCAGCCGAAAGCGACAGCCGAGTATATTCAGGCGACAAGCCGCGTCGGACGTGGCTCCGTTAGCGGGCTTGTGGTCTCGATACTGAACAACGCCAAAGCACGCGACAGATCGCGATTCGAGACCTTCAGCGGCTGGCATCAAACGCTATATCGCGATGTAGAAGCAACCAGCGTGACCCCATTCGCCTCCCGCGCACGGGATCGCGCATTGCATGCCGCACTTGTCGCAGCAGTCAGACATCTGGCACCGGGAATGTTGAACAATCCCGTTCTGAATGACGCCGCCATTAGGAAAGCGGAGGAACTGATTGATCTCATTGTGGATCGCGCCTCGAGGATCGACCCAGAAGAGAAGGCCGTTAGACACGAACTTCAGCGAAAGCTTGATCAGTGGATCGCGCGCGCGCCGGAGCACTACTGGCAGGATTATAAAGACAGCACATCGCTCCTGTTAAGCGCCGAGCGGGCAGCATGGAAAAAAGCTCTGGGAAAGCGGCCCGGCTCGGCCTGGCCGACGCTGAATTCAATGCGTACAGTCGAAACGGGAACACCCTTTCGACTTGCTGTCAGGCTGAAGGGAAAGGGCGAAAATAATGGCGAATGATCTGCAGGACCTGAGAAGAAGCGCGGTTGTATCGCTGTTCGGGCCCGGCGCTGTCGTCGATTTCCGGGCGGATAATGCGCCTGTCTCGGGCATGGCAGCAGGACTTGAGGAATGGGATAGCTCCTTCGGCCCGCCCGGCCTCGCCAATTCGCAGTCGGTTCGTGAAACCAGACTCCAAAAAAAGCTCGGGGTGCACGGCTTCAGGCTCCCTCCGGTTATTGAGGAACGGCGAAAAGGGGAGGATCCTGATCCGCGTCGCCTCGTTGCCGTTCGGTTCCCGCAATGGCTTCAGTGTCCAGAATGTGATCGTATCGCGCCGGTTCGCAACTGGATGGAGGACCCTGGCAAAGCCTACCGCTACTGCTCGACTTGTACCGCCAAAAAGCCGGGGAATCAGAAAGTTTTCACCATTCCGGTTCGCTTTGTTCTCGCCTGTCCGAAAGGACATGTTGACGAGTTTCCTTGGCAATGGTGGGTCGGTCACAAGCCGGACTGCAAACATCGGGGCGAACTGTACCTGAGGTCCGAGGGAGCGGGCCTTGCTGGCCTCCGACTGCGCTGCCCCAAATGCAACGCGTCGAACTCTATGGATGGCATTTTTTCAAGCCACACTTGGGAGCATTTCTCCCACTGCGCCGGTCATCGTCCCTGGCTTGCGGATGGGGACGAAGGCTGTGCGGAGCAAGTTGTTGCAGTGCAGCGAGGCGCGTCTAATCTCTATTTTCCGGTAACGCAATCCGCCCTCAGTATTCCGCCATGGTCAGACC
>NZ_JBFTZM010000029.1:0-34819 GCF_056406795.1 Neorhizobium sp. P1_A6 | reverse complement strand
GAACCGTAACGTGCGGGAAAGGTGGAAGAGGTGAAAGCCATGGAGTGTGCGTCGCGAGACGACCATTCCTATCAAGCCTCCCCCGGACAGCCATGTCCGGTTCGGTTGAGCCGTGCAAGTGGCAAGGTTTCCCGAAAGGAAGCCGCGAATAAAGCCACGCAGCGAGGCGAGATGATCACCTGTAGGGGCCGGAAGCCCCGACAAGACGCCGAAGGCCACGCGAATGCGGAGCCATATTATTATTTTACTATGAGGTTCCGCATTCGTGTGGGCTCTCCGATCTTTGAAAAGCCACGGCAGGAGACTGCGCGGGGCTCCGGAGTGTTGGCCGAGGGGCCGGAAATCAGCGAAATGATGTCACCGGCGAAGGTCTGAGCGCCTCCCGCGCGAAGGATTGCAATCCTCCGAAACTGGATCCTCGGGTCGAGCCCGAGGATGACGGAGGAGAGGGCGTGCCCCGTGCCCAGAGCAACCGGATCCTTACAAAGTTTCGGCGAGCGAGACGGTTGCTGTTTTCGTCAGTCCTCTCAACATACTCGTCATCCTCGGGCTTGACCCGAGGATCCAATCACCGACGAGAGGCTTGGCGGACTGCAAAGACAAGAAACCCGGCCCCAAAGGGACCGGGCTTCTCTTTCCTGCTTGGGAGGCAGAATAAACGGTTCACTCGACCAGATTGGCGTTGATGAAGTCGAAGTTGATGTCTTCGCCCATGCCCGGCTTGTCGGAAATATGAACAAAACCGTCTTCGTCCATCGGGTCGGCCAGGGCGTTCAGGTATTCGAAGCCGTCGTCATATTCGAGGAACGGGTGCAGCAGGCCGCGCTCGTACCATTTCGCGTTCTTGGTGCAGGCCGCGACGATCAGGTTCGGAGCGCCATTGCCGTGGATTTCGCAGTTCATGCCGAAGGATTCGGCCAGATGCATGGTCTTCATTGCCGGGCTGATGCCGCCGACGTCATGGACGCCGGTGCGCAGGATGTCGCAGGCCTTCGAGGTGATCCATTCGGCGCGGCTGAAATGCTTGCCGCCGGCGCTTTCCGGACCGAGGACCGGAATGTCGAGGTTTTCCGCAAGCCAGGCGTAGGAGGCCGAACTCTGCTCGTCCATCGGCTCCTCGATCCAGTCGAAGCCCAGCTTTTCGAGGCCCCTGCCGAGTTCCAGCGCTTCCGTGCGGGTATACCAGTGGAAGGCGTCGATCATCAGGTGGATGTCCGGGCCGACCGCCTCGCGGACCGCGGCGCAGGCCTTGAGATCCATCTTGACATCAGGCGCCCAGGAGACCGGCGGCATCCAGGTGTGCAGCTTGATGCCCTTGTAGCCGCGCTTGACGAGCGTTTCGCCGAACCGGCCGTAATCTTCCGGCGTCGCGAGGCCGTTCTCCAGCTCGTCGCCGCACATGATCGAACCATAGGCCGGGATCTTTTCGCGGTAGCTGCCGATCAGTTTGTGAACCGGCATGTTCAGCTTGCGGCCGGCAAGGTCCCACAGGGCGCAATCGACGATCGCGAGCGCCCGGTCGGTCAGCTGCATCGCGCTGCCGCGCTGCCAGTGCGCGAGGTCCTGCCACAGCCGTTCGCGGGCGAACGGATCTTCGCCGATCAGCACTTTCTTGACGAACTTGTCGATCACGTGCGGGCGAACGACTTCCGGCGGGGCAAAACAATAGCCTTCCGCACCGTCGTCGTCGACGATGGTCAGCAGCGCCAGGTTGACCTTGTGCGGCGGGCCCGGATGAGCATGGCCGGCGGTATCCTGGTGACGGCGCGTGGTATGGGAGAATACGCGCACATTGACGTCTACGATCTTCACGAAATTCCTCCTGTCAGAAGCAGAGGGACGAACCTCCGCCATTTCATATCGGGACCCGGCGGCGGCCGGATCGGAGCCGCCCGTCGGGCGGCGGAAGTCTGTCGTTTACGCATCGTCCGGATGGCCGGCCGAGGCGAAGGCGCCGCCCTGATAGATGACGGCAGGATCGGTCGGGTCTTGCCTGCCGGCTGCCGTTTCCACTTCGACGCGCCACTTTGCGGATGTGTCCTCAGGTTTCCAGCCGAGGAAAGCGGCATTGCGATTGTCCCACCACTGCTCGTCGTTGGCAGAGGCGCCGTAGACGATGGTATGTGCGATCCGCGGCGCAGCAAAGGCGCGCCGGCAGAGGGAAAAGAAATCACGATAGCTGAGCCAGGTCGCCAGCATGCGCGTGTTGACCGGTTTGTCGAAGCACGAACCGATGCGGACGGACAAAGTCTCCTGTCCGAATTTTTCGAAATAGAGGCTGGCCATCGCCTCTCCGAAAACCTTCGAAGCCCCGTAGAGGGAGTCCGGCCTCGGCACGACCGTGTTGTCGAGCCTTTCATCGCGCCGATAGTAGCCGACGACGTGGTTGGAGCTTGCAAAGACGATGCGCGGCAGGCCGTTGTGCCGGGCGGCTTCATAGATATTGTAGAGGCCGACGATATTGCCCTGGACGATGAGATCGAACGTCTTTTCGAGGGAAATGCCGCCGAGATGAATGATGCCGTCGACGCCTTCGACCAGCTTTGCGACACCTGCGGCATCCGCCAGATCGCATTGAACGAAGGTTTCGCCCGCGCCCGCATCGGCGATCTCACCGATATCCGACAGCACGACGTGTTCGGCGATCTCCCTCAGCATCGGCCGGATTGCCCGGCCGACACTCCCCGCGGCGCCGGTTAGAAGCAGTCTCTTGAGCATTCTTCCCTCGTGGACGGGTCGACGGTAAATATGCGTCGGTCCGCAGTGTCATCATACCTCATAGGTCATCTCATACTATAGGTCCGTGGCCGGGCGTCAATAAAATTCTTGCCCGGTGCTTGACAACACGGGCAGGTTTTACCCCTCTAAGTGGCTGAAATGGCAAAGCGAGAGAGCGGGCGGACATTGAAGAGAGCAGATAACATCACTGGGGAAATGCCCTCGCGAAAAGGCCGCAACCTGGTCGAGACGGTTGGTCGGCGGATGCGGGATGCGATCACGAGTGGCGCGTTGAAACCCGGTGACAAACTGCCCACGGAAAGCGGACTGACCCAGCAATACGAGGTCAGCCGCACGGTCATCCGCGAGGCGATCGCCTCGTTGCGGGCCGATAACCTCGTCGAGGTCCGCCATGGCGTCGGCGTCTTCGTGCTGGCGCCGCAAGCCGGGCTGCAGGGCGGCTTCCGCACCGTGGATGCCAGCCGCGTTTCCTCGATCATCGAGATGCTGGAAGTCCGTGCTGCCATCGAGATCGAGGCCTCGGGCCTTGCCGCCGTTCGCTCGTCGCCGGCGCAGCAGGAGTTGATCTTCGAATGTCTCGAAACGATCAAACGGCAGATTGCTGCCGGCGCGGCAACGGTTGAAAGCGACCGGGCTTTCCATCTTGCCATCGCGGATGCGACCAACAACCCGCGTTTCCGGGAACTTCTGGAAGCGATCGGCAAGCAGATGATTCCGCGATCGCTGCTGCAGGAGGGCGAGGTCGAGATTTCGCCGCCCGAATACCTAGCCCAGATCCAGGATGAACATGCCCGGATCGCCCGCGCAATCACGGATGGCGATGATTCGGCTGCTCGCGACGCCATGCGCATGCATCTCAAGGGGAGCCAGCAACGCTATCGATCGCTGATACGGCGGCCGTGAGTTTTCCACAAAGATAATACAACTATTGACAGTCATAATATGACTTGGTAGCCTTCTGGAAATCAACCAGGAAGGGACTGCCATGTCTATGGATCCAAATGAACTGAAGCATGCGCTCGGCGCCGGCCTTCTGTCGTTCCCCGTTACGCCTTTCGGCAAGGATGGCCTCTTTAACCGCAAGGCCTACGAGCAGCATGTCGGCTGGTTGGCCGGTTTCGATGCTTCGGTGCTGTTTGCCGCCGGCGGCACGGGTGAGTTCTTTTCACTGGAGCCCTCCGAACTTCCGGAGATCATCACCGCCGCCAAGGCTTCGGCCGGCAGCACGCCGATCGTTGCCGGCTGCGGTTACGGCACGCGCATCGCCGTCTCGATCGCCAAGTCCGCCGAAAAGGCCGGTGCCGACGGCATCCTGCTGCTGCCGCATTACCTGATGGATGCCAGCCAGGAAGGCCTTTACCAGCATATCAAGACCGTCTGCCAGTCGGTCGGCATCGGAGTGATGGTCTACAATCGTGACAATTCGATCCTGACGGCAGAAACGCTGGCGCGCCTTTGCGAGGCCTGCCCCAATCTGGTCGGCTTCAAGGACGGTTCCGGCGATATCGGCCTTGTGCGCAAGATCACCGCGATCATGGGCGACCGCCTGACCTATCTCGGCGGCATGCCGACGGCCGAGCTTTTTGCGGATGCCTATCTCGGCGCCGGCGTCACCACCTATTCTTCGGCGGTCTTCAACTTCGTTCCGGCGCTGGCCCAGACGTTCTACAAGGCGCTCCGCGCCGGCGATACGGCCGCCACCAACCAGATCCTCATCGATTTCTTCTATCCGTTCATGGAGATCCGCAACCGCCAGAAGGGTTATGCCGTTTCCGCCATCAAGGCCGGCGTGCGGCTGATGGGCTTCGACACCGGTCCGGTTCGCGCCCCTTTGACCGACCTGACCGCCGAAGAAATCAAGATGATGGAGGCTCTCTGCGAGCCCTATCGCAATGGCGCTCTCGGGGTGCAGGCGGCCGAATAGGCGTCCTCCTCTCCAACCCTCTCCCCGAGCGCATCAGCCGGCAGGTCCAACCTGCCGGCTTTTTCATGTCTGCGGCCGAGCGTTCGCAGCCCGTAAAAAACGCCCGCAACCGAGGTTGCGAGCGCTCGTCCTGGGAGGGACTGATAGCATGAGTGGTCAGCGCTGCTTGGACACGCTGCGCAGACGAACCGTCCACCCGTAGTGGTTCACATAGCCCTTGACGTCGGCACGATAGACGACGCTGTCGACAACCGCCGAAATCGGCTGCAGCGCAGGAACGAGTTCCTCGTATCGCTTCTGAATGTCTYCATAGGCCGTCTTCTGCTTCGCCTGGTCACGCTCTACCAGTGCCTTGGCCGACATGTCGTTCAGCTGCTGGTCGAAGAAGGACGTGCGCCAGCCGATGATGCCGCTGAGCTTGGCGTCGTCGGCGTTGTTCGGGTTGATGACCAGGGCGCGCAGGTTGGAATGCGGATGCGGCTCCTGGCCGCCGCCGCCGCGACCGACGAGCATCTCGAACTTGCGCTCGCGCATCGGGCCATAGATCTGGTCACCGGCGCCCTGGACGATTTCGGCCTTGATGCCGGCCTGGGCAAGGGTCGCCTGGATCGCGGTGGCGGTATCCGTGAAAGGCGGCTCGTTGAGTGTCAGCAGCCTGACCGGGAAACCGTCGGGATAACCTGCCTTGGCGAGCAGCTCCTTGGCCTTGGCGACATCGATCTTGTAGTCCGGATCGGCCAAGCTGCCGATGACGCCTTCGGCGACCGGGCGAAGACGTTTGGTGCCGTAGTTCGGCATGATCGACTTGTTGATGCCGTCATAGTCGATCAGATGGCGGATCGCGAGGCGCACATCCGGGTTCTTGAAGCGCTCGTCCTTCATGCTCACGGCGAGGAAATAGAAGCCCGAGCTCGGCGTGCTCTGCACTTCGACGTCCTTGTTCTTGCTAAGCGCGGCGATATCGGGAACCGAAAGGCCAATCGCGACGTCCACGTCGCCCTTTTCCAGCATCAGCCGCTTGGTCTGGGATTCCGGCATGTGCCGGAAGATCACGCGCTTCATCCTGGGCTTTTCGCCCCAATAATCGTCGAAACGCGTCAGGATGAGCATTTCGTTGGAGGACCAGCGCGTCAGGCTGAAGGCACCGGAACCGGCGGCATTGATCTTCAGCCAGGCCGCTGCCTTGTCGCCGTTTGTCTCGTGGCTCATGGCGGTCTTCATGTCGATGACCGCACTGGCATCCGGCTTGCCAAAAATGTCGAGCGTAAGCTGCGGATCGGTCGGCTGAGCCGGCTTGAGGGTGATTTTGTTGCCGTCGGCCGTCAGCAACTGGTCGATATTGCCAGCCTTGTAACCAAAGGACGACCAGACGCCCGCCCCGACCAGGCCAAGGCTGATATTACGTTTGATCGACCAGACGACATCTTCGGCCCGGACCGGATTGCCGGACGTGAACTTTGCGCCATCCCTCAGCGTGAAGGTGATCGAGCCGTCATCCGTCACCGTCCAGGAGCTGGCGAGGCCCGGATTGACGGTCTTCTTGTCCGGCGCGAGCTCCACCAGCGTGTCATAGAGATTGGCGATGACGCCCGTCGCCTCGCGGCCTGAAATCGCGGCCGGATCGAGGGTCAGGATATTGTTCATGCTGAGGCCGACGATCAGCTGGTCGGCGGGGGTATCTGCGTATGCGCCGACCGGCGCAGACAGCGTCAGAGCCGTGGCCAGAGCCACATGCTTCATCCATTTCATCTGGGGTTCCTCCATTCCAGGCACTCAGGTGAGAGTATGACGTCACATGACTGCTACTTTATATGAAGACCGAAAAGGTAACTCTCGTCAACCGATATAGATCGGTAAAACAACGCATTTGGCGCTATCTTGACCTAAAATTTCGGCAGCCAATACCGTGGCATCCTATTTTGGTCTTCAAGTCATATTATGAGTTGACGCCCCTTCGGGGCACCTTCTAGATTGCCGGCAGCATATCGAGGAGGAATGGGGATGAAGCGGCTTCTGATCACCGGGGCGGCCGGCAACATGGGCAAGGCCATGCGCCAGCGGCTCGGGCACCTGGCGGAGATCATCCGCATTTCCGATATCGCCCCACTGGACGATGCCGCGGCCAACGAGGAGCCGTTTGCCTGCGACCTGGCGGATTCCGATGCCGTCCTGCGCATGGTGGAAGGGTGCGACGGCATCCTGCATTTCGGCGGCGTTCCTTCCGAAAACACCTTTGCCACCATTCTCGACAGCAATATCCGCGGTCTGCACAATCTCTATGAAGCGGCGCGAAAGCATGGAAAACCGCGTATTCTGTTTGCCAGCAGCAACCATACGGTCGGCTTCTACCGGCAGGACCAGTTCATCGGCGTCGATCAGCCCACCAAGCCCGACGGCCTCTATGGCGCCTCGAAATGCTTCGGCGAGAGCCTGGCGCAGATGTATTTTCACAAATTCGGCCAGGAAACGGCGATCGTCCGCATCGGTGCCTGCTGGCCCAGGCCGACGACGGTGCGGATGCTGTCGATCTGGCTGAGCTTCGATGACATGGCATCCCTCTCCGAACGGGTCTTCAGGGCTCCCTATCTCGGTTGCCCGACGATCTGGGGCGTGTCGGACAATCAGCCGAAATGGTGGGATAATTCCGCTTCCGCCTATCTGGGCTGGGTTCCGAAGGACAGCTCGGAGATTTATCGCTCGGAACTGGAACGCAATCCCGGCATTCCTGACAGAGGATCGTCACAAGCCAAGTGGCAGGGCGGCGGTTTCGTCGACGATCCCATCTACACCGAAGCTCCCCGTGCCCTGAACCGGTAACGATCCCATGAAAATCACTGATCTCACTACCACCGCCGTCAGCCTGCCGCTTGCGGAACCGCTCGGCAATGCCACGGCGACCATCCATCAATTCTCCTGCATCGTCGTCGATCTCGTTACCGACGAGGGACTGCGGGGCGAAAACCTGATCTTCACCATCCGGCCGGAGCAGATGAAGCTGCTGGATAGCATGGTGCATGTGCTGCGGGATGCGGTGATCGGACGCGATCCAGACGATACGGGCGCCTTCTGGGCTGATGCCTGGCGGCGCATCAACTTCATCGGCTTCACGGGCGTCTCGATCATGGGCATTTCCGCGATCGATGGCGCCATGTGGGATCTGAGAGCCAAACGCGCCGGGCTTTCGATCTCGCGGATGCTGGGCCGGTGCCGTGAGACCATTCCAGCCTATGCAAGCGGTGGCCTATGGCTCACTCAGGACATTCCTTCGCTCGTCCGGCAGGCGGAAGGTTTCGTCGCAGCTGGCTTCAAGGCGATGAAGCTGCGGCTTGCCGGACGGATCGATGTCGACCTGCCGCGTGTGAAGGCCGTTCGGGCGGCGATCGGCAGCGATATCGGGTTGATGATCGACGCCAACCAGGCGCTCGACGTCGATGCGGCGATCAAGCTCGGCGATGCGTTGGCCCCCCTGGATATCGCCTGGTTCGAAGAACCGGTGCCGGCCCATGCATTGGAGGATTCGGCCAAGGTCGCAAAAGCCCTGCGCATGCCGATCGCGTCCGGTGAAAATGAATATACCCGCTACGGTTTCCGGCGGATGATCGAAACGGGTGCCGCCTCCATTCTCATGCCGGATCTCCAGCGGGTTGGCGGCGTTACCGAATTCGCCCGCGTTGGCGCACTGGCGGCAAGCTTTGATCTGCCGATCTCCTCGCATCTTTTTCCCGAAATGAGCCTGCAGCTGCTCGCCCACGTCCCGACGGCCCATTCCCTTGAATACGTGGAATGGTTCGCGCCGCTCTACGAGGAAAAGATAAAGCTCGTCGATGGGACGGCCCAGATCCCGGATGCGCCTGGCTGGGGAATGTCCCTCGACCGGGATGCGATCCACCGCCACGCTCTTTAGGCGGCAGTGCCGCCGCCCCGTATCCGGCCGGACAACAGATCGGTCGTGAGGAATTTCCCTTAACCGCTCAATCGGCCCAGATTTGCCTCGTTTTCTTGCGGATACGCAAGCAAAAGCCGATGTTCTGTTTGTCTCACGTCAAAGAGTAGATGGGGACATGGACATAGATTCTGCTTCCAGAGGACGGCGATTTACTCCGCCCCTTGTTCCGAAGGACAGAAACCATGACCGACACGATTCAGATGACCAGACGCTCGATCCTTGCGGGGGCAGCCTTCGTTGGCGCAATCGCACCGGTCGTGCAGGCTTCCTTCGCTTATGCGGACGAAGCGCCCCCGGCGAAGATGAAACCGGTGGACCTATCGCGCTTCCGTCGCGAGAAAATCGAGCTGGCGAAGCCGCCTTTCGTGCATGCCCATGCTCAGAAAGCAGACGGCCCGCCAAAGGTGATCGAAGTTACGCTGACCATCCAGGAGAAGAAGCTCGTCATCGACAAGGAAGGCACCGAGATCAATGCGATGACCTTCAACGGGTCGGTTCCGGGCCCGCTCATGGTCGTCCATCAGGACGACTATGTCGAGTTGACGCTCATCAACCCCGACACCAACGAACTCCAGCACAATATCGACTTCCATTCGGCAACCGGCGGCTTGGGTGGCGGTGCGCTGACCGTGGTGAACCCAGGCGAGAAAACCGTTCTGAGATTCAAGGCAACCAAGGCCGGCGTCTTCGTTTACCACTGCGCACCTCCCGGAATGGTGCCGTGGCACGTTACCTCGGGCATGAACGGCGCCATCATGGTGCTCCCGCGCGATGGCCTCAAGGACGGCAACGGGAAACCGCTCACCTACGACAAGATCTACTATGTGGGTGAGCAGGATTTCTACGTCCCCCGCGACGGGAACGGCAAGTTCAAGAAATATGACAGCGCCGGCGAAGCCTATGAAGACACGCTCAAGGTGATGCGGACGCTGACCCCGACGCATATCGTCTTCAACGGGGCGGTCGGGGCCTTGACGGGGCAGAACGCCATGACCGCCGCTGTCGGCGAAAAGGTGCTGATCGTCCATTCGCAGGCAAACCGCGACACGCGGCCTCACCTCATCGGAGGCCATGGCGACTACGTCTGGGCTACGGGCAAGTTCGCCAACCCTCCGGACCTCGACCAGGAGACCTGGTTCATCCCGGGCGGTGCAGCAGGTGCTGCATTCTATACCTTCCAGCAGCCCGGCATATACGCCTACGTCAACCACAACTTGATCGAGGCCTTCGAACTGGGCGCGGCGGCGCATTTCAAGGTCACCGGCGATTGGAACGACGACTTGATGACGTCGGTCCTTGCGCCGAGCGGCACCTGATCGGAAACGGCCGGGAGCATGGCATGAGCCTGTTCCCGGCCGGCCTTCATCCCCCGCAAGCGCCAGATTTCGCCTCGGGAGGCGAACATGCCATGCACACACGACAGGCCAAAGCTCTCGCTCCTCCATACCGGGCTTCCGATCACGCTGATCGCCGTGCTGGCGGCAGGTATCTTCCATCAGGCGGGCTTCATGAGGCCGGCGCCCCCAGAGGGCGCGGTCTATGAGCCCGCGACGGTCGTCGTTCCTGCCCGCAGCTACAGCTACAGGAGCGACGGAGAGTTCCTGAAGGGCACGGCACCGATCGATGCGCCGATGAAGACGGTGGTCGCGGGGCCGAGCCTGACGATCATGAAAAATCATGTCGCGGCCTCGGAATACCGGGCGTGCGTTTCCGCAGGCGCCTGCAGATCGCCAGAAGCGGCTACATCAAGGACGGACGTTCCTGCCACCGGCGTGAGCTTCGACGATGCCACGACTTATGCCCGCTGGCTCTCCGAGGTGACCGGTGAATACTGGACCCTGCCGACAGACGAACAACTGGCGCAGGCCGCGGGCAAGAGGTTTCCGGACGATGCTCTCGGTCTCGACCCGGATAGCAAGAACCCCGCGCTGCGGTGGCTCGCCGACTACGAGCGCGAAGCGCGCGAGCGGGCCGCAGGTAATCCCACCCCCCGGCCGACGGGAAGCTTTGGGGAGAACGAATATGGTCTGGCCGACTTTGGCGGCAACATCTGGGAGTGGACCTCGACCTGCCATCGCAGGGTCCATCTTTATGCGAACGGTTCCGTTCGGGCCTTCGAGGAAAGTTGCGGCGTCTACGTGACGGTCGGCACCCATCGATCGCCGATGAGTTCCTTCATCCGCGATCCGAAAGGCGGCGGCTGCGCGGTGGGTACCCCGCCGGAAAATCTGGGCTTCCGCCTGGTCAAGTCCACCCGCTGGTATGCGCCCCTTCTCAAGACGCTTCGGCAAGTGGGCTGGACAACGTGACCATCACGTCGCCATCCGGCCCCAAACCGACGCAAAAGCGAGCCGCGACAAACTCAAAACCGTTTGTCGTACGTCAAAGAGCACCGGCGGTTTTGCTCTAGTGTGAATTCCAACGAAGCCGTGGGCTTCCAGAAAAGGAGTAAGAAAATGAAGAAGATTTTGGCATCCCTGGTCGGTGCGGCGATCGTCACGGCTGTCTGCGCCACGGTGGCGTCGGCTGCCGATTTCGAAGTGCACATGCTCAACAAGGGTAACGACGGCGCGATGGTATTCGAACCGGGCTCCCTGAAGATCGCCAAGGGCGATACCGTCACCTTCATCCCGACGGACAAGTCTCATAATGCCGAGACCATCGAGGGGCTGATCCCGGAAGGTGCAAAGCCGTTCAAGGGCCAGATGAACGAAAGCGTGAAGATCACCTTCGACGTTGAGGGGGCATATGCCGTGAAATGCTCGCCGCATGTCGGCATGGGCATGATTGGCCTCATCGTTGTCGGCAACGCGCCGGCCAACCTGGAGGCCGTCAAGACCGCGAAACTGCCCAAGAAGGCTCGCGAACGTCTCGACGCGGATATTGCAGCTTCCGGCGTTTAAGCCGGGAGCGTTCGGCGGCGGCCATTCCCTCTCCCCCCGGCCGTCGCCGCGCTTGTTCTCACGGCCTTATCAGCGCATCAAGCCAGCCATGCGAAGCGCATTCTCGATGATCTGCTGGATACCTTCAGGCTCTTTTGCCTCCTGAGAAGAAACGGATGCCCGCTTGGGGCCGCCGGTCTTCGCCTGCAACGGCTCCGCACCTTCGCGAAGCAGGCCCCAGCTTTCTGCCGAATGAAGCGTCGACGATATGCCGACATCCAGGAGATAAGGTGCGGCGTTCTCGTCGCCGAGCGCGGGATCGATCGGGGTTCCGTGGCCCATTCCGGCGATGCTGTAATATTCGATCGCCTGCCTGCCGCGGGCATCTTTCCACGCGGTTCTCGTCTGGCCGTCGACCTTTTCCTTGAGGTCCGGCCGCGAGCCGACCTCGTGAACGCCGCGCCACTGGTCGACGATTGCCTGCGCGTTCGCCTCTGCGACCGTGTTGTCCTGGGTGCCCTGCCACACCGAGATGGTCGGCCATGGCCCCTGATGGGTGGAAGCGGTTGCCAGCCGCGACTGAAGCGTCGATGGTGCCGGCAGGCCGTGCCCGCGCATCCGGTCGAACGCTTCGGGAACCGTCGCGGCAACGCCATAGGGCAGGCCGGCGATGATCGCCCCGCCGGCGAAAACTTCGGGATAGGCGGCCAGCATGGCATTGGCCATCGCGCCGCCCGCGGAAAGACCGCTCACATAGATGCGCGAGGTATCGATGCCGTGCCGGGAGACGACGGCTTCGATCATCTGGCGGATCGAGTGCGCTTCGCCCTGGCCGCGGCGCGTGTCGCCCGGAAGGAACCAGTTGAAACAGAGATTGCCGTTGTTGGCCCGGACCTGTTCCGGCAAGAGCACCACGAAGCCGTGCCGTTCGGCGAGCTTCGACCATCCGGTGCCGTGATCATAACCGGAGGCGGTTTGCGTGCATCCGTGGAGAACGACGACGAGGGCGGGATGTTTGGGAAGCAGGGAGGGGACGTAAACCTTGGCTGCCAGCGCTCCGGGGTTGGATCCGAGGCCCTCGAGCGCCTCCAGATGGCTGGGCGCGTCGGTCGGTTCCCAACCCAGTGATTTCAAGCGGGCGAGCCGCTCCAGCGTATCCGACAACGATCTCATCATGCCTCCTGGCAATCATTGCCGGGATGGCAGTGATCAACGACAACGTCCCCCTATATGGGAAGCGTTGCTGCACTGCACAATTATTTTTTTGCAAAGGTATGTTTCATCACGAGCCGGCGGGGGCCGACAAGTTGGCCGCGCGCGACGTTTTGCGTCCGCTTTCGATCAACGCCCTGGTGTATTCGTGCTGCGGCGACAGGAAAAGGCGTTCCGTCTCGCCCTGTTCGACGATCACGCCGCGTTTCATCACGATGGTCCGGTCGCAGATCTGCCGGATGACGGCGAGGTTGTGCGAGATGAAGACATAGGTGAGGTCGAGTTCCGCCCGCAGTTCCTGCAGGAAGTCGAGCACCTGCGCCTGCACCGAGATATCGAGCGCCGAAGTCGGCTCGTCAAGGATCAGCAGGCGCGGATTGAGGGCGATGGCGCGGGCGATGCAGATGCGCTGCTTCTGGCCGCCGGAGAGTTCGTGCGGATAGCGGTATTTGAACATTTTCGGCAGCTGGACGATGTCGAGCAGTGCTTCGACGCGCGCCTCGATGTCACGACGGCCCATGCTTGTCTGGATGCGCAGGGGCTCGCCGATCGCGTCGCCGATCGTGTGGCGGCCGTTAAGCGCCGAATGCGGGTTCTGGAAAACGAACTGCATGTGCCGGCGCATCAACCGCATGGGCTCGCCGGTCAGGCCGGAAATGTTCCTGCCGTCGAAGATGATGTCGCCGGAGGTCGGCTCGATCAGCCGCAGCAGCATGCGCGCCAGCGTCGACTTACCGGAACCGGATTCGCCGACCACGCCGAAGATTTCGCCGGTCGCGACCGAGAGGTTGATACTATCGACCGCCGTCACCTCGGTGCCGGACTGGCTGCGGTAGACTTTTCTGAGGTCGATCGCTTCCAGAAGCACGCCAGGTTTCACCGGCGTGCCGATTGCCGGTTCGGCGGCAACCTTTGCCGCGGCGGTATCGATGTCCGGCACGGCGGCGAGCAGGCGCTTGGTGTATTCGTGCTTCGGCGCGCTGAGGATGTCCGCCGTCAGGCCCTGTTCGACGATCTCGCCCTTGTACATGACCGCGCAGCGTTTCGCGATCGTGGCGATCGCGCCGATATCGTGGCTGATCATGATGACCGTCAGGTTGAGCTTCTCGACCAGCGAATTGATCAGGTCGAGCACCTGCGCCTGGACCGTCACATCGAGCGCCGTCGTCGGTTCGTCGGCGATCAGCAGGTCGGGCTTGCCGGACAGCGCCATGGCGATCAGCACCCGCTGGCGCATGCCGCCGGAAAGCTGGTGGGGGTACTGGTCGAACAGCATGGCCGGGTTCGGCAGGCCGACCTGGTCAAGCAGGTCTTCGGTGCGGGCGCGGCGGGTGGCCTTCGAGGAGACGCCATGGCCGGCTGCCTTTTCATGGGCGGCGATAACGTCGGAAATCTGCTGCCCGATGGTGAAGAGCGGGTTCAGATAGGTCATCGGATCCTGGAAGATCATCGAGATGCGGATGCCGCGGATCTTCGTCCAGTCCTTTTCCGAAAGTGCGGTAATGTCCTGCCCGTCGAAGGCGATGCTGCCTTCAACGACCTTCGAGGCCTTCGGGCCGATGCCGAGCACGGAGCGCACCAGCACCGTCTTGCCGGAACCGCTTTCGCCGACGATGCCGAGCGTATCGCCGCGGTTGACGGTGAGGTTAATGTCCTTCAGCACATGCACCGGGCCGTCGAATGTTCCGATGTCGAGCCGGTAGTTCTTAATGTCGAGAAGAGGTCCGGTCATCGGTCGCGGCTCCGGGGGTCGAGAATGTCGCGCAGGCCGTCGCCCAGCAGGTTGAAGCCGAGCACGGTCAGGAAGATCGCGGCGCCCGGAAACAGCGAATACCACCACCAGTCCGGCATGTAGGTGCGGGCGACCGAGATCATCGCGCCCCATTCCGGTGCCGGCGGCTGGGCGCCTAGCCCGATGAAGCCGAGGCTGGCGGCGGAGAGGATCGCCATACCCATGTCCATGCTCATCTTGACGATAATCGGCGACATGCAGTTGGGCAGGATGTGGTGCCAGAGGATCCACGGCGTTTTGGCGCCGATCGAGCGGGCCGATTCCACGAAGAGTTCTTCCTTGACCGACAGCGTCTTTGCCTCCACCAGCCGCACATAACCCGGCCACCAGACGAGCGACAGAGCCAGCACGCAATTGGTGATGCCGGGGCCGAGTGCGGCGACGATCGCGAGCGCGAGAGCCAAGCCCGGCACGGCGAGGAAAAGTTCGGTGACGCGCATGATGACGGCGCGCACCCAGCCGCCGCGATAACCGGCGATGATGCCGAGCGGCACGCCGATGACGGCGCCGACGCCGGTGATGATCAGGCCGATCCACAGCGAGGTGCGGGCACCGATGATGACGCGCGAAAGGATGTCGCTGCCCATCTCGTCGGTGCCGAACCAGTGACCGACGTTCGGGCCCATCAGCTTGTTGGCCATGTTGAAGGCGCCGACGGTATCTTCCGGATAGGGCGCGAGCCAAGGGCCGAGTGCTGCAAGCAACAGGAAGAGCACGACCAGGCCGAGGCCGAGCATGGAGGAGAAGCTCTTGCCGAACATGTGGGCATAAAGCCGCCACTGGCGGATCTTGCTTTCATGCCGTTCGCGGAAGGTGAGGGGCCGGGAGAGTTCCACGGGCGTCGTCATCAGGCGCTCCTGAGGCGGGGATCGATCCACGCATAGGCGAGATCGACAAGGGTGTTGGCGACGATGAAGAAAAAGCCGATTACCAGCGTGACGCCGATGACAGGCTTGAAATCCGACGAAAGCGCCGAGGAGACCGCATAAAGGCCGATGCCGGGCCAGTCGAAGACGGTTTCGACGAGAACGGTCGAGCCGAGCATCCAGCCGAAACGCAGACCGATCATCGCCAGCGTCGGCAGCAGCGCGTTCTTCAGCGCATAGATTGCGACGATGCGGAAGGAGGCGATGCCGTGGGCGCGGGCCGCGACGATGTAATCGGACTGCAGCACTTCGATCATCTCGGCGCGGTTGACGCGCAGGATCGAGGCGAGGCAGGGGAAGGAAAGCACGATTGCCGGAAGGATGATATGCCGCAGCGATATCCAGAACGTATCCAGCCGGCCGGCGAACAGGCTGTCGACGAGGAGTAGGCCGGTGATCGTCTGCGGCGGGCGGGTGACCAGCGGCAGACGGCCGGAGACCGGCAGCCAGCCGAGATCGACCGCGAATGTCAGCTGCAGGATGATGCCGAACCAGAAGGCCGGCAGCGCGACGCCCGAGATCGAGAAGATGCGGGTCGCATGGTCGATCGGGCCGTCCTTATAGACGGCCGACAGCATGCCCAGGGGCACGCCGACGACGATGCCGAGCGTCATGGCGACGAAGACCAGTTCCAGCGTTGCCGGCGCATAACGCAGCACTTCTTCCAGCACCGGCCTGGTGGTGACGATCGACTGGCCGAGATCGCCAGTCATGAGATCGCCCATATAGACGACGAACTGTTCGGGCAGCGACTTGTCGAGGCCGTATTCGGTGCGAATGGTCGTCACCATGTCCTCGGTCGCGTTGGGGCCGGCGACCAGCCGGGCGGGATCGCCCGGCGCGACATTGGTGATGACGAAGGTGAGTGCCGCAATGCCGATCATGGTTCCGACCAGCGTCAGCACTTTGCGGAAGGCGAAGGTCAACATCGTCTTCTCCGGTGGTTATCTTCTGAAACTGCGCATGGCCCGGCCGGTTGGGATGGCCTGGCCATGCGCATCATGCTGGCTGCAGGAGGGGACGCAAGCCAGTTTCTATTCGGCCTTCACCCACATCGGGTAGAGATCGACCTCACCGGTGAAGCGGACCGGGCTGAACTGGAAGCCCTGCAGATAGTCGCGATGCGCCCAGCGGCGGTTCTGCAGCATGCCGAAGACCTCCGGCTGATCGGCGACGATCTGCTTCTGGATGTCGGCATAAAGCTTGGTGCGGTCATCCCAGCTGGTGGCGGCGCGGGCCTGGTCGATCATCTCCGAGACCTTCGGATTGTCGTAGAACATCATCGCGTAATACTGGCCCCAGCTCGCCTTGTGGTACTGGTAGGCGACTGCGTCCGGGTCGGTCGAGACCGGCGTGGTGAAGACCGAGGTCATGGCGGGCGAGGTCTCGACCTTGGAACCGGCGGCGACCATGTTCGGCCACTGTTCCGGCTTGACCTCGACGGTGATGCCGAGTTCCTTCAGGTTGTCGAGCAGGACAAGGCCGATGCGGCGGGCTTCTTCGAGGCCTGCGACATGGACATAGGGCAGGGTGATTCCGCCGTTCGGATAGGCGGATTTCGCCAGGTATTCCTTGGCTTTGGCGAGATCCTTGCGTGGGATGCCCGGAACCGAGACGAAGCCCTTCATGGCGTCCGGCAGCGGGCTGCTTTCGAGCGATGCGGCGCCGTTGTAGATCTGGATCAGGGCGTCGTAGTCGACCGCATAGGCGATTGCCTTGCGCAGGTTGATGTCGGCGGTCGGGCCCTTCTGGGTGTTGAATTTGATGCCGAAGGTGGTCATGCCCTTATGGTCCTCGATGACCACGCCCGGCACGCGCTTGATCTGGATGTAGTCGTCCGGCGTCAGACCTTCGACAATGTCGGCTTCGCCGCGCTGCAGGGCGGCCTTCTGGGCGGCCGGCTCGCGGATGATCTTGTAGATCACGCCGGCCGGGCGGTTCTTTTCGCCCTGCGGCCAGCCCTTCCAGTAGGTGTCGTTGGCTTCGATCTCATAAAGGACGTTCGGTTCCCAGCGGCCGAGCTTGAACGGGCCGGAACCGGCGGCATGGTCGGTCAGCCACTTCTGGCCGTAGTCGCCATCCACCTCGTGGGCCTTCACCTCGGCCGGGTTGACGATGAACCACCAGGGCAGGAAGGAGAGGAACGGTGCATAGGGCGCCTTGAGGTCGAAGCGGACGGTGTTGGCATCGACGGCGACGATGTTCTCCGGCGCCAGGAAATCCTTCAGCATCCAGGCGACGCCCTTGTTGAGCTTCAGGCCGCGCTCGAAGGAATAACGCACGGCTTCGGCGGTCACCGGATCGCCGTTGTGGAACTTGGCGTTCTTGGCGAGATGGAAGGTCCAGCTCTTGCCGTCGGCGCTGGTTTCCCACTTCTCGGCGAGCCAGGACTTGATCTCGGCCGGGTTGCCTTCGTACTTGACCAGAGCATCATAGACCGACTGCTGGATCATGCGCGTCGACCAATCGTAGCGGATATGCGGATCGAGGACCGGGATGGCCTGACGGCCGCCGAAGACGATGACATTGCCCTTGTCGGTGCGCTCAAAGGCGCCGGCGGGCGCGGCGAGGATCGAGGAGGCGAGCAGTCCCCCGACCGCGACGATTCTCAAGGTTTTTCCGAACATGTGGTTCCCTCTGTTTTTAATGTGGCTCGGCTATCAGATCATTTGACGGACGACGCCCGCGACGACGCGGCGCGACAATAGAACCGGGGCATCGACGGCGCGGCGCACCTCTTCCAGCATCCCGGCGGAATAACCCATGCAATGCATGACGATGAGGTCGCAGCCTTCAAGCGTTTTTGCCCGTTCGCCGACATCGTCGCCGGCATAGGGCGAGGCGGCGACGAATTTCGGCTCGCCGCTGAAGACGTGGCGATCGGCGAAATCCTTGACCTGCCGTTCGAGCGGCAGGATGACACCGAGCTTGCGGGAGGAAGCGGCGAGCGCCTCGACGGTCGAATCGACGATCCGCTGGGCTTCGACGACCAGCGTGTTTTCGAGCGGATCGATCCGGGTGCCGGTGCAGAGGAGAACGACGAGGTCGAAACCTTGAGCATCGATCCCTTTCAAGAGGACATTGAGCTTCTCCTCGGTGCGGGCCTTGGACGTGACGATCTCCTCGCCACTCTTCAGACGCGTCGCGAAGGAATGCTCGCCGTCGACAGCGCGCATCGCACCGAGCTCGGCGGAGTTCATACCATCGAGCACGCCGAATTCACGGAACTCGACGCGACCTTCCGGCAGGCCGATGCCGATCTCGGCCATCATTTCCGGAACGATGTCGACACGCGGCGTCTGGCCGATGGTCACAAAAGCGATCTTGGATGTGGAAGGCATGCTCTCATCGTTCCCTGCATGACATTATGGGAACGGAGCCTAGCGCCCGGAAGCGCGGCTTCACTATAGGGTAATGCCCCTAGAACGACATGATTCTGACATGCTCAAGGCGACCAATTTTTAGGCAAAGAGCTCTTCTGGCGCAATTTTCTTGCGCGAACCGGATTATTTCGATCAGGGATGGCCGGCGGTGATGACCATGCGGATCAGGGCGTTGGACGACGTGACTTCCATCTTGCTCATGACGTTCGAGCGGTGGATCTCGACGGTCTTCGGGCTGATGCCGAGCTGGCGGGCGATTGCCTTGTTGGACAGGCCTTCTGCGACCAGCGACAGCACCTGCCGCTCGCGCGGCGTCAGGCGAAGCAGCTTTTCGGCAAATTCCGGCGAAACGCCCGGCAGCGTGACGGGCTGCGAACGATGCAGGAGGAGCCGGATGGCGCTTGCGACGATGCGGCGGGCGAGGACGACAGGCTTGCCGCTCGCCTTCGCCACCATCTGCCGGTCGGCCTCGGTAAAGCTGACGGAATTCAGGACGATGATTTCCGCATCCGCAAGATCGACGAGCGCGCCGGCAAGCAATTTCCTGTCGCCGTCGGCGGCATAGCTGGCGCAGATCTTATAGGGCGCCAGCGCGGGGATATCGAGTTCCTCGATCTGCTGCTGCAGTGGCTGGATGAGGCCGACGGAAGAGCCGTGCGCGGCGAGCGAAATCACCGCCGATTCCATGGCACGCTGGGCATTGACGGTCGGGCAGGTGCTTTCGAAATCGCGGAACAGGCCGGTCGAGAGGATGACGACCAGATCGAATTCGTTGGGGTGGAAGGCGGCGGCGATCTTCGCCATGCGCTCGGCGATCCGCGGCTTGGACACGACGATGTCGGTATTGTCGGCAAGCCGGGTGACGATGCTCTGTTCGCCCGGCCTGACCCTGAGATCGTCGATCTCGGCTTTGGAAAGCCCGTCCAGCGCGCCGATCTCGAGCGCTTCGATCGGCACATCGAGATTGGTCAGCATGTCCCCGATGAGATCGGCACGCGGCGTCTGACCGACGCTCAAAAACATCACCCGATGGCGCAATTCCGCACCTTCCGGCGAGGTCGGGGCCAGCGCATATGGGCTCTTCGTCACCTGCAGGGAATCGGTCCTTTCGATCGTCAAACCATGATTGCGCCGAGCGTGCCCAAAATCAAGGCAAGCTCATTCTAGGGGCAGTCCCCTATAGGCATCCTTCGTCACTCATGGCTAGGTTCTAGCACATTCTTCGGAGGTAAACATGATCCGTGATTTCGAAGCGAGCGAGATCGACCCGCTTGCCGTAGGCGCCTGGATTCTCGGCACCGGCGGCGGTGGCAGCCCCTATCTGGCGCAGCTCAACCTGAAAAAACTCTACAAGGACGGCAAACGCGTCAAGCTGATCGACCCCCAGGCGCTCGATGACGGCGACGCCGTCGCGGTCGTCTCCAAGATGGGTGCACCGCTGGTCGGCCAGGAGCGTCTCGTCGATCCCGCGCATCTGGCGCGTGCCATGCAGCTGATGGAAGAATATACCGGCCGCAAGTTCCGCGCCGTGATGAGCGTCGAGATCGGCGGCGGCAATGCGCTGTCGCCGTTCCTCGCCGGTGCCATGCTGGATATCCCGGTCGTCGACGCGGACGCGATGGGCCGTGCCTATCCGGAAGCGCAGATGACCAGCTTTGCGATCGGCGACCTGCCGATGTATCCGCTGACGCTGGTCGATTGCCGCGACAACGAGGCGATCGTCGCCAAGGCTGCCTCCTGGAAGTGGATGGAGCGGATTTCCCGCAAGATCTGCACCGAAGTCGGCTCGACGGCGGCGACCTGCAAGGCGCCGCGCACCGGCCGGGAAGTCAAGGACTGGGGCGTGCTCTACACGGTGACCAAAGCCGTCAGCCTGGGCCGCGCCGTGCTTGAGGCCCGCGCCGCCCATACGGATCCCGTCGAGGCCGTGCTTGCCCATGAGGGCGGCAAGGTGTTGTTCAAGGGCAAGATCGCCGATGTCGACCGCACCACGACGGGCGGCTTCCTGCGTGGCTCGGCGATGATCGAAGGCCTCGACGGTGATCGCGGCTCGAAGGTCGAACTCGCCTTCCAGAACGAATGGGCGGTCGCTTTCCGCGACGGCCAGCCGATCGCCATGACGCCGGACCTGATCTGCCTGCTCGATACAGTGTCGGGCGAGGCGATCGGCACCGAGACGGTGCGTTACGGCCAGCGCGTTACGGTCGTCGCATTGCCGGCGCCGGAGGTGCTGACCAGCGCCAAGGGCCTCGAACACGTCGGCCCGCGCGCCTTCGGATATGACCTGGATTTCAAATCGGTGTTTGCAGCATGAAGCGGATCGGAATTGACGTCGGCGGCACCAATACGGATGCCGTGCTCATCGATGGCGAGAAGGTTCTCTCGGCCATCAAGTTTCCCACCACCTCGGACGTGATGCAGGGTGTCGTCAACGCGATCGGCCATGTGGTCGCCTCGCAGGCGCCGGGTTCGGCACCGGTCGATGCGGTGATGATCGGCACGACGCATTTCACCAATGCGGTGGTCGAGCGCGCCCGTCTCGATAGGGTCGCGGCGATCCGCATCGCCATGCCGGCCGGCGCCTCGCTGCCGCCGATGGTCGACTGGCCGGACGAGCTGCGCGATGCCGTCGATCCGCTCTCCTTCATGGTGCATGGCGGCCACGAATATGACGGCCGGCCGCTGGTGCCGCTCGCCCGCGACGAAGTGCGCGACGCGGCGATGAAGACCCGCGACGCCGGCGTCGATTCGATCGGCATCACCGCGCTCTTTTCGCCGCTGACGGCGGAATGCGAGTTGGAAGCGGCTGAGATCGTCCGTTCGGTGATCCCCAATGCGCGCATCACGCTTTCCCATACGCTCGGCCGCATCGGGCTCCTGGAACGCGAGAATGTCACGTTGCTGAACGCTGCACTGCAGGGGCTCGGCCGCAAGACGATCGATGCGTTCAAGGATGCGTTGAAGCAGGCCGGCATCGACGCGCCGTTCTATCTGACCCAGAACGACGGCACGGTAGTGCTCGCGGATGTCGCTGCCGCCAACCCGGTCTACAGCTTTGCATCCGGCCCGACCAATTCGATGCGTGGCGCGGCGTTTCTGACCGGCCTCAAGGAGGCGATGGTCATCGACGTCGGCGGCACCACCTCGGATGTCGGCTGCCTGGTTGGTGGCTTTCCCCGCGAGGCGAACAATGTCRTCGAGGTCGGGGGGGTGCGGACGCTGTTCCGCATGCCGGATCTGCTGCCGATGGCGCTCGGCGGCGGCACGATCATCGACCCGGAAACCCGCAAGATCGGGCCGCGTTCGGTCGGTTACCGGATCACCGAAAAGGCGCTCGTCTTCGGCGGCGACACGCTGACGACGACGGACGTCGCGGTCGCTGCCGGCCTCGTCGAGATTGGTGATCGCGACCGGGTCAAGCATCTCGACAAGGCGCTGGTAGCCGACCTCCTGAAGCGTGTCGAGGCGATGGTCGAGGACGGCGTCGACCGGATGAAGACGTCTGCCGAGGGCGTGCAGTTGATCGCCGTGGGCGGCGGTGCGTTCCTGATCCCGGAAAAGCTCAAAGGTGCCAGCGAAGTGCTGCGCGTCGAACATGCCGGCGTCGCAAACGCGCTCGGTGCTGCGATGGCGCAGGTTTCCGGCGAAGTCGACCAGGTGTTTTCCGGCATGTCGCGCGAAAAGGCGATCGCCGAGGCCGAGCGCATCGCCCGCGCCCGCGCCGTCGAGGCGGGCGCCAGCGTCGAAACGATCGTCACGCTCGATACGGAAGACATTCCGATCGCCTATCTGCCGGGTGATGCACGGCGTGTGCGTGTGCGCGTCGTCGGCGACATCGCCTTCATGAAGGACGAACAGAAGCACGTGGCCGGCGCCTTGCGCTGAACCAAATCTCCTCCCAGGGAGAAATCGGCGGGCCGGCTTGTTGCCGGCCCGCCGATTTCATTTGGAGCTGCCGGGATCGCTTCGGCATCGATGGCGGTTATCTGCCGGCCTCTGCTCTTCGAGAAAATTCGGAGGTATATTTATTTTACCGAAGATGGCAGTTAAGCTTACCTTTATCGATATCTCCGAGGTGACGGCTTCATGACACAAGAATTCATCCACGCGCTCCAGCGCGAGCTCGCTCCCGACGTCTTTTTCGGGGACGATATTCCGGTCCGCTTCCACAATGATTGGGGCGGCCTTTCGCCGGTGGTGCCGCTTGCGCTGGTGCGGCCGCGCACGACGGAGCAGGTCTCGGTAACGCTGCGCCTTTGCAACGAATTCAAGGTGCCGGTGGTGCCGCAAGGCGGGTTGACCGGTCTTGCCGGTGGCGCCCGGCCGATTGAAAATGGCGTGGCGCTGTCGCTCGACCGCATGAACGGTATCGAGGAAGTCGATACGGTGATGGCGACGATGACGGTGATGGCGGGCACGCCGCTCAGCGTCATCCAGGCGAAGGCGGAAGAGGCGGGGCTGTTCTTCGGCCTCGATCTCGGAGCCCGCGATTCCTGCCTCATCGGCGGCAACCTCGCCACCAATGCTGGCGGCAATCGCGTCATCCGGTTCGGCATGGCGCGCGAACATGTGCTCGGCCTCGAAGTGGTGCTGCCGGACGGCACGATCGTCAAGTCGCTGAACAAGATGCTGAAGAACAATGCCGGTTACGACCTGAAGCAGTTGTTCATCGGTTCGGAAGGCACGCTCGGCGTCATCACCCGCGCCGTGCTGCGCCTGCAGGCGAAGCCTGCGGAACTTGCCAGCGCCTTTTGCGGTTGCCCGGATTTCCCCGCGCTTCTGGAACTGCTGAAGAGCGCCCGGCAGGGCATGGGATCGGCGCTGACCTCATTCGAGGTGATGTGGCCGAGCTTCTACGACTTCATGACGGGCAAGCTGCCCGACCTGCGTCGCGCCTTCAAGGAGCCGCACGGGATCTATGTGCTGATCGAGACCGGCGGGCGCAATGCGGACGAGAACCGGGCGTTGCTGGAGCAGGTGTTGTCGGATGCGCTGGAAGCCGGCTGGGTTTCCGACGCGGTCCTGCCGTCCTCCGAACGCGAGACGAAGGATCTCTGGGCGGTGCGCGAAAGCGTATCGGAATACGGCAAGCTGATGGGGCCGCTGACCGCTTTCGACGTCGGCCTGCCGACCAGTGCCGCCGGCCGGGTGGTCGACGAGATCGAGGCCGCAATGAAGGTCCGCTGGCCGGATGCGATTGCGCTCAGCTACGGCCATATCGGCGATAGCAACCTGCATCTCGTCTGCAACATTCCGTCCGCCGGCAATGATCAGCCGCATAAGGCGATCACCGAACTCGTCTTCGGCTCAATTGCGCGCGAGGGCGGCACGATTTCCGCCGAACATGGGATCGGCCTGCTGAAGAAGCCGTATCTCAAGCTGTCGCGCACGCCGGAGGAGCTGGAGCTGATGGCGCGCATCAAGCTGGCGCTCGATCCCAACAATATTCTGAATACCGGCAAAGTGCTTTCCGTCTGAGCGGTAGGAGGTGCTGGTGGACCGACATTTTAAGCCCGTCAAAGTCCTGCTTCCGAATGAAGAGGTGGCGCGCCGGCTTGCCGATGCCATCAGGGCCGGATTTTTCCGGCTCGGTTCGCGCCTTCCCTCCGAACGCAGCATCGCCGAACAGATGCAGGTGAGCCGTCCGACCGTGCGCGAAGCGTTAAAGCTGCTGGTCGAGGCCAAAATCCTGACCGTTAGGCCGGGCGCTGGCGGCGGCACGTTCGTCAGCAGCGAAATCGTGCCGCTCGACCTGATCGTGCCGAGGCCGGACATGCGGCCCGGCGACATCGACGAGGCGATCGAGGTGCGCCGGCTGATCCTGCCCTGGGTGGCGCAGATCGCCTCGCAATATGCCGAGGATGCGGATTTCGACCGGATGCGGGAGGCAATCCGGTTCGGCCGGGATTCGCTGCCGCCGCCGGAGGTGACCAAGAGCAGCCCCGAGGACATCAGTTCGATCATCATCGCGTCGATGCGCTTCGACCTCGCCCTGGCGCGGGCGACCCGCAACGGCCTCGTGCTGGAACTGATGGAACTGCTGCTGCAATGGGTGGAGCCGATGCGGCACAGGACGCTGCATACCCGCGCCGACCTCGTGCTGTCGCTCGAACTGATCGAGACGATGATGCAGGCGATCGAATCCGGCGACCCGGCGCAGATTGCCGAAATCACCGAACGCCGGCTCGGCATTCTGGAGGACGCGCTCGAGGAGCAGACGGGCCGGCGCCTTCGCCGCAACCGCCGGCCGCCCAATGCGGGCTGATCAGCGCCCCAGCCTTTTGTGCCAGGCGGCGCGATAGGCGTCGAGGTTCCAGGTCGGCGCGGTCACGGCACGGCCCGGTTTGGTCGCCGGCGAAATACCGGCTAGAAGCGCTGCCCCCTGGCCGGTGCCGGTCGAGCCGGGGAGGGCGACCACCTCGCGGCCGAGCAGCGCGGTCAAAGTCTGGAGATAGGCCGGGTTGGCAGAAAAGGGGCCTTCGACCAGAACCGGCCCCTTGGCGCCGATGAGGTCGAGGCAGGTCTCCGTCATCAGCGCGAGGTAGAGGCAGGCGGCAGCCCAGCGTTGTTCGGTCGAGGCGCCGGCGTCGTTGATCCATTGCCGCTCGCGGCCGGGGAAAGGGCCGGACCCGCCCGAAACGTTCGGCAGAAGCATCAGACCTTTTTCAATGGCATAAGGAATGGCTGCAAGCGCCCCTTCCGGCGACAATGGACCGAGTTCGGCCGTCAGCATCTCGAATTCGCGGCCGCCCATGAAGCGGCTCGAGGGCACGGCGCGGCCATAGGCATCGACATTGGCAAGAGCGTCGCGCTGCGGGTCGAGATGGTCGAGATCGCCGCCGACCGCGAAATTGATGACCCAGGTACCGGTGGAGACGACCGCGAACGGCGGCTCGCGTCCCACCAGATGAGCCAGCAGCGAAGCGTTGGAATCGTGGATGCCGCAATGGACCGGGATCGGTTTCGTCGTTCCGATCTGCGCTGCAACGTGTGGCAGGAGCGAACCGAGCGTGTCGAAGGCCGAACGCACCGGTGCCATCAGGTTGCGGATGCCAAGTGTGTCGACCAATGACGAATAGGCGCCTTCACGTGGGAGCCAGAGATCGGTGTGGCAGCCGAGCGATGTGACTTCGTTTGCCGCGACACCGGTCAGCCTGAACGCCCAATATTGCGGGTAGGTGAGGATGGTGCGGACGCGGGCAAAGGCTTCGGGAAACGCCGTCTTCTGGTAGTGAAGCTGTGCGCCGACATTCAGCCCGCC
Organism: Neorhizobium sp. P1_A6; assembly: GCF_056406795.1. Lineage (NCBI taxonomy): Bacteria > Pseudomonadati > Pseudomonadota > Alphaproteobacteria > Hyphomicrobiales > Rhizobiaceae > Neorhizobium > Neorhizobium sp. P1_A6. The sequence continues at coordinate 8,754 of NZ_JBFTZM010000029.1, read as the reverse complement.
TGATAGGACCGGGGAGAAGGTTTCAGAAAAAGGCGGGCGGATCGATCGGTAGGTTTCGCGGATGTCTTCCGGATATTCGTATTCGTAATCGAGCACCGGCAGCGCCAGTTTACCCTCGGCATCGAGAAGCACCGCCGATGCGCCGTGGGTGGTGATGGAGATCGCGTCGAAGCCGGGGTGCTGGGCAAAGTCGGACAGCGCTTGGAGCACGAAGGCCCACAGGGCGTCGATATCGTAATGCGGATAGGGCGGGCCCGGCAGAGCCCGGTTCGGCGCGCGCCTTTCGGCGATCTCCTCGCCGGTCGTGCAGTCGAGCACGACGACCTTGGCATTGGTCTTGCCGATATCGAGGACTGCGATCTTTTTAGGCATGGTCATGGCAGGTGGAAGACCGTTACCAGATCGCTCTGAACCGGCGAATTGTCCGAATTGGTTTCCATGATGTCGGCCATATGCGCCCACCATTTCTTCATCACCGGGTGGTCGGGCAGGCTCGCCAGAGTGTGGTCGGTCGGCCGTGTCAGCACGCCGAACAGCGTGTTCGTCTCGCGGTCGAGATGGATGGAATAGTCGCTGGCGCCGGCCTGGTGGAGGAGATCGACAAGCTCCGGCCAAATCTCGTCGTGGCGTCTGCGGTATTCCGCTTCCATTCCCGGATTGAGCTTCATCTTGAAGGCGTGCTTTTCGAGCGTCATCGGCTCATTTCCTTGATACGGCGGGCGATGATCGGGATGGCGATGGTGATGATCAAGAGCAGGCCGACGAAGATCGACATGACGATGCCGGGCACGTTGAGCAACCCCAGTCCGAAGGTGACGAGGCCCATGACGAAAGCGGCGATGACGACGCCGGCAATGGTGCCCGCGCCGCCGAGAATGGAGACGCCGCCGAGCACGACCATGGTGACAACTTCCAGTTCCCAGCCTTGGGCGATCGAAGGGCGGGTCGAGCCGAGGCGGGAGGTAAGGCAGACGGATGCGACGCCCGCCATGACCCCGGTCAGTAGGAAGAGGATGAATTTCACCCGTTCCACCGGAATGCCGGAGAAACGCGCCGCGAACTCGTTGTTGCCGATCACATAGACCTGTCTGCCGAAATTGGTCGCGTGCAGCAGGATGCCGAAGGCTGTGGCAAGGACGAGGAACAGCACGAATTCGAAGGAAAACACCCAGGCCACATAGCCCTGGCCGAAATAGGCAAAGCTTGCCGGATATTTGCCATAGGCTTGGTCGCCGAGGACGATATAGGAAATGCCGCGGAAGAGGCTCATCGTGCCGATCGTCACCACGATCGACGGCAGTTTCAGGCCGGCGACGAGCAGGCCGTTGAACGCGCCGCAGACAAGCCCGGTGCCGATGCCGATCGCCACCAGTCCCGGCGTGCCGATGCCGGCCTGGGCCGCCGCGCCCATGGCGGTCGAGGCGAGCGCGATGATCGCGGCCACCGACAGATCGATCTCGCCGGCGATGACGAGCAACGCCATGGCAAAGGCGATCATCGCCTTTTCGGTGAAGTTGAAGGTGGCGTCGGAGAGGTTCCAGGCATTCAGAAAGTAAGGCGAGGCGAACGAATTGAAGACGAAGATCAGCACCGCCACGCCGAAGAGCAGCACCTCCCAGCTCGCCAGCAGGCGCGAGGTCTTGCTGCCGAGCCGGTCGGGAATGACCCGTTTCGAGGAAACGACGTCGCTCATGCGGACACCTCTTTCGCGCCCCGATCGCGCAGGATGATGCGGCCGGCCTTGCGTTCGGCGCGGGCGTTGAAGACGACGGCAAGCACGATGACAATGCCGGAAATGGCCATCTGCGCGAAGGGCGAGATGCCGATGACGGGCAGCGCGTTCTTGATGACGCCGAGGAAGAGGGCGCCGAGCACGGCGCCGGCGACCGAACCGATGCCGCCGGCGATCGAGATGCCACCGATGACGCAGGCGGCGACCGTATCCAGCTCAAAGCCGGCGGCGATGTCCACATAGGCGACCGCGTAACGCGACACCCAGAGATAACCGGAAAGGCCGGCGAGCGCGCCCGACACCACGAAGGCAATGAACTTCGTCCAGCCGATATCGATGCCGGCATAGATCGCCGCGGTCGGGTTGCCGCCGGATGCATAGGCCGCGCGGCCGAAGGGCAGGCGGGTCAGCACGAACCAGGCGCCGAGCACGATGAGGATGGCGATCCACGAGAGGATCGGCAGACCGAGCACCGGCATTCGGGGGACATTCAGGAAGGAGGGGGCCATCTGGTGGGCGTTCACCCAGCCGCCGCCCGACAGCACGAAGGCCATGCCGCGATAGATGGTCAGCGTTCCGAGCGTCACCACGATCGGCGGAATCCGCAGCGCCCAGACGAGGTAACCGTTGATCGCGCCCAGGAAGGCGCCAATGCCGATCGCCATGACGATGAGCAGGGCCAGCGGCAGGTCGGGATAGGCAGCATTGGTCATGGCGACCGCCATGCCGGTGAAGGCAAGGTTGGCGGCAACAGAAAGATCGATCGACTTGGTCAGGATCACCGTCATCTGGCCGAGCGCCAGGATGATCAGAATCGAGGTGTCGTTGAAGATGTTGGCGAGATTGCCGGGAGACGCAAAGCCCTGCGCACGAGTCGCGAAGCCGGCGATCATCGCGGCGATGATGACGGTGAGCAGGATTTCGCGGTTCTTCAGGAGGCGGTTCATCGGTTTCTCCTCACTGGTTGCCGGTTGCGGCGCGGACCAGCACTTCTGCGCTCAGGGCTTCGCGCTCGAAAACGCCGGCGGAAAGGCCCTCGCGCATCACCATCACCCGGTCGGACATGCCGAGGATTTCGGGAAGCTCGGACGAAACCATGATGATCGACAGGCCCTCGGCGGCAAGTTCGCCGATGAAGGCGTGCACGGCAGCCTTGGAGCCGATGTCGATACCCTTGGTCGGCTCGTCGAGAATGATCACCTTCGGCTGCGTCGCCAGCCATTTGCCGATGACGACCTTCTGCTGGTTGCCGCCGGAGAGCGTGCCGACGGGCACTGAAAGAGCGGCGGCGCGCAGGTCCAGCCGCTCGGCATATTTTCGCGCCAGCGCCAGTTCGTTGGCGGCTTTCAGGAAACCGGAGCGTGAGGTCTTGCCAAGCGAGGGAAGCGACATATTCTGGAAGATCGGCATGGGCAGCGCCAGGCCGTGGCGGCCGCGCTCTTCCGGAACGTAGACGATGCCGGCGCGGATCGCATCGCCCGAGGAGCGGATGTCGAGCGGCTTGCCTTCCAGCACCAGACGGCCGGATGAGGGCCGGGTCACGCCGAACAGCGACTGGCAGAGCTCCGAACGTCCGGCGCCGATCAGGCCGTAGAGCCCGAGGATTTCGCCGCGACGAAGCTCGAAGGAGATGTCGCGGAATTCGGTCGGATGGCAATAGTTCTCGACGCGGAAAACCGGCGCGCCGATCGCGACCTCTACTTTGGGGAAAACGTCCTTGACGTCGCGGCCGACCATCAGCCGGACGATCTCGTCCTGGGGCGTTTCCCTCAGCCGGCCCTGGCCGACGGCGCGGCCATCGCGAAAAACCGCGAAGTTCTCGGCGATCTCGTAGACCTCGTCGAACTTGTGGCTGATGAAGAGGATCGCCTTGCCTTGACGCTTGAGGTTCTCGACGATGCGGAAGAGGTCATCGATCTCCTTGCGGGAAAGGGCGGCGGTCGGCTCGTCCATGATGACGATGCGGGCCTCGACCGACAGCGCGCGGGCGATCGCCACGAGATGGCGCTGAGCGATCGAGAGGTCGCGCAGGCGGATCGTCGGGTCGATCTCGCTTTCAAGCTGCAGCATGAGTGCCTTGGCGCCGGAATTGATCTTTCGCCAGTCGATGGTGCCGAAACGGGTGCGCGGCGCATGGCCGAGAAAGATGTTTTCAGCGACGCTCAACTCATCGAAGAGCACCGTTTCCTGATGGATGGCGGTGACGCCGGCGTCGATCGCCGCCTGCGCGCTCGCGAATGTGGTTGGCTTGCCGTCGATCAGGATCTCGCCCTCGTTCGGGCGGTAGATGCCGGTCAAAATCTTGACGAGCGTCGACTTGCCGGCGCCGTTTTCGCCGATCAGCGCCGTCACCTGGCCGGGATAAAGCTTGATGCTGACGCCGTCGAGCGCTTTGACGCCGGGAAAGATCTGGCTGATGCCGCGCATTTCCAGGATCGGCATTGCTTCCGTCGTCGGTGCCGGTCGAAGCGATCGGTCTTGAATGTTTGTAACGCCGTTCATCAGGGACATTTTCCGACGAGTCTTTGAGATTACGTCTGGTTATTATTCGGCAGCACAAAGCCGATGGCTCTGAGTTTGGAGCCCTCACCCGGCCGCCGCGCCGCTGGGCCAATCTCTCCCCGAGGGGTGGGGAGAAGGTGCCGGCAGGCGGATGAGGGGGCTCGCGCCTGCCGGCAAGGGGAGTTCTCCGGATCAGAAGATCTTGGAGAACTCGTCGATGTTCTTGGCGTTGTAGACGAAGGGGTCGGCCATGGCGGCTTCGCCATTGTCGCCAATCTTGATAGAGCCCATGCGGCCGGCCTTGATGTCCGAGCCCGGCTTGCCGTCCGCATCACCCTTGACGAGGTGATAGGCAATCTGGGTGGCGGAATAACCGAGGTCGATGGGGTTCCAGATGGCGAATTCCTTGGTGGCGCCGGACTTGATGGCGCCAGCCATTTCAGACGGCAGGCCGAGACCGGTCACATAGACCTGGCCGATCTTGCCGGCATCCTTGACGGCCTGCGAGGCGGCGAGAACACCGACCGTGGTCGGAGCGACGATGACCTTGACGTTCGGCTGCGAGGTCAAGAGGCCCTGTGCTTCGCGATAGGACTTGTCGGCGAGGTCGTCACCATAAACTGTCGTGACGAGGTTCAGGCCCGGAAAATCCTTGAGCTGCTTCTTCATCTCGGCGATCCAGGTGTTCTGGTTCGTCGAGGTGGTGGTGGCCGAAAGGATGGCGAAACCGCCCTTGCCACCTTCCAGGTGGTCCTTGGCGAGCGTCAGGCACATCTTACCGATCAGCTCGTTGGAAGACGGGTTCAGGTGCATGATGCGGCCTTCCTTGGCGACCGCCGAATCCCAGGAAATGACCTTGATGCCGCGCTGGGTGGCCTTCTTCAGCGCCGGGATGACGGCGTCGGGATCGTTGGCGGAGATGGCAATCGCATCGACGCCTTGCGCGATCAGCGAGTTGATCACTTCGATCTGGCCTTCGGCCGTCGTCGAGGTCGGGCCGGTATAGATGACCTGGACGCCGCCGAGTTCCTTGGCAGCTTCCTGCGCGCCCTTGTTGGCCGCCTCGAAGAAGCCGTTGCCGAGCGATTTGACCACCAGCGCGATCTTCATGTCGGCAGCACTTGCCGTCGTCATTGTTGATGTCAGGGCGGCGAAGGCGAATGCCGCGCCGAGGGCGAGTTTCTTTGCAAGTTTCATAGTTGGTCCTCCCAGTTGATAGTTCAATCTTTCTCCCGCCGGTCGCTCCTCACGCGGCCGACGAAGAATCCTCCTTGGCGATGTCCGTTGCGGCGGCACCGGCGATAATCAGTTTGACGCCTGCATCCTCGATCATCCGCGCGGCGTCGTCGGTCACGCCGTCATCGGTGATGACGGTGGTCACCCGGTCGAGCGGGCAGAGTATGAGGCTCGATCGGCGCGAAAACTTCGAGGAATCCACCATCACGATCAGCTCCTCGGCCTGGTGCATCAGCTTCTGCTCGCTCTGGATCACCAGCGCGTCGGCCTCCATCACCCCGAGCGGGCCGACCCCCTGCGCGCCGATGAACATGCGCCGGGCGTAAAAATTGCGGATCGCATCATTGTCGAAGGGCGACAGGATCAGGCTCTGTTCGCGATAGATGGCGCCGCCCGGTATCGTCACCGTATTCTTCGAATGCTTGACCAGATGTTCGGCGATCGCAAACGAGTTGGTCATTACCTGCAGGCGTCGGGCCGACATGAAATGCACCATCTGGAACGTCGTCGTGCCGCCGTTGATGATGACGCTGTCGCCTTCATCGCAGAGTTCAACCGCGCGGCGGGCGATTGCGCGCTTCTTGTCGATGTTGACCGATTCCGACACCCGGAACGATCGGGCCGAAAGCTGGCCGATCTGCGGAGGATGAACGGCTTCCGCGCCGCCGCGGACGCGCCGGAGCTTGCCCTGGACGTGCAGCGAAGCGATGTCGCGCCGGATCGTCGCTTCCGATGCCTCGGTCAATTCGGCGATATCCTGCACCGTGATGACGGGTTTTTCCTGGATAGCGCTCAAGATGATGCGATGGCGTTCACGTTCGTGCATTGGCTCCTCCTTGACGTCAACTATTACCGGAAAATTTACGTTGTCAATCATAAACGATCAACTTCGCTTTTATTGCGCTGCACAATGAAACTTTATGATCGTTTATGATTGACAGATGGCGCGACAATGCGCGATACCGGCGGCAGGGAGATGGCGGCCGCCTCGTCGCCGTGAGCCGAAACACGTTGGAGGACAAGCAATGTCGGGCCAAACCCGCCTTCTCGAAAACCGTTGGAACGATGCTCAAGCCGCCAAGCTCGATGAGCCCGGCAAGCTGCTCTATCGCTCCAATCTTCTCGGTGCCGACAAGCGCATCACCAATTACGGCGGCGGCAATACTTCCGCCAAGGTGATGGAAACCGATCCGCTGACCGGTGAAAAAGTGAAGGTCATGTGGGTGAAGGGATCGGGCGGCGATGTCGGCACGATCAAGCTCGACGGTTTCGCCACCCTCTACATGGACAAGCTGGAAGCGCTGAAGGGGCTCTACAAGGGCGTCGAGGACGAGGATCGCATGGTCGGTTTCCTGCCGCATTGCACCTTCAACCTCAATCCGCGCGCCGCTTCCATCGATACCCCGCTGCATGGTTTCGTGCCGTTCACCCATGTGGACCACATGCACCCCGACGCGATCATCGCAATCGCGGCTTCCAAAAACTCGAGAGAACTGACGCAGCAGGTCTTCGGTGCCGAAATCGGCTGGCTGCCCTGGCGGCGGCCGGGTTTCCAGCTTGGGCTCGATCTCGAAGCGTTCGTCAAGGCGAACCCGAACGCCAAGGGCGTCGTGCTGGAAAGCCATGGCCTGTTCACCTGGGCAAATGATGCCAAGGCCTGTTACGAACTGACGCTCGACATCATCAACAAGGCGATCGGGTGGTTCGCCAAAGAGACCGAAGGCAAGTCGATCTTCGGCGGGCCGGTGGCAGAGAGCCTGCCCGCACAGGAACGCCGGGCGATCGTCGCGAAACTGATGCCGGAGATCCGCGGCCGGATCGGCAAGGTGGAGCGCAAGCTTGGCCATTTCGACGATCAGGACGCGGTGCTGGAATTAGTCAATTCCAAGGACCTGAAGCCGCTTGGGAGCCTCGGCACCTCCTGCCCTGACCATTTCCTGCGCACGAAAATCCGCCCGCTGATCGTCGATTTCGATCCCGCAAAGCCGGATGTCGATGCGGTGATCGCCGCGCTCGACAAGGCGCTCGAAGATTATCGGGCCGATTACAGCCGCTATTACGAGACCTGCAAACACAGCAATTCGCCCGCCATGCGCGACCCCAACCCGGTGATCTTCCTGGTTCCGGGCGTCGGCCTGCTGTCGTTTGCGCGTGACAAGGCGACGGCCCGTATTGCCGGCGAGTTCTACGTCAACGCCATCAACGTGATGCGCGGAGCGTCCACCGTTTCCGAATATCAGGGCCTGCCGGAGCAGGAGGCCTTCGACATCGAATACTGGCTCCTCGAAGAGGCGAAGCTGCAGCGCATGCCGAAGCCGAAAAGCCTTGCCGGACAGGTGGCCTTCGTCACCGGTGGCGCCGGCGGCATCGGGCGGGCGACGGCCGCCAGGCTGATGGGCGAGGGTGCCTGCGTGGTGCTTGCCGATATCGACGGCGGCGCACTCGACGCGACCAAAGCCGATTTCGAAAAGTCGTTCGGCAAGGACGCGGTGCGCGGTGTCCTACTCGACGTGACGACCGAGGACGCGGTGATCACTGCGTTTGCCGAGGCCTGCGTCGAATTCGGCGGCGTCGATATCCTCGTCTCGAACGCCGGGATCGCGTCTTCCGCGCCGGTCGAGGAAACCACGCTTGCCATGTGGAGCAAGAATATCGACATCCTGGCGACGGGTTATTTCCTCGTTTCGCGTGAGGCCTTCCGGTTGTTCCGGCGCCAGAAGCTCGGTGGCAACGTCGTCTTTGTCGCTTCCAAGAACGGGCTTGCCTCTTCTCCGAATGCGTCGGCCTATTGCACCGCCAAGGCCGCTGAAATCCATCTCGCCCGCTGCCTGGCGCTGGAAGGCGCCGAGGCCGGCATCCGCGTCAATACGGTCAATCCGGACGCCGTGCTGCGCGGTTCGAAGATCTGGAACGGCGAATGGCGCGAACAGCGGGCCGCCTCGTCCAAGATCGAGGTGGACGACCTGGAGGAGCACTACCGCAAGCGGTCGCTGCTCAAGCTCAATGTCTTTCCGGAGGATATTGCGGAGGCGATCTATTTCCTCGCATCGGACGCATCGGCCAAGTCGACCGGCAACATCATCAACGTGGATGCCGGCAACGCCCAGAGCTTTACGCGGTAGGGTAATATCTTCTCCCCAGCGGGGAGAAGATGCCCGATAGGCGGATGAGGGGGAGGAGCAAAGCGACGCCTTGAGCGATAAGCGAAAGGCAGAATGTGCCGCGCCCCCTCATCGAAAGGCAGAATGTGCCGCGCCCCCTCATCCGACCCATCGGGCCACCAT
>NZ_JBFTZM010000028.1:0-35674 GCF_056406795.1 Neorhizobium sp. P1_A6 | reverse complement strand
GAGCAGGAAGGCCTGAACGTCGCCTACCTCGCCTACAACACGACCAAGGCTCCGTTCGACAAGGTCGAAGTCCGCAAGGCGCTGAACAAGGCGATCAACAAGAAGGCGATCGTCGATGCCGTCTTCCAGGGCATGGCGACGCCCGCCGTCAACCCGATCCCGCCGACCATGTGGTCCTACAGCAAGGCCACCCAGGACGACACGTACGACCTCGAAGCGGCCAAGAAGATGCTCGCCGACGCAGGCGTCAAGGATCTTTCCATGAAGGTCTGGGCGATGCCGGTTTCGCGTCCCTACATGCTGAATGCCCGCCGCGCTGCCGAAATCATCCAGGACGATTTCGCCAAGATCGGCGTCAAGGTCGAGATCGTCTCTTTCGAATGGGCCGAATACCTGCAGCGTTCGAAGGACAAGAACCGCGATGGCGCCGCCATCATGGGCTGGACCGGCGACAACGGCGATCCGGACAACTTCCTTGACACGCTGCTCGGCTGCGACGCCGTCGGTGGCAACAACCGCGCCCAGTGGTGCAACAAGGAATTCGACGAACTGGTGAAGAAGGCCAAAGTCGTTTCCGACCTGGCCGAGCGTACCAAGCTCTACGAACAGGCTCAGGCGGTCTTCAAGAAGGACGCTCCCTGGGCAACCATCGATCACTCCCTCGCCGTCGTTCCGATGCGCAAGGGCGTGACCGGCTTTACCCAGAGCCCGCTCGGCGACTTCACCTTCGAAGCGGTCGATATCGCGCAGTAATTTCTGCTTCACGACGATTTTGCCGCGGGACGCGTTGCGTTTCCCGCGGCATTTTCTTATGAGACGCCAAAATTTGGCGCAGACGCCACGATTGCCGCCTTCATGGCTTGACAAAACCGTGAATCGGCCACGAACCAAAAACCACGAAGGTTTCGAATGTTTGGCTTCCTGTTGCGGCGTATCGCCGTGTTGATCCCGACTTTCATCGGGGTCTCGATCATTGCTTTTTCATTTATCCGACTTCTGCCGGGTGATCCGGTTGCACTTCTTTCCGGCGAACGCGTCATGTCGCCGGAGCGGCATGCCCAGATCAGTGCCCAACTCGGTTTGGACCGGCCGCTGGTCACCCAGTATTTCGATTATCTCGGCGGCGTGCTGACCGGCGATTTCGGGTCGTCGATCGTTTCCAAGAAGCCGATCCTCGACCAGTTCTGGGCGCTGTTTCCGGCGACCGTCGAACTTTCCTTCTGTGCCATCGTCATCGCCATCGCGCTCGGCATTCCGGCCGGCGTGATCGCCGCGATCAAGCGCGGCTCGATCTTCGACCAGGGACTGATGGGCATTGCGCTGGTCGGTTATTCGATGCCGATCTTCTGGTGGGGCCTGCTGCTGATCATCCTGTTCTCCGGCACCCTGCAATGGTTCCCGGTTTCCGGCCGCATCTCGCTGATGTTCTTCTTCCCGCCGGTCACCGGCTTCATGCTGATCGATTCGCTGCTGTCGGGACAGAAGGGCGCCTTCGCCTCGGCGATCAGCCATCTTGCCCTGCCGTCGATCGTGCTTGCGACCATTCCGCTCGCGGTCATCGCCCGTCAGACGCGTTCCGCCATGCTGGAAGTGCTCTCGGAAGATTACGTCCGCACCGCCCGCGCCAAGGGCCTCTCGCCCTTCCGCGTCGTCGGCATCCATGCGCTGCGCAACGCGATGATCCCAGTCATCACCACGATCGGCCTGCAGATCGGCGTCATGCTCGCCGGCGCCATCCTGACCGAGACGATCTTCTCCTGGCCGGGCATCGGCAAGTGGATGGTCGACAGCGTCTTCCGCCGCGACTACGCCGTCATCCAGGGCGGCCTGCTCCTGATCGCGGCCATCATCATGTTCGTCAATCTCATCGTTGATCTGCTCTACGGCCTGATCAACCCCAGAATCCGACACTGAACCGGCACCAAGAAGGAGAAAATCCCGTGGCCGATACCACCGTTACCAAGATCGCCGAGCCGGTTTCCAGCGCCGCGATGCGCCGCCAGATGCTCCGCGAGTTCTGGTTCTACTTTTCCGAAAATCGCGGCGCCGTTCTGGGCCTTATCATTTTCGTCGCCCTCGTCATCGTGGCGATCTTCGCGTCGTTCATCGCCCCGCATTCGCCGTTCGAACAGTATCGCGATTTCGCCCTGCTTCCGCCGGCCTGGGCCGAGGGCGGCAACCCGTCCTATCTGCTCGGCACCGATCCTGTCGGCCGCGATATCCTGTCTCGCCTGGTCTATGGCGCGCAGTATTCGCTGTTCATCGGCGTCTTCGTGACGACGCTGTCGCTCACCGGCGGCATCATCGTCGGCCTGATCGCCGGTTATTACCGCGGCTGGGTCGATACCGTCATCATGCGCCTGATGGACATCATCCTCGCCTTCCCGTCGCTGCTGCTCGCCCTCGTGCTCGTCGCGATCCTCGGGCCGAGCCTCACCAACGGCATGATCGCCATCGCGCTCACCCTGCAGCCGCATTTCGTGCGCCTTACCCGCGCCGCCGTGATGGCCGAGAAGACCCGCGACTATGTGACCGCCGCAAGGCTTGCCGGCGCCGGCCCCATTCGCCTGATGTTCCGCACCATCCTGCCGAACTGCACCGCGCCGCTGATCGTCCAGGCGACGCTCTCCTTCTCGAACGCCATTCTCGACGCGGCCGCCCTCGGCTTCCTCGGCATGGGCGCCCAGCCGCCGGCGCCGGAATGGGGCACGATGCTTGCCGAAGCGCGTGAATTCATCCTGCGCGCCTGGTGGGTCGTCACCTTCCCCGGCGTCGCCATTCTCGTCACCGTTCTCGCCATCAACCTGATGGGCGACGGCCTGCGCGATGCGCTCGACCCGAAACTGAAGAGGTCCTGATCATGGCGCTCTTGCAAATCGACAACCTCACCGTCGAATTCGAAACCGCAACCGGCTGGTTCCGCGCCGTAGACGGCGTCTCCGTCTCGGTCGAAAAGGGCGAGGTCCTGGCCATCGTCGGCGAATCCGGCTCCGGCAAGTCCGTCGCCATGCTGGCCGTCATGGGACTTCTCCCTTGGACGGCCAAGATCACCGCCGACCGCATGCTCTTCGAAGGCCGCGACATCCAGAACATCAGCCCGACCGAGCGCCGCAAGCTGATCGGCAAGGATATCGCGATGATCTTCCAGGAGCCGGTCGCCAGCCTCAACCCGTGTTTCACGGTCGGCTTCCAGATCGAGGAAGTGCTGCGCATCCATCTCGGCCTCGACGCCAAGACCCGCCGCGCCCGCGCCGTCGAACTGTTCAGCCAGGTCGGCCTGCCCAACCCGGAAGAGCGGCTGAACCACTTTCCGCACCAGATGTCCGGCGGCCAGTGCCAGCGCGTGATGATCGCCATTGCGATCGCCTGCAATCCGAAACTGCTGATCGCCGATGAGCCGACCACCGCGCTCGACGTGACGATCCAGAAACAGATTCTCGACCTGATCATGGCGCTGCAGGCCAAGAACGGCATGGGCTTGATCATGATCACCCATGACATGGGCGTCGTCGCCGAAACCGCCGACCGCGTCGTCGTGCAATACAAGGGCCGCAAGATGGAGGAAGCCGACGTGCTTTCCCTCTTCGAAAGCCCGAAGAGCAACTATACCAAGGCGCTGCTGGCGGCGCTGCCGGAAAACGCCACCGGCGACCGCCTCACCACCGTTTCCGCCTTCTTCGACGGCAATCCGGAACCCGCGCCGGAGGCACGCGCATGAGCGATAATATGACCAACAACACCATGCTCGAAGTGCGCGACATCAAGCGCGATTACGAACTGCCCGGCGGCCTCTTCAAGCCGAAGAAGATCATCCATGCGGTGAAAGGCGTTTCCTTCAAGCTCGAACGCGGCAAGACGCTGGCGATCGTCGGCGAGAGCGGCTGCGGCAAATCCACCCTTGCCCGCATGCTGACCTTCATCGACGAACCGACCGGCGGTGATCTGCTGATCGACAACAAGAAGGTCGACACCCGCCCCGGTCACCTGACCTCGGAAATGCGCCAGAAGGTGCAGATCGTCTTCCAGAACCCCTATGGTTCGCTGAACCCGCGCCAGAAGATCGGCGACGTGCTCGGCGAACCCTTGGCGATCAATACCGACATGTCCGCCGGCGAACGCCGCGACCGCGCCAGCGAAATGCTCAAGAAGGTCGGCCTTGGCCCGGAACACTATAACCGCTACCCGCACATGTTCTCGGGCGGCCAGCGCCAGCGCATCGCGATTGCCCGCGCGCTGATGATGAACCCGAAGCTTCTCGTGCTCGACGAACCGGTTTCGGCGCTCGACCTTTCGGTGCAGGCCCAGGTGCTGAACCTGCTCGCCGACCTGCAGGACGAATTCAACCTCACCTACGTCTTCATCAGCCACGACCTCTCGGTGGTGCGTTATATCGCCGACGAGGTGATGGTGATGTATTTCGGCGAGGCCGTGGAATACGGCACCCGCGAAGAAGTCTTCTCGGATCCGAAGCACGACTATACCCGCACGCTTTTCAAGGCGACACCGCGGGCGGATATCGAGTCCATCCGGGCTCGTGTGGCGAAGAAGAAGGCGGCGGCCGCAGCCTAGGACGCCCTTCGAAGCGATTGCATCATGCTTTCCGAAAGCCGATTTTCGGGAATATTGAGCGGTCCGGTCGCTGGGCGGTTTGAGAGAGGTTGTTCCGTGAGGCACCCCCCTCTGCCCTGCCGGGCATCTCCCCCTCAAGGGGGGAGATCGAAGGAGGCGCGCTCTGCGGTCTCTCTCTGATTGTTCGACGGCAGGAAGCTGGCAGGGGAGAGTTCGGCAAGCTCAAGGCTTTTGGTTGGGTAAGACCTCGCTTCTGGCCGATCTCCCCCCTTGAGGGGGAGATGTCCGGCAGGACAGAGGGGGGTATGACGAGGCACGCCTCCGATTACTTCTGGCTTTCGCCCGTGGATAATTGATCGCCACCCTCCAAGCATCTCCAACGACTTAACCGCCTCATCGTCCCCGCCCTTCCAACCCATGCCTACAATCCGCTTGCTTCCGTCGCCGGAGTGTTTCGCGAGACGTTCGCGGGCAGGCGGGAGCCGGCGCTTTCATCGGAACCGTAACGTGCGGCGATGGTGGAAGAGGTGAAAGCCATGGCGGCAAGGTCTTCGGATCAAGCCGCCTATCAAGCCTCCCCCGGACAGCCATGTCCGGTTCGGTTGAGCCGTGCAAGTGGCAGGCCTGTCCCGAAAGGATGGGCGCGAATAAAGCCACGCAGCGAGGCGAGATGATCACCTGTAGGGGCCGGAAGCCCCGAAAAGACGCCGAAGGCCACGCGAATGCGGAGCCACCATTAATAAATCAATCGAGGTTCCGCATTCGTGTGGGCTCTCCGATCTTTGAAAACCACGGCAGGAGACTGCGCGGGGCTCCCTAGTGTTGGCCGAAGCCAAGCGGACGCCTTCCTCGCGGAAGCTCCAACATTTCTATTCCACGAAAACCCTGACGCTCGCGGCCCGGCCGGCGGCGTCGATCACTGTCAGCGTCGAATAACCGGCGCCGTCCGGCGTCCATTCACTGGTCCGGCGACGGGATAGCTCGCTGAGCGGCTTGCCATTGGCGAGCCAGCGGAACGGTGCACGGCCACCCTGCAGCTTCAGGACCAGCGGCGAGATGTCGCCCGATTGCGCCCCGAGATCGACGCGCGCACCCTCCGGCGGATAGACGATCTGCGGTGCGGGCTCCCGCGTCGAGGCAGAAAACAGCCCGCTCGCCGTCATCGAGAAACGCCGCTGGCTGATCGGCAGTTCGGTCTGCGCAATGCGCACGGCCCCCGACGGTGCCGAGGGCAGCGGCGTGATCGGCACGCCGGACTTTGAAAACGCCTCGAACAGGATCGGCGCCGCGGTCTGATAACCGGCAATGCCCGGCACCGCGCCATTGTCCGGCCGCCCGACCCAGACGCCGAGCACATGACGCCCGTCGAAGCCGACCGACCAGGCGTCACGATAACCGTAGCTCGTGCCGGTCTTGTAGGCGATGCCGAGCCTTCGGCTGCCCTGCGGCGGCAGGACATCCGAGAGAATATCGGCGACGTTCCACACCGCCTGCGGATCGAGAAGCGGCTCGCCGTCGATCATGCCCGGCTGGTCCTCGATGCCGTTGCCGATCCGCATCGGATTGCCGCGATTGGCGAGCGCCGCATAGGCCTGCACCAGATCCTTGAGCGTGAGGCCGACGCCACCGAGGCCGATCGCCAGACCCGGCGCCTCGTTGGCCGGCAGGACCGGCCGCACGTCGGCCCGGCGGAAACGGATCATCAGCCGCGACGGGCCGACGGCATCCAGCAGCCGCACCGCCGGCACGTTGAGCGACAGCTGCAGCGCCTGGCGGACGCTGACATCGCCCTGGTAGGTCATGTCGAAATTTTTTGGCCGGTAACCGAAGAAATCCGCCGGCCGGTCCTCGATGATCGTTTCCTGGGACACCAGCCCCTGCTCGAAGGCGAGGCCATAGATGAACGGCTTCAGCGTCGAGCCCGGCGAGCGGTTGACCCGCGTCATGTCCACCCAGCCGGACCGGCTCGCATCGAAATAATCGGCAGAGCCGACTTCGCCGACGATCGCGCCGGTGGTGATATCCGCCATCACCATGGCCACCGAGACCTTCGGGCTGAGCTTGACCGAGGCCTCCCTCGCGACCTGCTCCAGCCCCTGCTGGATGCTGCGTTTCAATGTCGTCCTGTGCTGGTCGATCTTCGGCTGCTTGCGGATCGCCGCTTCGGCGAGATGCGCAGCATAGGCCGGCAATTGCAGCCGGCGTGCCGGGATGCCGTCGCGTGCCGCCCGCTCCGCTTCGCCGTCGCCAGTGAACGCCGCCACGGCCGAACGCATCAGCACGCGCTCCCGCGCCGCCTGGGCGATCTGGAAATGTCGGTCTGGCCGCCGGCCTTCCGGGGATTGCGGCAGAGCAACAAGAAGAGCCGCTTCCGCCACCGTCAGCCGCCGCGGCTCCTTGCCGAAATAGGCAAGGCTTGCTGCCCGCACGCCCTCGAGATTGCCGCCATAGGGCGCGTGGGTCAGGTAGAGTTCGAGGATTTCTTTCTTGGACAGCCGCCGCTCGATCTGGACCGCGCGCACGACCTGGCGGAGCTTTGCCGTCAGGGAGCGGCTCTCGCGGGGCTCGATCAGTCGCGCCACCTGCATCGACAGCGTCGAAGCCCCCGAGACGACATGGCCGTTGGTGACGAGTTGCAGCATCGCTCGGCCGAGCGCCCACGGATCGACGCCGGCATGCTCGTAGAAACGCTGGTCCTCATAGGCGACCAGCATTTTCAGGAAGCGCGGGTCGACGTTTTCGGTGCTCGTGCGAAGCCGCCAGCGGCCTTCCGGCGTCGCGAAGGCGCGCAGCAGTTCGCCATCCGCATCCAGTACTTCGGCGGAAACCACCCGCGCCTTTTCGAGCGGCGGCGGATAGGCCCTGTCGGCCGCTTCGAGGCCGACGATCAGCCCCGCCGCAACGACGAGGCCGATAGCCAGACCGATCGAAAGTTTCCACCTGAGCTTCATCGGAACGAGCTGCCGCTTACTGGGCGGCAAGCACCTCCATCTTGCCGGTTGCGGTACGGGCCGAGAACTGCGGACGATACATGTCCTCGACCTGGGCAGCCGGATGATCGTAGACGCCCGGCGTTACGGCGCGGACCACATAGGCAAGCGTGATCTCGCGGTTGTCGCCGGCGCTCCGGTCGAAGGCCGCAACGAACCGGTCGTTGCGGAACTCGGTATGGGCTGCCTGCACCTCCTCGATCCAATCGAAATTGGCAAGGCTCGCGCTGTTGACGATGCTCGGATTGTCGATCTCGAACCCGGCCGGCAGAAGGTCGGTGACGACGATGCGCGACGGCCAGTTGTTGCTCTCGGTGATCTTGATCACCGCGACATAACGCTGGTTCTGCTGCGCTTCGCTGACATTGGCCTCCTCGCCGTCCATCGAATAGTAGGTGCGGGTAATCTTGAACCCGTCACCACCGGCCGGCAGCGGCTGTGCCGGCGCCGCGACCGTGGTGATCGAGGCAGACAGCGGATCGGCACTGTTGTTCTTGACGGTCAGCGGATGGCCGATCAGCGCATCGCCGGTCATCTGCGACATCAGCGTGCCGCGATGATCGGCACCGTTGACCTGCAGGCGCAGACCGTCGTCACCGTTCTGCAGCGCGCGGGCGGCGAGCAGCATCCAGGTCTGTTCCTGGGTGCTGGTGTATTTCTTCTGCCCCCATTCCTTGGCAACGATGGTAGCGAGTGCCGGGACGATCGGCGGCACCGGCCGGCTTTCGGCGGCGAGCGCCAGAACCGCGGCACCATCTCGCAAGGACGAGCCATAGTCCGAGCGCGACAGGCTGACCCGGTGGATCTGCGCGTCCTGCGACATCTGCAGCGAGGCCGCAAAGATATTCTTTGACCGCTGCGCATCGCCATAAAGTGCCAGCGCCGCGGCAATATGGGCCTTGGCGAGCGGCGTCGGGAAGTCGTTCAGCATCGTGTCGGCGTAGTAGCGAAGGTCGCTGATCGCGGCCTTGCGGTTGCGGGCGAGCACATAGAGCGCATAAGCGATCTCGTTGCCCTGATCCTTGATGTTGTTGGTGAAGCCGAGCGAGTTCTGCAGGCTGTCGAGAGCCTGGACGAGCGCCTGTTCAGGCACGTCGTAACCCTGTTCGCGGGCCCGGCTGAGGAAGTCGCTTACGTAGGAATCGAGCCACAGATCGCCGCCGCCCGGCCCCCAGAGGCCGAAACTGCCGGCCGAGGACTGGTAGGACAGCACGCGATAGATCGCGTCCTGGACCCGCTTCTTGACTTCCGTATCGTCGGCAAGGCCGTTCTGCACCGCCATCTGGCTGAGATAGAGAAGCGGCAGGGCGCGGCTGGTCGTCTGTTCGGCGCAGCCATAGGGATACCGGCTGAGGCTCATCAGCAGCGCGGGGATGTCGAAGGCGGTGGAGCGGCTGACATTCACGCTGATCGAGGCACCCGGCAGGATGCTGTCGGCGAGCAGGTTGGAATCGACCGTGACGCTGGCGCCCGGCTTCAGCTCGACAAGCCGCTGCTGGGTGATCGGCATGGCAGCCGGCCGCACCGGAATATCGAGCACCTGGTCCAGCGACATGCCCGACGCATTCGAAAGGCGGATCGAGATCGACCCGTCACCCGGCTCGACACCGCGAAGCGCGAGCGTGACATCCGATTTGCCGCCGGCTGAAAGTGTGATCTTTCCGGTCCCCTTCTGATCGACGGAGACGGGCTTGTTGGTGGTGATGGCGAGCTGGTAATCGCCGGCCGGCGCATCGGTATTGGCGATGTCGAGCCTGAGATTGGTCTGGTCGCCAGGTGCCAGGAAGCGCGGCAGGCTGGCTGTCACCACAACCGGATCGCGGATCACCACGTCTTTGACGCCATGCCCAACGCCGGTCTTCGACCAGGCAACCGCCATGACACGCGCCGTGCCGTTGAACTGCGGAATGTCGAAGGAGACATTCGCCTTACCCTGCGCGTCGAGTTTCACCGGGCCTGAGAAGAAGGCGATCAGCTTTTCCTTCGGCGGGCTCGACTGCAGCGCCGCGCTGCCGCCGTCGCCGCCGGTGCGCAACCGTCCGGTGGCACCGAGCGAGCCGTCGATTAGACGGCCATAGAGGTCGCGGATTTCGAGACCGAGGCGGCGCTGGCCAAAATACCAGTCGTCCGGCGCCGGAGGCTGGTAGCGCGTCAGATTGAGGATGCCGACATCCACCGCAGCGACGGTGACATAGGCGTCCTGATTGGCGCCTGCTCCGGCGACCTGTAGCGAGATGTTGAGCGGCTGCCGCGGCAGCGTCTTTTCCGGCGCGGTGATCGATACCTGCAGATCGCGGTTTTCCGGATCGACCTTCAGCCAGGTGACGCCGATGGCGCGCATCGGCATGCGGCTTTCCTGCGCCTGGCCCGGACGATAAAGCGTCGCGGTGACATAGGACCCGGCACCCCAGGCAGCCGTGACCGGAATGTCCACCTCGCCGCCGCTTGCGCCGATGCTCGCGGTCTTGACCGCAATCAGGCTCTCCGAACCCGACGTGATCATCAGCTCGCCGGCGTAACGCGACGAGACCTTGAGCTTGGCCGTCTCGCCGACCTTGTAGCTCTGCTTGTCCAGTGCGATTTCCAGCGCATCCGGGGTTTCGGTCGAGGTCGCGGTCACGAACCAGCCGGCGTCGAATTCGACGCTGGACGTGGGTCCGCCGATATCGGCGGTTTCGACTTCGAGCCGGTAGCGGCCCCATTTAACTGGAACGGAAACCTTGCCGCCATCGGCCGTGACATTCACCGTGCCGTTGGCAGCCTGGCTGGTGCGGGTCACCGGCTCATATCGCCAGGACGAGCCGTCGCGATACCATTGATAGTCGCGGTCGATCTTGACCAGTTTCCAGGGCAGGTTCTGCACCGCCTGCTTCTTGCCGGCCTCGTCCACCATGATCACGGTGAAATTGCCGACCGAGTTTTCGCCGAGATCGCCGGAAAATTCCGGCTTGATGCCGATCCGGGCGCCTTCCGCCTTGACCGGCAGGGTGATCGAACGCTCGATCGCCCGCCCGCCTGCCTCCTGCATGCGCACCACGATATCGGCGTTGACGAGCTGCGTCGTCGACGGCGCTTCGGAAACGGTCGCGTCGAAGGTAACCTTGCCGTCGTCGTCGAGCGGTTCGAGCGCCTCCAGCGGAATGCGAACCGCTTCGCTCGCCTCTTCATCGACGAGGCCGAACTGGTAGCCCGGGAAGGCCGGATTTTCGCGCGTCGTCTTCAGCGCAATCTCGCCTTCGAGATTGAGGCCGGCCGCCGGCGCTCCATAGAGATAACGGCCGTCGATACTGACCGGCACCGGTTCCCCGACCGCGATTTCCTTGGCGTCGCTGGTCATGTCGAATTCGATGCGGTCCGGCACGAAGTCGTCAACGAGGAAGGTCTTTTCGCTGATTGCCGACCCCTTGGGATCGGTGAAGATCTGCATCGTCCAGGTGCCGCGCATGGAGGTCGCCAGCAGCGGCAGATCGAGCGCATAACCGCCGAGCGAGCCGTTGTTGACGATGCGCCGATCCTCGACGCCGTCAGGCCGCAGAAAGACGAACGTCAGCGGCAGGTTCTCGATCGCCGTCGCATCGATATTGCGGGCAAGCGCCGAGGCATGCACGGTTTCGCCGGGGCGGTAGATGCCGCGTTCGGTCCAGGGCAGGATGTCGATCGCGCCAGGCGCCGGGCGCCCGGTGACGCCGCGGTCGGAAAGATCGAAGCCGGCGCGAGCCATGTCGAGGAAGACATAGTCCTGGCCGTTGTTCTGGGCCGCCAGAACCGCCGGCACCATCGCCGCCGTACCGCGCATCAGGCCGGCGGTAAACACCGCGCGGCCATCCGCATCGGTCTTCGCCGTGCCGAGGATCTCGTTGTTCTTGGCGAGAAGCTGCAGGTCGACGCCGGCCATTGGCTTGGCGCTGCCGAGCGAGCGGGCAAAGACGTTGAGGCCGTCCGTGCCGGCATAGGTGGTGAGCCCGATATCGGATACCACGAACCATTGCGTCGCCTTGGTATCGTATTCCTGGCTCGGCGCGTTGGCGGCGGCGGCCGTCAGCATGTAAACGCCGGGTTTGCGGGTCGGCAGAGCCTCGTCGACGGGGAAGCTGGTCACCACGTCCTTGTTGAGGTCCTGGGCGATGTCGATGGTGCCCTGCCAGACCAGTTCGCCGCTCTGCTCCTGGATCTGGGTAGCGTTATAACCGTCCATCTGGGTCAGGAACTGCGAATTGGCGAGCAGCGGGGCGATGCTGCGGTCCCCCACCCTGTAGAGCTTCAGATTGGCCTTTTCGGTATTGACCGAGACGATCGGAATGCCGCGGCGCGCGGTCGACGGCAGCACGAAACTGTCGCCGGTGAACCGCACGGTCGCCGAACGATCTTTGACGTAGACGTCGATATCGACCTGTGCCGCGAGCGGCTCGTCGACAGAAGAGGGCAGGCCACGGCGCAGCGACAGCTTATAGCGTTGGCCATGGGTCAAGCCTTCGACGCAGATCTGGCTGTCCTTGGCCTCCATCGCCTTCGGCGCCTGGCCGTTGAGCACGACAAAGGGCGCGTAATCGACGCCGATCTTCACCAGCGGTTCGGAGAACTGCACGCAGACGCGCGGGTTGGCGCTATCGGCATCGACTGTGTTGCCCGTCACGCGGAAACCCTGGCGTTCACGCAGGTCGTTATAGACGGCCTGAACGGTGCGGGCATTTACCAGCGCCAGGCTCGCCTTGTAGGCGTTGAGCGCGGCGCGATAATTCTGCTGCTTGGCGAGCGCGGCCCCAAGAACCGCCAGCGCATCGGCACGGGCCTGCGTCGTGCGTGAAAGCTGATAGCYGTTGACGGCGGCAAGCGTGCCTTCGCCGTCGACCGTGGTGTTGTTCTTCGCGGTGCTGGCAGCACGGGCAAGCTCGATCCACAGCGCACCGTCATCGGGGATGATCGAGAGCGCGCCTTTGAAATTGTAGACGGCCGTGTCGACATTGCCGGCCAGAACCTGGCCCTGGGCGATCGTCTTCAAATTTTCGACGCCGTAGCCCTGCTGGTTGTCGCCAAGCGTCAGGCCATCCTTCTGATCGCGCGCCTGCTGGAGAACTTCTTCCGAGAGGAAGGACAGTTTCGGCGGGGCGCCGATATCGGGTTCAACGGCGGTTACGACAATCTTGCCGGCGGTCGCACCCGGAAACGGGTTGAGCTGGCTGTAATCCGACTTGAGGAAGCACCATTTGGCTTTCTCGTTATAGGTGAAAGCCTTGCAGGCATTGTCGCCGATGCAGGCCGCCTCGCACTGGGGCTGGCTGACATTCTTCACGGTTCGAAGATCGAAACCGAGATAATCGCTGTTCGGAGTGCTTTCGATCCGCCGGTCGGCCGCAGTCAGCGGCGAGACGAGAGCGAAAGCGGAAACGATGAGAGCGAGAAAGCCGAATAACGCGCGCCTAGACATTGAAAGTCCCCCCGTGGCTGCCGTCGGAAGTCGGCAGTTTTCTAATCTATCCCGTGACTTGTCAACGAGCGTCGATGCGTCGAGCCACCTATTTTCGTGAAGAGATTGTCATATGACGAATGTCGTGCCGGAACGGTTCAGGCCATCAGCCCGGCAGCCGTGAATCCGCCATCGACGGCAAGAATCTGACCGGTCACATAGGAGGACTGGCGTTCGTCGACGAGAAAGGCGATTGCCGTGGCAATCTCCTCCGGCCGACCGTAGCGGCGCATCGGCACGGTGCGGTTCCACTCCTCACGCGTCACCGCCGTGTGGTTCTCCTTGACCATCGGCGTCTCGATCGGACCCGGCGCAATCGCGTTGACGCGGATCAGGTCGTCGGCAAGTTCGACCGCCATGATCTTGGTGAGCGTCACCAGCGCGCCCTTCGACGCGCCATAGGCGGAACGGCCGAGATTGCCCTTGATGCCGGAGACCGAGGCGATGTGGACGATCGAACCGCCGCCGTTTTCCCGCATGATCGGCGCCAGTGCCTGCGACAGCGCAAACGCGCCGACGACATTGACCTCGTAGATCCGCCGGAGCTGGTCGGTCGTCGTATCGGCGAAACGAACGTTCGAACCGATACCGGCGCTGTTCACCAATGCCTGCAACGGGTTTTGAAGCGCCTGGCAGCGTTCCGCCAGTGCGGCGATCGCCTTCTCGTCGGTGATATCGAGAAGAACGGTGGTGAGGAGACCGGCCCGGTTGCCGAGACGTTCCGCCAACCGGTCAAGCGCCGCAGCATCGCGGTCGGCGGCCAGCACATGCCATCCGGCTTCGATCAGAAGCTCCGTCGTCGAAAGGCCGATACCCGATCCCGCACCCGTGACGACGCTGCGCATTCATCTCTCCCGATTTTCGATGATGACCAGTTCGAAGGTGACGCCGACTGGATTGTCGCCGCGCGCCAGCCGGCCGTGATAAATCACGCCTTCCGTATCGACGACCGCGGCGTCGATGGAGGCCCGAAGCCCATCCGGCGTCATTTCGAGCACGCCGTTCTCGATGGCGATCTCGGTCGCAAGGCAGACCACCCGACGCCCATCCTCGAACACGGGCTCATTGATGCTGCCGATACCGTAGATGCGGGCGCTCTCGATGCCATGCTCGCGGCAGACTTCTTCGATCGCTATCCCGATATCCTCGTTCGGGCGCACCCGCAGCAGGATGCCGTTGCCCTCGCCGCTTTCGCCCTTGGCGGAAAACAGCGTGAAATTCGTCTCCGGATCGGGGATCGACGAGAAGGTCGCGGTGGCGCTGCCATACCCTTTGACCGTGATCGGACGGCTGACGATGCTGTCGAAGGGCAACACATGCCCCATGCGCAGAGCCCCTTCGCTGGTATCCCAGATGCCGTGGCAATGCAGGAACGGCGCGCCGTCCCGCTCACCGACCATCGCAGTCGCCGAGTGGAATTTGCCGCCCGCTTGCGGCGCGAAGGTCGCGCTGTACCAGGCAGCATGATCCTCGTCCGGCGAGAAGGCCGGCAGGACATAACGGAACGGATCGCAGGCCCCACCTTCGATATTGAGGAAACCACCCTTGCAGCCCGCCTCCGCGAAGACCCGCGCCACCTCGGCCATGAAAACCTCGCCCGGCCGCAGCGCGCCCTCGACCGGCTTCAGGGCAGTCCGCACGACCTCTCGCCTGACCGGAGCGACAGGGCCCGGATGCTTGAGCTGGCGCAGCGCCGGCAGATCATTAGCCGACTTATCATCAAGCTCACCACGCCCTTGAAGCTCTTCGCGGATCATCTTCTTGGTGATCTTGCCGTAGGCGGATTTCGGCAGAGCGTCCCAGAAGATGAAGCGCTTCGGCATCTTGTAGCGGGACATCCTGCCGTCGATGAAGGCGAACAGGTCCTTGTCGGTCACCGCCGAACCCGGCTTGGCGACGCAGACGGCGATGCCGACTTCCCCCCAGAGCGGATCGGGCACGCCGAGCACAGCCACTTCGCTGATCGCCGGATGGGTAAGGAGCTTTTCCTCGATCTCGCGCGGATAGACGTTCGAGCCGCCGGAAATGTACATGTCCGAGGCGCGGCCGGTAATGTAGAGGAAACCCTCCGCATCCATATGGCCGAGGTCGCCGGTGCGGAACCAGCCGTTGCGGAACGCCTTCTCGTTGGCCTCCGGATTGTCGTAATAGCCGGCAAAGACCGCCGGGCCGATGCAGCAGATTTCACCGGTCTCGTAGGGCCCGACCTCGTCGCCCGCATCGTTCTGGATCGACACCTGCATGCCGGTGCGTTCCATGCCGCAGGTCCCGATCCTGGCGACTTCGCCGTCCTCGGCCGAATGCAAGGCTGGCGGCAGAACGGTGATTGCCCCCGTCACCTCGCCGAGCCCGAAATATTGCACGATCACAGGCCCGAGGCTTTTCAGCGCCCGCTTCTGGTCCTCGCGATACATCGGCGCGCCCGCATAGATGACGTAGCGCAGCGAGGAGTGGTCGTATGTCTCGGCGGCCGGATGCTCGACCAGCAGCTTCAGGATAGTCGGCACTGTGAACATGGTCGAGACGCGCCACTTTTCGATCAGTGCCCAGGCGGCGTCGATGTCGAACTTTTCGGTCGGCAACAGGATGGTTTTCACCCCATGCGCCACCTGGGTGAGCTGATGCACGCCAGCGCCATGCGAAAGCGGGGCGACGACCAGCGCCGCGTCGGCGGAGGTGACGCCGGGCATCAGGTCGCAGAGATGGTTGTTGATCACGAAAGCCATCTGGCCATGGGTCAGCACCGCCGCCTTCGGCCGTCCGGTCGTGCCCGACGTGAAAAAGAACCAACACGGATCGTCGCGCTCGATCCGCGCTTCGACTGGTTTTCTGCCGCCGAATTCCTCAACGAGAGCGTCATAGGAGGGCCCGAAATCCGATTCGCCTATGGCAATAGCGAAACCGATCTCCGGATTGCTTTCGCGCACTACCTGGGCGTGATCCGGAAACGATGCGTTGCAGATCATGCCCTTCGCCCCGCTTGCCTTGGCGAGATAGGCGACCTCTTCCGGCGTCTGCCGAAAATTGGCCGGCACCCAGACGGCACCGATCCGGAAACAGGCGAACATGCTCTCGAACATCTGGTTGCAGTTCTGCGACTGAACCAGGATGCGGTCACCCTTGGCCACCCCGAAACGCTGCTGCAGCGCTGCCGCCATCGCGTCGATGCGGGTCTCGAACTCTTCCCAGGTCCAGGTCTTCTCGGCCCAGACCAGCGCAACGCCCTGCGGTTCGCGGCGCATCGCCTGCGTCACGAAGCGGGCAAGGTTCATCACCCGCGTCGAGCGGGGGCTGAGCCCGCCCTTCGGTTCGGTCCGATCGCCGACGCCAACCGAGGTCGTCGCATTCATTTCGTCCGCTCCAGGATGGACACGTAATTAGCAACGGCGGCGCCGCCCATGTTGAACACACCGGCCATTGTCGCCTTCGGCAGCTGCATGTCGCCCGCCTCGCCGCAGAGCTGCATCGCCGCCATGACATGCATGGAAACGCCGGTTGCGCCGATCGGATGGCCCTTGGATTTCAGGCCCCCGGACGGATTGACCGGCAGGCGGCCGTCCTTGCGGGTAATGCCTTCGCGGATGACGCGATACCCATTGCCGGGTTCGGCAAGCCCCATCGCCTCGTATTCAATGAGTTCGGCGATGGTGAAGCAGTCATGGGTTTCGACGAAGTTGAGATCGTCGAGCGAAATGCCCGCCTCCGCCAGCGATTTCTGCCAGGCCATGCGCGCGCCCTCGAAGGCGATCGGATCGCGGCGCGACATGGCAAGGATATCGTTGACATGGTTATGCGCCTTGAAGGCGACGGCGCGCTTCATGCCAGCCGCGACTTCGGGCGCCGCAATCACCAGGGCGGCCGCACCATCCGAAACCAGCGAGCAGTCGGTGCGCCTCAGCGGCGCTGCCACATAGGGATTCTTGTCGGACACAGTGTTGCAGAAGTCGAAGCCGAAATCCTTCTGCATATGCGCATAGGGGTTCTTCATGCCGTTCGCATGGTTCTTGGCCGCGATCATCGCCAGCTCTTCCGAGCGGTCGCCATAACGCTGGAAATAGTGGCTGGCGATGCGGCCGAAGAGGCCGGCGAAGCCGCCTTCGACATCGGCCTCCTCCTCGCGGTATGAGGCCGACAGCAGGATATCGCCCGTTTCCTTGGTGGGCAGAGCCGTCATCTTTTCGGCACCGACGACCAATGCGATCTTGCCGCGCCCCGAGGCGATGAAATCGAGCGCCGAATAGAGCGCCGCGGAGCCCGTGGCGCAGGCATTCTCCATCCGCACCGCCGGCACATGGTCGAACCCGTCGGCCGCCATCGCCACCAAGGCGCCTTGGAAATCCTGCTTGGAAAAACCATTGTTGAATACGCCGACAAAAATGCCGTCGACATCCTTCGCCGTGATACCGGCATGTTCGAGGGCCGGATTGATCACCTCGGCCATCAATTCCCGCGTCGAGGCCGCTTCGGACTTGCCGAACTTCGAATGCGCCCAACCGACGATCTGCGCTCCTGCCATGACCTTCTCCTTCGTTTCAAACCCGTTCCGGTGTTCTCGACCGTGCCGCTTGCGGCGCCTTTCGAAGCGCCGGTTTTTCTGAACTGAACAGCAATTTCAGCTTGCCCTGCACCCGTTCGACCTCCTGGCCGAGCTGGGCCGCAAGCTCCTTCTGGCGCGCCTCACCCATGCGGCTGTCGATCGCGGCGATCGACAGAGCCCCGGCGAGCCGCCCGTCTGGCAGCAGAATTGCCATGCCTATCCCCCAGGAATTGGCAATCACCCGCCCGGGATTGAGCGCATAGCCGAGTTCGCGTGTGCGGACGACGTCCTCGCGGATGATATCCGTCGAATAGCCGGGATACTGGGCGGTAATGACACCTTCGATCCGGCCGAGGATGGCCTCGACTTCCGAGTCCGGCAATGCCGCCAGCATGGCAAGCGAACCGGCGCCGACGCCGAGCGGATTCTGGTCGCCGGTCAGCAGCGCATGGGTGCGCACCGGATGCGTTCCCTCCTCGCGATGCAGGCAGACGGCGTAGTCGTCACGCCGCATCGAGACGAAGCTCGTGTCGGCCGATTTGCCGGAAAGCCGCTTCAGGCTTTCGCCCGCCATCTCCAGAAGGCCATGCCGGCGGGAGGCCAGCATGCCGAGCACGTAAAGCTCCCCGCCGAGATAATATCGCCGGGTAAGCTCGTCCTGTTCGACGAGGCGAGAGCGCATCAGCGCCATCAGCAACCGGCGGGCCGTGGGTTTGTTGAGGCCGCTATCGGCGACCACATCGGCGAGCGCGACACCCTTTTCCGCGCCGCGGCCGACGATAGAGAGAAGCTGCAGCGCCCGCTCCACAGCCTGCGAGCCGGAAACGGCACCTTCCCGAAGACCCGAGGGGATCTCGATCACCTGTTGCATATGCCGTTTCCCATCAGATGCATGGCCGCTACCGATCAGCTTAATGACTTGCCGATGGCCTTTTCGAGGATCGCCCAAGCCTCGTCGCCGTATTTCGACTTCCAGTCCTTGTAGAAATTGGCAGCGCGCAGCTTTTCCTGGAAAAGCGCGCCGTCCGGCTTGTTGAACTTCATGCCCTTCCCTTCGAGTTCGGCCTGGACGGTGGCGTTGAGGCCCATGACGTCCTTGCGCTGCAGCTCGGCGGCGGCGTTGAAGTGCTTAGAGACGATCCCCTGCAGATCTGCCGGCAGCGCCTGCCAGGAGCGGCGGTTGAGCAGGATCCAGAAACCATCCCACATGTGGTTCGTCATCGAGACATATTTCTGCACCTCGAACAGCTTTGCCGTCGTCAGGATGGCGAGTGGATTTTCCTGTCCGTCGACGATGCCCGTCTGCAACGCGGTATAGGTTTCGGCAAAGTTGATGCTGGCTGGCGCCGACCCGAAGGCGGTAAACATCGAGGTCCAGAGCGGGCTGACCGGCACGCGGATCTTGAAACCTTCAAGGTCCTTCGGTTTTTCGATCGGCCCCTTGGACGAGGTAATCTGCCGGAAACCGTTGTCCCATATCTTTTCGAGCGTCAGCAGCCCCTTCTTCTCGATCTCGCCGCGAACATACTTGCCGAGTTCGCCGTCCATGGCTGGCCAGACCTTGTCGTAGCTCGGGAACGCGAAACCGACGCCGTTGAGCGAGGCATTCGGCACCAGGGTCGACAGGATGATCGGCGACAGGCTGAACATTTCGACGCCGCCGGAACGCACCTGGTTCAGCATGTCCGTATCGGCGCCGAGCTGGCTCGACGGGAAGATATTGATCGCCATGCGACCACCGCTCTCCTCCAGAATCTTGGCGACGGCCTCCTTGGCGCGGGTGTTCATCGGATGCGTCAGCGTCTGGTTGTTGGCGAACTTATAGGTGAACTCGGCGGCATTGGCCGGCCGCGTGCGGATCGAAAAGGTCGTGGCGATGCCGGTCGTGGCCGCGCCCAAAAGAAGCGTTCTGCGATTGACGTTCATGAAATCCTCCTCCGAATTCAGTTCCCAGTTTTTTGCCTCACAGCCTCTAGAGAAAGGCGGTCGAGAAATAGGGCACGGCTGCAATCACCAGAAGGCCGATCATCAGCGCGCCGATATAGGGCCAGATGGCTTTCATCGCTTCGTCCGGCGAAACATTGCCGATCTTGCAGGCAATGTAGAAACCGATGCCAATCGGCGGCGTCATCAGGCCGATATTCATCGCCGTCACCACCACCATCGAATAGTGGATGTCGTTGATGCCGAGCGAGCGGGCGACCGGAAACATGATCGGCGCCATTAGCACGATCGCCGGCAGGCCCTCGAGCACGCAGCCGAGCACCATGAATATCAGGATGGTGACGCCCATGAAGGTCATCCAACCACCCGGCAGGCCTTGCACCGCCTGCACAAGCTGCGCTGCGAACCCCGTCTGGGTCAGTGCCCAGGCCATCGCGGACGCCGCACCCAGGATCATCAGGATCGCGCCGGAAAGTGCCGCCGTCTCCACCAGCATCTCATAGAGCTTCTTCAGGCTGATACCGCCGTAGAGCGTCGCCCCGATGATCATCGCGTAGAGGACGGCGATCGTCGAAACCTCCGTCGCGGTGGCAATGCCTTCGCCGACTGCGGTGCGGATCAGGAAAGGCAAAACCAGTGCCGGCGCGGCGACCAGCAGCGCTTTCTTGATCACCGACAGCGGTGCCCGGCGCACCCCGGCCATGGATTCGTGCCGCGCCTTCCAGCGCGCCAGGATCGCGAGGACCAGAAGCAGAACCATGGCGATCGCAAAACCGGACGTGAACAACCCCGCGATCGAAACGCCGGCGGCGGATCCAAGCACGATCAGCACGATCGACGGCGGCACGGTTTCCGCCATCGCCGCTCCGGTCGCCAGCAGCGCGATCATCTCCGGCGGCCTATGACCGCGGCGCTTCATCTCCGGAAACAGGGCAGGCGCGACGGTCGCCATATCCGAGACCTTGGAGCCGGAAATACCGGACACCAGGAACATCGAACCGAGCAGGACATAGGACATCCCGGCGCGGACATGGCCGAGCAGCGAAGCCAGCACCTCGACGATTGCCTTGCCCATGCCGGTCGCATCCAGCACGCAGCCGAGCAGCACGAAGATCGGCACCGACAGCAGGATGATGCTCGACATGCCCTCGTCCATGCGGCCGATCATCACGAACACCGGAACTGACGTCGTGAACGTCAGGAATGCCAGCGTCCCAAGGCCGAAGCAGAAGGCGATCGGCACGCCGAGCACGAGAAACAGCGCCACGAAACCGACGAGGAAGATCGGAATGTTCCAGTTGCCGATCTGCTTCAGGCCCGGCCCGACAAGCCAGAGCAGCATGGTCACGACGGCGATAACCACCACGGATATCGCGACCTGCCTCAAGGTCGATCCCTTCAGTGCGTTGACAACCGCGAGGATCAACATCAGCCCGACACCAACGGGCAGGGCGGCAGCGCGAAAACTCATCGGAATGTTGAGCGCCGCCGAAGTGATGTAGGATTCCTCGATTGCATATTCATAGGCCGGCCGCAGCATCACGCCGAGGAAAAGCGCCATCAGCAACAGGGCCAGCGTGTTGGCCAATCCCTGCACCTTTTCCGGCAGCATGCCGACGAAGAGCGTCAGCCGCAGGTGCTCGCTGCGGTCGACGGCCATGGCCGAGCCGAGCATGGCAAGCCAGAGGAAAGAGATCGATGCCACCTCGTCGATCCAGACGATCGGCAGCGAAAAAACATAGCGGGAAACAACCCCGGCCAATAGCAGCGCGATAATCCCGACGAGAAGCCCGGCAGCAATCGCCTCCGCCGGCCGCATCCAGACGGAACCGCTCTGCTGCGGCGCCACGCCTTCGAGGCCGGCGAGCAGCGAAGCCTCGTCCATGGGCTCGATCGTATTATGGGCTGCCGTCACACATCATCCTCCTCTGTGCTGCGAAGCGGACAAACGGAAGAAACGCTCCGGATATTCGCGGACCAAGCCGCAAATCCGCGCGGACCACGCCCCTCTCCGGCGCGACCGCTTCTCCTCCCGACGTCCGGCTCCTCCAGCCATCCGCAGTGGTCCATTATCTGGATCTTATTCTTCTTCAAGTTGCCGGAGTTTGCTGAAGCCCGACAGATTAGGCAAGCCTAAATTTGCCACCGGAGTAGAAAACTTTAAAACCGATCCACATCATGGATCTCACCCCAGCGCACCTGCAATTGCCTCAGTTCAAGCTGCCGGACACCGTCACATGCAGCCCGCCGTCGATCGGAAGCTCGACGCCGGTAATGTATTTTGCCTCGTCGGAAGCGAGGAAAACCGAGGCCCAGGCGATATCCCAGCCGTCTCCCTGCCGCTTCATCGGCGAAAGCGCGTCCCTTTTGGCCTTCATCTCCTCGGCAGAACCATAATAGCCGCTGATCTGTTTCTGGATATGCGGCGTATCCATCACGCCCGGAAGAATCGCGTTGGCGCGGATGCCCTTGGCCGCATATTCGATCGCAATCGCCCGCGTGAAGTGATTGAGCGCCGCCTTCGATGCATAATATGAAACATAGGGATAGCCGGTCCACCGGATGGAGGCGAGCGACGAGATATTGATGATCGCCCCGCCGCCCTGTTTCTCCATGATCGGCAGAACGGCCTTGCAGCTAAGGAAGGCGCTGGTCAGGTTGACGTCCATCACCTTGCGCCAGCTCTCTTCGGTTGCGTCCGCCGCACCGCCCGGCAGGTTGATGCCAACATTGTTGTGCAGCACGTCGATACGGCCGAAGCGCTCCATTGTCCTTTCGACGACGACGGCAATGTCGGAGGATCTGGTGACGTCCGCGGCGAGCGCGAGGCCTAAGCCGCCCTCGGATTCGATGACGTCGACCGTGTTCTTCGCTGCATCGAGATCAACGTCGACGCAGACGACGCTGCCGGCCTCGCGGGCATAGGCGACGGCGGCAGCCTTGCCGTTCCCGAAACCCGGGCCGACCGAACCGGCGCCGAACACGAGAACGACCTTGTTCTTCATGCGATCCATAAATTGCTCCTCCGAGCCACCCTCCCCGGCGGCTCGAAACAACTTAGGGTGCGGTTTTCATTCGGTCCATGTTCA
Organism: Neorhizobium sp. P1_A6; assembly: GCF_056406795.1. Classification (NCBI taxonomy): domain Bacteria; kingdom Pseudomonadati; phylum Pseudomonadota; class Alphaproteobacteria; order Hyphomicrobiales; family Rhizobiaceae; genus Neorhizobium; species Neorhizobium sp. P1_A6. Next base: position 13,081 of record NZ_JBFTZM010000028.1, on the reverse strand, counting down.
ATCGCGGACAGATCATGTTCAAAAAGTATACGAATGACCTGATGCCGGCAGCATTTCCCGCCGATCACCCGACATAACAGGAATTACTTTTCTTCGGCGGGGCCAGTCCCGAATGCGCCTCGGGCGAGATATCGGGCATGGTCCCGGACATCCTTCGGCCAGCTCTCCGTCAGCTCCCTGAAGCGATCCCCCTGCCCCGCATAAAGCGCCCGCGCCGCGTCTTCGTATCCCGGCTGATCCCCACCGAGCGCCCGCATGAAGCCATCGGCCGCCTCCTGAGCCCGACGCCTATCATCTCCCGCACTGCTGGCCGCACGCGCCGCATCGACGAGCTTGCGCAGCACTACGGAGGCGCCGCCGGGTTGCTGGCCAAGCCACTCCCAATGCCGCGGCAGCAATGTCACCTCGCGTGGCACGACGCCAAGCTTCGGCCGGCCGGGCCGCCGCTCCACCGGCTCGACAGGCTCCACGTTGTTCGTGGGAAGACGACTGAGACAATCTTCGAGAGTACCACGCAGATCGAGATCGACCAGCTTTCCCGTCGCATCGTCAAAGACCAGAACGCTTTCATGGCCACCGGCCTTGATCGCCGTGACGACTTCCGCCGGTGATCCGCTCGCAATGCGGTTTTCACCTCGAAACGCCGTCCAATGGAAATCCGTCATCTGCTTCCTCTGAATTGAGATGCAGATTTATCCGGGTAAAATAGGGTCGTCAATCCGGGATCAGGCGGTCCGCTGTCTCAGGCGGCCGAGACCGTCGCGAAGATGACCAGCAGCGCGGATGATCGCCCGCCGCGCCGCCGGTTCGATGGTCTTTGCGATCACCCAGGCGACGAAAAGCAGGACGGCTATCAGCACCACGGCTACCAGCCAGCGGTTCTGTTCCGTGCCGAAACGGGCAAACACGGCGTAACCGATATTCTGGTGCAGCAGGTAGAGCGGGTAGGTGAGACCGCCGAGCCCGATCGCCAATGCCGGAGAAATGCGCAGCGACGGCGCCGTGGCGCAGACCGCAACCGCTGCAAGCGCCAGCGGCCCGATCAGCGCAAGCCCGACGGCACTGCGGCTTAGCCCGTATGTTGCGACGAAATCCGGTTCGGTCAGGAAGGGTGTGGCGATCGCCCAGCAGACGGCGGCGGCGAGCACGCAGAGGCTCGAAGGGGAAACCTGCTGTTTCACCTTGTAGAGCGCCAGGCCGAAGGCGAAATAGCCGGAATATTCGGTGATCAGCAGTTTCTGGATCGCGCCGCTGCCGATGAAGGCCTCGTTGACGATCGAAATCGCCAGCCACGCCAGTACGACAACGCGCCAGCCGCGCTCGAAAAGGCCGGTGGCGATCAGCAGGAAAACCCAGAAGTAGAAGATAATCTCGTAGGCGATCGTCCAGTAGGCGCCATCAAGGAACGGTTGGCCGAGGCCGCGCGAGATGATGACGGCATGCGCCAGCCATTGCCTGACCGTCGGCGGATCGATGGTCGGCACATGCCAGACGGCGAGCACGACGGCGGTGATCGTCGCGCAGACGATGAAGGTCGGCCAGAGCCTGGCAAAACGACCGGCGGCAAAATCATAGGCCGTGCGGCCTTCCGCCGACATGGTGATGACATAGCCGGAAATGGCAAAGAAGATCAGCAGGCCAACATCGAACCACATGGCAAAGGGTGCGAGTTCCGGAAAGCCGATACCGCCACCCTCGCCGGAAATCCGCATGCGAAAACCGTAGTGGAACGTCAGCACCATCAGCGCCGAGACGAGACGCAGGATGTCCAGGTTCAGCAGCCGTGGCGTCTTCGGGGCCGTCATCCGATCCTCTGGGGTGAAATAGCTTAAGGCCAGACCCTATCGCACCCGCCTTTGGAAAAGGTGAATCCATCCCCGAGAATACGAGCGTATCCGATCGGACTGCCTCAGGTAACGCCAAGGACTTCCCTTTCCTTGCGGAATATCGTTTCCTATCAAATTCATGACAGGACCCACACAAGATCCTGAGGGAGGTTTCGATGTCGATTTTTCTCTGCGGCGCCTGTGGCACCTCCTTCGAGGAGGCCGAAGAGGCGCCGGAAACGTGCCCGATCTGCACAGACGAGCGCCAATATATACCGCCTTCCGGCCAAGCCTGGACGACGACAGAAAAGCTTGCACGGACGCATCGAAATACTTGGGTTCGGCTCGAGCCGGATCTGATGGCGATCCAAACCGCTCCAGCCTTCGCCATCAACCAGCGCGCCCTGCTACTACGCACACCGGCGGGAAATATCCTGTGGGACTGCATCGCGCTGCTGGACGACGCGACCAAGGAGATCGTTCAGGCTCTGGGCGGCCTCAGCGCCATCGCGATCTCCCATCCGCATTATTACACGACCATGCAGGACTGGGCCGCGGCCTTCGACGCGCCGATCTACCTGCATGCCGCCGACAAGGAATGGATCTGCCGCCCATCGGATTACGTCCGGCTCTGGGACGAGGACGCGCTGGTGCTCTCCTCTTCCGTCACGCTGGTCCATGGCGGCGGGCATTTTGCCGGCGGCACCGTGCTGCATTGGACGGGCGAGGACGGCAAGGGCGTGCTGCTCGCCGGCGACATCGTCCAGGTCACGCCGGGCACCGACCATGTCTCCTTCATGTGGAGTTATCCCAACATGCTGCCGCTCAGCGCGGCTGAAGTTGCCGATGTCGCCGAGCGGCTGGCGCCCTGGCCGTTCGAGCGCATCTACGGCGCCTTTTCGCACCAGAATGTCCGCCAGGATGGGCAGGCGATCGTCGCCCGCTCCGCCAGGCGTTATATCGACCGGCTTTCCAAATGAAAAACGCGCGGGCATTGCCGCCCGCGCGTTTCGATAATTCCGAAAACCGGATCGTTTACTTCAGCCCGAGAAGCTTCTTGGCATTGCCCTCATAGATCTTCTGGCGGGTGGCATCGGAGATGTCCATGTTGTCGAGCACCTTGATGGTCTCGCGGATGTACATCGGGCCGCCTTCCGGATCGAACGGCGCGTCGGACGCGAAAAGCACCCGGTCTTCGCCAAAAAATTCGATGGCGTGCTCGATTGCCTTGGTCGAACCGAAGCTCGCCGTATCGGCATAAAATTCCTTGAAATATTCGAGATGCGGACGCTCCAGCGCCTTCAGCACGGTCGAGAGGTCGCGGTCCGACGTGCGCTTGCCCATCTGGTCCCAGCCGGCACCGACGCGGCCTTCGAAGAAGGGCACCATGCCGCCGGCGTGGTGGGTGACGACCTTGAGACCCTTGTACTTGTCGAAGATGCGCGAGAACACGAGGCGCGCCATTGCCGCCGAAGTTTCATACGGCCAGCCGAAGGTCCAGAAGATCTCGTATTCCGAACGGTCTTCGGTCAGGTAATCCGGGAAGTTGGCGCCGCGCRACGGATGCAGGAAGACCGGCTTGCCAGACTTTGCCATATATTCGAAGAAGGGCTCGAACTGCGGCAGGTCGAGCGGCTTGCCGCTGTAGTTGGTGAAGATCTGGACCGCACAGGCGCCGAGATCTTCGACGACCCGCTTGGTTTCCGCCATCATCCATTCCTGGTTTTCCATCGGCACGGTGGCGATGAAGGCCGGGAAGCGTTCCGGATATTTGTCGCACAGTTCCTTCTGGGAATCGTTGCCGATCCGACCGAGGTCATAGGCGCGTTCGGGGCCGGCCAGCTTTTCAAGCGGCGGAGAAGCGAGCGACAGGACCTGCTGGTAGTCGCCGCCGAACATGTCCATCACCTGGAAACGGCGGTCGAGATCGGTCATCATCGGCACCGCGCCCGAACGCATGGTGACGTCGGTCATCGTGCCGATATAGCCGATCAGCTTGTCGAAAAAGGGCTTTGGCCAGATATGGTTGAAAGCGTCGATCTTCTTCATGGAATGCTCCTCCTGTCTATCCCTGCTACGGCACCGCGAACTTAAGGGAAGTTCAGTGCCCCGAGGCGTTTAAAAAATCCGCGAGCCGAGCGATGTCGAAATCTCGGCCATGCTCTGTCGCGGCAAAATGCGAAGACGGTCGCCGAAAGTCAACACATTTTCTTGCAATATGAGATTATCGGCTTGAAATTCTATGTCGATGCGAGGCGAGCGCGGCGGTGATCTCGCCGGCTGCGAACAAGACTTCCCGGCCGATCTCCTCCACGGTGGAGCCGCCGACCTGATCTTGAGCGATCGTTACGGAAAAGCTGGCGATGGGGCTCTGGCCCGCATCGAAGATAGGCGCTGCGAAACCGACGACGCCAGGCGTCACTTCGCCATGGGCCACGGCGTAACCCTTCTTGCGCACCGATTTCAGCCCGTCCAGGACAGCTTCGACGGTATCGCCGGCGCCCGCCGCCTGCCAGTCGTCGAGCGTGCGGTTGATCAGCGGCACCAGATTGCGGCGCGGCAGAAAGGCGACGATGGACCGGCCGATCGCGCCGCGGCTGAGCGGCATCGGCCGTCCGCGCGGATAGCTGCTGATCGCCTCGCGGCTGGAACTGATCGAATCGACACAGAGGATCTTTTCACCGTACCAGCGCACCAGAAGCGCCGTGCATTCGTATCGCCCCGTGAGTTTCTGGAGGTACGGCGCGCCGGACAGGATGAGATTGTCCGACTTCCGCAGCAGATAATCCATCTCCACCACCCTTGGTCCCAGGGTGAAGCCGGTATTCGGCATGGAGGTGAGGAAACCGCTGTCTTTCAGGATCTTCAGGTAGCGATAGAGCGTCGGCCGGCTATAGCCCAGCTCCTCCATCAGCTCTTCCGGCGTCCATTCCAGACGGTCCTCGGTAAAAACCTCAAGGACTGCCTGAAGGCGTTCGAGACTGTTGACGGCCTTTTTTCTCAAGATGCTCCCGCTCTCTGCCGGCGGCGCGACATCAGACCGCCGGACATATGCGGCAATAACGATAACTGCGAAAACTGCAATGGCAAGTGGCGCTACTCGGCGGCGTTCAGCGAAGGCAAGCAACTGCCGTCGGCAGCGCTGACCGTGTCTTCCGTCGCGACCACCCGCCGGATCGCTGCCAGATATTCCGCCTGGAGAGCGGTCGACTGCCAATTGCGGCGAGTGGTGATGCCGATCGACAACGGCCTTCCCGGCACTTCATAATTCAGAAGCGTCAGGAACCCGGCCTTCAATTCGTGCCGGAGTTGATGACGGGACAGCAGCGCCAGCCGGTCCGTCTGCATCAGGATGCCGCGCAACGCCGTCAGCGAGCCGGTCTCAACCGTTCCCTGAGTCTGCGGTCCATCCGGAAACGTTGCCGCCAGGGCATCGAATGTTCTGCGGTTGGGAGTGCCCTTGCGGGCCACGACCCATGGGTAGGAAGCAAGTTCGGTTGCCGAGACATCCGCCTTGCCGGACAGCGGATGACCGGCACCGGCGACAACCGCGAGGCGGAAATCGAAAAGCGGCTCCTGAACCAGCGACGGCGTCAGACGGCTGCGCAACGCGCCGATCAGAAAATCGATATGTCCCATCTCCAGATCGCTGAGGAGCTGTTCGTAGCTGCCTTCGAGGATCTCGAACCGTGCCAGCGGATGGGTGAGAGCCAGCGAAGCAATAGCATCGGGCACGATGGTGGTACGCGCCATCGGCAGCGCGCCGATCGATACAAGGCCGTCGAACTTGCCGCGCAGCTCCTGCACTTCCTCGGTGGCGTTGCCGAGTTCCTTTAGCGAAAGGCCGGCCCAGCGGGCAACGGCACGGCCGGCACTGGTGAACCGCGTCGCCCGGCCGTCGGCCTCGAAAAGGCTTGTGCCGAGGATCGCTTCTGCATTGCGAGCGGTGCGCTGAACCGCAGCACCCGATTGTTCGAGGATGCGCGCGGCACCCGGAAAGCCGCCGGTCTGGGCAAAGGCCTGCAGGGCGCGCAGGTGGGAAATCGTCAGCCGCCCATCCGCGCCGGAGCCGCGCGAGCCGGAATCCGCCTGGAGTTTTTGGCAGCCGGTTCGAATAAGATCGAGCGCCCTGAGCGACCGGGCCTGGACGACGCGCCCCTCGGGCGTCGCCATCGCATGGCCGGGACCGCGTTCGAGAAGCTTGGTGCCGAAAAGTTCTTCAAGCCGGGAAATCGCCTGCGATGCCGCCGGCTGGGTCACCCCCACGATATCGGCCGCCTGCGTCAGCGAACCGGTGCGCAGGCAGGCGCAGAAAAGACGGATATGGCGCAGATTGGGATAGTCCACGTATCTGTCCTCCCCTGCCAATCTCCTCCCGGCAGCGGGTCGAAACGGTGCAAGCCTAACACTTGCCCCGTTTCGGTTAAGTCACAATGCGATGTTGCGCTGGCCGATCAGCTGTTCGTTCATCCATTCCGCGCTGGCACGGATGCCGCCGAGCGGGAAGACATGGATCTGCTGAAGCAGACTTTCCGGATGGGCGGTCTTGTAGTTGGCGATGTCAGCCAGCACTTCGGTCGGCTCGTAGGGAACCAGGAGCTTGCTGAGATCCATCGCGCGCTTCTGCAGCACGCTGAGCGAGGGGCCGACGCCGCAGGCGATCGCAAACTTGATGAGCGTCTGCAGTTTGGTCGGGCCGGCAATGCCGAGATGGATCGGCAGCTTGACGCCGGCGGCAGCGATACGCTCGGCCCAGGTGATCACCGGCTTGGCATCGAAAGCGAACTGGGTGGCGATCGCCATCTCCGCATCGGTGCGCTCGGAATAGGCCTGCTTGAACTTCAACGCCTCGTCGACGATCCTGTAACCGCCATCCTTGTCGATGTCCTTGTTGCCTTCCGGGTGGCCGGCGACATGCAGCCGCTTGAAGCCGTAGCGGTCAAACAGGCCGGTCTCGATCAGCTGGATGGAACTGTCGAAATCGCCCGCGGGCGTCGATACGCCGCCGCCGAGCAGCAGTGCCTGTTCCACACCCGCCTCGTTTCTGTAGCGCTTGATCCAGTCCTCCAGGATCGCGTGGCTTGCAATGATGCGGGAGGGGAAATGCGGCATGACGGGGAAGCCGTCTTCGTGCAGGCGCCTTGCGGTCTGCACCATGTCCTCGATCGGCGTTCCGTCGATATGGGCGATATAGACCCGCGTGCCCTTCGGCAGCAGTGTCTTGAAATCTTCGATCTTGGCCGCCGTGCGCGGCATGACTTCGATGGAATAGCCGTCGATAAGGTCCCTGAAGCTGACCGGCTCCACGGACTTCTCTTCCTGCTTGCTCCTGAACAAATTTAAAAGTGCCATTGTTGATCCTCCCCCCGTTTAGCCAATGAAAAACGTCCGGTCAGACGGACGGAGCGGCGTGCGAGAACAGCCCGTTCTCGCACGCCCATTGCTTAGAGGGCCTTCTTTGTGCGCCAGCTTTCGGCGTAATTTTCACGCGCTTCCTGAGCGTAGGGCACGGCTGCGACGCGAACGCGGATCTCGGCCTGCTTATGGCCCTGCTCGACCGAGGTCTTGGAAGTACCGCCATCCGGCTCGCCCCAGATGAGCGTCAGGATGTCGTTTTCCTCGATGTCGGCATCGACGACGCCGAGCGACAGCATGGAACGCTCGTTGTAGCTATAGCCGTTGAACATCGACAGGCCGACGACCTTGCCATCCTTCAGAACCTTGTCGAAGCTCGACGAAGCGTAGTTGGAGAGCGGGAAGTCGATCCACTTGGCAGCCTGTTCGCCGGGCTGGAAAGCCGAAGCGATAACCTTGACGACGTCGTCGGAATTCCACTCGAAGGTGACCTTGCGGCGCTGCGGGGTCGCCTTCTGCTTTTCGACGGCCGCGCGGCCGACGAAGTCGTGGTCGAACTTGACGTAGACGCCGTAACCCAGTTCGTAGGGGTTCAGATAATAGTCTTCAATCTTGTCGGAGACGTAGCTGCCGCCGATCGAACCCGAAGCTTCGTAGCTCTGGGCAGAAAGCCAGTCGCGATAGGCCTGCAGTTCGTCACCGGTGTAGATCGCCGGAAGCGGCGACGGGATCCAGCCGGATTCCAGAGTGTTGGTGGCATAGGCGCGGCTGCCGACCGGGCGCAGATCGACGCCGGCTTCTTCAGCAGCCTTGATGATGGCGGCGCGGACTTCGTCCTTCTCCGCATACGGGCCCCAGATTTCGAGACCGGGAGCGCCGGCCATGCCGTGGCGCAGAGCCTGAACCTTGCGGCCGCCGACATTGATCCAGTCGACGTGGAAGAATTTGATCTCCGGGATCGGACCGCCGTTCATCTTTTCGAAGACCTTCGGCGCATCCGGACCCTGGATCTGGAAGCGGTAATGGATGCGGGTGACAAGCTTGCCGTCCGGACGCGAGGGCGAACGCGGGTCGTGGGTCAGCTTGACGTTATGCTTGCCGAGCGACGCGTTGTAGAGCAGCCAGTTGGCGGTCGGCGCGCGGCCGACGAGGACGAACTTTTCTTCCGTTTCGCGGAAGATGATCATGTCGCCGATGACATGGCCGGCAGGCGTGACCGGAACGTAGTGCTTGGCGCGGTCGACGCCGAAATTGGCGAAGCTGTTGATCGACAGGCTTTCAAGGAACTTGGCGGCGTCCGGGCCTTCGACGACGAGTTCGTCCATGTGATGCGACTGGTCGAAAAGGACGGCGCCTTCACGCCATGCAGCCTGTTCGGAACGCCAGTTGGAAAATTCCGGAGCCACGACCGGGTATACATAGATGCCGGTCTTGGAGTTGCGCAGATGCTCGACGGTGTTGCCCGCATCCTTCAAAACTTGAGTGAGATTGGCCTGAGTCACGAAATTCCTCCCTGTGGTTTGTCTGTGGCTTGAGATGTCGTGTATACATGACGGCATCGGAAGACAAATTCAAGGGGAAATATTCGGCAGGCTGATGATCGCCTGCGGATAGTAAACCGAAGGCTTCCGGCCATCAAAAACCTTCAGCGAACACCCGGGCTCTCAAGAGTTGAGGAGCACCAGGCCGGGAACGGTCAGCATCAACTCCGGATCCTCGAAGACCGCATATTCGAGGTTCTTGCGGGCGATGCGGGCGTGCTCGCGGGCGATAAATTCCGCCCTTGCACCTTCACGGCCGGCGATCGCCTGCACCAAAGTACGATGTTGTTCCTGAGCGATATGCAGCGACTGACGGAAGGCCGCCACGTGGGCCCGGCCTGAGAGGAAAGCCGATGGCGACGCGAACGGCAGCCGTGTCGCGCGCTCGACCTCCCGCTGGATTACCGTGCTGCCGGAAAGCTCGACCAGCACCACATGAAACCTTGCGTTCGCCTCCGAATAGGCTTCCAGATCCACGTCGTCCGCGGCTTCGCCGAAACAATCGTCGAGCCGGGCCTGGATTTCCCGAAGCTGATCCAATCCTGCCTGGGAGACGCCGCGTTCGGCGGCAAGCCGCGCCGCCGTCCCTTCCAGCACGCCGCGCAGCTCGATCGCATCGACGGCATCCGCATAGGTGAAGCTTCGGACCACAAAACCGCCATTCGCCAACCGGTCGAGCAACCCCTCTTCCGCAAGACGCGACATCACCTCCCGCACCGGCGTTCGGGAAATCTGCAGCGTCTCGGCCAGCGAAACTTCGAACAGCCGAGTGCCGCCGGGATAGTCGCCGCTGAGGATCTTCTTGCGCAGCTCCATCAGCGCACGCATCGTGTGGGTCGTTCTCGAGGTCTCTTCCAAATCCGCACCTTTGCCTGGAGACAAGCCGGCGCAACCTCCGCCTGTCGATCGGCAAATCTTAGCCACATCTGATGGATTGGCCAAGCCTCATGTATACAGGGGGTGAGGCTGTGGATGACCGTGCGGGTTTGGAGCGGAAAAACATGCCGCGTATACAAGGCAACGCCCTGAAGAGGCGAGCTTATTTGCCTTGGCGCCGCGCCGAAAGGACCCGCGCAACGGTTTCCCTGAGATCGCCGGCCGGCTTTACGCCGCTCGCCGCCATCTCGTCCTGGACGGCGGCAATCTCGCGGGCAAGACCGCCGTTCAGCCCCAGCGCATCCAGCGTGACGCCGCTTTCGCGCATCTCGGCGGCCCGGCGGCGGCCGTGGCGGGTCGTGCGCTCGAACTGGTAATCCGGGAATTTCGACCAGTCGAGGCCCGGAAAGCTCTGGGAGAGCGAGGCCAGGATCTCCTCGAAACAGCCCGAGGCCTCCGCGGCAAGAAGCGCCTCGACAGTGATTGCTTCAAGACCTTTCACGAACACGGAGCGCACCATCTTGATGGCCGTCGCAGAGCCGACCGCCTCTCCGGCAACATCGGCGCTGAAGCCGAGACCGCGAAAACGTTCCAGAAGCTCGGCCGCGCTTTTGCCGGCAATCAGAACCGGCGTCGCATGGCCCTTCGGATGGACAGGGGCCATCACGGCCATGTCGAGGTAGTCGGCACCGGTCTGGTTGACCAGCGCGGCGGTCTCGCGCTTGCGGCCGGGAGACACGGAATTGATGTCGATCAGCAGCGCGCCCTGGCCGAGATGCGGCGCGATCGACTGGGCGGCAATGAGGCTCTGATCGGCGGTGACCGCGCTGAAGATCCATTCGGCATCGGCAAGACCCGCAGGCGAGGCTTCCGGCCGGACGCCGCGGCTCGCCATCGCCGCCTGCATCTCGCCCGCCTTTTCGGCGTCGTCGAGCAGCAGATCATAGGCACGAAATTCGCCGGTCTCGAGCTTCGGCGCTAGGCTATCGTGAAAGGCCCGTGCCGCTTCGCCAAAACCTAGAAATGCGATCCTCATGCCCGTGTCCTACCCTCAGTCGCCAAAAACCACGCCGTCGAAAAGCTTGCGCGCTGTGCGCAGCACCGCCGCACGATAGACCTCCCCGTCCTTCATGGTGGCGATGACGCTCATCTCGCCGGTCGGATGCTCGATCGACAGCAGCTTCTCATCGCCTTCCGGAATGACCGCGAGTTCAGACGCCGGACCTTCCGGCAGAAGGCAGGCGGTTGCGACGCTGACCGCGCCGAGCACGCCGATCGCATCATGGCACGTATGCGGGATGAAAGTGCGGGTCGAGATCGCCCCGCCCGCCGTCGGTGCAGAGACCATGGTCATCTTCGGCACGGATTTCTTGGTAACGTCGCCGAGGTTCATCATCGGCCCGGCCTTCAGGCGGATCGCCTCCAGCTTGGCGCGCAGCTCCTGGTTCGCTTCAAGATCCTTCGGGCTCTCCGTGCCGGTAATGCCGAGCACGTCGCCGCGCATGACGACGCAGGGCATGCCATTGTCGATCAGCGTGCAGGCGACGCCTTCGATCACGTCGACCGGGTTTCCGGTCGGCAGCAGCGCGCCGCAGGAGGAGCCGGCCGTATCGGCAAATACGATCGGCATCGGCGCTGAGGTCCCCGGCACCCCGTCGATCCGGGCCTCGCCCTTGTAGGTCACCCGGCCGTCAGGTGTTTCGATCGTCGCAATGGCGATCTGCCCGGTGTTTTCCATGAAGATCGAGACTTCGGTCTTGTCGCCCTTTGCCGTCACCAGACCGCGCTCGATGGCGAAGGGCCCGATGCCGGCGAGGATATTGCCGCAGTTCTGTGCGTCGGTGACGATCGGCTGATCGACGAAGACCTGCAGGAAGAGATAGTCGACATCGACCCCTTCCCGCCCGGATTTTTGAACCACCGCCACCTTGGAGGTCAGCGGGTGGGCGCCGCCCATGCCGTCGATCTGGCGGGAATCGGGCGAACCCATCACCCGCAGCAGGAAATTGTCACGGTCGGTCGGCAGGTCATCAGCGAGAAAATATCCGCCCTTGGAGGTGCCGCCACGCATCCACATGCAACGGACGCCGGTTTCAGTTTCACTCATCTCGATCTCCCTTCTTCTCCCCGGTGGGGAAAAGAGAAAACGGCCTCCACCGCTCAGATATATTTCAGGCCTTTTTCGGCGAGCTTGCCGCGCATGTCGTAGATATCGAGGCCGAGTTCACCCGCAGCAAGCCGCTTCCGCTTGTCTTCTTCGGCGGCGACACGGGCTTCCGCCTTATTGGCAACCGCTTCGGCTTCCTCGCGGGCAACCACGCAGACGCCGTCGTCATCGGCGACGATTACGTCGCCAGGCCGAACATAGGCGCCAGCGCAAACGACCGGAATATTGACTGAGCCGAGCGTTTCCTTGACCGTGCCTTGAGCATAGACCGCCTTCGACCAGACCGGGAATTTCATCTGGGTCAGATCGACCACGTCACGCACGCCAGCATCGATGATCAGTCCCTTGCAGCCGCGCGCCTGGGCGGAGGTGGCGAGCAGATCGCCAAAGTAGCCGTCTTCGCAGGGGCTGGTCGGGGCCAGCAGCAGGATGTCGCCGGCCTTCAACTGCTCGATCGCCACATGCAGCATCCAGTTGTCGCCCGGAGGCGCCGAGATGGTGACGGCGCTCGCCGCAAGGCGCGCACCCGGATAGATCGGCCGCATGTAGCTGGCGAGCAGGCCCTTGCGACCCTGCGCCTCATGGACGGTTGCGACACCGCAGGCGGCCAGCCGATCGATGATCGACTGATCCGCGCGTTCGATATTCTGGACGACGACCGGCATCAGAGTTCGTCCCCTATCAAAGTTCGTCGACGGTGCGCGGGAAGACCGACTGGAAGCCTTCCGCATGGGTCGACTTGCGTCCGCTGGCCTGGCCGCCGGAATTGCGCATGAAGTGGTTGCCGCGGTTCTCGGCGACGTTCTTGTAGAAGTGCCAGAGATGTTCCTGACCTTCCATGCACTGGATGGCCGCCCACTTCTTCTCCCAGACGGACGAGATGTCGAGGAAGACGTCCGGCTTCCATTCCATCTGTTCGGTCTGGTGCGGTTCGAAGAGATAGAGCTGCGGTGCGCCGAGGATCTTTTCGCCCGGATTGTGGCCCCAGGCCTGGGCGATCATCCGGGCTTCGATCGCAACCTGCGTCGCGTACATGTGGTCGGTATTGTAAGGGTCCCACTTGGAATGGGAGAGCATGAATTCCGGCTGAACCTTGCGGATCACGTCGACCAGCTTGAACTTGGCGTCCTGATCGACGACCAGCGGGTAATCGCCGAGATCGAAGAACTGGATGTCGGTGACATCGAGGGCCTTGGCGGCATTTTCCGCTTCCCTGCGGCGCTCGGTCTTCACCTTTTCGAGCGTCATGCCCGGGTTTTTCCAGAGCTTGGCGCTTTCGCCGCGCTCGCCATAGGACAGGCAGATGACTGTGACGT
>NZ_JBFTZM010000027.1:0-40644 GCF_056406795.1 Neorhizobium sp. P1_A6 | reverse complement strand
CCCCAACCCCTCCCCACAAGGGGGAGGGGCTCCTCGCATCGCCTCATATTCCACATGCAATGCTCTCCGCTACCGCCTCGGCTGCCGTAACGTCATCTCCACGGCAATCGTGTCGCCTGCGGTAATTCCGGTCTTTTTCCGCACCGCGTCCTTCAATGGCAGCAGATAGGTTTCGTCCTTCGGGAAGAGCGACGTGTAGAAGGAGACGCCGCCGATCGTGGCGTCGACCGGAATTACGCCCCAGCCGTAGCTCACGAGCTTCGATAGTCGCCTGATCTCCTCCGCATGGTTCGGCGGGAGCGGCGCGAAGAAGAACGGGGACGGGCCGCGCCAGTGGATGACCGTCGCCTCAAATATGAACTGGACCATTGCCCCTCCCGATGCCTGTYACCCGGTTCCGAAAATATTTGCTGCAGACCCTTAAAAAATTACATGACACTTGTCGGATATCGTTCTCGTCACACGTCCTAGGTTCAACATCGGATGAGATGTTTTGTGAAACTCGAGGGAGACCGACGATGACCGAGAATACCGCCAAGCACGCGCTGCAGATCGTCCGCGAGATGAACGTGCCGGCCGACAAGCTCTACAAGGCCTGGACCACGCCGGAACGCATGGGCGAATGGTTCTGTCCGCAGCCCTGGAAGGTGACCGAAGCCCGGATGGACATCCGTGCAGGCGGATCGAGCTTCATCCTGATGGAAGGGCCGAACGGTGAGAAGATCCCCAATTATGGGATCTATCTGGAAGTGGTGCCGAACAAGAAACTGGTCTTCACCGACGCCTATACCAGCGCCTGGGTGCCGTCGGAAAAGCCGTTCATGACTGCAGTCGTCGAATTCGAGGACCTCGGCAACGGCCGCACGAAATATATCGCGACGGCCTATCACTGGACGGAGGAAGACAAGAATGCCCATCAGCAGATGGGCTTCGAGGAAGGCTGGGGTATCGTTGCCAGACAGCTCGAAGAGATCGCCAAGACGTTCTGAAGCAGAGAGTTGTCGCCCGGGTGAGGCTCGGGCGGCTTCGCCGGTCTCAAGGCGCTTTCGGGATTGATTCAGAAGGCTGCCGTAAGTCTTTGAAAACGGATTCGAACTTCGTTTGGCAATTCACCGGGTGCCGGGGCGCCGGGTCACTCGGGTACGGGGTTCCTCCGGTTCCTGCGCCTGGGGGATCAGCGCTTCCGGTATCGTCAGGCTTGAATAGACGCGGTTGCGGCCGTTCTTTTTTGCCATGTAGAGAAGCTGATCGGCGGCGTTGAGCTGGTTGCCGAAGGTCTCGCGCTCCTCCATTTCCATGACGCCGATGGAGATGGTCACCGATATGTCCTTGTCCTGCAGGGGGATGGTGGTGGTTTGGACGCGGCTGCGTACCTGTTCGCAGAAGGAATGAGCCTGGAAGGCGTTGGTGTCCTTCATGTAGATTGCGAACTCTTCGCCGCCGAGGCGGGCAGCGAGGTATCGCTTGTCGATGGTCATCTCCCTGAGGGTGCTGGCAAGACGCTTCAGCACCTGGTCGCCGGCCTCGTGGCCGTAGGTGTCGTTGACCGACTTGAAATGGTCGATGTCGAGGATGGCAACCGCGTCGTTTGGCGGTGCAGGCTCCAGGGGCGGGTTCTTTTCGAAGAAGAAGCGGCGGTTTGCGAGACCCGTCAGATGGTCTCGTTCCGCCAGATAACGCAGCCGCTTCAGCTGGGTCAGCGTTTCGACATTGTTGTCGATGCGGCATTGCAGCTCTTCCGGGACGAAGGGACGGTAGATGAAATCCGACGCTCCGGCTTTCAGGAAGCTTGCGGAGAGGCCGCGGTCGGTCGAAGACGAAACCCCGATAATGCGCAGTTCGTCCGAAGGCCGGGTTGCACGAATGCGCCTCGTCAGCTCGTGTCCGTCCATGTCGGGCATGTTGTAGTCGGTGATCACCAGTTCGATCGACGGATTGTCGGCAAGGATATCCAGAGCCTGCTTGCCGGAGTGCGCTTCGAGGACACGAAAATTCTGCCGCTGCATGATCTCGACCAGACCGGAACGGGCCCATCTCGCGTCATCGACGACGAGAACGGAGAAGGCGTTGTTGGTCAGGATGCGGTTCACGGTCCTGACGACCGTATCGACCGTCGTGTTGTCGCTCTTGACGATGTAGTCGATGATCTTCCGCTCGGTGTAGCGGATGGTGGTCTCAGTCTCGGAGGTTGCCGTGAAGACGATTGTCGGAACCGCGTATTCGGCCAGCAGGGCAAGGATCTCGCCGTTTGGCGCATCGGGCAGGTTGAGGCCGGTCAGGGCCAGGGTGAACTTCTGCCCCTCCAGCAGCATACGAGCTTGAGCCAGGCTCGCACAGCAAAAGGTCCTGCCGGCAGTCTCCCGCTCGAGCCGTTGTCGCAGCAAGGCCGAAAGGGCGGCGGAATCCTCCACGATAAGGATGTCATTCGACGATTGCAGGTTCGGAACGTCCGAGTCCGGCCGATTTCCGGTGCCGTCATTCATTCGATTTACCTAAACTATTGTCTCTGCTGGCCGGGGAGTCTATGCCCGATCGATTACCATTCCCTTAGGTGCTAAACCTATATTTGTGTCCGAAATCTTACAGTCCCGTGCGAGTTGTCAAATTATGGCACAGGTGCTGCCGGTCGGGCCGTGCGCCTATCCATTCCATCGAACGATGCCTTCGAAAGAATAGCATTTGCGCCTGACGTGCCCGATAACTATCTGACGGGCATCAACGAATGGATTTCTTCAAGATGGAACTCGGACTTCATACTTTTGGCGATGTCGATGCCGCAGCACTGGACAAGGGCGCGGAAGGCGCAAGGCGGATCAAGGATCTGCTGGAGGAGATCGCACTTGCCGACCAGGTGGGGCTCGACGTGTTCGGGCTCGGCGAACATCACCGCCCGGACTATGTTGTCTCGTCGCCCTCGACCGTGCTTGCCGCGGCGGCCGCGATCACCAAGAATATCCGGCTGACCAGCGCCGTCTCGGTGCTCTCGTCCGACGATCCGGTGCGGGTCTTCCAGCAGTTTTCGACCGTCGATCTGATTTCGAATGGCCGGGCGGAGATCATGGCGGGCCGCGGCTCGTTCATCGAATCCTATCCGCTGTTCGGCTACGACCTCGGCGACTATGACGAGCTGTTTTCCGAAAAGCTCGATCTGCTGCTCGCCATCCGCGACGAGGAGATCGTCACCTGGCAGGGGGAGAAGCGCGCGCCGATCAACGGCCGCGGCGTCTATCCGCGCCCGCTGCAGAGGCAACTGCCGATCTGGATCGCCGTCGGCGGCACGCCGCAGTCGGTGGCGCGGGCCGGGGCCATGGGCCTGCCGCTCGCGGTCGCCATCATCGGCGGCGAGTATCCGCGCTTTGCGCCCTTCTTCAACCTCTACCGGGAGGCTGCCCGCCGCGCCGGCCAGGATCCGGCCAAGCTGAAGACCAGCATCAACGTGCATGGTTTTATCGCAGATACGACCGAGGCCGCTGCCGACCAGTTCTACGGCCCGCAGGCGGAGGTGATGAACCGCATCGGCCGCGAACGCGGCTGGGGGCCGACCAACCGGGCGCATTTCGACGAGGCGCGCTCGACGCTCGGCAATCTCTTCCTCGGCGAGCCGGAACTGGTAGCCGAAAAGATCATCGCCGCCCACAAAGTGTTCGGCATGGACCGGTTCCTGCTGCAGATGGCGATCGGTCCTATGCCGCACGCCCAGGTGATGCGCGGCATCGAGCTCTACGGCACGAAAGTCGCGCCGCTGGTCAGAAAAGAACTGGGGTCGTCAGAAAAGAATTGACGGGCTCGGCCGATGGCGCGAAACCGGCCGCCTGATCGAGTTTGAACACGTTAGAACGTTAGGCAGACCATGGTTATCTCCACCGAAGACGAACTGGCCAAGCTGAAGGATATCGGCAGGCTTTGCGCGCAGGCGATGGAGACCATGGCAAAGGCACTGGAACCGGGGATCACTACCCGCGAACTCGACGCGATCGGCCGCAAGTTCCTGGAGGACAATGGTGCACAATCGGCGCCGGAAACCTGCTACCAGTTTCCGGGCGCCACCTGCATCAGCGTCAACGAGGAAGTCGCCCACGGCATTCCGGGCGACCGGGTGATCCAGGCGGGCGACCTCGTCAATATCGACGTCTCGGCGGTCAAGGACGGTTTTTTCGGCGATACGGGTTCCTCCTACGCTGTGCCGCCGGTCAAGCGCGAGATCGAAAAGCTCTGCCGCGACGGCCGCCGGGCGCTGTGGACCGGGCTGCAGCAGGTCAAGGCCGGAAAGCCGCTTTCCGGTATCGGCAATGCGATCGGAAACTTCGCCAAGAAAAACCGCTATACGCTGATCACCAATCTTTCGAGCCACGGCATCGGCCTGACGCTGCATGACGAGCCGAAGGAAATCCCCACCTGGCCGGATCGCCACGAGACGCGCTCGATGGAAGACGGGCTGGTGTTTACCATCGAGCCGTTCCTGTCACTCGGCGCCAACTGGGCCGAGGACGGCGGCAATGGCGATCCCTGGACGCTCTACAGCGACCCCAGGGCACCCACCGTGCAATATGAGCATACGATCGTCGCGACCCGTAACGGACCGTTGATCCTGACACTCGCGGATTGAGGGAAGACCTGCCGTCGCGGCAGGTCGGTCAGTTGTGCTTGTTGGCGCCCGACACGGCATCGACGCGACGATAGAAGGCGTCGGTACGCTCCGTCTGAAGGTTTCCCAGCATCTGGCGCGCATAGACGCGGGACGCACTCTGCAGCAATTGCGCAAAAGCGGCATAACCGACAGCGTCGGCCTGGCGAAGCTGGGCGATCAACGGATCGACAAGCACTTCGGATAGGGTCAGGTCATGTTCCATGCGCATGCCTCCGCGCCCCGATGGCGATGGCTCAGAGATTGGCTTGCTTTCATGTCAGCAGCAAGACGGTTTCGGTCATGCACTGCACCAAATCGTCGCGGCACATGCACGATCGCTTGTGTACCGATCCATCATTCCGGTGCATCGCTGCAATGAAAATTCCTTATTTGCCGCGACCGGGCGCGGCTGCGATAACCGTGCCATGCTGCAGATCAATACGAGTTATTCGCACCGCCCCCTGTTGATCGGCTTTGCCGGCGCCATCGCCATGGCGGCGGCGATGGGTTTCGGGCGTTTCTTCTACACGCCGATCCTGCCCGGCATGATGACCGGCATTCCGCTTTCGGCGGCCGATGCGGGGTATATCGCGGCGGGCAATTTCGCCGGTTATCTCGCCGGCGCCATTCTCTCCGCCTATGGCTGGGCGGCGGGGCGCGAGCGCAATGTGGCGCTCGGCGGGCTTCTGGCGACCGCGATCCTGCTTGCCGCCATGGCCGCGACCGACTCCGTCGTCGCCTTCATCGTCATCCGGTTTCTGGCAGGCCTTGCGAGCGCGCTTGCGATGATCTTCACCTCGTCGATCGTGCTGCCCTATGCGGTCGGCCGCGACAATGTGAACGTCCTGCATTTCGGCGGCGTCGGGCTTGGCATCACGCTCTCCTCGGCGTTGGTCTTCGTCGTCAATACGATGGTCGGTGATGGCGCGCACGGCTGGCGGACGAACTGGCTCGCCGGCGCGGCGATCGTGCTCGTCGTGCTCGCCGTTGTCGCGTGGATCCTGCCGAAACAGGCGATCGGCACCGGCGCGGCGGTCGAACCGCCGCTTAAATGGCGCAGGCCGCTCGTGCTGCTCACTGCCTCCTACGGACTTTTCGGCTTCGGCTACGTGATCACCGCGACCTTCCTCGTCACCATAGCGCGGATGGGGAATGCCGGCCCGGTCGTCGAATTCCTCGCCTGGTTCCTGACCGGCTCGGCGGCTGCCGTTTCACTCCTGCTCTGGAGGCCGGTGGTCAACCGCTTCGGGCTCGGCAAAACCTATGCCACGGCGCTCGGCCTGCAGATGGTCGGGGTGCTCGGTTCGGTCATGCTGCCGCCGACGGCGGGTGCGCTTGTCGGCGGGCTGCTGCTCGGCGTCACCTTCATGGTGATCACCGCCTACGGGCTGCAGATCGGCCGGAAGCTTTCGCCGGAAAGCCCGCGCCGGGCACTCGCCTCCGCCACCGCCGCCTTCGGCACCGGCCAGATCATCGGCCCGCTGGTCGCCGGCTGGATCGCTCAAGGGAGCGGCAGTTTCGTCGCCCCGACGCTTCTTGCGGCGGCGGCCCTTGTCGTGTGCGTTCTCCTCGCACTCCCGGTTGCGCGCAGCGCTTCCTAATAATCCCGTGGTTACAATTGCGTAACAAAATGACGGGGCCATTGCCGCTCCCTTGGAACTGCCTTAGTTTCCGGCTCAACAGTCGTTTCCGACATCCCGCCGACTCGAACTCAGGAAAGCCAAAGCTCCGTGTTCCACTCCTTCTTTCCCCGGCCGAAACTGTTCGCACTTTCGGGCGTCGTTTGGGCCATTGTTACCATCCTGGCCTGGTATTTCGTCTTCGACGGTCTTGGCGCATCCTTCGGATATGTGATGCCGGAGCGGGAACCTTACGATCTTTCCTATTTCCTGGTGCCTGCTAATCTCTGGTTTTATGCGTATTTCGCGGTCTGCCTGGTGCTGTTCGGGGGCGTCTGGACCGTCGTCGCCAGGGATCATTCCTGGAAGCGCTGGTCGATCTGGGGTTCGCTGCTGATCATCGCGGTGACCTATTTCAGCGTTCAGGTTTCGGTCGTCATTAATAATTTCCGCCGCCCCTTCGGCGATCTGCTGCAGAATGCTTTAGCGGGTAAGGAAGGTATTACGGTCTGGGATTTCTACGATCTTCAGATCGTATTCGCTAAGATCGCTTTCCTGAGCATGGGTGTTGCAATTCTGACGGACTTCTTCACCAGCCACTACATCTTCCGCTGGCGTACGGCGCTGAACGACTTCTACATGTCGAAATGGGAAAAGCTGCGCCATATAGAAGGCGCCTCCCAGCGTGTCCAGGAAGACACGATGCGGTTTTCCTCCACCCTGGAGGGACTGGGCATCAACCTAATTAATTCGGTGATGACGCTGATCGTCTTCCTGCCGATTCTGTTCGGTCTGTCGAGTTATGTCTCCGAGTTGCCAGTTATCGGTGAGATACCGCATGCGCTGTTCTGGCTGGCGATTTTCTGGTCGGCCTTTGGTACCGTCCTTCTGGCAACGGTCGGCATTAAGCTTCCGGGCTTGAACTTCCGCAATCAGCGCGTCGAAGCCGCCTATCGAAAGGAACTGGTTTACGGCGAAGATCACGCCGACCGTGCTCAGCCCCTCACTGTAAGGGAGCTTTATTCCAATGTGCGGAAGAATTATTTCCGGATGTATTGGCATTATCTCTATTTCAATATTGCGCGATACTTTTATATACAGGCAGATGCGAATTTCCTTATAATTATGCTTATCCCCACCATTGTCGCTCACAAGATTACCTATGGTATATTTCAGCAGATATTGACTGCCTTCGGACAGGTAAGCAACTCTTTCCAGTATCTCGTCAGTTCCTGGACGACGATCATCGAGTTGCTGTCCATCCACAAACGTCTGAAGGCCTTCGAAGCCGCCATCGAAGACAAGCCGCTGCCGGAAATCGACCAGCACTATCTGGAGCGGGAAGCCGAAGCCGGCGAGATCGCGGCCGACCGGCCGTATTGATTTCGTCCGCAGGTTTTTAGAACAGCATTTTGGGCCGCGCCGGACGTCACTCCGGCGCGGTTTTGGTCTGGGATTGGGGCAGGCGGTATCGAGTATGTGGGAGGTAGGTGGTTTTGCCTGCCCCGGCCGGTTGCTGCAGCTTTTTGGGAGTTGTCAGTTCCCGTTCCACCACATTCGACGGCCATCACCGGAAACCGGGGTCCGAAAACCCTTGAGGAGAATGCCGGTTCGCGAACCCGGTTTCCCATCCGATGACGGGGTGATTATGGCGCGGGTTCGGGAGGCGGGGATGGACGGGGAAGTGGATCTGGGTAAGGCGTTGACGGGGTTGGGCTGATTTTTGTGGACAGGGAAAATCGTCCCCGGCAAAGACCCCTCCCGGCCTGCCGGCCACCCTCCCCACAAGGGGGAGGGACATATGCCGTGCGCTCACCGCTCCAAACGAAGCGCCTATCATTCACAGACGTGTTCATAGCAATGACTGGCGGGGAGACGGTACGCCCTGACATCCGTCATTTGGCGCCGACATCGCGGCAGATCTCCCTCCCCCTTGTGGGGAGGGTGCCCGGCAGGGCGGGAGGGGTTTTTTATGCGTGCAGGCCGGGAGGGTCCTGTATCGCCCCAGCCTCACGAACCCAGCCTGAACCCTACAGCCCCGATGCCACCCGTGGCTTCTCCCGTTCGTGGATCAGCCTGATCGCCTCCGAATAACTGACGCAGGCTACGTCTTGCTTCCCACAGACTTCCGTCACCAGCCGTTCCATCGCCCGCCAATAGGCGCCGCCGTTCATTTCGACGAAATGCAGGCCAATCTGGAGGGGGATGCGGTCGCCGTCATACTCCTTGTCGAAGGCGGCCTTGAAGGCGGAGTAGGCGCGTTCCTCGAATTCGGCGGTACTGCTCGGATTGTCGATGCCGCCGGAATGGCGGATGAAGAGGTTGTAGTCCATGGCGATGATCGGCCGATTGGACGGGCCTTCCGGAATGAGCGGCAGGCCGAAGCGGATAAGCCCGCCCTTTTCCTCCGGCATGACCGGTCCCTTGGTGACGAGGCTGGCGTCATAGCGGATGCCGGCCCGTCTTTCGGCTTCGACCAGGCCGGGGCTGGTGGAAAAATAGGGGGCGCGGAAACCATTGATCCCGGTCGCGACGAAATCCTTCCAGCCGGTGGGCTCCTCCGATCCGGCGCCGGCGGTCTTCCAGGCATTGGTCAGCACGTCGCGAAAGGTGGTGAATTCCGCGCTCCAATCGGCTGCCGTCCAGTCCTTGCCATCGAAATGGCCGCAGGTATGGCTGGAAATGTCGTGGCCTTCGAGATGCGCCTGCCAGACATGGCCGAGCCGTTTGCGAGCCTCTGCGGCGGTTTGGGCAAAGCCGATATTCGACTTGCCCGGCTTCTCGTTCGGCCCCTGGTAGCTTTTGGCATTGGCGCGCTCGATCACCAGCGTGCAGGAGAGAAAGTAAGTGAAATGGGCGTTGGCGCGCTTGGCAAGGTCGCGGCTGCGCTGCCAGAGGTTGTTGGCGCCGGCACCGTCGAACGAGACCATCACCAGTTGTTTCGGCTTGCCAGCGGTATTGTCGGCGGCGCTGGCTGCAAACGGCGCTGCGAGAAGACAGAGGGCGAGGGGAAGGGCAAGCGAACGCATAAGGTACCTGAATCATGGCGAAGGGCAGCGGGCTTTGTGGCCGCAGAATAAGGCGAAGCTTTGAGCGGTCAGGTTTAAGTGTGGATTCCGCCCGAAAGGTCGCCCACGAGTGTTCCGAGCGGATGTTTTCGGGGTTGCGCTTGCCGACTTTGCAAAACCGGGGACCACTTTTGCGCGACGGGAGTTAAGGGGGGCCTTACATCTCCGGGAAAATAGGCTAGAAGGCGCTTTTCCGCATGATGGGCCGGTTGGGCCGGAGACTTTGATGGCGCAGGACGACGACAGTTTTATTCGCGAAGTGAACGAGGAGCTTCGTTCCGATCAGTTCAGGGGTGCATGGCAGCGTTACGGCAGGATTGTGATCGCGGTCGCCGTGCTGATCGTCGTCGGTACGGCTGGTTATCGTGGCTATGAATACTGGAACACACATAATTCTTCGCAATCGGGCGACCGTTTCCTGGCGGCCCTGAAGCTTGCTTCGGAAAACAAGAACGACGAGGCACTGGCCGCCTTCGGCGCGCTCGAAAAGGACGGCAGCGGCGCCTATCCCGTGCTCGCCAAGCTGCGCGCCGGCTCGGTGCAGCAGTCCAAGGGCGACGCCACTGGGGCGATCGCCACCTTCTCGGCGGTCGGCAAGGACGCCAAGGCGCCACAGTCGATGCGCGACCTTGCCCGGATGCGCGCCGCCTGGCTGCTGATCGACAACGGCACCTATGAACAGGTGGCCGCCGAAGTGCAGGCCATGGCCGTGCCCGCCAATCCGCTTGCCAATTCCGCCCGCGAGGCGCTTGGTCTTGCCGCCTACAAGGCCGGCAAGGTCGCGCAGGCCAAGGAATGGTTCCAGCAGATCGCCAATGACGCCTCTGCGCCGCGCAATGTTGCCAACCGCGCGCAGATCATGCTCGACAACATCGCCTCTTCAGGCAAGGCGCCCTGACGGTTTCCGCCCAGGGCTTTAAGGATACAGAATGAGCTTCACCGTCGCCATTGTCGGACGCCCGAACGTCGGCAAGTCCACGCTTTTCAATCGCCTGGTTGGAAAGAAGCTGGCACTTGTCGACGACACGCCGGGCGTCACCCGCGATCGCCGTCCGGGCGACGCGAAGCTCATTGACCTCAAATTCACGATCATCGATACCGCCGGTCTCGAAGAGGCCGGGCCGGAAACGCTCGAAGGCCGCATGCGCGCCCAGACCGAGGCCGCGGTCGACGACGCCGACCTGACGCTGTTCGTGGTCGACGCCAAGTTCGGCCTGACGCCGCTCGACAAGACGTTCGGCGAGTTGCTGCGCCGCAGCGGCAAGCCGGTCGTGCTGGTCGCCAACAAGTCGGAAGCGCGCGGTTCCGACGCCGGTTTCTACGATGCCTATACGCTGGGTCTCGGAGAGCCTGTTCCGATCTCGGCCGAGCACGGCCAGGGGATGATCGACCTGCGCGATGCGATCGTCGAGGCGCTCGGCGAGGAGCGGGCGTTTCCGGAAGACGATGACGAGGCGGAGACCAATATCGACGTCCGGGATTCCGATTTTGCGGACGAGGGCGAGGATGAGGCCGAGCCGGAATACGACGAGACCAAGCCGCTGCGCGTCGCCATCATCGGCCGCCCGAATGCCGGCAAGTCGACGCTGATCAACCGCTTCCTCGGTGAAGACCGGCTGCTGACCGGGCCGGAAGCGGGCATCACCCGCGACTCGATCTCTGTCGAGTGGGAATGGCGCGACCGCACCATCAAGATGTTCGACACCGCCGGCATGCGCAAGAAGGCGCGCGTCCAGGAGAAGCTTGAAAAGCTGTCTGTTGCGGATGCGCTGCGCTCGATCCGGTTTGCCGAAACGGTGGTCATCGTTTTCGACGCCACCATTCCGTTCGAGAAGCAGGACCTGCAGCTCGTCGACCTGGTGTTGCGCGAAGGCCGGGCCGCGGTGCTTGCCTTCAACAAGTGGGATCTGGTTGAAGACACGCAGGCGGTGCTTGCGGATCTCCGCGAAAAGACCGAACGGCTGCTGCCGCAGGCGCGGGGGCTTCGCGCCGTGCCGATTTCCGGCCAGACCGGCTACGGTCTCGATAAGCTGATGCAGAGCATCATCGACACCGACAAGGTGTGGAACAAGCGCATCTCGACCGCCAGGCTCAACCGCTGGCTCGATGGCGTGCAGACCCAGCATCCGCCACCGGCCGTCTCCGGCCGCCGCCTGAAGCTCAAGTATATGACCCAGGTCAAGGCCCGCCCGCCGGCCTTCATGGTGTCCTGCACCAGGCCGGACGCGCTGCCGGAAAGTTATATCCGCTACCTGATCAACGGGTTGCGCGCCGACTTCGACATTCCAGGCGTGCCGATCCGCATGCATTTCAAGGCGGGTGAAAATCCCTTCGAGGGACGCAAGAAGAAGCGGTGAGGGGTTTCTGGGTTTGTATCTGGCGTTTTTGGCTCTCCCGCGAGGCGGGAGGTCATCGCCTGTGAGGAACGGGGCGGTGCATCCTGCCGATCTCCCCCCTTGAGGGGGAGATGCCCGGCAGGGCAGAGGGGGGTGTCGCGGCACACTCTTCTGCCGCTGTATTTGCCGAACCGTCGTCACCCCCCTCTGTCACTTTCGTGACATCTTCCCCTCAAGGGGGGAGATCATTGGGAGACTGCCGCACCGTCTCTTTTCCTCCGGGCGAATATCGTCGTATGCAGGGAGAGCGCGCCTTGCGAGGCGAGCGGATGGGGATTGGCGTTATACCGTCGAAGGCCTAATTCCACCCCGTGGGGCCGGCAGTTTCGGCCGCCCTTGGGCAATCAGCACATTGTTCAAAAACTGTTTCGACGCCGCTTCCCAGGTGAATTTGCGGGCGAGCTGCCTTGCGTTTTCGCGCGAGCAGCCAAGCGCCGCAAGGCAGGCCAGGCGGAGATCTTCGTTGAGCGCCCCGGCACCCGAACCGTCCTCGATGATGTCGATCGGGCCGGTGACCGGGTAAGCGGCGACCGGCACGCCGCTGGCCAGCGCTTCCAGGATCGTGTTGCCGAACGTGTCGGTCTTCGACGGGAAGACGAAGACGTCGGCCTGGGCATAGGCGCGGGCGAGATCCTCGCCGGTCTTCATGCCGGTGAACAGCACGTTCGGATATCGCTTTTGCAAATCGGCGCGCGCCGGGCCGTCGCCGACCACGACCTTGGAGCCGGGCAGATCGAGATCGAGGAAGGCCGGCAGGTTCTTTTCCACCGCGACGCGGCCGACGGTCATGAAGATCGGGCGCGGCAGGTCGAAGGGCCGTTCGTCGAGATCCATCGGGTGGAACATCGTCTGGTCGATGCCGCGGCTCCAGCGCAGCAAGTTTTTGAGGCCGAGCTTCGAAAGCTCGCGTTCGAGGCTGGCGGTCGCCACCATGCAACCATTGCCGGCATTGTGGAACCAGCGCACGAAGCCGTGCAGCCAGCGGACCGGGATGGGGAACCGCGCCGCCACATATTCCGGAAAACGGGTGTGATAGCTGGTCGAGAAGGGAATGTTGTTCTTCAGGCACCAGCGGCGTGCGAGCAGGCCGAGCGGACCTTCGGTGGCGATGTGAACGGCAGTCGGCATCGACGCCTGAATGGCGCTGGCGATCTGCCAGTAGGTGGCGACCGACAGGCGGATTTCCGGATAGGTGGGGCAGGGAACGCTGGTAAAGTCCTGTGGCGTCACCATCGTCACGTCGACGCCCATCTGGGCGAGTTCCCGGTTGGTATTCTCGATCGAACGGACGACGCCGTTCACCTGAGGGTACCAGGCATCCGTCACGATGGTTATTCTTGTCATGGAAGGTCGAACCCGGTTGCCGATCCGTCCACGACTCGCGCCAACGGACACGTTTTCAGCCTTCTATCGGGAAAGTTTGTTACAGGCTGATGAAGGGGGCGTGGCGGGCACAGGTTGAACGGATTTCAGATAGGTAGCGTCATCAGATCAGCTGAGGAGGATTGCCCCATGATTACGTCGATCGTCGAGCTTCGCAACGTGGGCGGAACCGAGGCGGCTTTGGGCTGGGCCGGCAGCCATACGATCGTCGTCGACCGGCCGGAGGGCAAGGCCGGCGGGCGCAATCTCGGGTTCAACGGCGGACAGCTTCTGGCGCTGGCGATCGGCGGGTGTTTCTGCAACGACCTCCGATACGCGGCGCACGAGATGAACATCGATACCGAGGATATCGCGGTCAGCGTCACCCTTCAGCTCGAGGGCGCGCCGCTGATCGCCGTCGGTGCTGAACTCGACGTCATCTGCACCTCGGGCGATGGTGCCGACACCAAGGCCCTGATCGAACGCGCCAGAAGCGTCTGCACGGTCGCCAATTCGGTGATGCGGGGCTTTCCGGTGTCGTTCCGGGTTGCCGGCTGACGTCCTAGACGCGATGATCATGTCAGGGTTGTGACAGTCCTTTTTCTCTGTTTTTTCAGTTGCAAAATTCCCCATCGCATACTACCCATACATCCGTTCATTTCGGGGGATATTATGAAGCTTTCTCAAGTAGTTGCGTTAGCGGTTGCGGCCGCGTGCCTCGCATCATGCGGGCCGACACGAAATCAATATGAAGTGGTTGTAACCGCTTTGGAGGGGAGTTCCCGGGCGCGGAATGCCGTCTATGCAAATTGCCTTAAGAAAGAACGCACGACGGCCTGGAAGAAGGAGGCCTCCGTCTTCATGAACGTCTCGGAGGCGAAAGCCCCGGCTGTGTTCTGTCAACGGGCGCTTGACGGTCTTGTCAAACGCAGGATTACATTCGCGGATGTTTCCGCCGTTTATGCAGGCGATCTGACGCCGAATATCGTCAAGGTCCTGCAGGGACGATAAACTGGAAAACTGCGCAATGTAGCCGAGGCCCTGATCGAACGCGCCAAAAGCATCTGCACGGTCGCCAATTCGGTGATGCAGGGCTTTCCGGTGTCGTTCCGGGTTGCCAGCTGACCTCTGAGCGAGGCAGCCGGCGCCGGGGCGGTTAGTTGGCGGCGATGGTGAATTCCTGGTCGAAAGTCGAGGTCTGGTCACCGCTCATGTCGTGGATCGTGTAGGTCAGCGTGTATTTGCCCGCCGGCGCGCCCGTCAGCGTCAGGGTGAAATCCATCGAGAATTCCATGTTGGCGTTGTGGCTCTGGAGGACATTGGTGGAGAAGGCCTTCTGGTCGAGCATGACCTCGCCGTTCGCCGCCTTGATCTTCAGGTCCGATACGAAGTTGAGTTCGTACATGTCGTGGGGAAGCTCCTTCCAACCGTAGCCGATCGGCTCGACATAGGTGATGACCTTTTCACCCGGCTTGAAAATGCTGGACTGCTTTTCCTGGTAGATTCCGTAGCCGGTCGAGGGCGCGGTGACGAAAGTCACCAGCCGTTCCGTCAGGCCGAGCTTTCCCCATGCCTCATAGGTCTTCGTTTCGGCCTTGGTCAGGGCGTCGATCGGGGCGGAGTGTGCTGCGGGGGATAGGGTCAGGACGGTCAGGAAGGCAAGGGCGATACGCATTTTCATTTCCTCATTGGGAGCGATCGTTTAATCACGCCAACCCTTTCACAGAATGACTGAAAATTGATTTATGACACGGGCACGGAAAACAACGGAGATCTGGCGCCGATCTCGGCCTCTGTCGTCGGTCGCTGCCGGTCATGTCCGTCGGCGTTTCAGCCCGGCAGCAGCGCCGGGCTGATCAGCGCGCCGTGGTGGCCGATGACGACGGATGCGACCGAGGCGCCGTAGGCGGCGGCCTGCGCCGGCGGGATACCGCGGACGAGGCGGGAGAGGAAGGCGCCGTTAAAACTGTCGCCGGCGCTGGTGGTGTCGACGAGCTCAGCGGTCCTGACCGAAGGGACGTGGACGGGAGCGGTGCCGCCGAAGCTCAGCGTTGCGCCATCCGCGCCGTTCTTGACCACGACGTTCTCTACGCCAAGCGCATGGTAGCGGGCGATGGTGTCGGCCACCGTTGCGTCGCCGAAATGGGTGGTCTCGTCGTCGAAGCTCGGCAGGACCAGCGAGGCCGCACGGGCGCCTGCCTCCATCGTTCTCAGCATGTAGTCCCTGTCCGGCCAGAGGCGGGGCCGGATGTTGGGGTCGAAGGCGACCGTCTTGCCGGAAGCCTTGGCGCGGCGCAGTTCCGACAGCAGCGTCTCGACCGCTTCGGGGCTGAGGATGCCCAGCGTGATGCCGGAGAAATAGAGGATGTCGGCAGCCTCGACAGCACTGCGCAGGTGGTCGGCATCGTCGGCGAGTTTCTTTGCGGCGGCGGTGTCGCGCCAGTAGCTGAAGGTGCGTTCGCCGTTCTTCAGCGTGATCAGGTAGAGGCCGGGCGTCTTGCCTTCGATGCGGCGGATGAAGCCGGTGCCGATGCCGGCATCCCGCATCATCGACAGCATTTCGGTCGACAGGGGATCGTCGCCGACGGCGGTGAAATAGTCCACCGACCATTCGGCGGGCAGGCAGGCGCGCGCGTACCAGGCGGTGTTGAAGGTGTCGCCGGCAAAGCCTTTGCGCAGCAGGCCTTCGCCCGCCTGCGACAGCTCCACCATGCATTCGCCGATCGAAAGAAGCCGTCCGCCCAATTGCATTCCTCCCGTATTTTGAAACTCGCATAGGCCGAAGTTTCAGCCGTGGCAAGAGAGTGGATCCGGAACTTCGCAGAGCCTTGCTTATGCGTTGTCTTTTGAACGGGGGGCACTAGGTTGGGCTGGAACATTTGAGGAAGGAGAGTCGGACGATGGCGACACAGGCGGTGAAGGCGGTCGATGCAAACTGGTGGCGCGGCGCGGTGATCTACCAGATCTATCCGCGCTCCTTTCAGGACACGACCGGCGACGGGATCGGCGATATCAAGGGTATCACCGCCCGCCTGCCGCATGTCGCCTCGCTCGGTGTCGACGCAATCTGGCTTTCGCCCTTCTTCACCTCGCCGATGGCCGACATGGGCTACGACGTCTCGGATTACCGCAATGTCGATCCGATGTTCGGCGCGCTTGCCGATTTCGACGAGATGATGGCGGAGGCCGATCGCCTTGGGCTGAAGGTGATCATCGACCAGGTGATTTCCCACACGTCCGACCGGCATCCGTGGTTCGTCGAAAGCCGATCGAGCCGCACCAATCCGAAGGCGGACTGGTATGTCTGGGCCGATCCGAAGCCGGACGGCACGGCGCCCACCAACTGGCTGTCGATCTTCGGCGGGCCGGGCTGGGAATGGGATGGGGTGCGCAAGCAATATTACATGCACAACTTCCTGATCGCCCAGCCGGACCTCAACTTCCACAATCCCGACGTCCAGAACGCCATGCTGGACACGGTGCGCTTCTGGCTCGATCGTGGCGTGCACGGGTTCCGGCTCGATACGGTCAACTACTATTTCCACGACAAGCAGCTGCGCAACAACCCGCCGATGGTCTACGACACGGACGGTGCCGGCATGGAGACCGATACCAACCCCTATTCGATGCAGAACCACCTCTACGACAAGAGCCAGCCGGAGAATATCGACTTCCTGAAGCGGCTTCGGGCGCTGCTCGACACCTATGAGGGGCGCGCGACGGTCGGCGAGGTCGGCGACGGCCCGCGCTCGCTGACGACGCTTGCGATCTACACCAGCGGCAACGACAAGCTGCATATGTGCTACACGTTCGACCTGCTCGGCCCGGCCTTCAACGCGGCCTATATCCGCAAGGTAATGACGACCGTGCAGGACACAGTGACCAACGGCTGGGTGTGCTGGGCCTTTTCCAACCACGACGTGGTGCGGCATGTGACCCGCTTCATCGAGGCTCCGGAAGAGCAGGACCGGGTCGCCAAACTGTCGATCACACTGATCTCGGTTCTGCGCGGCTCGATCTGCCTCTATCAGGGCGAGGAGCTGGGGCTGACCGAGGCGGAGCTTTCCTTCGAGGATCTGCGCGATCCCTACGGCATCCGCTTCTGGCCGGCCTTCAAGGGGCGCGACGGATGCCGTACGCCGATGGTGTGGGAGGCGAGCGAACCGCATGCGGGCTTCACCACGGGTTCGAAAACCTGGCTGCCGGTTCCCGGCGAACATGCGGCCCGAGCGGTTGACGCGCAGGAAGCGCTTTCGGATTCGGTGCTGCACCATTACCGGGCGGCACTTGCCTTCCGCAAGGCGCATCCGCCGCTTGTCGACGGCGACATGACCTTCCTCGATACCAATCAGGACCTGCTCGCCTTCGTGCGCGAAAAAGGCGGCGAAAAGCTGCTGTTCGTCTTCAACATGACCCGCAAGGCCCAGGATTTCACCCTGCCGAAACGGCTGAGCGAAATCCTGCCGGTCAACCTGCCGGGCTTCGTATCGCGGCTTGAGAAGGGCGTGGTGCAGCTCGACGCCCTCGACGTGTTCTGCGCGCGGGTGTGACGGTCCTTCAAGCCGTCGGCATATTCTCGAATTTCGGCAGGGCCGGATCGAGGTGGTCCCAGGCGTGGCCGGCGGCATGCCAGGTCACGAATTGCGGCTTGTATAGGCTCGGATCGTCGAGGCTGCCGGCGCGGACGACGAAATAATCCGGCATGGCCGGGAACGTCATGTAGACCGGCGAACCGCAGGTGGGGCAGAAGGCCCGCCTTTTGACGGTTCCGCCGTCGCCGGTCGCCTCCCAATGGGTCGCATTGCCCTCGACCTTGACGGCAGCGCTTGGGAAGGTGAGGTGGGAAGCGTGGCCGGTGCCGCTTTCGCGCTGGCACTGGCGGCACTGGCAATCCACCATGACCGCCGGTTCGGCGGAGATTTCATAACGAATTGCGCCACAGGCGCATCCGCCCGTAAAAAGGGTGCTCATATCTTATCTCCATGGGTATGGCCCCATCGCTGACCTTTGGCTGAAACCTCCGCCCCGACTCTCCGGGGCGTCCCTGGACCATGGGGCGGAGGCGACAACGGTGCTTCAGGCCGGGATGCGGCGATCGTATTCTTCCTTGAGGCGTCTCCAGCCTTCCCAGAACGGTTCAGGCTTGGCGCCGGTCGCCCGGGCGACAAGGATGTCGAGGTGCATGTGCCAGCCGGCGCCGACCATGACCATGTTGCGGCGATCGGAAATCCGCCGGTGGGTGACGGTGAGCAGGATTTCGCTGCCGGCCGGCTGAAGTTCAAAGCTGACCTCGCCGCGTGGCGGCCACGAGAAGACGAGGCGATGCGGAGGCTCGAAGGCGATCACTTCGCTCTGAATGCTGTGTTCGGCGGGAAAGCCTTCCGGCCTGCCTTCGGCCGAGCCGGCCAGTTCGTCGTTGCGCCAGGTGAGTTCGAAGGAGCTGCCCGCCTGTGCCGGTATGATGCCCGACGCGAGCCACTGGCGGCGAAGATCGCTATCGGTGAGATAGTCCCAGATTCGTTCGATGGGGCCGGGCAACCGGCGCTGGATGCTGAAGGCGAAAGGTTCGGCCACAGCGCCGTATTTGTTCAACGATGTCACGTCGTTCATTGGTCTTCTCCCGTTTCAGGTTCAGTTTCGGATTTCCGTGAGGCAGGGGATTTCAGCGGGCTCTTCCGAATCTCGTCCCGGGCGCTCTTTTGAGCGTCCTCCTCCCTGAGAAGGCGTTCCAGGATATCGAGCCGGTTGGTCCAGAAGCGCTCATAGAAGGTGAGCCACTCATGGGCGGTTGCAAGCGGGCCGGGTTCGAGGCGGCAGAGATGGGTGCGGCCGTGAATTTCGCGGCGGATCAGCCCGGCGCCTTCCAGCACCTTGATGTGTTTCGAGGCCGCCGCGAGCGACATGTCGTGCGGCTCGGCCAACTGGCTGACGGTGCGCTCGCCCTGCGCCAGTTCGCGGAGCATGCGGCGGCGCGTGCCGTCGCTTAGGGCGTGGAAGACCGTATCGATCGGATGTGTGCTTAATTCAACCATGTGGTTGAATATGCGCTCGTGCGATTTTATTGTCAACCGATTGGTTGAATAATTTTCAGGAAGAGGGAATCGGGCGGATCAGGCCTCGGCGTAACGGGCCGGTTCGGTTCTGAGCCTGGTGATATCCTGGATCGGCGGGGCGCCGAACAGGCGGCGGTATTCGCGGCTGAACTGCGAAGGGCTGTCATAGCCGACCTGATGGGCGGCGGTGGCTGCATCCATCGCCTTGCCGAGGATGAGGCGGCGGGCCTCCTGCAGGCGCAGCTGCTTCTGGTATTGCAGCGGGCTCATCGCCGTCACCTCGCGAAAATGCTGGTGCAGCGAAGACGTGCTCATGCGTGCTTCGATCGCGACCTGCTCGATCGAAAAGGGGGCGGAAAAGTTCTGGCGGATCCAGGAGATCGCCCGGTTGACCTGCTGCAACCGGTTTTCAGGGGCGAGGATCTGACGGATCATCTCGGCCTGATCGCCACGCAGCAGCCGGAACATCAGTTCCCGCTCGATCAGCGGTGCGAGATAGGCGATCTCGTCGGGCTTATCGAGAAGCTGAGCGAGGCGGAGTGCGGCATCCAGGAATTCCGGGTTGGTGTAACTGAGGCCGATGCATTTTTTGCGCATGGCCGGGACACCTGGCGCAGTCGGCATGTCCACCAGCATCTCGCTCAGCAGCTTCAGGTCGAGATCGAGGCGCAGGCAGAGATAGGGCTCTTCCTGCGTCGCCTCGATGACTTGGCCGGTGACGGGCATATCGACCGAGACGACCAGATACTGGCCGGGGCTGTAGCGAAAGATCTCGTCGGCCAGCATGACCTGTTTCGCCCCTTGGGCGATGATACACACCGCCGGCTGATGGATGGCGTGTAGCGGCTCGGTCGGCTTCGACATGCGGATCACCGACAGGCGCGGGATCACTGTTTCGAACACGCCATCGTCGTCGGTGTTTTGTGCAATCAGCCGGGCGAGTTGATCAAGTTTTTCCATCCTGGGCCTCGTGCGGGGGTGTGAATGCCGCGGAATACAGGATGTCCGCGGTTTGGTGTGGGCATCATATGGTGGCGCCGGTGGCCATTTCAATTAAGCTTCGGAGGATTGTGCAATCATGCCGGAGGACTGGTCTACCGCTCGCCCGCTGCTTTCCACCATATTCGGCTCGTCCGATCGAACCAGCCCGGATGCAAATGGAGATGGTGATGAGCAATTTTCAGCGCTTACTTGAAAGCCCCTTCCATTGGGCCGCCGATTTTGCCAGCGGCTTCCTCAAACGCTCCCGCGGCACGGAAAGACGCCGCCGCGAACGGATGCTCAGGAGGGAATATCTCAATGGCTGAACGACTTTTCCGCGCGCCCCTGGCATTTGCGGCTTTCACCTTCGCCGCGACCCTCACGGCGCTTGCACACGACATCAGGCAAGAGGAGAAAACCATGACCGAGCATCCCTATGCCGGAATGTGGGTGACCGAGGACAACCACATCCGCCACGAACTGCTGCCGAACGGCCGTTATGTGGAAGCGCGCGGCACCCGCGAAAGGGCCTATGAGGGCCGCTACTGGGTGACCGGCGACCATATCGACTACAAGGACGACACCGGCTTCACCGCCGACGGCGATTTCCGCGACGGGGTGCTTTATCATGCGGGGATGGTGCTGAGGCGGAGGTGAGGGGAGGCGGCGCGCATCAAAGCGACCTTGTCTTTCCCGCACGGAATTCGGTCAAGGCATCCTCTGTGAGACGGTCGAATTCGCTTTCCGCATCGTCTTTCTCGATCTGGCGATCCCAGCGTTCAGCCTGAAATTCTTCGAACCAGAGCGAGAATGCTTCCAGCTCTTGTCGGTCCAGTTGGGCAACGGCTTTCTCGATCTGCTCCAGCTTGCTCATGGACGATCCTAACAGGATTTATGCGGCAGGACGTTTCACCGTCCTGTCGCCGCGCCCTTCCAGAAGGCCGGCGATGGAGATGTCTTCGTCGAGATCATCCCAGTGAATGCCACCCGGGCTCAGTTCGAATTTTTGGCGATCGGCCGGCTTAGCAAGAAGCAGACGAGGAAACCAGGCAAGCGGCACGCCCAATGTGCGGCCGTCGTTGAGCGAGACCCACATGGTGTCGTCGTCGAATTTCACCTCAGTTGCCGAAATGCTCATGCCATGCCCGCTTGATCAGAGAACGATTGTCGATGACGAGCCGGATAATAGCAGACAGGTCACGGCTGTTGAAGCCGTCGCTTTCCGCCACTCCTATGGTCGGCTCCAACCAGATCTTCGCATTTGCGCTACCGCCCCGGACGTGAATATGTACGGGCTCCCGCGGGTCGCCTTCATTGGAATAGAAATAGAATTTCAGGGCGCCAGAACGGAAGACGATGGGCATTGGGTCCTCTTTCAACCAATTTTCTTGAGGACAGAATAATTCGCCAATGGTTGTTACCACCAACGCGTGGCCTTCGAAGTCACCCAATCAGCGCAAACCTATCCACATCGACCATGCCCTTGTCGGAAATCTTCAGGTGCGGAATGACGGGCAGCGGCAGGAAAGCGACCTGGAGGAAGGGTTCCTGGAGGGTGGTGCCGAGCGCGTAGGCGGCCTGGCGGAGGTGGTGGAGGGTGTCGCGCACCACTTCGTAGGGCTCGAGGCTCATCAGGCCCGCGATGGGCAGGGCGATCTCGCCGGTGACCTTGCCGTCCTCGACCACCACGAAGCCGCCGTGGATTTCGCCGAGGCGGTTGGCGGCCATTGCCATGTCGTCCTCGCTGACGCCGACGACGCAGATGTTGTGGCTGTCGTGCCCGACAGTTGAGGCGATCGCCCCCTTCTTCAATCCGAAACCCTGAACGAAACCATTGGCATGGTTGCCGTTCTTGCCATGCCGCTCGATGACCGCGACCTTGATGATGTCGCGGTCGAGATCGACGCCGGTCTGGTTGCCGTTTGCGGGCAGGCGGTAGCGACGATGTTCGGTGATGATCTTGCCTGGCATCACGCCGATGACCGGAGTTTCGCCCTCGGTGAAGGGCACGCCGAAATGCATCGCCTGCACCGGGCGTGCCTTGACGCTGTCGAGGCCGACTGGGGCGACGGGTCTGCGGGTGGCGAAAAGTTCGTCGGTGATCTTGCGGCCGGCGGAGAACACCATGTCTGCCGTGCAGTTTTCGAGGCTGTCGATGACGACGAGATCGGCCCGCCAGCCGGGGGCGACGAGGCCGCGGTCGCGCAAGCCGAACGCCTTGGCGGCGGAAATCGAGGCTGCGCGGTAGACGGCGAGCGGCTCGACGCCATGGGCGATCGCGGTGCGGATCATGTAGTCGAGATGGCCCTGTTCGGCGATGTCGAGCGGGTTTCGGTCGTCGGTGCAGAGCGCGAGATAGGGCGACAGCCGCTCGGTGAGGAGCGGCATCAGCGCGTGGAGATCCTTGGAGACCGAGCCTTCGCGCACCAGGATATGCATGCCCTTGCGGATCTTTTCGAGCGCCTCCTCGGCGGTGGTGCATTCGTGTTCGGTGCGGATGCCGGCGGAGAGGTAGCCGTTCAGATCATTGCCGCGCAGCAGCGGTGCGTGGCCGTCGATGTGGTCGCCGTAGAAGGCCTCGAGCTTGGCGAGGCAGATCGGGTCCTTATAAATGACGCCTGGGAAATTCATGAATTCGGCAAGGCCGATGACCTTGGGGTGATCGCGGAAGGGCAGCAGCTTTTCGATCGGCAGGTCCGCGCCGGCGGTCTCCAGATGGGTGGCCGGCACGCAGGAAGAGAGCTGGACGCGGATGTCCATGATCGTTTCGAGCGAGGAATCCAGGAAAAATTGTATGCCCTCGGTGCCGAGCACGTTGGCGATCTCGTGGGGATCGCAGATCGCGGTCGTGACGCCGTAGGGCAGGACGCAGCGGTCGAATTCGTGTGGGGTGACCAGCGAACTTTCGATGTGGAGATGCGTGTCGATGAAGCCGGGGACGACGATCCTGCCGGAAATGTCGATCTCGGTCTTGCCGGTGTAGTTGCCGCAGGTGCCGACGATGCGGTCACTACTGATGGCGATGTCGGAGGCGACGAGCTCGCCGGTGACGAGATCGAAGAAGCGTCCGCCCTTCAGCACGATATCGGCGGGTTCGCGACCGGTGCCCTGGTCGATGAGCGTTTCGAGACGGGTGGTCATGGCAGGCTCCTCGCTGAATCGGTCGCCTAACCTAGCCGTTCCATGAGGAAACGGGGAGAGGCGATCGATGCAGGCGAGACGTCATGCGATATCGGTGCGGACATTGCCGCCGCAGAGGATGGTGGCAACGGTTCGGCCTTTGAGGTCCGCGCCGTTTTCCAGAAGACCTGCAATGCCGGCGGCGCCGGCTTCCTCGACGACGAGGCCGTAATGGACGCGGCAGAAATCCCGCGCCTCGCGGATGGCCGCCTCGCTCGCTTCCCAGACCTCGTCGACAGTCGTCCTCATGCAATCCAATGCGTAAGGAACGCATTCCCGAACCGCGATGCCGTCGGCTGCGGTTGCTGCGGTTTGCGTGGCGACGAGCCGGCCGGTTTCATGAGATTGCTTCATGGCGGGCGCATTGGCGGCGACCACGCCGATGACCTTGCAGTTGGGGGCCTTGGCGCGGATCCAGGTGCCGATCCCGGTCAGCAGCGCGCCATTGCCGAGCGGCACGAGGATGGCGTCGAGTCCAACGGCT
The DNA here is from genome assembly GCF_056406795.1 of Neorhizobium sp. P1_A6. Lineage (NCBI taxonomy): Bacteria > Pseudomonadati > Pseudomonadota > Alphaproteobacteria > Hyphomicrobiales > Rhizobiaceae > Neorhizobium > Neorhizobium sp. P1_A6. The sequence continues at coordinate 16,874 of NZ_JBFTZM010000027.1, read as the reverse complement.
TGCCGAGAGAGGCGCTCGGTGATCTCAAGCGCGATCGTGCCTGCACCTTCGGCGATACTCCGCAGTGCGCCGTCTTCGACAAAGGGGCAGCCATTCGCTTGCGCATAGGCACGCGCGGCGGCTTTGGCGGCGTCGAAATCGATGCCTTCCAGCCGCACGTCGGCGCCGAGGCGGCGCATTGCTTCGACCTTGCCTGGATTGGCGGTGGTGGCGGAGAAGATCACCACCCCGCGTCCGCGCGCCCTGCCGGCATAGGCGAGCCCCTGGCCGAAATTGCCGGCGGAGGCGGAGACGACGGGCTGGTCGCCGGCCGGTTCGTTCTGCATCCACCAGTCGGTGCCGCGTCCCTTGAAGGATCGGATCGGATTGAGCGTCTCCACCTTCGCAAGGAGGCGAAGGCCGAGAGCCGTATTGGCCGTCTGCTGCTCGATCAACGGGCTGTTGGTGAAGACGGGGTCGATGCTTTTGGAAGCAGCGAGAATACCGTCGGCGGAAGGGTGTGGCTGGTTCTGTCTCATGGCGTTAAGATGCCAACGAAAAGCCGGCAGAATTCCTGAAATCACGCTCACGATCAGGAATATCTCCCGGAATTTGCTTTAAAGCCGGGAGGTCCTCTCATGGCACTGACGAAAGCCGATCACGAAATCCTCAAGCTCATGCAGAAGGATGCAACCATCACCTTGAACGAGCTGGCCGAGCATGTGGGTCTGTCGCCGTCCTCGGCACAGCGGCGGCTGCAGAAGCTTCGGGAGGACAAGGTGATCCTGCGGGACGTTTCGATCGTCGATCCGAAAAAGGTCGGGATGGCGGTTTCCATGCTGGTTGAGGTGGAACTGGAGCGCGACCGGCCGGAGCTCATGCCGCCTTTCCTGCGCTGGGTGGCGGATACGCCGGAGGTGCAGGAGGCCTGGGGAACATCGGGCAGGGGCGATTTCACCCTGGTGATCCTCGTCCAGTCCGTCGAGCATTTCGATGTGCTGGCGGACCGGATGATGGAGATGAACCCGAATATCCGCAAATTCACGACGAGCGTCGTGCTGAAGACATTGAAGCGGACGCTGGCGGTGCATGTCGAGTGAGCCCAGCCGGCGTCCGAGAACGAGGCTCAAAACAAACGGGCGCCCGAAGACGCCCGCTGGTCATGCGATTTGAAAGATGTCACTCAGCGGCGACGATCTTGCCGTCTTCCCATTTGAAGAGGGAGAAGCTCTGCGAGGTGAGATCGCCCGTCTTGCCATAGGTGAGCTTGCCGATGGCGGTGGCGATCGGTTCGCCGGACTTGATGGCCGCGGCCACCGCTTCCGTATCCTCGGCGCTCTTTGCCTTTTCGATGCCGGCCTTGATCACTTCGACGGCGGCATAGGCGTTCAGCGTGAAGGCTTCTGCGGGGATCTTGCGGGCGGCGAGCGCTTCGGCGGCAGCCTTGGAATCCGGGCTCTTGGTCGCGTCGGAGGCGTTGGTGAACACCGTGCCGGCCGCGGCCTTGGTGCCGATGTTCCAGAACTCGCTGTTCGACAGGCCGTCACCGCCGACGATCGTCGCTTTGACGCCGAGATCGGCGAGCTGGCGTGCGAGCAGGCCGCCTTCCGGGTGGTAACCGCCGAAATAGATCACGTCGACATTCTGCGATTTCAGGCGGGTTGTCAGCGCGCTGAAATCCTTGTCGCCCGGAGTGACGGCGTCATCGAGCACTTCCTTGACGCCGCCGGCGTTCAGCGCTGCCTTGAAGGCATCGGCGAGGCCTTTGCCATAGGCGCCCTTATCGTTGATGATCGCGACTTTCTTGTCCTTGAAGGCCTTCAGGACGTAATTGGCGGCGACCACGGCCTGCTGGTCGTCGCGGCCGCAGGTGCGGAATACGTTGGTGAGACCGCGCGTGGTGAGGGCCGGGGTGGTGGCGGTGGGTGTGACCATCAGCACGCCGTTTTCGGCAAGCGCATCGGAAGCCGGCATGGCGACGCCTGACGTCACCGGGCCAACCACGAAGCGGATGCCTTCGCCGACCAGCTGGTTGGCGGCGGAAACGCCCTGCTTGGGTTCCGCAGCGTCGTCGGCCGCCTTCAGGACGACCTTTTCGCCAAGAATGCCGCCCTTCTTGTTGATTTCCGCAACGGCGGTTTCGGCGCCGTTCTTGACCTGGTCGCCATAGGCCGCGACGGGGCCGGTGAGCGGGGCGATCAGGCCGATAACGATATCGGCATGAGCAAGCGGTGCGAAGGTCAGGGAGGCGAGTGCTGTCGCTCCCAGAAACGTCTTGAGGTTCATTTTGGTCTCCTTGGATGGGGGCTCAAGCCCGCGGTGAACGCCGCATCCCTGCCTTCCGTCTTCGATGTCGCGCCGGGCGCGGTCGTGCCAAGGACGGAAAGCGATGCGGTCGATACCGTGCCGAGCCATTTTTGGCTTTCGGCGACCGGCCACCAATTCTGTATGAATTCCGCCAGATTTCCGCAAGAAGATAACAAAACGGCCGCGAATTTTGTGGTTTTCGTCAAGGATTGCCCGGAAATTGCGGATGTTTGCCGGTTTTCTTGACTCCCGGTGAAGCTAGGCGTTGCGCTCCAGAGCGCCGAGGAAGGTGCGGACCTGACGGTTGAAGGCCTGGAATTCCTTCGGAGTCATGCCGGAACGTTCGATCAGCGTTTCGCCGAGGCATGTGCTCTTCGCGATCAGGGCACGGCCGGCGTCGGTCAACCAGACATGCACCTGGCGCTCGTCGGTCTTGCTGCGGCGGCGCTCCAGCAGTTCGGCCTGTTCGAGCCGCTTGACGGGTGGGGTGATAGTGCTCGATTCCAGGCCCAGCCTTTCCGCGATCGTGCCGATCGTCGAGCCGTCCTGTTCGCCGAGCACGCTCATGACGAGGTATTGCGGATAGGTGATGCCCATGTCATCGAGCATCGGCTTATAGACGCGATTGATGGCGATGTGGGCCGTATAGAGCGAAAAGCAGAGCTGCTCGTCGAGCGGCGGAAGGGGGGAGGCGGGCATGTTTGCTCCGGTGCTGTTCCAGGTTTTCGCGACATATAGCATGATTTCGATATCGCGATAAATATTTTTGTAGACATGATCGCGGAATGCCGCTACCCATGTGTTTATCGCGATAACAAATATCGAGGTATGGAGATCGCGATAATCCGAAGGGTGCGGTTCAAAGGAACGACACGCAACGGTACTATGAATGTCTGGTCGGCCATTTTTGCTGCCGCGCCCGCCATTCATGTCGCAGTCATTGAAAAATCAGTTTCGAAAGGACACGAGAACCATGACCAGCAATTTCATCACCACCAAGGACGGCACGCAGATATTTTACAAGGACTGGGGTTCGAAGGACGCCCAGCCGGTCGTCTTCCATCACGGCTGGCCGCTTTCGGCCGACGACTGGGACGCCCAGATGCTGTTTTTCCTGCATCAGGGTTTTCGCGTCGTCGCCCATGACCGCCGCGGCCACGGCCGTTCGAGCCAGACCGAGACCGGCAATGAAATGGACACCTATGCTGCCGATGTCGCCGAGCTTGCGGCCCATCTCGATTTGAAAAACGCCATCCATGTCGGCCATTCGACCGGCGGCGGCGAAGTTGCCCGCTACGTTGCCCAGCATGGCGGCGGCGGCCGGGTGGCCAAGGCCGTGCTGATGGGCGCCGTGCCGCCGATCATGCTGAAGACGGACAATAATCCGGGCGGCCTGCCTCTCGAAGTCTTTGACGGTTTTCGCGCAGCACTCGCCGCCAACCGGGCGCAGTTCTTCCGCGACGTGCCGGCCGGCCCGTTCTACGGCTTCAATCGTCCGGGCGCGACCGTTTCGGAAGGCGTCATCGCCAATTGGTGGCGGCAGGGCATGATGGGCGGCACCAAGGCCCATTACGATTGCATCAAGGCTTTTTCGGAAACCGACTTCACCGGAGACCTGAAGGCGATCGACGTGCCGGTTCTCGTCATGCATGGCGACGACGACCAGATCGTCCCGATCGCCGACTCGGCCCTGCTTGCGGTCAAGCTTCTCAAGAAGGGCACGCTGAAGGTCTATGAAGGTTTTCCGCATGGCATGGCGACCACGCATGCGGACGTGATCAATGCGGATCTTCTGGCTTTCTTCAAGGGCTGAGGCTTTTTTTAAGGTGCACCGTCCGCTGGGTAGCCGGCGGGCGGGGTGGGATCGCGAAAGGCACCCATTGTGGGGAGCGGCTGATTGTATATTGTGGTCGCGTTCAATCAAGGGTTATGCAATGGAAGATATTGCCAAGCTTATTGACGCGTTTTCAAAACTATTTACCGCAACAATTTGGCCGCTGCTGTTTGTGTTCGTTTTTGTTCGCTACCGGGAATCTATTAGTATGTTTCTGGATACCCTCAGCGAATTTTCTTTCAACGGGTTGGGGATACAGACCTCCTTTCGAAGAAAGCAGGCCGAGGCCACAGCAGCGCTCGTTGCAGCAACGGTGGCTAGAACGGATGCCAGCACGACACCTGAGATGGTTGCGCGTGAGGCAAAGGCTGCCACCGAAGCAGTTAGCGCTGTAACGGCTAGGGCTTTTCGGCGTGCAAAGAAGGCGAGAGTGTTGTGGGTGGACGATAGGCCCAACAATAATGTTCGTGAACGCCAAGCTCTAGAGGCGCTCGGAGTTGAATTTATCTTATCCCAGTCAACAGAAGATGCTTTGGAAAAGATGAGTCACCAGGGATTTGACATGGTGATTTCGGATATGGGACGGCCACCGGATCCCAAGGCAGGCTATACTTTGCTTGATCAAATGCGTGCATCGGAAAACAATACCCCCTTAGTATTCTATGCGGGTTCGCGTTCGCCAGAGCATGTTCAGGAATCCAGACGACGGGGTGCACTAGGTTGCACAAACCGACCGGATGAGCTGTTTGAATATGTATTTTCAGAAATCGGTCGACACTGAGGCTGAGTAGCCAGCGACCTGAGGGAGGATAAACTTCCCTCAGGTCGAGATGTAAGCCTCAGATATTGCTCGTCAATATCTCGCGCAGCTTCCCGAATATCTCGTCGATATGGTGCTTTTCGACGATCAGCGGCGGGGACATGGCAATCGTGTCGCCGGTGGTGCGGATCAGCAGGCCGTTTTCATAGGCCTTCAGGAAGGCCGTGAAGGCGCGTTTGGTGGGTTCGCCGGCGATCGGGTCGAGTTCGATGGCACCGATCAGGCCGAGGTTGCGGATGTCGATGACGTTGGGCAGGTCCTTCAGCGAATGCAGGCCGGCTTCCCAATAGGGGGCGATGTCGCGGGCGCGGTCGAACAGGCCTTCTTCCTTGTAGGTTTCGAGCGTTGCAAGTCCGGCGGCGGAGGCGATCGGGTTGCCGGAATAGGTATAGCCGTGCATGAACTCGATCATGTGCTCCGGGCCGGTCATGAAGGCGTCGTGGATCTCGGAGGTGACGAAGACGGCACCCATCGGGATCACGCCGTTGGTCAAACCCTTGGCGGTGGTGATGATGTCCGGCTTGACGTCGAAATACTGGGCCGCGAACGGCGCGCCCAGACGGCCGAACCCGGTGATGACTTCATCGAAGATCAAGAGGATGCCGTGCTTGGTGCAGATTTCTCGCAGCTTCTGCAGATAACCCTTCGGCGGGATCAGCACGCCGGTGGAGCCGGCGACCGGCTCGACGATGACGGCGGCAACGGTCGAGGCGTCATGCAGGGTGACGATGCGCTCAAGCTCGGTGGCGAGATCGCCGCCATGTTCCGGCTCGCCCTTGGTGAAGGCGTTTTTGCCCGGCAGGTGGGTATGGGGCAGGTGATCGACGCCGGTCAGAAGCGTGCCGAACATCTTTCGGTTGGAGACGATGCCGCCGACCGAGATGCCGCCGAAATTGACGCCGTGATAACCGCGCTCGCGGCCGATCAGGCGGAAGCGCGAGCCGTTGCCCTTCACGCGGTGGTAGGCAAGCGCCACCTTCAGCGCCGTCTCGACCGATTCCGAGCCGGAATTGGTATAGAGAACGTGGTTCATGCCTTCTGGCGCGATGTCGACCAGGCGATTGGCGAGTTCGAACGCCTTCGGATGACCCAGCTGGAAGGCGGGTGCATAATCCAGCTCGCCGGCCTGTTCGCGGATCGCCTCGGTGATCTTCGGGCGGCAGTGGCCGGCATTGACGCACCAGAGGCCGGCGGTGGCATCGAGCACCTGGCGGCCGTCATGGGTCGTGTAATGCATATCCTTGGCAGCGACGAAAAGGCGGGGTTCCTGCTTGAACTGGCGGTTTGCCGTAAATGGCATCCAGAACGCCCGCAGGTCGTTGGGCGTGGTATTCAGGCGGTTGGACATGACATTCTCCATGGCCATTCGGTTTCTTCGGGTGGCCATTTCCCGGTCGGCGTCATTGCACCAAGTTTTGACTGCATGGTCAAATTATCAGGGGGATCGGAGGCGTCAACCGCCTTCGAGCAAAGGGCCGCTGCGAATTCCTGCGTTGGAGCGAAATCGATTCGGGCTGGCGTTGCTGGGTGGGGCAATCGATACGGATTTCGATAAAGGCTCAAGATTTCAACGCGGTTTCCACCGGTCGTGAAATTTGATTGCGTCTCTCTGGTCTTTTGGCGAAAGCTGCCAATATCGCCTGAAACTTCAATTCCGAGACCCTCATTGGCCGATCCCGATCCGAACGAACAAATCCATCTTGAGCGGCTGGAAGCGCTCGATGCCTATAATATCATGGACACCGAGCCGGAGCCGGAGTTCGACGATATCGTGCTTGTCGCTTCCACGCTCTGCGGCACGCCCGTGGCGCTCGTCAGCCTGGTCGAGAAGGACCGGCAGTGGTTCAAGGCGCGCGTCGGGTTCGAGGCTTGCGAGACGCCGATCGAGCAGTCGGTCTGCGCCCATGCGCTCGGAAGTTCCGACGTGCTCGTCATCCCAGACCTGCAGCTCGACCGGCGCACCCGCGCGAATACTCTGGTTACCGATGAACCGTATATCCGCTTCTACGCCGGTGCACCGCTGATCACGCCCGACGAGGTGGTGATCGGCACGCTCTGCGTCATCGATGTCGAGCCGCGGCCGCAGGGGCTGGAGGAGGGGCAGAAGGCGGCGCTGCAGGCTCTTGCCCGGCAGGTTATCGCACTTCTCGAAATGCGGCGCATCTCCCAGCGCAAGGACGACCTGTTCCGGCGCCAGAAGACGATCAGCGCCAATATCCGCTCCAGCGTCAATGCGAGCCTGGCGGCCCAGGAGGCAGGAAGGGTCGGCACATTCGAGATTGATATCGGGACCTCGACCATGCGGGTGTCGCGGGAATTCTGCCGCATTTTCCATCTGCCCATCGCCGATGCCTATCCTACCCGAGTGGTCGAGGAGATGGTTCTGCCGCAGGACAAGGACCTGCAGTCCAACGATGCGACCAGACGGAAGGGGAGTGCCCCGCTCGACGTCGAATATCGCATTCGCGTGCCGGGTTATGGCGTGCGCTGGATCGCCCGCAATGCCAGCTTTCGCCATGATGAGAGAGGCCGGCCGGTCAAGATGATCGGCACCGTCCGGGATGTGACCGCCGCCAAGCGGGAGGCTGCCCGCGTGCAGGCCCTGCTCGATCTTGGCGACCGGCTGCGCGACCTCAGCGACATGGAATCGATGGCGATCGCCGCCGGCGACCTGATGGCCAGGGCACTCGACGCGACGCGCGCCGGTTTCGGCATCGTCAACGCGGCGGACGAGACGGTGTCGGTGCCGCCCGAATGGTGCGCGCCGGGCGTGAAAAGCCTTGCGGGACTGCACCATTTCCGAGACTACGGGTCTTTTGTCGACGACCTGAAGCGCGGGGAGGCCGTTGTCATCGCCGACGTCGCCACCGATCCACGCACCCGCGACCACGCGCCGGCGCTTCTTGCGCTTGGCATCCGCGTGCTCGTCAACGTGCCGATCTTCGAACTCGGGCGCTTCAGGCTCGTCGCCTTCATCCATCACGACCAGCCTTATCCCTGGATGGAGGAAGAGATTTCCTTCGTCCGCAGCTTCGGCAACCGCATCCAGATCGCGATGTCACGGGTTCAGGCCGAGCTGGAGCAGCGGATGCTCAGCAGGGAAATGAGCCATCGGCTGAAGAACACCCTGTCGATGGTGCAGGCGATCGCCACCCAGACGCTGCGGCCGGTGACCGAGCGCGACCATGTGGAGGCTTTCGAGAAGCGGCTGCATGCGCTGAGCACTGCCCATGACATCCTGTTCGAGCAGAACTGGACCAGCGCCTCGGTCTATGCCGTCGTCGACCGAACGATGAACGGGATCGGCATGCGGGACCGGATCGACGCGCAGGGTCCGAACGTTCGGTTCGGGCCGAAGGGCTCGCTTTCGCTTTCCCTGCTGCTGCACGAGTTGACGACCAACGCGGTGAAATACGGAGCGCTCTCGAACGATACGGGAAGGGTTGCAATCGACTGGCGCATCGAAGGCACGGGAGATGGCGCGATCTTCTATCTCTCCTGGCGGGAAACCGGCGGGCCGCCCCCACGCCAGCCGGAGCGCACGGGTTTCGGCTCAAAACTTATTCGCATGGGATTGATCGGAACCGGCGGTGTTCTCGTTAGTTATGATCAACCGGGGTTCAGCGCTGAGATGACAGCTGTGCTCCTTCAGCTAGCACAGGCAGACTGACCGGATGGGACGATCCGCACCGCCAAAAAAACAGGCTGTCCTCGTTGTCGAGGACGAGCCCATCCTGCGCATGATGGCAATCGACCTCGTGGAGGATGCAGGATTCGAGGCGGTCGAGGCAGCCGACGCCGATGAGGCGGTGACGATCCTGGAAACGCGCACGGATATCCGAATCGTTTTTACCGATATCGACATGCCGGGCAGCATGAACGGCATGAAGCTGGCGGCTGCCGTGCGCGACCGCTGGCCGCCGATCGAGATCATCATCGTTTCGGGACAGGTCCGCTTGAGCGAGGAAGACCTGCCCGATCGCAGCGTGTTCTTTTCCAAACCCTACGATTGGCAGAAGGTGACCGCAACGCTGCGTCGCATGGCCTCGCATTAGGCGTGGTCGCGCGGATACGGAGCGTCATATCCGGTCGGCAGGCGGGCACGGAAATGCCCCAGCCGCCGGCGTTATGCCGGCCGCTGAGGCGGGTCAGCGTTATGCTATGTCAGCGCTGTCATTCCTACGCGGCTGCGGATTTCTTCTGCACCGGAGCACAGTAGATTTCTTCCAGCGTTTCAAGGACCTTGAGAACCGACTCGGACGAGCTGGAGTAATAAATGGTCTGCGCATCGCGGCGGGTCTTCACCAGCTTCTGAGCCCGCAGCTTGGAGAGGTGCTGAGACAGCGCAGATTGGCTGAGGCCAACCTGCGACGCGAGCGCACCCACGGCGACTTCGCCCTTCACCAGGCAGCACAGGATCATCAACCGCTTCGGGTTGGCCATGGCCGACAGCAGGCCTGCGGCCGCGTTGGAATGCTCAGATAGTGCCATCGTATCCATACGTTTTAAATTCCCCTCGTATTCCAAAGCGGCCCCCGGCTTCAAAATCCGGCCCATCGTCCTATGGGTGAAAATTAGCAAGGAGCAAAAGGGATTGTATATCCCTAAATTTCAGGTAACCAGTTATCGTATTTTAGTGATCTCAAAAACATAATCAAGAACGGCTTCGGGAGTCTTTGCAAGAACTTCGAATTCGTGCCTGAGTTGAAAATCCCCCGCAATAAGGTCGATTCCCGCTCGATCGACGCCTCCGAAGCGCCAGAGTTTCCCGTTTTCCGTGCCGATATGGGCAGCAAATTTCTGAGCCTGCTCGGTCATATTTTTTACATTTTCCTGGAGGTCCAGCCACTCCGCCGTGATTCCCGGCTCGGGAATCACGAGGTCAGATCCAGGCAGCATGTATGCACGGCCGAATCCTCCATTCAGGGATGCTGCCTGTGGAGTGATTCGGAAAAAGCGGAAATCACCGAAATCTGCATACAATGCAGCCTTGGGATGACGATCCAGAAAACGCTGGCGTATGCGTGCATGTTCGGGCGTGTCGCGGGCGACGTCCTCGGCGAGACATTGAACGGTGATCCGCGGATGGGCGAGCGGATCGCCCTTGCCGGGCTCGCCGGCCAGAAGCGAGCAGCGTGGGTCGGCGATGAGGCCTTTCGTATGGCCGGAGAGGCCGGAGACGAGAATGACCGGCACGCCGTCGACGTCGGTGCCAGTGAGGGCTCGGCTGGCTGAGGGGAAACCGGTTTCCGGATCGAGGACCGCCAGCGCCATGTGACGCGCTCCACGGACCAGCGTGCGGGCAAGCCGGCGGGCCTCGTCGTCGGTGTCACGCAGCACCTGCGGCCTGTCGGTCTTCCCGGTCTGCTGTTCGTCCGCCAACGCGTCCCGCTCCTTGTTCAGTTGCCGGGAAAGCGACCCGGCTCAGCCGTCGGCATACCATCCGGCGACACTAAACGAAAGGTGATTTTGCGGCTCAGCTTATCAGCCGTCGCGTCGGCGATGGCGGGTCAGGCCGGCAATCACGTCATCGGACGAAATGGTGCCGATGATCGTGCCGTTGTCGACCACCCCGATGGCGCCCGGCTGACGCGACAGAGCATCGAGGATATCGACGAGCGGCGTCGTTGACAGCGCGGTGCCAGCGACAGTCGTGGTGCCTGCCGTGGTGCTTACGCCGGCCCGCATCACGTCGCCTGCGGTCAGCATGCTGATCGGGTTGAGGTGCTGCACGAAATCGGCGACATACTGGTCGGCCGGCGCCCGGACGATCTCCTGCGGCGTACCGCATTGGATGATGTGCCCGCCCTCCATGATGGCGATGCGATTGCCGATCCGGAAGGCTTCGTCGAGATCGTGGCTGACGAAGAGGATGGTCTTCTTCAGCCGCCGCTGGAATTCGAGAAGCTCGTCCTGCAGGCGGGTGCGGATCAGCGGATCGAGCGCCGAGAAGGGCTCGTCCATGAGCAGGATCGGCGCACCGGTGGCAAAGGCGCGGGCAAGGCCGACGCGCTGCTGCATGCCGCCGGAGAGTTCGCCCACCTTGCGGCCCGCCCATTTCGTCAGGTTGACCAGTTCGAGCTGTTCGTTGACCTGCTTGGCACGCTCGGCATCCGGAACGCCGGCAAGTTCCAGCCCAAAGCCGACATTTTCAGCGACCGTGCGCCAGGGGAGAAGGCCGAACTGCTGGAAGACCATCGAGACCGTGTGCATGCGCAGATCGCGCAGCACTTTGGGGCTCGACTTGTAGGGATCGACCGGGCCCGAGGACGTGGCGACGCTGACATTGCCGCGCACGACCGGGGCCAGCCCGTTGACGGCGCGCAGCAGCGTTGATTTGCCCGAGCCGGACAGGCCCATCAGGACGAGGATTTCGCCCTCGTGGATGGTGAGCGACGCATTGGCGACGCCCAGGACGATGCCGGTCGCGGCACTGATCTCGTCGCGGGTCTTGCCCTGGTCGACCATCGCCAGCGCCCGTTCCGGCTTATCGCCGAAGACGATGTCGACATTGTCGAAAACGACGCAATCGGTTTTCTGGGCTGTCATTGGCCATCTCCCGTCGATGTGCGGAACATGCGGTCGAGGATGATCGCCAGGATGACGATGCACAGGCCCGAGTCGAAGCCGCGGGCGACATTCACCGTATTCAGCGCCCGCAATACCGGAACGCCGAGGCCGTTGGCGCCGACCAGGGCGGCGATGACGACCATGGAGAGCGAAAGCATGATCGTCTGGGTGAGGCCGGCCATGATCTGCGGCATCGCGTAGGGCAGTTCCACCTTGCGCAGGATCTGCGACGGAGTGGCGCCGAAGGCGACCGCCGCTTCCCGAAGAGAGCTTGGGGTCGAGACGATGCCGAGGCGGGTGAGGCGGATAGGCGCCGGGATCGCGAAGATGACGGTGGCGATCAGGCCCGGAACCATACCGAGGCCGAAGAGGATCAGCGCCGGGATCAGGTAAACGAAGCTCGGCAGCGTCTGCATCAGGTCGAGGACCGGCCGCATGGCTTCGTAGAACCATTGGCGCCGGGCAGCGGCAATGCCGAGCGGCACGCCGACCACCATGCTGACGGCGGTCGATGCGAGCACCAGAGCCAGCGTTTCGGTCGTCTCTTTCCAGTAACCCTGGTTAAAGATCAGGAGCAGACCGAAGAAGGTGAAGGCTGCGAGCACGAGGGAACGGCGCAGCCACCAGGAAAGCCCGGTCATGGCGGCCATGACGAACAGCGGATGCGGAGTCGCAAGACACCACAAAAGCCCGTCGATCACGGCCAGGAGAACGGAAGAAAGCCAGTCGAAAAACCAGTCGGCATTCGCCGTCAACCAGTCAACGACCGCCTTCGCCCAGGAACCTATAGGTATTCGATGGTCTGCGATCCAATCCACGAGAAAACTGCCGTCCATAAGGAGAGAAAGGGCGGGCTCCGGGGCAGGCGGTGCGCCGCCCCGGAAACATTTTCGGGACTGTTAGAGGCCGAGCGCCTTCTTGACGGCGGCAAGGCCGTCCTTGCCGTCATAGGTGGTGACGCCGGCAACCCACGGCTCGATGACCTTCGGATTGGCTTTCAGCCAAGTCTTGGCCGCGGCATTGGCATCCTCGCTGTCGTTGAGGATCTTGCCCATGATGGTATTTTCCATGTCGAGCGAGAACTTCACGTTCTTGAGCAGCTTGCCGAGATTCGGGCATTGGGCGACAAAACCGCCGCGCGCCACGGTATAGACCGTCGCGCCGCCGTAGTTCGGACCGAAGACGGTGGCGTCGCCGCCGGCGAGATAGGTGATCTCATGGGCGACGTTCATCGGATGCGGCGCCCAGGCGAGGAAGACGACCGGCTTGCTGTCCTTGTCGGCGCGGGTGACCTGGGTCAGCATGCCCTGCTCGGAGGATTCGACGACCTGGAAACCCTTGAGGCCGAATGTGTTGGCATCGATCAGCGAAACGATCATGCCATTGCCTTCGTTGCCCGGCTCGATGCCGTAGATCTTGCCGTCCAGTTCTTTCTTGTGGGTGGCGATGTCCTTGAAGTCCTTGATGCCGAGCTTGGCGCCGGCGGCATTGGTGCCGAGCGTGTACTTGGCACCTTCAAGATTGACGGCGATGCTCTCGATCGACTTGTCGTCGAGATAAGGCTGCAGCGCGTCCTTCTGCGCTGGCATCCAGTTGCCGAGGAAGAGGTCGATATCCTTGTTCTTCATCGAAGAATAGGTGACCGGGACACCGAGGGTCTTGACGTCGGCCTTATAGCCGAGGGCCTCGAGGACCTGGATGAAGGATGCGTTGGTCGAGGCAAGGTCGGTCCAGCCCACGTCCGAGATTCGGACGGTCTTGCAGGCTTCCGGTTCGGCGGCAGATGCCGTGCCGACGATCGCGAGGATCGATGCGGCAGCGACGAGCGTGGTCTTCAGTGTGGTAGTCATGCGCATGGGCTGCTCCCGTTTTTTTGGTTCCCGCCATTATCAATATATGCTGCGACGAGGCAAGCGCGCGCATTCGCGGCGGACAATGGGGTGCATTTGCGACATTTGTGACTTTCTCGCCCAGCGTTGCGCAGTCTACAGTTTCCTGTGGTTTTCGGCAAAACCCGCTTTTTTCGAATCCCGATCGCGATCAGAAGGCAGATATGGCCAAGCTTTATTTCCACTACGCGACGATGAACGCCGGCAAGTCGACCATGCTGCTGCAGGCTTCCTATAACTACCGAGAGCGCGGCATGCGCACGGCGATCTTCACGGCGTCGCTGGACGACCGCGCCGGCCGGGGCCGAGTGGCCTCGCGGATCGGGCTCTCCTCCGACGCCATTCCCTTCGAGCCGTCCGACGATCTCTTTATGGGCATCGAGGCGATGCACCGGGAGGAGCCGATCGCCTGCGTGTTCGTCGACGAGGCGCAGTTCCTCTCGCCCGAGCAGGTCTGGCAGCTCGCCCGGATTTCCGACCGGGTCGGCATCCCGGTAATGACCTATGGCTTGAGGACCGATTTCCAGGGCAAGCTGTTTCCCGGCTCGCTGGAGCTGCTGGCGATCGCCGACGAGCTGCGCGAGGTGCGCACCATCTGCCATTGCGGGCGCAAGGCGACCATGGTGGTGAGGCTCGACGAGGACGGCAAGCTGGTGCGCGAAGGTGCCCAGGTCGATGTCGGCGGCAGCGAAAAATATGTTTCGCTCTGCCGGCGGCATTGGGAAGATCAGATGCATTGCGATTGATGCTCGGAATTTAAACCTCCGTTCACCGTACGGAACGGAAGACGGCGGCGGCGCGGCAAAATTGATGCTGGTTAAAGTCTGCGGCCGGAAACATATTTATGTATCACATCCGAAACGTCCCGGCCTGACGGGGCGGTGGTTCCAAGCAGGAGTTCCCCGCATGCGCAAGACCACCAAAACCTTTACCCTTGCCACCAGCCTCGCCCTGTTCGCTCTGCCGGCCTTCAGCGCCGAAATCGAGGTGAAGATGCTCAACAAGGGCAGCGACGGCGAGGCCATGGTATTCGAGCCGGCGGCCGTGACGGCGCAGCCGGGCGATACGATCAAGTTCGTGCCGGTTGACAAGGGGCATGACGTGGTTTCGATGCCGGGCCTGGTGCCGGAGGGGGTTGCCGAAATCAAGGGCAAGATCAGCCAGGAAGTTTCCTTCACCGCAGACAAGCCGGGCGTCTACGTCTTCAAATGCACGCCGCATTTCGGCATGGGCATGGTCGCGGTGATCGTCGTCGGCGACGCGCCGGCCAATCTCGACGCGGTGAAGGCTGCCAAGATGCCGAAAAAGGCAAAAGACCGGCTCGATGCGGAGATCGCCAAGCTGAAGCTCTGATCTTTCCAGGACTTTTTGCCGCCTTCCGATTTTTCCGGCAATCGAGCCGGGACGGCGTGGCATAATTCTGCAGCGGCGTTATCTTGGTCCTCAGACGGCGGGAGAATGCGCGTGGCGGCACCTGGGAATTTCGACAGCGAGATCGAACGGATCGGCAACGTGCTGGCTGCAATGGGCGATGCGCTCGCCCCGGTCTCAACGCTGCTTGCCGAAACCGCGCGGGATCTCGCCCTGCCGGATGAGGAGAAGCTGGCGGCGGAAGCCGAGCGGCTGACGGCGGAGCGGCCCGAGCGGCAGGCGATCGAGTTGGCAACGGCCCGACTGGTCGCAGATCTGGCAGCAGAGATCGGCATCTGCGCCCAGGAATTCGACGATCGGGAGGTGCCGACGCGCTTCGAAACGCTGATCGGCTACATTTCCGGCGCTGCCAGACACCGCCGGCAGCGGGCGCGCTGGCGCAGCCCGGCGCCGCTCAACCGGCTGGGCGAGCTCCTGCGGCGCGCCGACCTGCTTGCCGGTCTGGTGCGGCAGGAGCGGGATTTCCTGATTGGACAACGCAGGGAGAGCGAGGGCGACCTAGTGACCTTCATCGACCACCGCCCGGAGATCACCGAAAAGCTGCGCGGCGAGGACGGTGTTGCGATGACAGGTACGGACCTGGTCGGCCGCACGGAGCCGGCGATCCAGGTCTTTCAGGACTTTGTCGCAGGATTGAACGCGCGGATAGGCACCTGCAACATCCTCCTGCACAAGCTGCTCTGCGATACCGAAAACCTGCTCATCCTCTACAGGGTGGTTGCCGATGCCGGGGGGCATGGCGATGCCGGCCTGAAGCCCGAACTTTTTCCGCATCTGGTGCCCGAGGTCGGGCGTTTCGCAAACGGCATGCTGACATTGCACGGGCTCGACCGGCGGCGGCATCGCGCCGACCAGGCCTTTGCCGAGCGATTTCCCGCCGAGGTCCCCGGGGAGGCGGCAAAAGCCGGTGGCGGGCAAGACGGCTTTCGACTGCCGACGATTGCCGGCTTCAAGCTCGTCCGGTCGCGATAGGTCCCGTCGAGAAGCCGGCTAGGTGTTTGATCCCAGGCTTTGATGGGGCATTCTTGTCTTGCGAATCAAAGGATGCGCTATGGGCCAGGTTCTTCATGGGAGCGTCACGACGACAGAGGCAGTCCGTCGAGCGATACAGCATAGTCAAGAGAGCCTGAGGACGCTTTCGAAGCGTTACGGGATCAATCAGAAGACCGTTGCCAAGTGGCGGAAGCGGACCTCAGTCACGGACCTTCCGACCGGCCCGAAGGAACCGAGATCGACAGTTCTCTCGGTCGAGGAAGAAGCGGTCATCGTCGCTTTCCGACGTTATACCCTGCTGCCACTCGATGACTGCCTCTACGCGCTGCAGCCGACAATCCCGCATCTGACACGGTCTTCGCTGCACCGCTGCCTGCAGCGCCACGGCATCGGCCGTCTGCCGGATGTTGAAGGCGACAGGCCGGCGGTGAAGAAGTTCAAGAGCTACCCGATCGGCTACTTCCACATCGACATCGCCGAGGTGCGCACCGAACAGGGCAAGCTGCACATGTTCGTCGCCATCGACCGCACATCGAAGTTCGCCTTCGTTGAATTGCACGAGAAGGCCACCACCGCCATCTCGCGCGAATTCCTCCTACGCCTGATTGAAGCCGTCCCCTACAAGATCCACACCGTGCTCACCGACAACGGGATCCAGTTTACCACGCCCGGCGCTGGAGGGTCGGCTGTGCCGCTGATCAAAGAAGCGATCGCCAATGGCGAGCGCTTCTGGGCCCATGCCTTCGAATACACCTGCGCCACCAACGATATCGAGCACCGCACGACCAAGCCGAAGCATCCGTGGACCAACGGTCAAGTCGAGAGGATGAACCGAACCATCAAGGATGCCACCGTCAGGCGCTTCTACTATGAAAGCCACAATCAACTTCGTCAGCACCTCGCCGACTTCGTCGCCGCTTACAATTTTGGCCGCAGGCTTAAGACCCTCAACGGCCTCACGCCTTACGAGTTCATTTGCAAAGCATGGACTTCACAGCCCGAACGCTTCACCCTCAATCCGCTCCATCAAATGCCGGGACTAAACAGCTAG
>NZ_JBFTZM010000026.1:0-46558 GCF_056406795.1 Neorhizobium sp. P1_A6 | reverse complement strand
CCCTTACAGGAGACAAATCGCCTTCGGCAATTTGCTCCGGCAGAAGCGTAAACTGCTTTGCAGTTTACGCACCGCGACAAAACCCAAAGGGTTTTGCGCTTAACGCGGGGTGGAGCAGCCCGGTAGCTCGTCAGGCTCATAACCTGAAGGCCGCAGGTTCAAATCCTGCCCCCGCAACCAAATTCTTCCCACAACTTCAATAACTTCGCGGCATCCCCACGGAGGCCGTAGTCGTTTCTACGCCTGGAGCCGGTCGTCAATCTGCTGGATGAGGTAGCCCTTGCCGGGATCGACCAGAGGGCCTGTGCCGGACGCCGCGATGGTGCCGCCGGCCGCGAGCGCCGGATGAAGTCCGCACCCGCAAAACCCGGCCGGCGCGACCGTCGCTGCGGCCACAGATTGCAGGAAGTGGCGGCGTCGATCGGTGTCGTCTTTGCTTGATGCGCCGCGATCCGGCAAGTCCTGAGCTTCGGCTATTTCGGACATGCGGCTCCGCTGCTCACCCAGCTTTCGGCATCCTTCATGAATTCCTCATAGGGGACGGGCGGGGTTGTTCGTGTCTTCCCGGTCCGGTCGACGCCTGGCGACCAGGCCCATCTGACGAGAGCCGATCTGAGATGATCTATGACCTGACCACCATTGCGGTTTCCGTTGTGTTGTGGATCCTTCAGGTGTTCGCAAAGCTCATGTTGGGAAAGGCCGTCCCAACCCATGGTGAGTGGCGCGAGCCGCCATTCGTCGTTGGCGCCGGGGACGCCACTGGCTGCGTTGTTCGATCGTCCGTGACAGGTGGAACAAGGCAGGCCGGCCGCACCATCATCTGCGGGTCCACGCATCACATGGAACATGTGTCGATGCCGGTCGTCGCCCTGGCGCGGAAAGCCCGTCAGGGTATGGCAATTCTGACAGCGGGGGCTGGCCATGACGCGTCCAACCGTGTCGAAGGCGTCGGCCGCCGACGTACCGTCGCCCGTCGTTTGCGACCACACAGGCGGCACGAAGGCCAAGGCTACCATCACGCCGAGCGTCACACCGGCGAGTGTTCGCGCCTGAAGCAAACGGCCAATCATCACGCACCTCGCACTGCACGATGCACTGCGGCGCGGATGCGGGCATAGGTGCCGCAGCGGCACAGATTGGTGATTGCCGCATCGATGTCGTCATCGGTTGGATGCGGCCTGTCTTTGAGCAGCGCGGCGGCGGCCATGATCATGCCGGATTGACAATAGCCGCATTGCGGAACCTGTTCCGCAATCCAGGCCCGCTGCAAGGGATGCGAGCGATCGTCCGATAGCCCCTCAATCGTCGTGACCTGCTTGTCTTCCGCGTCAGCGAGCGAAAAGGAACAGGAGCGTACTGGCTGGCCGTCGACATGCACTGTACAGGCGCCGCACGCAGCGATGCCGCAGCCGAATTTGGTGCCGGTCAGCCCGAGGTGGTCGCGCAACGCCCATAGCAGTGGCGTGTCCGGATCGGCGTCGACCGTGACTGCACCCCCATTAACTAAAAATCGCGTCATTGTATGGCTCCCGTCAGACCAACTGATAGCCGCTGCGCGAAATCGGCAGGGTTCGGATGCGCTCGCCAGTCGCGGCGAACACGGCATTGCAGAAAGCAGCGTGCGTCGGCACCGGACCTAATTCGCCAACACCGGTCGGCTCGCCGCCGCTGTCGACGAACCGCGTCGTGATTTTAGGGGTTTCCGACAGGTGCAACGGATCGAATTGATCGAAGTTCGTCTGCTCGATCTCGCCGTTAGCGAAAGTGACCTCCGTGCGCAGACCGGAAAGGCCCCAGACCACGCCTCCTTCGATGTTGGATGTGGCAATGCCTGAGTCGAGTGTGCGGCCGATGTCGACGGCGCTCCAGACGTGGTGACACCTAACGTCCTTGTCCATGACGGAGATTTCGACGACTTGCGCGATATAGCCGCCGAATGCCTTGGCGAGCGCCAGGCCGCGGAACCGCCCGGCCGGCAATGCGTTCGACCAGCCGCACAGCGCCTCGACCGCCTTCAGCACGGCAACCGCGCGAGGATCGGAAGCGGCAAGCTTCAGCCGATATGAAAGCGGGTCATCCTTGGCGCGATACGCCAATTCGTCGACGACACTTTCCAGGACAAAGTTGTTCGGCCCGTGGCCGGTTGTGCGCCAGACGGAAACGGCAAGCGGCGTGCCGACCCGATGCTGCTCGACCGCGTAGTTTTGAATGGCGTAAGGCGTTTCCGTCAGACCTTCGACCGCCATGCCGTCATAGGCCGCCGGCGGCATGATCGGGCGCGCCCAGTCGCCCTCTGCCTTGATAACGCCGCGCGGGAATATATAGAGCATGTGGGACGGCGAGACGACACGATGGGTCATCGCCACCGGTAGGCCGTCACTGCCGAGAGACGCCTTCACCTCATGAACCATTGGCGGGCGGTAGGCGTCGTAGCGAAAATCTTCTTCCCGGCTCCAGATGACCTTGACAGGACGGCCAGCGGCCTTAGCGACCATGATGGCGATCTTGGCGAAATCCGCGAGCAGCCGCCGGCCAAAGCCGCCGCCGAGCAACGTCCGGTGAATTATGATCTGGTCGTCCGAGAGGCCCGTCACCTGCTTAGCGACGGCATGGGTGATCTCGACGCCCTGCGTCGGAATCCACAACTCGCACCGGTCCCGCGTCACATGGGCCGTGCAGTTCATCGGCTCCATTGTCGCATGCGCCTGAGCGGGGATCTCGAAAGTTGCCTCCAGCACGTCGTTCGCGGCCGCCAGAGCGGCGGTGGCATCGCCTGCTTTGACCTTGGCGTCGAACGAGGCGGATTTCAGCAGCGCGATATATTCGGCCTTCTGGCCCTCGGTTGAATATCCGGCGAGCGGACCAGGCGTGAATGTAAGCTCGGCCCGGTCGAGAGCCTGTTTTGCTGTCCAGTAGTCATTGGCAACGACGGCGAGGCCGGACGGAATTTCGACGACGGCAAGCACGCCACGTTCGGCCTTGATCGCCGTTGCATCGAATGTCGCGAGTGATCCCCCTTGCGAACGGGCCCGGCGGATAGCGGCCACCGCCATGTCAGGCACTTTCACATCGATGCCGAAGATCGCCGATCCATCGACCTTCGAGGGTATGTCGACGCGGGGCTGCGGCTTGCCGATGAGGTCCGAGCTGCTTGCCGGCTTGATCTGGGGTTTTTTCGGGACATCGAGCCTCGCCGCGTCCGCGGCAACCGAGCCAAAGGTCACCATCCGGCCTGTCGGATCATGATGGATGCGGCCCTTGTCGACGCGAAGGCTGGCGGCCGCAACACTCAGGCGCGCCGCGGCTGCCTCGACGAGCATCTCGCGTGCGGTCGCGCCGATGGTCCGCATGATCGGGAAGAAGGTCGAGATCGATTCGCTGTTGCCGGTGAACATCCACTGATATTGCGGATGCCGGTAAGCGGGATCGAAATCGGACCATTCCAGCCTGACCCGCGACCAGTCTGCGCCGAGCTCGTCCACGAGCGCCAGGGGAAGGGTGGTCTGGATGCCCTGTCCCATTTCCGATTGGGACAGCAGTATCGTCACTTGATCGTCCGGATCGATGCGCAACCAGGCATTCACGAATTTGCCCGGGGATGCGGCCCGCGCTTTCACGGTCAAGTTCGCCGACAAGACCAGCGCGCCGGCCATGCCCAGGAACTGCCTTCGATCCAGTGATACGGGCTTTGTCGCAAGTGGGGTACGCATCATGGTCAGCAATTCGCTCCAAGCTCCACAGGCCATGCCAGTACCGGCCTCTAGCCATCGATCATAGGATTTGCCATTATTCGATCAACTGAAATCGCTAGATATGTGATATGAACGAATGTGATATCACATCGCCGAAACAGGTGATCGCGTTGCGAGGAGGAGATGCAGTTGATGCGCAAAACCAATGCCGATCAGCTGAAGCTGCGCCGGCTGGACTTCACCATGCTGGCAATCTTCCGCGATCTCGTACGGATGCAGAAAACCACGCTCGTCGCGGCAACGCTGGGTGTCAGTCAGTCCGCCGTCAGCCATGCGCTCGCGCGGCTGCGCGAGCTGTTCGACGATCCCCTCTTCATCCGGCGCCCGAACGGGCTGGAGCCGACGCCTCGCGCCTCACAGCTTCTTCCGCAGATTGAAATCATTCTTCGGCTTGCCCACGAGGCCCTTGACGTTCCCACGCATTTCGAACCTGAATCTTCATCGCGCACCTTCAGGCTTGCGAGCAACGACCTCGTCGGCGCCGTGATTGCCCCTCCGCTGATAGGGATGCTGCGCGCCGAAGCACCTGGATGCCGGGTCGCGTTTCAATTCGCTGTCGGAGCCGAAAGCCTGAACGCCCTGCGCACGAACGAAATGGAGATGGCGATCGGGCGCGTCTGGGATCTGCCGGATGAGTTCCAGGCCGTGCCGGTCTTCGAGGAAGACTTTGTCGTCGTGGTCAGGAAAGACCATCCCGTTGCGCAGGGCCCGATATCGCTCGACCACTACCTGGCACTCGATCATGTGCTTGTCTCATTCAGAGGCGGCTTTCATGGCATGGTCGATCAGGCTTTGAAAAAGCGCCGGCTCCGGCGGCGGGTCGTCGCGAGCGTTCCAATGTTCATGACCGCCATGGGCGTTGTCGCGAGTAGCGACCTCTCGTCAACGGTTCCGGCCAGACTCGCTGCCAAATACGCCAATCAATTCGGGCTTGCGGTGCTTGAACCACCGCTCGCCATCAACCCCTTCACGTTCAGCCTCGTGCGGCATGTAAGATCGGCATCAGACATTGGCCTGGATTGGTTGTCGGCAAAGATAATCGAGTGCGCTGGCTCGCCGCAGGCCGGCAGCACAATCGGGCAAGGCGAAGCGAATGGCGCTGACAAGTGATATGCCCGATCAATGACAGGCTACCGGGGATGCACAATCGACGCGTTACGCGCCAGTTGTTTCTGCTAGAGCGGATCCTGGTTTCGAGACGTCTTGGCCGCACGCAGGATTACGGCCTGCATTCCATCTCGGGCAAGCCGAAAGGTTGTCATCCCGCACGATCCGGCTTTGATTTAACGAGTCCTGAGCCTAGACCGTAGGGAGCATCCCGCCATCCAGTCGAATATTTGATCCTGTGATGTAGGCTGCTCGTGGACTGACAAGGAAAACGATGGCATCCGCGATCTCTTGCAACGTTCCCACCCGGTTCACTGGCACCTCCGCAAACAGTGGCAACACGACCTTCTCGACGTCCCACCAAGGTGCGTCGGCGGCGACACCGTGCTTGACCGCGACCTCGCGAAACTTCATGTCAAGCTTCGCGCTGTGGATCGTGCCCGGAGAGATAGCGTTCACTGTCACCCCTTCGCCGGCGACGGCCTTCGCCATCGATGCGGTCATTGCAAGCATTGCGGCCTTGGCGGCGGAATAATCTGGATTGACAGGAGGAGGCATGAGTTTTCGGGTTCGGCTGAGTTGTCATCCCATTGGTAGCTTTCGAATCGCGAGCGGAAGCTCCGACGTGGACGATCGAAAACCGCGGACGATAGGCGTCGCGCAGGTTCTCATTCGCGGATAATCCCGTTATTTGCGGGTGCCTGGAAAGCAAATCACGTTAGCTGCCCCGGCTCCTTCCGGACAGACTGGGCGGGGCGCTCCATGGTTCGCACAGAGCGGTCCATTGCGGATTACGACAGCCTTTTTGATCCGATCCGCGAGGCCCGACAGGCCGTGAGCGGTAAGCAGCTCGGCGACCCGGATAAATTGGCAGTTGCTGTCTTGACCCTGGTCGGATCCGATAATCCCCCGCCGCAACTTCTCCTGGGCAGTGATGCCTACAAGCACGTGTCGGCCAGGATAGAGCGCCTTCAGCAGGAAATCGACGCTTGGAAATCCATGACCCTCTCGACCGACGGCGGACAAACAATGTGATCGCGTTATGCTATTGACGCTCTGYCTACTAGAAGGTAGAAAGTGATGTGAGCAATCTTTCTACGACCTCCGATGAAATCCTGGCCTCCGCGCGAACCTTGATCATGAGCGGCGGCTATAATGGCTTCAGCTATGCTGATATTGCCGAGGTTGTCGGCATCCGCAAAGCCAGCATCCACCACCATTTCCCCAGCAAGGTCGACCTGGTGCGAGAACTGGTCAAGCAATACCGCGAAGTTGGCGTGGCAGGGGTGGCAACTCTTGAGCAACACGTTTCGAACCCGCTTGATATCCTGAGGGCTTATGCAGGTCATTGGGCCAAGTGCATCGAGGATTCGAGCAGGCCTTTTTGCGTATGCGCTCTGCTTGCCAGCGAGCTGCCATCGCTGCCACCAGAGGTCGCGAAAGAGGTCACGGCATTCTTTCGTTTCATCTCTTCATGGCTGACCTCAGTTATGGAGCGCGGCGCGGAGGAAAAGACGCTCAACCTTTCGAGCGAGCCCGGCGTCGAAGCCGAGGCATTCCTGGCAACTGTTTACGGCGCGATGCTTTCTGCCCGCGCTTACGGCAACGGGGAGGTATTCGCCACCATACTGGCTCCCACTCTCAACCGGCTGTCGCCCGTCGCCACTCACTAATCCTGCGGGCGGCCTTGGCTTCCTCAGGTAAAACTGCGCCATCATCAACTACCAACTAGTAGGAAGAGTGAAATGATGAAGAACTACCTCCCCACCATTGCCCTGGTGCTGTCAAGTCTCTCGTCCATGGCAATCCTCGTAACGCCCGCCTATGCGGAAGATAAGAAGGCCGCTCAGATCCATGTTCGCGGCACCATCGTCAACTTTGGCGGATCCACTCTGAAGGTGAAGACGCGTGAAGGTGAGACCGTCGACGTCGCCCTTGCTGCGGACCGGAAAGTTGCGAGCGTCGCGAACGCCAAAGTCACAGACATCAAGCCGGGCGACTTCGTCGGCATCGCATCCATGCCAAAAGACGGCGGTGGTGATGGTGCGCTTGAAGTCCTCATCTTCCCGCCGGCCATGAAAGGCGCCGGCGAGGGTAGCTACGGTTGGGATCTTAAACCCGATAGCAGTATGACCAACGCGACCGTCGCGGATGCCGTTAAAGGCGTCGATGGCCGGACGGTGACCGTGACCTATCATGGCAAGGAAAAGAAGATTGCCATCCCGGACGGCACACCTGTCGTGACCATCGCTCCAGCCACCAATGACGATCTAGTTCCTGGTGCCGTTGTCTTCATTGCCGCTGAGAAAGGTGCAACCGGCACGATCGCGCATCAGGTGATCGTCGGTAAGAATGGCGTGGTTCCCCCAATGTAAACCACGTCGCCGTCGCTGGCTGGATCGGCCGCCATACCGGTTCGGCCGGCGACAACATGCAAATGCTGCTCAATCTGCACCCGACGCGACCAACGAAGGGACGCCGTCATGAACGAGACCGCCACCAACGATAACGTTCGATATCCTCGGACAGTATTTATCCGCCGCCACTGTTCTTCGTTCAGCCGAACAACTGACATGAAGGCGCAAAGGCTTCTTCAGGGTCGCGATGCCCTGGCCCGTGAGTTTCGGATCGGGCAAGGCAATCGGGGACAGGACGCCCTTCGGAAAGCACGTCGTCTACGTGTGCTTTCCAACATGCTTGAAACCAGAAGAACAACTCAATCAAACCAGAATTAGGATTTCACCATGACAAACTACCAAACGGACATCGCCGAAAACGGCGGGCATTACTGGCTGAAGCGGTACTACCTTGCGCGAGCGGCGTTTTCCATAATCTGGGTCGCAGCAGCGCTGACGGCCGGCCGCCAGTCTTTCACTATCGCGGCCATTCTGCTGATTATCTACCCCGCCTGGGATGCGGCCGCCAATTACGTCGATGCCGCACGAAACGGCGGCCTGGCGAACAACCGGAGCCAGGCGATAAACGTTGCGGTCAGTTTGGTTATGACCGTTGCAGTCATTGTCGCGCTCACAATGAGCATGAACTGGGTCCTTGGCGGCTTTGGTCTGTGGGCAATCTTTTCCGGCCTGTCACAGCTTGCCACAGCGGTTCGGCGCTGGAAGACGAGCGGTGGGCAGTGGGCAATGATCCTGAGTGGCGGCCAGTCGGCAATAGCAGGCGCGTTCTTCATCGCCCAAGCGCTGAAGCCCGTTGAGCCTTCAATTGCCAATGTTGCCGGCTATGCTGGTCTCGGTGCTTTCTATTTTCTTGTCTCGGCGGTTTGGCTCACAGTCAGCCAAATGCGGCAGAAGACTGCTTGACGAAGTTTTCTCTCTGATTCATCGGGCGGGAATTTTTGAAAGCTGTCGGAGTCCCGTAAACGATCAAGGTCGAGCTTGAGCCGAGAGGTTGACGCGCATCAAAGAGCGCTGTGGCGGAAGGGCGCATAGACAGATGTCACCGTGCCGTGCCAATAACGGATGTCCAAATCGGACATCCGCGGCTTGCCGCAACTGATGAGGGGACCGTGAAGAACCGCAAAGCAGCTGCCTGGAGTGTTGTGTTCGCGTCGATCGCGGCCTACGCGCTCGTCGTGCAGATGCTGCTTGGGTCCTTCCTTCTCGGTTCGGCGGTCGCAGCTCCCGTCCTCGATGACTTTGGAAACCCGCTTTGCATTACCCATGCCGGCGGTAGCGGCCAATCGGATCACAAGGACGGCTCAAAACTGCCCGAGTGCTGCACGCAGGCATGCAGCGTTCTCGCTCCAGCGCTCGCGCCGCAATTTTCCGACAATTTTCTGAACAACCGGCTGGAGGCCACCTCCAAACTGCTTCCAATCGAAGTGGATACAGGTCCCTTCGAACGCCCCGAAACCTCTCCCGGGAATCCCCGCGCGCCGCCTCAGGCGGCCTGAAGGCTTGTCGTGCAAAACGAACGCCGTCTTGCAACACGACATGCGGAACAATGACTTAAGCGTGACGCGCGACATTGAGATCGCGGGCCGCTGTAAGTCGGGCAATCCTGCGATCTTCTGAGTTCACACCTGGCTAAACGGCAACGAAGCGGCGGAAGCCGCGTGTCGCGCCCTCGCGGCCGGCCGGACCGGAACACGGATAGGACCGCCCTTTTCAAGCCATCAGCCATACCGGCCGGCGCCCTCGTGGCTGCCAGTCGCCCGAAAATCAGGCCGCCCAACGCGCGGCCAAGCATGGAGAGTTACATGTTGAAGACAATCACGTTGAAGACAATCATCACAACCACCGCCATCCTCGTGTTCGGCAGCACCGCCGCCTTGGCGCATGTCACCCTGGAAGGAAAAGACGCTCCCGTCGGCTCGACCTATAAGGCGGTGCTGCGCGTGCCGCATGGCTGCGAAGGCAAGCCCACGAACACCGTGCGGGTCCAGATTCCGGAGGGGTTCTACGGCGTCAAGCCCCAGCCGAAGGCGGGCTGGACGCTCGACAAGGTCAAAGGAGCTTATGCCAAGGCCTACGACAATCACGGCTCTCCCGTCGCCGAAGGAGTGAAGGAAGTGGTCTGGAGCGGCGGCAACCTCGGCGACGACGAATATGACGAGTTCGTGCTGCGGGGCACGATTGCGGCCGACCTGAAAGCCGGCGACATGCTCTATTTCCCGGTGATCCAGGAATGCCCGGAAGGCCTCAAGGAACGCTGGATCGAAGTGCCGGCTGCAGGCCAGAAGGCATCGGACCTCGAACTTCCGGCGCCCGGCATAAAGCTTCTTCAGAAGACGGGCAATTAACGACCCATCCACCCGGGAGCATGAAGGCCGATGACGCCGCTTTGCCACAAGGCACTTTCACTGACCGGTACTCTGCAGCGCCTCGTGTCTGCGATCCTGCTGTGGCTGGTCATGACGGCGGCGGCATCCGCCCATGCATCCCTCAATACGACCGAGCCGCGCGATGGCTCGGTCGTGTCCACGGCCCCGCGTGTGATGGTTCTAACATTCAGCGAGCCTGTCTCGCCGACCAGCCTCAAGCTCACGCGGCCGGATGGCAGTATCGCCCCTCTGAAAAGCTTCGTCCTGAAGGACAAGGCGGTCGAGATCACGCCACCCGGAGACCTCAAGGACGGCAGTTATCTCCTTTCCTGGCGGGTCGTTTCGGAAGATGGTCACCCGATCGGCGGCTCGGTCGTCTTCTCGATCGGGCAGCCGAACGCCAGCGCCCGGGGCGCTGCTGCCGATATCGATTGGCCGGTCCGCGCTGGCCTCTGGATCGGCAAGGTGGCGCTTTATGTCGGTCTCTTCTTCGGGGTCGGCGGCGCGTTTGCCGTCCACTGGTTCGCGGACGGTTCCCGCAATGCGCTGAGGCAGGTGCTTGCCACTCTCGGCATCGGTTTTGCGGGTGCCTTGCTTTCAGCTGGCTTTCAGGGGCTCGATACGGTGGGCGAGCCGATCTCGCAGCTCTTTACGCCGGCCGTCTGGAAGGCGGGAATGGCCACGAGCTTTGGACCGACCGTCATTTTTGCGATCGCGGCCCTGGCGCTTGCGGGGCTCGCTCTGGCCAGCGGTCGGGGCAGGGATGCCCGCTGGATATCGATATCCGCCGTCACAACCGCGGCATTTTCCCTCTGCCTTAGCGGGCACGCAAGCGCGGCAGATCCGCAATGGCTGATGCGCCCGGCCGTTTTCCTGCATGTCGCGGCTATAGCTATCTGGGCCGGTGCGCTGCTGCCGCTCCTGGCCGAGTTCGGACAAGACAAAGAAGCGGGCGGCGCGGCACTACACCGCTTCTCGGTCTTCATACCATGGGCCGTCCTGGTTCTTGCAGTAGCCGGATGCGTGCTTGCCGTCGTCCAGATCCGCACTCCGGCTGGGCTGGTCACGACGGCGTATGGGATCGTATTCCTCGTCAAGCTCGGGCTGCTCGCCCTGCTGTTTGCCCTGGCAGCCATCAACCGGTGGAGACTCACCTCCGGTTCGAAGAAGGGGGAGCCTGCGGCGATCCGCCAGCTCGTTCGTTCGATCGCCGCGGAGACCGTCATCCTGCTCCTCATTTTCGCGGTGGCTGCGACGTGGCGCTTCACGCCGCCACCACGCACCTTGATCGCCGAAGTCCAGAGGACTGCCGTCGTCCACCTGGAGACCAGCAAGGCCGTGGCTGACGTCAGGATCACGCCGGACAGGGTAGGGAAGGTCGCGATATCCGCGGTCATCGCCAAAACCGACCGGTCGCTGCTCGACCCTCAGGAGGTGACGGTCGTGCTGTCGAACCCGGGGGCGGAGATCGAGCCGATAAGACGCCGCGCCGAGAAAGGCAAGGACGGGTGGTCGGTGCCCGATATCGTGCTTCCCGTACCCGGGCGGTGGCGACTTCGCCTTGACGTGATCATCAGCGATTTTGAGATCACCAGGATGGAAGGCGAGATCGAAATTGTGCCTTGACTCGACGCCAGCCGGACGCTTCTCCAGGGCGGAGCGTCCGTAAAGCCAACGCTCTTTTATCCTTCCGCTACCCGCCGCCGCACGCGGGTCAGCATCGGTCCGTATTCGAGGACAAACAGGCCGAAAGCGGCAAGCCATGCGGCCCCGGACAGCGAGTAGATCAGGCTCGTAAATTCCGGAAAGAGGCCGGCGCTTGGCCTTAGAAGGGCGCAGAGCACGATTGCCGCATAAGATGCGACAGTCGTCCGCGACGCGGTCAGGACCCGTCCGGTATGACCCCGGCTTGCTCGCGTCATAACGGCGAGCATCATCGTGGTCACGGTTCCGACACTCAGGACGTGGATAGCCGAGGTCTGGTCGAAGAGGTTCATGGCTGCAAGGCCGATCGCAAGGAACCCCAGCGGTATGAACAGGTAGGCGATATGCAGGATCGTCACCAGCATTTCAGCGGTCGTGGTCCAGCCCCGCCAGCGTGCGAGCCGAATTGTGTGCATGGCTGCCGCCAGTCCTGCCGTCCCCGCGACGAGCTTTCCGTCGCCTAGAACGACCCAGGCGGCCAGAGCGACGACCCCGCACAGGATGGCCGCCGTATCAAACCGGTCGTAGGCGGCGGGGAAATCCGTCCGTCCGGTCTTGTTGATCCAGTTGCGGGTGAAGCTCGGGATAATTCGGCCGCCGACTATGAGGATCATTGCGGTATAGGCCGAGAGGGCGAGCTTGATACCCACGGATGGGTGCTGCCCGCCGGCCACCGCCAGATGATACAGGATGTTTGCGGCGGAGAGGGCGATCAGGCCGCCCACGACCTTCAGATCCTTCCACTTCCGTCCTGCGACCACCTCGCGCACGCAGATGAAGAGGAGGAGGGGCAGAAAGGCGCTGTCGGCCAGGATGGCGGCCATGGTGCCGATAAAGTCGGACAGAAGCAGCGCCAGCCGGCCGGCGACCCATACGAGAAACAGGAAGACCAGTGGCCAACCGGACACCGGCAGCCCGCCGGTCCAGTTCGGAACCGCGGTCAGCAGGAAACCGGCAAGCACGGCGCTCGCATAACCGAACAGCATCTCGTGTGCATGCCAATGGACGGTGCCGTAGGAAACCGCCACGTCGATCAGTCCGGCCAGGCTTGCCATCCATAACAGCATCGCGGCAGCCGCCCAGAGGGCCGACGAGAGAAAAAATGGCCGGAAGCCGTAGGAGAATATGATGGGGGCGGTTGTGGAAAGTCCCCTCGGGATGCTTCCAGGTCGCCGCCCGGCCGGAATTGTCGTCATCTTCGGAACTCCTTGTTCGGCACCCTTGTAGCGGCGGCGGCGACGCCCTTCATTGCGGCGTCGCAAGTAGACGCGGGAATGTTTGCTGCCGGCGCGGCAATAGCGCATCTTCGATCTCGCCGCGGGCTGTGCTAGGTTCGTGCCGACCGTAGCGGAGCATAGGCCGTTGAAGATCGATAAGAGCCTCGTCAGAAGTTTTCCCCTGTTCGAAAGGATGGAGGATGCCGATACGGAAGCGCTTCTTGCTCACGCGACCTCCCGCAGGGTGCCCGTGGGCGAAGCCGTCTTTGAACAGGGCGCGGTCGCGGCGCATTTCTATCTGCTCCTGCATGGCAGGCTAAAGGTCACGCAGGTCACCGAAGACGGCCAGCAGATCATCGTGCGCGTCGTCCACCCGGGCGATCTCTTCGGTTTTGCCAAGGCGCTTCAACGGATGGACTATCCCGGCACGGCGATGGCCGTTGCGGAAAGCATCGCGCTTTGCTGGCCGACGGAACTCTGGCCGCAGTTCGTCGATCGCAATCCCCGCCTTGCGGTGACCGCCATGCAGACGATCGGGCAGCGCCTGGAAGAAGCCCATGCCCGCATCCGGGAGATGTCGACGCAGGAGGTCGAGCAGCGGGTCGCCCACGCGGTTCTGAGGCTGGCCAAGCATGCGGGCCGCAAGGAGGGCGACGCGGTGCGGATCGACTTCCCGATCTCCCGGCAGGACATAGCCGAGATGACCGGCACGACGCTGCATACCGTCTCACGGATCATGAGCGCATGGGAGGCGAAAGGCCTGGTCGAAGGCGGACGCCAGAAGCTGCTGGTGAAGGATGCCGAAGGCCTGCTGGCGCTGGCCGAAAGCACGAAGGGGTAACGGAGCGGGATAGGCGTTCTGAAACGGGCGCCGGACAACCCGGCGAGATGCCTCAGATCTCCCGGGTGATCGACTCGCTCAGGCGCTCGATTTCCTCGATGATGAACAAGGCCGGGTCGTCCGCAGCGCCGGATGCTACAATCTCGTAGACCGCAAGGCGCTTGTCCCGGACATTTCCAGCATGCGAAACGAGCGGCGTCCTATCGTGGTGCCGGGCCCCTCCCCAGCGCCTGAACAGCGTTAGAAGCTTCATGGCGTCATCATCGATGCGTTCCACGGCGGGTCGTAGGTCAGCTCCACCTCGACGCTCTTTACGCCGGCGACCGATGCGGCACAGGCCCGGATGGCTTCCTTCAGAAAGGTCGAGGCGGGGCACCCTTTCGTCGTGGTCGTCATCGATATGTACATGTCGCCGGCATGATCGGCCTCGATGAGGTAGATCAGGCCCATGTCCACGACGCTGCGTCCCATCTCCGGATCAATGACCATGGAGAGTTGTTGCCTGACCTGTTCGATCAGGTTGGCCTGCTCGGACGTGTCAGGCATCGGCAACCCCTTTGCCGATGCGGATCATGATGCGGTAGGCGCTGCCGTCCCGATCGAAATTGCCCACCCATTGATGGCCCCGGCGCGTCAGTTCAGGGAACAGGAAGACGGGCTCGCGTGCCAGCACCGCGAAGAGCACGTCGCCCGCGTCGAGGGCTTCGGCCGCGCCGAGAATTCGCTGCATCGGTTCCGGCGGATCGAGGTCGGAAAGATCGAGCTGCACGGACGGCTCCGCCCAGAGTTCGGGCGAGACCGCGTTTTCGGAGAGCGCGACCGCTTCTTGCTGGCGCGGCGTGAAGCGGACCTCGAAATCCCCGCTGTCGAGTTCGATAACGGCGTGATCGAAGCCCCTGGCATCCATGACGCGATAGAGCGGTTGCGGCTTGAAGGGCGCGAGCAACTTCAGTCCCTGACCGGGCTGCAGCGCCCCGACCGCCGTCATGATCGCTTCGAACGGCTCGCCGCCGTTCTTCAGGATGGGCCTGACATCAAGTTCCTTGAATTCCTGGGTCATCGTGACCTCCCGTTGAAGCTTGGTAAGATGAGCCGCCGTGCGGCGATGGCCGATGGCAGCCGGGTCGCGGCCGGAACCATGGCGAGGCGGCGGGCCTGGATGAACTCGAAGGCGAGAGCGCAAACAGCCGCGAGCTGAGCGAATGTAGCCGCCCTGAACATGTACGGCATGTCGAGGATCAGGACCGCGGTCGCCGTTGCCGTCGCGGTGAAATAGAGCGCGAACCACAAGGATGCCCGCCGCTCGTTGACGAGGTCCTGGACGCGTGGGACGATTGTGCGGCCAAGAACAGGGCCGTAAAACTCCAGCCACGTCATGAATGCCACGATCTTGTAGAGCTGCCCGAGGCCGAGCCCGGTCAGCCATCCGAAGGTGAAGAGGTAGGCGACCGGCATCACCATCTCAGGCAGTTTACCGATCACGATCGCGGCGGCAAAAAGAACGAAACAAAAGACCAGCATGCCGATCGCCACCAGGCTCGCCATCACGTTCAGCTCCACGGACCTCCGTTTCCGTGCGCGGAAGATCGAGTGGATATCGAGCGTGTAGAGAAGAGCGGCAAGTCCTGAAAGGGCGATCGCCAGGTAAAGCGGCCAGTCCGCGGGCACGCCGGCTCCATCGAGGAAGATGCCGGAGCTTGCTATCGCGAGAGCGGCGACTACCAGCCAGCCGATCGCCCGGCTTGTCCCGCGGGTTCTTTCCGGCGACAGCAGGAACATCGTCAGGAGGCGGTAGCTGACGCCGATCGCGGTGATGGTCATCCATCCGAACAAGCCGAGATAAGCGTGCGCCGGTCCGGCTGACAGAACCAGCCCGACGAGATGCGGATTATCGGTAAGGCCGGAGAGGGAAAGGGCAAACAGCAGCCCGACCAGCACCGTGGCGATCAGTGGCACGCAGCCGAGCGCGACGAACTTTGCCGGCAGCGAGTACGGCCGGGCTGCCGCGAGAGTGCTTACGACCATCCAGCAGAGGCCTGTAAATGCCAGCGTCAGGAGGAGGCTTCCGGCCGGCAGCATCCAAATCCAGAGGGGCACGATATCGGCCAGGCCCAGAAAGCCGGTCAGCAGCAGGGGAAGCCCGATCATGGTCAGCAGCAGCGCGGGCAAGGCGAGATGGGGAGATTGCAGCTGCTGCGAGGCGATCACCGGCACGAACTGAAGCAGCGATCCGGCAAACAGGAGACCGAGCCAGCCGACCGCGATCAGGTGGACGATCACCAGCGAGGCCGGATCGTTGATGGGAGCGGATGGATATCCGAAGCCCGATATCGTCAAGGCCAGCCCGGCGACCAGGCAGACCAGCGCCGTCGCGAAATAGGACATCGTCCAGGGGGAGAGAGTGGCGCCGGGCATGGCTTTCGTCTTTCAATGTCCGCAGCAGCAATCGCAGCCGGAGCTTTGCGCCCGCTGGATTCCGACGCGCCAGACATCCGGACCCTGTTCGAGATATTGCCAGTCGAACTCTTCCGGATACCGGCTCTCGATCTGGTAGTGCAGCGGCCGGGGATCATGGTCGCTCGTGACATGCATGACGCCGCCGGGAATGAGGGACGTCAGCACGCCAAAAATCTTCGGGTGACGTTCGGCGGGCGCGAGCGTCCTGACGTCGATGGAGGGGATCTCAATATCCGACATGGTTTGTTCTGGGCCTTTCGAGCTGGTGCAGCGGCCTGGCCGATCCCGGCCGCCTCGATGGCTTAGCAGCGGCGCGATCGGCGGAATTTGCGTCGGGACAAATATTTTGCAGAAAGAGGACGCTGTCGTTGATTTTGCACAAAGAGAGGCAGGCGCCGGGCAGCTAAATGCTCTTTGAAGAAAACTGAAAGGAGCCCGACATGTCCGCAGCGATAATCGAGAAATATGGCGATGCACGGCTGCCGCGCTACACGAGCTATCCGACGGCTCCGAACTTCAGCTCGGATTTCGACGCCCTCGACTATCCGGCCTGGCTGAAGGCGTTGCCCCAAGGACAGCCAACCTCGCTCTACATCCACATCCCCTTCTGTCGGTCGATGTGCTGGTATTGCGGCTGTCACACGACGATCACCGAGCGCGACAGGCCCATTCTCGACTATATCGAGACATTGCACCGGGAGATCGAGCTTCTGGCATCCGTCAGAAACGACAGCTTCAGCGTCGGGGAAATCCACTTCGGTGGCGGTACGCCGACCATTATCAGGCCAGAGGAGTTCATCGCGCTGATGGACGCGTTTCGCGACCGTCTCGGTTTTGCGGGCGCCGTCAATGCCGCGGTCGAAATCGATCCGCGAACCTTGACCGAGGAGATGGCAGTTGCGCTCGGCCAGTCGGGCGTCACCCGCGCAAGCCTTGGCGTCCAGAGCTTCGATCCGAAGGTCCAGAAGGCGATCAACCGCGTTCAGAGCGTCGAGACGACGATGGATGCCGTCGCGCATCTTCGCCATAACAACATCAACGCGATCAATTTCGACCTCATCTATGGGCTGCCGTTTCAGACGGTCGAATCCTGCGTCGAGACCGTCGAAGCGGCCGTCAGCATGCGGCCGGATCGTCTTGCCGTCTTCGGTTATGCGCATATCCCGAGCTTCAAGAAGCACCAGCGGCTCATCGACGAGGCGGCGCTTCCGGATGCACGGGAGCGGGCGCTTCAGGCATCGGCGATCGCCGAGGCCTTAATGGCGGCAGGATATATCAGGATCGGTCTCGACCATTTCGCCCTGCCGGGCGACGACCTCTCGCTGGCGCAGACCGAAGGCCGGCTGCACCGGAATTTCCAAGGGTACACGACGGACGCCTGCGACGCCCTGATCGGGCTCGGGGCGTCGTCGATCGGCCGGTTGCCGCAAGGGTATATCCAGAACGAGGTTCCGCCCGGCCTCTATGCGACCCGGGTGTCGAAAGGCGAGCTGCCGGTCGCCAAGGGATACCGCCTCACGCCGGAAGATCGCCTGCGCAGTGAGGTGATCGAAAGGCTGATGTGTGACTTTACGGTGGATGTTGCGGCCCTTGCGGCAGCGCGTGGCTTCGATGCCGAGCTTCTGCTGCGGGGCAACGATCGGCTCGATGAGCTTGAACGAGACGGCCTGATCGAACGCCGGGACGGCATCATCCGCGTCTCGGAGGATCACCGGTTTATCGTCAGGGCCGCGGCCTCGGCGTTCGATGCCTATCTGAACAGGAGCGGCAGGTCATTCAGCAAGGCGGCATAGGGTTCAGACGGAAAATGGAGGTCCGGCAATCCGCCCAGCCGGACCTCCATGCGGCCGGGCTCCCTATCCCGTCAGGCCGCGATAGATGGCGGGCAACGCCGCCGGAAGTTTTGAGATATCTCCGACAACCGCATAACCGTTGCGTCCGAACATCGTCGGAAGATAGGATTTCGCATCCTTGTCCACCGTCACGGCGAAGATGTTAACGCCGAGGCGCCTTGCTTCCTGCGCGGCGCGGCGGCTGTCTTCCATCGCGAAACGCCCCTCGTAGTGGTCGATGTCGTTGGGCTTGCCATCGGTCAGCACGAGAAGCAGCCGGGTCCGGTTGGGACGTTTTGCGAGGTCCGCGGTGGCGTGCCGCAGGGCGGCTCCGAGGCGAGTGTAATATCCGGGTTTCAGGCCGGCGATCCGATCCTCGACAACCGGAGAAAGCCGCTCGTCGAAGCCTTTCACGGTCTCGACCCGTACCCAGGAGCGGCGCCGGGAGGTGAAGGTGAGGATCGAGTGATCCGTGCCGCAGGCGGCCAGGCCCTGCGCGAGGACGAGCAGCGCTTCCTTCTCGACATCCAGAACCCGCCTGTTGTCGATCCAGGCGTCGGTCGAAAGGGAGACATCGACGAGAATGGTGACGGCAAGATCGGGCGTGCGCGGCCGGCTTGCCACATGGATACGGTCGGTTGCCTGCCCTCCCGCCAAGAGATCGGTCCGGCGCCGGACGACGGCGTCGAGATCGAGCTCCACGCCGTCGAGCTGCGATTTGAGCATTTCCTGGCGCGGCCGCAGGATCTCGAACTGCTTGCGCACCTTCCTCGCCAGCGCCTTCGTATCCTCCGATATCTCGAGGCGGTCGCCGCTGGCCGACGTCGGGACGGCAAGGACCCGGCAATGGTTCTTCAGATAGGTGGTCTTTCGGTAATCCCATTCGGGATAGGTGAGTTCGGCAGCGATTTCCTGGAGGTCGACCATTTCCGGCGGAAGGTCGAGATCGAAGTGGAAACGCGAGGAGGGGCGTTCCTTGCGGCGCCCGAGAACCATCTCGTCGAGATCCTCGGCGGCCTTGCCGTCTTCTTCGGGCTTGTCGTCGGTCGGCCGGTCGACATTGACCATTTCCGTCATCGCCAGGATTTTCTCGAAGCGGTTGAGGATAAAAGGGCTCCGTTCGGAGCGCTTTTCGTCTTCCCGCTCGCGCTTCGCGCTGAACCTTCTCTTGCCAGCCGAACCCTGCGGATCGCCGAGCGGGTTTTCCGAGTCCTCCGCCGAAGAACGGCTTTCCTCCTGGGACAAAAATTCCGGCCAGAGCGGCACGTCCATCATCGGCTGGTAGCCCGGTGGGGCATGGCGGGGGAAGATCGCGCTCGGCGTGTCGTCTGGCAGGCCGGCGCCTGCCCGCAGCAGGCTGATGATCCTGCTTTCCAGCAGCCGTTCCACCGAGGGAAGCCTGCCGCGGTGGCGTTCGGTAAGTGTTGCCTGACATAAATTTCGATAGACCTGGCGCAGGCCGGGAAATGCGGCAAGCGTTTCGTCCACATTGGAGATCGCCATATGCAGCCGCTCGAGATCCCGTGCGAGGGGATCCATGGCGGTCAGCGGGGCTTCGGGCAGCGTGGCGATGGCGGCCGTCAGCCAGATGTAGAGCGCTCGGTTCAGGCTGCGGTCCGGAAAGAAGTCGATGACATCAGGCAGCATCGCGCGGGCGAAATCCCGGCCCGACTGGGCAATCCGCTCCTCGCCGAGCCCCACAAGCTGGCGAAGCTTCAGGCGGTGTTTCGAGGTGCGCTGATGGGCCGCCACGAGCTGGGCCGCGTGATGGCCCCCGAAGCCGCGGAAGCAGGAGGCGAGGACGGGTTTTACCTCGTCCAGCGCCACTGCATGCTCGGGATAACGCGGCAGGCTTCGTGTCTGGCCGACCAGGCGATGCCAGACCTTGCCGACGGTTTCTTCCAGCTCGAGAAAATCCAGCATCATAGCACCTCAGGCAACCACGGCATTCGCCACTTCGATCAGCGCCGCACGCACATCCGGATCGTCGGTCAACGGCTCGATCATGGCAGCCCGAATAGCATGGCGCGGGTCGAGCCCGCTTTCGATCAGCGTGGCGCAGTAGACGAGCAGGCGCGTCGAAACGCCCTCCTCCAGGTCGTGTCCCTTCAAGGCGCGCAGGCGATGGGCAAGGTTTACCAGCGGCACGACGTGCCGTTCGGAAAGGCCACTTTCGGCGGCAACGATCGCCACTTCCTGTTCCCGGGGAAGGAAGTCGAACTCTATGGCGACGAAGCGCTGTTTGGTCGAAGGCTTCAATGCCTTGAGGATGTTCTGGTAGCCGGGATTGTAGGAGACGACCAGCATGAACTCCGGCGGCGCCTCCAGCACCTCACCGGTTCTTTCGAGCGGCAGGATGCGGCGGTCGTCGGTCAAGGGGTGGATGACGACCGCGACATCCTTCCGCGCTTCGACGATTTCGTCGAGATAGCAGATGCCGCCACCGCGTACCGCCTTCGTCAGGGGGCCGTCCACCCAGATGGTTTCGCCGCCCTTCAGGAGGAACCGGCCTGTGAGATCGGCGGCGGCCAGATCGTCATGGCAGGAGACGGTCGCAAGCGGCAGTCCGAGACGCTCGGCCATATGGCAAACGAAGCGGGTCTTTCCGCATCCGGTCGGGCCTTTCAGGAGAAGCGGAAGCTGCCGCTTCCAGGCCGTTTCGAACAGCTCGCATTCGTTGCCGGCGGGAATGTAGTGGGAAATCGGTGCGGCCTGGGCCGGCTTTATCGGAGAAATCATGGTCATTGGAATGTCCTGATCTTGGAGGGACCGAGAAAGGCGGCTCCGTCGTTGAAACGGAGCCGCGCTGCATCATTCGGCCGGTTGGATTCTCGCGATGCCGGCGGGACGCCGTTCGCGGCCCGGGACGAACAGGGCCCAGAGGAACATCAGCGCCGAGATGAGCACGAATGCGCCCGATCCGAGCCGGACCCAATAGAAGATCGCCAGCTGGTCCTGAACATCCATGAAGCTTTCGCCGAGGACGCGCTGCAGGTGCACCTGAAGGACGCCGGCAAAGGTCAGCGCGAAGGTCATGACGGACATGGCTATGCACATGATCCAGAAGCTGGCCATCGAAAGCCACTGGTTATAAGGGCTGCGGCCCCGAAGCTCCGGCACCGCATAGGCCATGACGGCAAGGTTCAGCATCACATAGGCGCCGAAGAAGGCGAGGTGGCCATGGGCGGCGGTGAGCTGGGTGCCGTGGGTATAATAGTTGACCGAAGACAGCGTGTGGAGGAAGCCCCAGACACCGGCGCCGAAGAAGGCCATGACCGAGCAACCGATCGACCAGAGAAGTGCGGCCCGGTTCGGGTGTTTGCGCCCCGCCTTCCAGGTCATCACGAAAGTGAAGACGACCATGGTGAAGAAGGGAGCCACTTCGAGCGTCGAAAAGAGCGAGCCGATCCACTGCCAGTAGCCGGGGGCGCCGATCCAGTAGAAGTGGTGGCCGGTGCCGAGAATGCCGGAGAAGAGGGCAAGGCCGACGATCACGTAGAGCCATTTTTCGACCACTTCGCGGTCGATGCCGTTCAGCTTGATCATCAGGAAGGCCAGCACCGAGGCCATGATCAGTTCCCAGACGCCCTCGACCCAGAGATGGACAACATACCACCAGTACATCTTGTCGAGCGCGAGATTGGCCGGGTTGTAGAAGGCGAACAGGAAGAAGATCGCGACGCCCCAGAGGCCGAAGATCAGGATGTTGGTGACGACGGTCTTGCGGCCCTTGAGCACCGTGAGCGTCACGTTGAACAGGAACATCAGCGCGACGATGACGATACCGACCTTGATGAGGAACGGCTGTTCCAGAAATTCGCGGCCTTCATGATAGTGGAACAGATAACCGACCACGGCGATCGCCGCCGCGACGAGGAAAAGCCAGAACTGCGCAACCGCGATCCTGGTGCTGAACAGCTCGGTTTCGGACTCCTCGGGCAGCAGGTAGTAGGTCGATCCCATGAAACCCATCAGCAGCCAGACGATGAGCGCATTGGTGTGGATCATCCGCACGATGTTGAAGGGCAGCAGTTCCGAAAGCGTGTTCGGCAGGACGTAGATCGTTCCCGCCAGAACACCGAACAGGATCTGGGCAATGAACAGGCCGAGCGCGCCGTAAAAATACAGCATGGCGACCTTTTGGGTTTGATATTTCATGTGTTTTTCCCTTCCCGTGAGATCAGCCGGCGTCGTTCGGCGGCCAGTTCTGGGTCTTGATCCTGCTCGTCCATTCGAGGAAGTTGGCCAGGTCGTCGAGTTCACGTTCCGTGAGGTTGAACTGCGGCATCTGCCGCCTGCCTTCGATGCCGCTCGGCTGCGCGGCCATCCAGGCCTTCAGCGTCGCGCGGGCCGTGTCCGGGTCGGTATCGCCGCCCCAGCGTTTCCACACATTGCCGAGCTCGGGGGCGAAATAGGCGCCTTCCCCGAGGATCGTATGGCAGTTGATACAGGCGTTCTTTTCCCAGACATGTTTGCCGCGCGCGACGGAATCCGTGAGTGTGCTCTCGTCCGTGGACGTGGTTCGCATGTAGTAGTGGCTGTGGGCGGTAAGCCCGAGAAAGATTACGAAGAAGAACGCGGAGCCGCCGTAAAAGACGTTACGTGCCCCGGTCTTTGTGAGGCGTTCTGCCATCCTCATGTCCCCTTTGTGCGGATGCCTAGCGGGTTGCTGCGGGGCCAAATCCGCGAAAAGCGGACGACGACCCATGAAGCTTCTATGAGGGGTTTTCCGGAGCCGCTCTTTGCGATTTACCAAACAAAAAAGCGTTGCCCTGCGGGGTCCGCTATTTTTTGAAAGGTAAGCGTTAGCTTTCCCGATGGCGCGCGGGCAACCATGGACCGGCCTGAGATCAGGCAGGTGCCGGAGGGGAAAGTGCAGGTGAGAACCGAACTTAAAGGATGGCCATCAGTACGACCTTGCCGAGCGACAGGGCGGAGAAGAAGATAGGCCAGATCATCAGCGCACGGGCCAGATTGGGTCGCATCCCCCGCAGGTCCATGAAGTCGAGCACGATGAGCCGTATCTTTGCAATGGCCATGACGAGGATGACGGCAAGTGCCGCTGCCGGTATCACCTCATGCTTCCATTGTGCGGCGATCAATGCACCGACGATGCCGAGCATCATCACCCAATTGGCGCTGCCGAAGAGTTTCGAACCGTCCATTCCGGCCTCCTAGCTCAGGTAGATCAGGGGAAACATCACCAGCCAGACGATGTCGATGACGTGCCAGATGGTCGCCAGCGTGACGATCGTCGAACGTTCCAGCCTAATCGCCGCCAATACGAAGAGGACGGCAACGAACGCGACATGGGCGAGGTGGAAGCCGGTGATGAGAAAGTAGAGTTCGAAAAAGCTCTGCAGGTTCTCGTCCCCTGCCGCCGCCCATTCGGAACTGTATTCGGTCAATTTGAGAGCGATGAAGAGCAAACCCAGGAATGCTGCGCCGAGCAGGAAGAGGCGCTGCCGGCGAGGTTTTCCCTGGGAGTTGGCGGCAAGCGCCGCTTGCCAGCTGCTCGCCAGCAGCACCACAGTATTGAGCCCCGCCAGCCGTGGCGCAAGATGGAGCTTGGCGAGCGCAAAGATTTCCGGATGCAGCATGGACGTAACGACATAGCCGGTCAGCAGGATGCCGAACGCCGCAAGCTCGCCCCAGACGAGCACCCAGAGAAGAAGGTCGCCGCCTTCATCCCTCTCTTCGCTGGTCGAGATTGCCGCCATTCCGAAACCTCCGGTATTCTTCCGCCGCGGAAAATGGAGGCAATACAGATCCGGCTCTTTGTCATATCGCAAAGAAACGGCAGATAGAGAGATTAGGATGACGGCAAACCAAGGATTTGCCATGTCTGATGCACAAGTCGGCCTTCTGATGGCCGCCCCGATCATTGTCATATTCGCCATCGCCCTGAAACGGATGGGTGTCCTGCAGGGCTACAGCTCGCTGGCGGCGGTTGTCTTTTCCGTCGCCATCGCGGGCGTCCTCTTCTGGCAACAGTAGCGGCCTTGCCATGCTGCGGTTTTTTGCGGAAATCACGTGGCCGATCAGCCGTATCGGCGTCAAGATCTGGGAGTATGACCTCTTCCTCGAACGAAGGTCACGGCTTCGTTCTGAACCTCGCCTTCGTTATTCAGGACGGCGCGCCACATGCGGTTTCCCAGACGAACGCTCAGGCGGCAAGTTCCAATATCCTCAGCTTCGCCACGCTCGACTGTGCTTGTTACGAGACCCTGGCGAATTCTCCGCCGGAAATCTTCGCGCGACAGCCCGAACCGATCAGCGATCTCACCGGATTCCAGGATAAAGTCGCCGTTCGGATCCCGTTCGATATACATTGCTCTTCCTCAGGCCGATGAGGCGGAGGCGGGGTTTACCGATTCAGCGCCTCATCTACGTTCTACGACATCGATTGAAAGCGCGGAAACGGTCCTTCGGTTTCGAGATGCATATCTTTGCGCTCGCGAAAAAGGACAAAACGCGCCAGCTCTCACTCAGAGCCTGTGGCCCGTCGCCTTGTCGAAGAGATGAACCTGCTTCGCGTCGATCGAGATACCGACCGTGTCGCCGAACCTGACATCGATGCGCTCGCGGAAAAGGCAGGAGAGTTGCTCGCCGCCGCAATCGAGCTTGGCGAAGATTTCCGAGCCGGTGCCTTCGACGATCGCCGCGCGGCCCTGGATGCCCTGGTCGCTGGCGCGGATGTGTTCCGGCCTGATGCCGTAGACGAGCGGGCGGCCGCCAGCCTTCGCCGGCGAGCCTTCTGCCGGAAGAGGCAGGATCAGCCCTTTTTCTGTACGGAAAACGCCTTCCTCGATCTTGCCGTCCAGAAAGTTCATGGCCGGCGAACCGATGAAGCCGGCGACGAAGAGGTTGGCCGGTCGGTCGTAGAGTTCCAGCGGCGCGCCGACCTGCTCGATATTGCCGTCATGCAAGACGACGATCTTGTCGGCCATGGTCATGGCTTCGATCTGGTCGTGCGTCACGTAGATCGTCGTCGTGCCGATGCGCTGGTGCATGGCCTTGATCTCGCTCCGCATCACCACGCGCAGTTTGGCGTCGAGGTTCGAGAGGGGCTCGTCGAAAAGAAACACCTGCGGATTGCGGACGATTGCCCGGCCCATGGCGACGCGCTGGCGCTGGCCGCCGGAAAGCTGGCGGGGGTAGCGTTGAAGCAGGTTTTCCAGGCCGAGGATCGCGGCCGCCTTCTTGACCCGCTCTGCGGTGTCGGCGGGGTTCGCCCGCTTGAGCTTCAACGCGAAGCCCATGTTGTCTTCCACCGTCATATGCGGATAGAGCGCATAGTTCTGGAACACCATGGCAATGTCGCGGTCGCGGGCCGGCAGGTTGCTGACCTCGCGGGCGCCGATGCGGATCTCGCCGCCGCTGACCTCTTCGAGGCCGGCGACCATGCGCAGCAGCGTGGACTTGCCGCAGCCCGACGGGCCGACGAGAACCACGAATTCCCCGTCGGCGATATCGACGCTCAGGTCCTGGATGACGTTGACCGCGCCGAAGCGCTTCTGGATGTTGTGAAGGGTGACGGTTGCCATGAAATTCGATCCTGTTTGTGAGCCTGCTCAGCCGCCCTTGACCGCGCCGGCCGTCAGGCCTGCGACGATCTGCTTCTGGGCGAACAGGGTGAGTACCAGCACGGGGAGGGTGACGATCAGCGCGGCCGCGGCGAGCGGTCCCCAGCTGACCTGTTCGAAGGAAAGCATGTTGTAGACGGCGACGGGCAGCGTCCGCGTGGTGCGGCTTGCGAGCACGATGCCGAAGACGAAGTTGTTCCAGGAGAAGATGAGCGCCAGGATGAAGGCGACGACGATACCGGGCTTGGCGATCGGCAGCGCCACGAGGCGGAACACCTGCCAGGGCGTCGCGCCGTCGATGCTGGCGGCCTCCTCGAGCTCCATCGGCGTCGTCTCGAAATAACCGATCATGATCCACACGACGATCGGCACGGTGACGACCAGATGGATGATGATCTGGGGCAAGAGCGTGCCGAGCAGGTTCAGCCACTGGAACAGGAGGAAGAGCGGAATGAGGAAGGAAAGGCCGGGCGTCATGCGGGCGATCATGATGACGATCGCTGCCTTCTCAGCCTTCAACCGGGCGATACCGTATCCCGCCGGCACGCCAATGATGAGCGCCAGCAGCGTCGCGGCCCCCGTCACCAGCACGGAGTTCCAGAAATACAGGAAGAAATTGTTCTCGCGGAACACCTGCACATAATTCGACCAGGCGAAGTTTTCCGGGATCAGGATCGGCGGATAGGCACCGTTGTCGATTTCGTATTTGAGCGACAGCGAGATCATCCAGAGGAAGAACAGCACCACCGGCGACACCATGACGAGGGCTGCGAACAGAAGGCCGATGCGATCGAGCGTCTTGCGTCTGACGAGTGGGCGTTTGTTGAGGGGGCGTTCGACGAGGGCGTGTTCCATCAGCGCGTCTCCATGTCCGACCAGTTTGCCCGTGCGCGCACCATCATCAGCGCGAAAGAGAGCGCGATGATGATGACGAAGAAGACGACCGCCATGGCCGAGCCGTAGCCGATGTCGTAATAGGAGAAGGCGGTGTTGTAGAGGTAGATGTTGATCGTCTCGGACGCCGTGCCCGGCCCCCCTTGCGTCATCGCGTAGATGATGTCGAAGCTCTTGATCGCATCGATGCTACGGATGATGACGCCGATCATCAGGAAAGGCGCGATCATCGGAAGCGTCAGGTAGCGGAATTTCTGCCAGGCGTTGGCGCCGTCGATCTCCGCGCTTTCATAGGGTTCGCGCGGAAGAGAGGCGAGGCCGCCGAGCACGATCAGCATGATCAGCGGCGTCCATTGCCAGGTTTCGACGAGGACCAGCGAAGGAATGACGCTGTAGCGGTTATAGATCCATTCCTGCGGGCCGATGCCCACCAGCGACAGCAGATAGTTGAGGACGCCCAGCTGCGGATGGAACATCATGGTCCAGACGAGGGCGATGGCGACCGGGGTCGCCATCATCGGCATGACGAAGACGCCGCGCAGGAAGCCCCTCCCCGGAAATTGAGCATCGAAGATCAGCGCCGCGAGCGTGCCGAGGAAAAGCGGCGCCACGACCGCCAGCACCGTGAAGATCAGCGTGTGCCAGAGCGATTCCCAGAAGCGGAAATCGGTCGCAAGCCGGATGTAGTTGTCCAGTCCGGCGAAGGTCTGCGCCTGTCCCAGCGTCCAGCTGTTGACGCTCATCCAGAGGGTGAAAACCCAGGGGAAGACGATGACCGCGCCGATGACGACCAGGGCGGGAACGACGAAAGGCCAGTAGTTGGGAGCAAGCCGGCTCGGCTTGCTCCTCTTGTTACCGGTTTCCGTCCGTGCTGTTTCGATGCTCACGGAGGCCATTATCCCTCGCTCTTGGCAAGCACCGGTTCGAACTGCGCCGTTGCCGTCTTGAGTTCGGTTGCCGGGTCGGCGCCGCCGATCATGTTGGTCAGGCCGACACCGTAGATGTCGCGGAATTCGGTGACCGGAATGATGACCGGCAGCGCAAGCTGCGAGACCTTGCCGGAAGCGGCAACTGCATCAACCCATGCGCTGGGCATGGTGACGCCCTTGCGGACTTCCGCATCGGCAAGGATCGACTGGCGGAAGGGAACGCCGGCGCCGGCCTGCAGCAGGCGTGCGCCCATCTCCTTCGAGATGACCCACTGGCAGAACAGATAGGCCGCTTCCTTCTTCTGGCTGGCTGCGGTGACGCCGATGCCGTCGCCGAAGGTGGCGGCTGCCTGCGCCTTCGGCCCCTTCGGCATAACGCCGTAGCCGACCTTGCCGACGACACGGGACTTCTGCGGGTCTTCGAGCGGCGGAGCGAAGCCGACGCCGTCCAGCCACATGCCGATCTTGCCCTGCAGGAAGGCAGACTGGGCTTCCGCCCAGTTGAAGCCGGAGATGCCGGCCGGGGCCGACTTGGTCATCAGGCGCTGGTAGAGTTTGGCGGCCTCGACCGCCTCGTCGGAGGTCGTGCGCAGCTTGCCGTCAGGCCCAAGCGCCGTCGCGCCATAGCCCA
The DNA here is from genome assembly GCF_056406795.1 of Neorhizobium sp. P1_A6. NCBI lineage: Bacteria > Pseudomonadati > Pseudomonadota > Alphaproteobacteria > Hyphomicrobiales > Rhizobiaceae > Neorhizobium > Neorhizobium sp. P1_A6. The sequence goes on along the minus strand of NZ_JBFTZM010000026.1, from coordinate 18,825 downwards.
GCATCAGCGCCGTCCATACCGGAACGTTGGCGTTCTTCAGGCCGCGGGCGACGAAGCCGTAGGTATTGGTGGTCTTGTCGGTCAGCGCTTCGGCCGCCGCCGCCATCTCATCGAAGGTCTTCGGGTAGGCGAGACCCTTCTTCTCGAAGAGTTCCTTGTTCCAGTAGACGATCCAGTAGTCGACCGAGAAGGGCAGGGAGCGCAGCTTGCCGTCCTTGTCCTTGGCAAAGGTGAGGCCGGCTTCGGCGAAATCGCTTTCGGCGAGCGACGGGTCGGTGAGCGTCGGATCCTTCAGGAAGCCGCTGATATCGGCAAGCCAGCCGCCCTTTTCGAACTGGCGCTTCTGGACATGGTAGCTCAGGTGGATGACGTCGAAGCTCGGCTTGCCGGACGAGAGCTCGATCGTCGCCTTCTGGCGCTGCTGCTGTTCCGGGGTGGCTTCGGCATTGACCTTGATGCCGGTCAGCGTTTCGAACTCGGCCAGGTACTTGATGATGGTGTCGCTGCGCGGGCTTTTGACGAGGTTCACTTCCAGCGTGGTGCCGGCGAAGCGCTTCCATTCGACGGCGGCCGATGCCGGGCGCGAACCGACCAGTCCGGCGGCACCAAGCGCCGCCGAGCCGGCCAGGAAGCTGCGGCGGGTGGGATTCCAGAACGAAGATGACATGCTATTCCTCCTCCTAATGCGCCGGATACCCTTGTCTCCGGCTTCTTTTTCTAAAGTCTGATCGCGCGATCCCTCGCGTGATTGATATGGGCGACGAGTGCCGCGACCGCTTCCTCCACGGAGCGCCGCTCGATCGCTTCGAGCACTTTCAGATGCTCGCTCATGACGGGGCCGACCCGGCCGTCGATGCGGAACCGCTCCTGCCTGATCAGCCGCATCTTGATGGAATTCACCCGGTAGACGTTTGAAATGATGGTGTTGCCGAGCGCATCGATGAAGGCGTCGTGCATGCCCCAGTCGACCGCCTGCGCATGCAGCTCCAGCTCACGGCTGTCGTTGCCGCCCTGGATCGCCTCGAGGATTTCACGATGCTCCTTCAAAAGCCTGGCGATTGCCTGGTCCGGGGCCGATTGGGTGAACAGTGCAACGGCTTCCTTTTCCAGGAAGACGCGAAGCTGGAAGGCTTCACGGATGAGGTTGAGGTCGATATGGGCGATCTGCAGCCCGCGTTGCGGCACGGTCTTGATCAGTCCCTCGGCCTCCAGCCGCGGAACGAGTTCACGGATGGCGCCAAGCGTCAGGCCGGTCAGTTCCACCAGCCGGCGCTGCGAGACGAACTGGCCCGGGCGTACGTCACGGGCCAGAAGGTGGCGCGTGAAGCTCTCGTAGGCCTTCTCCCTCAGCGTCGGCTGTTCCTCGACCGGATTTTCCGTGGGGCGCGCCTGATCCATGGCTTCAGGCCGCCTCCGAACGGAACAGAGCGTCGAAGGCCGATGCCAACAGGCGCTGGCCTTCATCAGCGATCCGAAGAAGCGGCGGCCGCACCGTCAGCCACGACGGGTCGTTCGAAAGATGGGCGATCATCACCTTCACCGCCGGAATGACGGGATATTTCAGCAATTCCACGACGAGATCGACGACCCGCTGATCGTCCTCGCCATCCACGGCCATGCGCCGAACTTCGCGTGGGGCGAAATTCGCGACGCCGGATATCGCACCCTGCCCGCCGAGACGTACGCCCTGGGCCAGATGCCGCTCGTCACCGATCAGGATGATGAGGTCGCCATGGTCCTTGAGCAGCTTTTCGGTAAAGGCCCATTCTCCGCCGGAATCCTTCACCCCGGTGACAATGCCGGGAAACGCCTGGCGAAGCCGGCCAATCAGCGCGTGGCTCAGCGGCACCATCGTGACCGATGGAATGTGGTAGACGATGATGTCACGGGCCTTGTCGCCCAGCAGGGCGAATACGGCGGAGAACCAGCCGAACAGGCCTTCGTCGCTGACATTCTTGAAATAGGAGGGCGGGGCCAGAAGAATGTTGCGCGCACCTGCCGATAGGGCGTGTGCGGCCTGTTCCGCGGCGTCCGCCGCCGCGTCTACGAGAACACCCGCTACCATCTGGCGCGGCGCGATGCCGCTCGAAATCATGGCGGCGAGGACCTTTTCCCGTTCGCCGTTGCCGATCGAGGCGCCTTCGCCGGTCGTGCCGAAAACCGTAACGCTGTCGCAACCGGCATCGAGGCTGCGGCGAGCTTGGGCGACCATCGCGTCGAGCACGATCTTGCCGTCTTTGTCAAAAGGGGTCGCGAGTGCGACAGAGAGCCCGAAACGCATGTTAGACTATTTATCCTCCCAGTGTTGTCGCGACGCTCGCACACTAACATGTTAGAAGTCAATCAGGCAATTTGATTGAAATTGAAGTGCGCGCGCTTGCGTAGATCGAACGGCACTACCGAGCGCGATCACGCGAGCTGCACTTGGCCTATGCCGCAGATGTTGACCTTGATACCGAGCTTGCGCGCGAGAGCTGCTTTTGATCGAAAAAGGCCGAAATTGGCGTCAGCGCAGGTCGAGGACGAACCGCTGTCCGCCCATGTTGACTTCGATCCTGCCCGGTTCCGCGACCGGGATCAGTCCGCACAATGTGCCCGTCGTCATCACCTGTCCCGCCTTGAGCATGGAGAAGGAGGAGAGCTGGTCCTGATTCGCCAGCACGACCATGGTCTTCAGCGGATCGCCGTCGGAATGCGCCGCGGGCTTGTCGAAGCCGGACTGACCGTCGATGAAAACCGACAGCTGACCGATCGACGCGCCTTCGTCCAGCAGGCTCCGGTCCAGCGGCGGGCCGAGGACATAACCGACATTGCTCATCATGTCGGCCGCGGCGAGGGCCGGATCGCCCCGGGAGCCGCCCTGGTAACGGCTGCGGAGAAGCTCCACGCCGATCCGCACTGAGCCGATCGCGTCGACGATATCCTGGCGCGTCACATCGCCGTTGCGGGCCACGACATCCTTGTCGAGCACGAAGGCCAGTTCCACCTCCAGCGAGATGCCCGGCTGATGGTCATGGCTGGTTTCTTCGTTGACGAACAGAAGCGGTGCGCTCTGGCAGAAATCGCCCTTCAGGGTCAGCTTGGCGCCCTTGAACGGCTGGCCGAGCGCCCGAAACACGTCCGTCTGCACGGCATAGGCATCCGCCAGCGGCAGCCCGAGAAAGGGCTCCGGATCAAGCACGGTCCTCGACAGGATGGCATTGCGAATGGCACTCGCGAGGCGGGCGGGGAGGGTGTCGGCAGGCATGTCCGGCATAGGTTCAGTTTCCTTGGTTTGAGGTGGAAGCCCAGGGGCATTCGCAATTAGTACCAATAGCCGAGCTTTCAAGCATCCCAATAAAATCAATGGATTTTGCACGCTTCAAATTATGCCGACGGCAGTCGTGCATTCGCTCCTCCATCGCCAGGCCCGCTCGCAACATGCCGCAGCCGGTGACTGATGTAAATATATATTTGACGACTGATACCTACACTGATTATATCAGTTCTATAACGAGGAGCCAATTTATGTCGAATGCTGCGCTGAAGGGCATTGTTGCCGCTTCCGTCACACCGGTGACGGCCGATTTCCGTATCGATACCGTCCGTCTGAAGGCGCATATCGATCATCTCCTGGCAAATGGCTGCAGCTTCATCTCGACGTTCGGCACCACGGGCGAGGGCGCATCTTTTTCGACCGCTCAGAAGGTCGAAGCTCTCAAGGCACTAAAGGCGGACGGGGTGGAGATGGGCCGTCAGCTGCCGGCGATCATGACGCCGAGTTTCGACGATGCGGTAACCTCGCTGATTGCCTATGGAGAGCTCGGCTGTCGCGCCGCGCTCGTCCTGCCGCCCTTCTATTACGGAGCGAGCGAGGACGGCGTTGCGGCGTTCTTCGATGCACTGATCGAGCGGACCAAGGCGCATACGGAAATCGCTCTCGTGCTCTACAACATCCCGCAGCTCAGCCGGGTCCGCTTCACGCAGCCGCTGATTGCGGCTCTGATGCGCAAGCACGGCAGCCGTATCGCCGGGATCAAGGATTCGACCGGGGATCTCGACAATGGACTGATGCTGGTGAAATCATTCCCGGAGCTTGCCGTCTTTACGGGCGACGACCGGGTTCTGCCGACGCTCGTCAAGGCTGGAGGCGCCGGCATGATCGGCGGCATGCCGAATGTCTTTGCCCGCGATCTGAGAGCGCTTTACGACAATCCCGACGATGCCCGCCTTCTGGAGAAGCAGTCGCGGCGCATCGAGGCAGTGGATGCTTACGGGTCGCTCGTTGCCCTCAAGGCGGCTCTTGCCCATTATCGCAACGACGAAAGTCTGGCATATGCGGTGCCGCCTCTGGTTGCTCTCAACCAGTGCGATCGTGCTATGCTCATTGAATTATTCGAGCGGACGGGTTATCGCGCCGCTGCTTGACCCGCCCGGTGCCGCCGGCGATAGGAGACAGATGAGCGTACTTACTGCACCGCCCGGCACTGGACAGCCAGACCTTCGCTCGGTCAAACAGGTCGCCTATGAGCGGTTTCGCGAGGCGCTGTTCGATGGCCGGCTGCGGCCCGGCCAGTTCGTGTCCCAGCGGGAGCTCGTCGCCCTTCTCGGCCTTTCGATCGGCGCCCTGCGCGAACTCCTGCCGCGCCTGCAATATGAAGGCCTGCTGGTGGTCATGCCGCAGCGAGGCATCCAGATCACGCAGATCGACCTCTCGATCATCCGCCAGGCTTTCCAGGTGCGCATGGCGCTGGAGCGCGAGGCCGTGCTGACGGCTGTCAGGCGGATGCCCGACGTTATCCTCGATGAACAGGCCAGGCTTCACCAGTCGATCCTCGACGAGGTCCGCAACGCTCCCTCGCCGGATGTCTTCGAGCGCGGACAGAAGGTCGACGACGGATTTCACAACCTTCTCGTCGATTCGACCCAGAACGATCTGCTGATCCAGGCCTACGCGGTCAACGCGATCCGCATGCGGCTTATCAAGCTCGACAGGATCAGTCTTTCCGAGCAGGTCCTGCCGCCGGCCTTCGCCGATCATCTGGCGATCATCGACGCCATCAAATCCCGCGATCCGCATGCGGCAGGCGATGCCATCGACCGCCACATCATGCATGCCCGCGAACGGGCGATCGAGTTCTGATCAGCTTCTGCTTTATTTTATCGGCGTTTTGCCTTCGCCATCATACATCTTGGTGGCCGATCTCCATATGTGCGCCCCTCTTAATGTATAACTGATCATATCAGTTTTCATAGAAGTTGTCGAACAACATGTTTACAGGTTCGAATTTTTGTTGCATGGTGAAGCTGTCAGGCATTCTGACGCTTTGGGAGAGGCAATTCAGGGAGGACCGAGCTTGGCGCGGCTGGAGTTATCCAACGTTTCGAAAAGCTACGGGGCGTTCGACGCCATTACGGACGTATCGCTTGCCATCGAGGACGGAGAATTTGCGGTTTTCGTCGGCCCGTCCGGTTGCGGCAAGTCCACGCTTCTGCGCCTGATCGCGGGGCTCGATCCGATCAGCGACGGCGCGATCAGAATCGGTCCGGACGACGTGACCCGCCGGCCGGCTGGCACGCGCAGCGTTGCGATGGTGTTTCAGTCCTACGCGCTCTATCCGCATATGAGCGTCTACGACAACATCGCCTTTCCGCTGCAGATGGAGCGCCGCTCGAAGGGCGACATCCGCCAGCAGGTCGAGAAGGCTGCCGGCACGGTGCAGCTTTCCACCCGGCTGAAGGACAAACCGTCGAAGCTTTCGGGCGGCCAGCGACAGCGCGTCGCGATCGCCCGAGCGATCGTCCGCAAGCCGAAAATCTTTCTGATGGACGAGCCGCTTTCCAATCTCGACGCGGCATTGCGCATTGAGATGCGCACAGAGCTCACCCAGCTCCACAAGGAGCTCGGCGCCACCATGGTCTACGTCACCCATGACCAGCTGGAGGCGATGACCATGGCCGACCGGATCGTGGTGTTGAACGGCGGCCGCGTCGAGCAGGTCGGCAGGCCGATGGACCTTTATCACAAGCCGGTCAATCGTTTCGTCGCGGGCTTCATCGGCAGCCCGCCGATGAACATGTTGCGCAGCAAGGTGAAGGCGATCGAAAGCGAATATTATTCCTTCGAAGCCAACGGCATCGGGACGATCGTGATCGACGGACTGGCAAAGCGCCTCAAGATCGGCGAGGAGGTCGTTCTCGGCATTCGTCCGGAATTCCTGGCGCCGCATCCGGCCGGCAGCGAGCCGCTGGTGAAGATCGGCGTCGTGCCGCGATCGGTCGAGAGGCTGGGTGCCCAGACGATCGTTCACAGCGCGATCGAGGGTCAGAATTTCACCTGCGTGTTTGCCGGCGACCAGGTCGTCGAGCCGGGCCGGGCGCTGAACGTTTATTGCGATGCGGCGAATATCCACGTCTTTGACGCCGCGGGGATTACGGTCAGCAGAAACTAAATCGTCGTCGATAAATCGGGAGGAGTTTACGATGAAGAATGATGTCATGCATGCCATGAAGCCCACACGCCGCGCATTTCTGTCAGGCACCGCTGCCGGTCTCGCCAGTCTGCCGATCCTGATGTCGGCGTCCGGCCGCGCGCTTGCGGCCGACCAGCAACTGGTTTTCTGGTCCCAGCTCGCGGGCAGCAAGAAGGCCGCCGGTGAAGCGCTCGAAGCCGCCTTCAAGACCGCACATGCGGAAGTCGCGCTGCAGTCCAGCCTTTATGCCGAGCCGTCGCAGCTCAATGAAAAGATGCTGACGGCGATCAACGGCAATACCGGCCCGGACCTGATCGTTCAGCACTGGGACTACAATCTCACCTATGCTTCCGGCAAGAAGCTTGTCGAACTCGGCAAGGCGCTTCCGAATGTGAAGACGGCCGATCTGGACCCCTCGCTGCTCGCCTACGGCCGTGCCGACGGCGGCCAGTATTCCATGCCGCTCTACGGCACCTCGCGCGGTCTTGGCATCAATCGCAAGCTCATCAGCGAAGCAGGCCTCAACCCGGACAAGGGGCCGCAGAACTGGGCCGAACTTCGCGAATGGGCAAAGGCCGTCACCAAGCGCCCCGGCGGCGGCATGCTGCAGGTGTCCGGCATCCAGCTCTACCAGAACGACCTCGAGGCCTTCGAGCTCTTCACGCTGCTGCTGCAGGGCGCGGGCGGTTCGCTGCTGACGGCGGATCTGTCGGCGCCGGGTTTTGCCGGTCCGGAAGGCGTCAAGGCACTGACCTTCCTGCAAGACCTCGTCGTCACGGACAAGATCACCGATGCGGGCTTCGGCGTCGGCCCCGGCGGCATGGCGAACCCGTTCAACCAGGGACGCGCCGCGATGCTGATCGCGGGCAACTACTCCACCAATAACGCGTTGAAGGCCGGCGTCGAATTCGACGTCGTTCCCTTCCCGAAGGAGAGCGGCGGGTTCACATCGCTTGTCGATCCCTTCTGCTTCGCCGTCCGGGCAGGCGCGCCGAACCAGGAGGCGGCCCTCAAGCTCGTCGAGTTTGCGATGTCGCCGGAACAGCAGATCGCCTTCGCGGTCGCCAGCAAGAACGTGCCGGCCCTGAAGTCCGCCCAGCAGAACAAGGACGTGCAGGCCGACCCCTATCTTTCCAAGTTCATCAAGACCGCGAGCTACGCCCCGCCGACCGCGCCGGCAACGCCGGTCTTCCCCCGCATGATGACGCTCGTCGCGCGTGGCGTTCAGGAAGTCATTTTCCAGAAGAACACGCCCGACAAGGCGCTGAAGGCGGCCGCGGACGAAGTGCAGGCATTGCTCAAAAAGAGCTGAGGAGCAGGTTATGGCGCTTCAGAATTCGACATCCAGACCGGTCAAAACGGTCAGTTTTCATCAGAACTGGAGCGCCTACGCATTCCTCGCACCCGCGCTCGTCATCCTCTTCCTGTCGCTGCTGCTGCCGGCGGTGGCGACGCTGTTGATGAGCTTCACGGACGTCTCGTTCCTGAAGCCGACGAGTTTCATCGGCTTCGACAACTATACCAAGCTGTTCAATGACACCCGCTTTCAGCAGGCGGTCGGCAACACGATCCACTATACGATCGGCGTGACCTTCCCGACCATGCTGCTCGGCCTGCTGGCAGCGGTCGCGCTCAATCAAAAAGTGCCGGGGCGCATGGCTTTCCGGACGATCTTCTACCTGCCGGTTCTGACCTCGCTGATCGCGGCCGCTGTCGTCTGGGCTTATGTCTACGAGCCCTATGCCGGGCCGCTCAACGGTGTCCTGACCCGGGTCGGCCTGCCGCCCCAGCCATGGTTGCAGAACCCGAGCCTTGCGATGAACGCGCTGATCATCATGGCGATCTGGCGCGACTTCGGCACCGCGATGATCATCTATCTGGCGGGTCTTCAGGATATCCCGAACGACCTCTACGAAGCTGCGCGCCTCGATGGGGCGAAGGGCAAGGACATCTTCCTGCGCATCACCGTGCCGATGCTGAGTTCCGTCACCTTCTACCTGCTGATCATCCTGATCGTGCAGACCTTCCAGGTGTTCGGCGCGATCTACGTGATGACCCAGGGCGGGCCGCTCGGCTCGACGGAAACCGTCGTTTACCAGATGTACCAGACGGCCTTCGGTTATACCGAGTTCGGTTATAGCGCGGCCATGTCGACCATACTCTTCCTGACCATCCTGGTGTTCTCGATCATCGGCACCAGGATCATGCGGAGGAAAGACACATGACCGACCTTGCACAGCCCGCCGCGATGGAACGACAGATCATGGCCCGCCGCCGTGGCCGGGAGTTCCCGCGCTTCGACGTGATGAATGTCATCGGTTACCTGCTGCTGCTGTTTGCAGCGCTTGCCACCGTGATGCCCTTCCTCTGGATGGTCTCGACCTCGTTCAAGGGCGACCAGGAAATCTTCCGGTTTCCGCCGAGTTTCGTTCCGGACGGGCTGCGATGGCAGAACTACCTTGATGCGATGGCCTCGCCGGATGCCGGCCGGCAGCTGGTGAACAGCCTGATCTACGCGTTGGGCTCGACGGTTTCGAACCTCATCTTCTGCTCGCTGGCGGGTTACGCGCTTGCCCGCATGCAGTTTTCCGGCCGCAACCTGATCTTCGCGCTGGTCGTCGGCCTGTTGATGGTGCCGGCGCAGAGCCAGATCGTTCCCGTCTTCCTGATCGTCCAGAAGATCCCCTTCGCCGGCGGCAACGACTGGCTCGGCAATGGCGGCACCGGCCTTCTCAATACCTATTGGGGCATGATCCTGCCAACTGCGGCGACGCCTTTCGGCATCTTCATGATGCGGCAGTTCTTCACCCGCATCCCGATGGAATATGAGGAATCCGCCAAGCTCGACGGTGCGTCGCCGTTCACAATCTTCCGGCGCATCCTGCTGCCGCTGGCCCGGCCGTCGCTCGCCGTGCTCGGCGTCTTGAGCTTTCAGAGCGCCTGGAACGACTTCGTCTGGCCGCTCATCCTCAACTCGCACCGGGAGATGGCCACCCTGCAGATCGGCCTGCAGCTTCTGCAGAGCGGACCGGATGCGCGCTGGAACGTCGTCATGGCGATGGCGACGCTCATCACCCTGCCGGTCATCATCGTCTACCTGCTGGCGCAGCGGCACGTGATCGACGGCGCAGTGACGAGCGGCGTCAAGGGTTGATCGAAAACACATCAGACCGAACGAGACCGCTTCGGCGGCAAGGAGGAACCGCGTGACCAAGCCAGATGCGATCAGGAATGTCGAAGTCTACCGCAAACCGGGCGAATTCGCCGCATGGCCGGCCAATTACGGCCTGTGGCTCTGGGGCGAGGAAGCGGTGACGATCTTTGTCCAGGGTTTCCGCGGCGAGGTGGAAAACCTGCATGCGCGCGACAAGACACGGCCGTTCATTCCGGTGCAGGCCCGCAGCATGGATGGGGGCGAGACCTGGACGATCGAGCGGTTCAACGCCTTCGTGCCCGGCAGCCAGACGCTTTCCGGCGACGAGCATGTCCTGCCTGAACTCGAAGCGCAGCCGAAGATCGACATCGACCGGGATCTTCGCCCGCTCGACCAGCCGATCGATTTCACCGATCCTGAAACGATCGTCATGTGCGCCCGCACCGGCCTGCTGGGTGGGGCGATCAGCTGGTTCTATGTCTCGAACGACCGGGCGCGGACCTGGCGCGGTCCCTACCGGCTCGGCGATTTCGGCCTGCCGGGCATATCGGCGCGCACCGACATCGTGCCGCTCGGCAAGCATGACGCGCTCTTCCTGTTGAGCGCCGCCAAGCCGAACGGCAAGGAAGGCCAGGTCTTCTGCGTCCGCACCCGCGACGGTGGCAAGAGTTTTACATTCGAAAGTTTTGTCGGCGACGAGCCGGAAGGCTTTGCGATCATGCCCGCGTCGATCCGGCTGATGAACGGCAAGGTGCTGACGCTGGTGCGCTGCTCGACGGCAAGCCGCGGCCTGGACCGCAAGGCCTGGATCGATGCCTATACCTCCGGCGACGAGGGCAAGACCTGGGGATTGATCGGCCGGCCGGTGCCGAATACGGGTTACGCCGGCAATCCGCCGACGCTGAACCGGTTGAAGGATAGCCGGCTGGTGCTTGTGTTCGGTTATCGCGACGCGCCTTTTGGCCTGCGCGCCCGGGTGAGTTCCGACGAGGGCAAGACCTGGAGCGAGGATATCATCATCCGCGACGACGGCGGCATGTCCGACCTCGGTTATCCGCGAACGGTCGTCAGGCCGGATGGGAAGCTGCTGAGCGTCTATTATTACAACTACGGCAGCGATCAGGAGCGCTTCATCGCCGCCTCGATTTTCGACATAGCCGGCTGATCAGCCGCGCGGCTAAGCCCAGCGTCCGGCAGACGATCGCATATGGAACGTGCGGCGGCGCAGCATTCTTAACCCTCCCCCTTGTGGGGAGGGTGGCCGGCAGGCGGGAGGGGTTTTGAGCCGGAGTGAAGTCCCCTCCCCAACCCCTCCCCACAAGGGGGAGGGGCTCCACGCGCCGCCATACATCCTCATATGCGATTATCCTCCTGTGCTTCAGAAATCAGGTTCCGATACATGTCTGGTGCTTGTTCGCGGCGACTTCGCAAGGAGTCGGTGAAGGCGGCATTTTGGATTGACACCTGTCGTAAGACATCATATCTCTTGGGTCGCTATTATCTATCTGCCGGGAGGAGACCGGCAATCCAAGGGAGGACGGCCATGAAGCCGCTATTGAGAATAGTGGGACCGGTATTGCTCGGTTCCACCCTGCTTTTCCAGCCTGCCCACGCCGAAACCCCGCCGAATATGCTGGTTGTCGGCTTCTCGATGACCAATATCCTGACGCTCGACCCCGCTGCCATCACCGGCAAGGAGACCGTACAGGTTCTCACAAACATATATGATAACCTGGTGGCGCTCGATGCCGTCAATCGCGCTCAGGTCGATCCGCAGCTGGCGGAAAGCTGGACGATCGCCGACGACAACGGCTCGATCACCTTCAAGCTGCGCAAGGGGGCGACCTTCGCTTCCGGAAACCCGGTCACTTCTGCGGATGTGGTCTGGTCCTTCAAGCGGTTGATGAAGCTCAACCTGGCCCAGGCGTCGTTCCTCAAAACCCATGGCTTCTCCGCGGCCAATGCCGACGCAAGTTTCACCGCTCCGGACGACGGCACGGTCGTCATCAAGCTGCCGAAGAAGGTCGATCCGCAGATCATCGTGCAGACGCTTGGGATTGTCGGTCCAGGCTCCATCCTGGACATGAAGGCGGTGATGGAGCACGACAAGAACGGCGATATGGGCGCCGCGTGGCTCACCAACAACTCCGCCGGCTCCGGTCCGTTCACGCTCGGCCAGTGGCAGTCGAACGAGCGCGTCACGCTCGAGCAGAACCCGAAATACTGGGGCGAGAAACCGGCCATGCGCCGGATCATGATGCGCCATCTGGCGGAATCGCAGAGCCAGCGGCTGATGCTCGAAAAGGGCGACATCGACATCGCCTTTTCCATGTCCGCAGCCGACCTGAAGGCTCTGGAAGCCAACAAGGACGTCAAGATCCAGACGAATGGCGGCAGCGGCTTCTATTATCTCGCCGTCTCCATGAAGGACGAGAAGTTCCAGAAGCCGAAGGTTCGCGAGGCGCTGCGTTATCTGATCGACTACCAGGGCCTCAACGACAGCGTACTGCCCTATTTCGGCAAGCTGCGCGATCGTCCCGTTCCGGCGGGCATTTTCGGCGCCTTGCCGAATGCGGGCTACAAGCTCGATGTCGCAAAGGCCAAGGCACTGCTTGCCGAGGCGGGTTATCCGAACGGCTTCCCGACCACGCTGCGCGCCATTTCCGACGTGCCGTTCATGAGCCTCGCGACCGCCATCCAGGCGACGCTGGCCCAGGCCGGCATCAAGGCCGAGATCGTCACCGGCTCCGGCGACCAGATCTACGGTGCGATGCGCGAACGCAAATATGAGCTTGTCGTCGGCCGTGGCGGTGGCGGCCAGTTGCCGCATCCGGACTCGAACTTCCGCGCCATCGTCTACAATCCCAACAATGCGGATGAGGCGAAGCTGACGAACTTCCAGGGCTGGCGCACGTCCTTTTATGATGAGAAGATCAACAAGATGATCGATGACGCGCTCGTCGAAGGCAACAAGGACAAACAGATCAAGGAATATCAGGACATCCAGACCTATTACGCGGAGATGGTGCCGGCGATCCAGCCCTTCTCGGAAGTGGTCGACAGCGTCGGTTTCCGGGCCGACATCAAGGGTCTCGAACTGAACCCGTCCTGGTCGACCCAGCTTCGCACCGTCAAGAAAGAACGATAATCGTCGGCTGCCGCGGCGTGGGCCCTGTGGCCCGGCAGCGCCGCGGCGTCCGGATCGATGTTGAGGAAGCCCATGAACAACGAGCGTCTCACCGCTTTCACGCGGCAGGCCGGCACCATATTGGCAACCCTTCTCGGCTTGCTGATCCTGACCTTCTGCATCGGACGGCTGATGCCGGTCGATCCGGTGCGCGCCATTGTCGGCGAAGAGGCCGACCAGGCCACATACAACATGGTCGCGGAACGGATCGGCGCCAACCTTCCTCTCTACCAGCAGTTCTTCCGGTATGTGAGCGACTTGGCTCATGGCGATTTCGGGACGTCGATCCGGACCGGGCAGCCGGTCATCAACGACATCCTGCATGTCATGCCGGCGACGATCGAGCTTGCGACCTTCGCGATCATCGTCGGGGCGGGCCTCGGCATTCCGCTCGGCATTCTGGCCGCCGTGCGCCGCAACCGGCCGGTCGACCACGTCATCCGCTTCCTCACCCTGATCGGCCATTCCATGCCGATCTTCTGGACCGGGATGATCGGCCTGATCATCTTTTACGCGGCGCTGGATCTGGTCGGCGGCGGCGGCCGCCTGTCGGATTATTATATCGGCCTCGTTCCGGAAACGACCGGCTTCCTGCTGATCGATGCGATCATCGCCGGCGACTGGGAAGTCTTCCGGGATGCCGTCAACCATCTGCTGCTGCCGGCGAGCATCCTCGGCTATTCGTCGATGGCCTATATCACCCGCATGACCCGCAGTTTCATGCTGGACCAGCTGAACCAGGAATACGTGACCACGGCGCGGGTGAAGGGGCTGTCGAAGGGCCGCACCATCTGGCACCACGCGTTCGCGAATATCCGGGTGCAACTGGTGACGATCGTGGCGCTCGCCTATGGCAGCCTGCTGGAGGGGGCGGTGCTCATCGAGACCGTGTTCTCCTGGCCGGGCTTCGGCCAATATATCACCAACAACATGCTGATCGGCGACATGAACGCGGTGATGACCTGCGTGCTGCTGGTCGGCATCATCTTCATTGCGCTCAACCTGCTTTCCGACGCGCTTTACAAGATCTTCGATCCGAGGACGCGGTGACATGGCAGCTCAATCTCTCGACATGCAGGACGTGGCCATGAACGGTACTCGCGCAAACCCAAATTCGGCCTTCCGCCGGCTGCTCGCCGTCATCCGCGAGCTTCTCGGCAACCCGTCTTCGGGCTTCGGCCTCGTGGTCATCACCATTCTGGTGCTGACGGCGATCGTCGCGCCGCTGATCGCGCCCTATGACCCGAATGTCATCGATCTCGGCAACACGCTGAAGCCGCCGAGCGCCGAGCATTGGTTCGGAACCGACGAGCTCGGCCGCGACATCATGAGCCGCATCATATACGGCACGCGCATCAGCCTGACGATCATCACCATCGTATCGGTCATCGTCGGCCCGATCGGGCTGCTGGTCGGCACGACGGCCGGTTATTTCGGCGGCTGGTACGACACGATCATGATGCGGATCACCGATATCTTCCTGTCCTTCCCGAGCCTCATCCTGTCGCTCGCCTTCGTGGCCGCCCTCGGCGCCGGCCTCGAAAATGCGATCATCGCCATCGGGCTCACCACCTGGCCGCCGATTGCCCGCCTCGCACGCGCCGAAACGCTGACCTTCCGCGGCGCCGATTATATCTCGGCCTCGCGCATGCAGGGCGCGTCGTCACTGCGCATCATCATCAAGTCGATCATGCCGATGTGCCTGCCTTCGGTTCTGGTCCGCATCACGCTTTCGATGGCGACCGTCATCCTGACGGCGGCCGGCCTCGGCTTCCTGGGGCTCGGCGCCCAACCGCCGCTGCCCGAATGGGGGGCGATGATCGCCACCGGCCGGCGCTACATGCTGGACAACTGGTGGCTGGTCGCCTTCCCCGGCGGCGCCATCCTGCTTGTCAGCCTTGCCTTCAACCTTCTCGGCGACGGCCTGCGCGACGCGCTGGATCCCAAGCAAAGATAGGCCCGAAACAGCGTTAGGATTCCGCCATGGACAACAGCCAAGCACTCCTGAAGGTCGAAAATCTCCGCGTCAGCTATCGCGCCGGCAAGGTCTACAATACCGTCGTCAAGGGCGTTTCCTTCGATCTCGGCCGCGAGCGGCTTGGCATCGTCGGCGAATCCGGCTCCGGCAAGTCGACGATCGGCCGGGCGCTGCTGAAGCTGCTGCCGACTGCGAAGATCGAGGCCGACCGCATGGATTTCGGCGGCATCGACCTTCTCTCGGCCAGCGAAAAACAGATGCTGACGATCCGCGGCCGACGCATTTCGATGATCCTCCAGGATCCGAAATTCTCGCTCAACCCGGTGCACCGCGTCGGCGACCAGATCGCCGAGGCCTACCGCGTCCACAGCAGGGCATCGGCCCAGGCGGCGAAGCAGAAGACGCTGGAAATGCTGGAGGCGGTGAAGATCCGCGATCCGGAACGGGTGTTCGGCCTTTATCCGCATGAAGTCTCGGGCGGCATGGGCCAGCGCATCATGATCGCCATGATGCTGATCCCCGAGCCGCAGATCATCATCGCCGACGAGCCGACCTCCGCGCTCGACGTCACGGTGCGCATGCAGGTCCTCAACATCCTCAACGAATTGGTGACTAACAAGGGTCTCGGCCTCATCATGATCAGCCACGACCTCAATCTGGTGCGCAATTTCTGCGACCGCGTTCTGGTCATGCGCCACGGCGAGGTCGTCGAGGAACGGGCGGCCCGGGACATGCGCAACTGCACGCATCCCTATACCCAAGGCTTGCTTGCCGCGCAGCCGCATATCGGCGGTAGCCGGAAGCCGCTCCCGGTCCTGAACCGTGAAATCATCTCCCAGGAGACCAAAGAGGTGCGCGCATGACCGCCATCGACGTCCGCAATCTCTCGATCGATCTCGGCTACGGTCCGGCAAAGAAGCGCATTCTCGGCGACGTCTGCTTTTCGGTCGAAGCTGGCGAATCCTTCGGGCTTGTCGGCGAGTCCGGTTCCGGCAAATCGACCATCCTGCGCTGCATCGCCCGTCTCCTGAACGTCTGGGAGGGCGATATCCAGCTCGAGGGACGGTCGGTCAACGACATGCCCTTTGTCGAATATTGCCGCACGGTTCAGATGGTGTTCCAGGATCCCTACGGTTCGCTCCATCCGCGCCAGTCGATCCGCACGGCGCTTCAGGAGCCGCTCCGCATCCACCGCATGGACCGCCAGGTCGAACGCATGGAGCGGGCTCTGATCGATGTCGGCCTCGATCCGGCCTTCCTGTCGCGTTATCCGCACGAACTTTCCGGCGGCCAGCGCCAGCGCGTGGCGATCGCGCGCGCACTCATTCTCGAGCCGCGCATCCTGCTTCTCGACGAGCCGACCTCGGCGCTCGACGTCTCGGTGCAGGCGGAAGTGCTCAATCTGCTCGCCGATCTGCGTGCAAAACGCAACTTGACCTATCTCTTCGTTTCCCATGATCTTGCGGTGATCGATCATATGTGCGAGCGGCTGGCGGTCATGCAGCATGGTCGCGTGGTCGAGGTGATGAGCCGAGACGTGCTGGCGACAGGCCAGGCCCAGGATCCCTATGCCCGGGAACTGATCCAGGCGAGCCTCGAATACGACCACGCTGTCTAAGTTTCACATCTGAGACGCCATGGAGTGCCCGATGACAGCCGAAGCCCCATCTTCTACCTGGCGCCGCAGGGAGACCCTGAGTTCGCAGGTGGTTCGCACGATCGCCGAGCGTATCAAGCTCGGCGACTATCCGCGTGGGTCGAAGCTTCCGACGGAAAAGGCGCTGATCGATGAACTGGGCGTCAGCCGGACGGTCGTCCGGGAGGCGATCGCCAATCTCCGGGCAAGCGGCCTCGTCTCGATCCATCATGGTATCGGCGTCTTCGTTCGCCAGGACGCGGGTGTGACGCCTTTCCGCCTTGGCGACGAAAACCTGATGCTGGTCGAAAACCTGGTAAAGGGCCTCGAACTGCGCATCGGCATCGAATCGGAAGCGGCAGCACTTGCCGCCGACCGGCGAACCCAGGCGGATATCCAGGCCATGACCGCGGCCTGCAAGGCGATGGATGTCGCCGTTCGCCGTGCGAGCCGGGACACGCAGGCGGATTTCGATTTCCACCGCGCCGTTGCCACGGCCAGCCATAACGAGCATTTTTTCCGTATCTTCAACTATCTCGGCGAGACCCTGATGCCGCGCATGCGGCTTTCGACCCATGCCGTCGATGACGCGAGCCTCTCCGTGCATCTGGCGCGCGTCAATGAAGAACATCGTGCCATTCTCAAGGCGATCGAGGCTCGTGATGTGGAAGGCGCGCGCGGAGCGATGCGCAAACACCTGGGCGACAGCCGCGACCGGATGCTCGAACGGCTGCGGCAACAGCAATGATCGACAGCGAGAACATGTCCAGCCTTGCGGCGAGGCTGCGCGACAACCTCTCGTTCGACTGGAATTTCCACCCGGCGGCGGAAGGTTTTTCCGACTGGCAGGACCGCACACGGAACAAGGTGCGCCACGCACTCGGCGTCGGGCGGATCGCGCCAGCAAGCGCGTCCGTCCTCACGGAGTGGGCTGAAGACGGCTGCACGGGCCAGGAGCTCGAACTTGGCTTTTCGAACGGCGAAACGACGAAAGCCTATCTCCTTCGTCCGGATACCAACAGCGTCACACCTGCCGTGCTGCTTCTGCACGACCACGGCTCGTTGTTCTCGATCGGCAAGGAGAAGATGATCCGCCGCTCCGGCGAAGCTTGCGAGGTCGCAGCGGACATGGATCGATGGGCGGCGAAACTTTACGGCGGTCGGCATGTCGGCAACGAGCTCGCCCGACGCGGTTACACCGTGCTTTGCGCCGACGCGCTCGGCTGGGGCAGCCGGAAAGGCAATGGTTACGAAGCGCAGCAGGCGCTGGCGGCCAATCTCATGCAGTTCGGCGTTTCCTACGCCTCCGTTATCCTGCTTGAGGACCTCGAGGCGATGGCCTGGCTTCGCGCATTCCCCGGCGTCGATGGAAACCGTGTGGCGAGCTTCGGGTATTCGATGGGCGGCTCGCGCGCGTGGCAGGTGGCCGCACTGTCGGACGACGCGAGGGTCTGTATCGCCGGCGGCTGGATGGGGACGCTGCAGGGCCTCATGCAGCCGGGCAACAACCAGCTTCGCGGCCAGTCGGCCTTTTCCATGCTGCATCCGCCGATCGCGGGAAAGATCGATTATCCGCATTTTGCAGGCCTCGCCGCGCCGAAACCCACGCTGATCTTCAGCGGCGCCGAAGACCGGCATTTTCCGGTGCCTGCCGCCTTGGCGGCTCACCGGCAGATTCACGATATCTGGAGCGTGGCGGGGGCCGAAGAGCGTGTCGAGACACGTCTCTGGCCCGGCGCAGCTCATGCATTCCCGGTTGACCAGCAGGACCATGCGATGGACTGGCTCGATCGGGTGATGTGAGGTGGGTTGGAAGGTAAGTCCCTCGCGAAAAGCGGGGTTGGATCGGTCGAGGCCTGTTTCCTTCTAAAGGTTTCCTGAATGGCCGCGAGAATGCCGCGAGGCACCCCCCTCTGCCCTGCCGGGCATCTCCCCCTCAAGGGGGGAGATCGGCCAGAAGCAAGGTCCTATCCAGTCAAAAAACCTTGAGCTTGCCGAATTCCACTCCCTGCCAGCTTCCTGCCGTCGCACAAATCAGAGAGGGACAACTGAGGACGCCTCCTTCGATCTCCCCCCTTGAGGGGGAGATGTCCGGCAGGACAGAGGGGGGTATGGCGGGGAGCGCCGTCCAATGCGGTCTTTACGTTTTACCCGTGGACAATTCATCGCCGCCCTCCAGCATCTCCAATGACTTAACCGCATCATCATCCCCGCCCTCCCAAACAATGTCTACAATCCCCTCGCTTCCGCCGCCGGAGTGTTTCGCGAGACGTTCGCGGGCAGGCGGAGGCCGGCGCTTTCATCAGAACCGTAACGTGCGGGAAAGGTGGAAGAGGTGAAAGCCATGGAGTGTGCGTCGCGAGACGACCATTCCTATCAAGCCTCCCCCGGACAGCCATGTCCGGTTCGGTTGAGCCG
>NZ_JBFTZM010000025.1:0-49149 GCF_056406795.1 Neorhizobium sp. P1_A6 | reverse complement strand
CCATTTAGCGTCATATTTTTCGCGGCGGCGTTTTGGAGGCGGGGAGCGTGCCGCTTGTGATCTCCCCACCTGAGGGGGAGATGCCCGGCAGGGCAGAGGGGGGCTTGCTTAGGCAAATCAGTCACTTGAGAAACAAAATCACAAAAATCGGCACTCTTTCATCCCCGCCCGCCAAACCCATGCCTACAATCTGCGCGTCCCGTTTCGGCTACACCGGCCCGCATGACCGGCGAGGCGGGACCGGTGCCTTGATGATCTGCCGTCATGCAGGTGGGTCGCCAGGGGCTGCGCAGAAAATGGTCTCCCTCTCGCCCTGAGGCGGGGCGTGCGTGTGTCGCACACAACCCGGTATGGCATTCCGCAAGGACGCAAGACCATACCGCCGCAGAGGGACCGGAGTTGCGCGGAAAAATACACCGAACGGGGCACGTCGCGTGTCATTATTAAATTTCAATTCGAGGCACACGACGTGTCCCGGCCGATCCTCGGGGAGAACCCGAAGACGAAAATAACCAGGATCACCAAGGCCGCATTCCGTCTGCTATGATTTGCCTCGACTCCGGCGGAATTTCATGCCACTCCGCACGTCATGAAACCTGATATCAAGATTTGCGGGTTGAAGACCCCCGAGGCTGTCGATCGCGCCGTGGCGCGGGGCGCCTCGCATATCGGCTTCATCTTTTTCGCCAAGAGCCCGCGTTATGTGGAACCGGACCTGGCCGGAGACCTCGCCGATCGAGTCCGCGGGCGGGTGAAGCTCGTCGCGGTGACCGTTAATGCCGACGACGAGGAGCTCGACGACATCGTCTCGATGGTGCGGCCGGACATCCTGCAACTGCATGGCAATGAGAGCCCGGAACGGGTTCTGCAGGTAAAAGCGCTTTTCGGTCTGCCGGTCATGAAGGCATTTTCCGTGAAGGAAGCTGGCGATCTCGACCGGATCGATCCTTATATCGGCGTTGCCGATCGCTTTCTTTTCGATGCCAAAGCGCCCGCCGGATCCGAATTGCCCGGTGGCAACGGCATTTCCTTCGACTGGAGCCTGATGGCTTCCCTTGACGAGGGCGTGGATTACATGCTTTCGGGAGGATTGAACAAGGATAATGCCGTTATTGCCCTCAAATCGACGCGGGCAAGCGGTATCGACTTATCGTCCGGCGTGGAAAGCGCGCCGGGCATCAAGGACCTTGGAATGATCGATGCCTTTTTCGATGCCGTCGCAGAGGCGGGTCGAAAGGGCGCGTGAGGGAGTAGAGAGTGAACGAGACGCCACAACCCAATTCGTTCCGTGCCGGCCCCGACGAGGATGGCCGTTTCGGTATTTTCGGCGGGCGCTTTGTCGCCGAAACGCTGATGCCGCTGATCCTGGATCTCCAGGGCGAATGGGAAAAAGCGAAGAACGATCCCTCCTTCCAGAAGGAACTGGCTGATCTCGGCGCCCATTACATCGGCCGTCCGAGCCCGCTTTATTTCGCCGAGCGTCTGACCGAACATCTCGGCGGCGCCAAGATCTATTTCAAGCGCGAAGAGCTGAACCACACCGGTTCGCACAAGATCAACAACTGCATTGGCCAAATCCTGCTCGCCAAGCGCATGGGCAAGACCCGAATCATCGCCGAGACCGGCGCCGGCCAGCATGGCGTCGCGTCGGCGACCGTTGCCGCCCGCTTCGGTTTCCCTTGCGTCGTCTACATGGGTGCGACCGACGTTCAGCGCCAGGCGCCGAACGTTTTCCGCATGAAGCTCCTCGGTGCTGAAGTCCGTCCGGTGACCGCCGGTCACGGCACGTTGAAGGACGCCATGAACGAGGCGTTGCGTGACTGGGTCACCAATGTCGACGACACCTATTACCTGATCGGCACCGCCGCCGGTCCGCATCCCTATCCGGAAATGGTCCGCGACTTCCAGTCGGTGATCGGCACCGAAGCCCGCGCCCAGTTGCTGGAAGCCGAAGGCAGGCTGCCGGATGTCGTCATCGCCGCCGTTGGCGGCGGTTCGAACGCGATCGGCATCTTCCATCCGTTCCTGGACGACAAAAGTGTCCGGATCGTCGGCGTCGAAGCTGGCGGCCGTGGCCTCCAGGGCGTCGATCATTGCGCCTCGATCACTGCCGGATCGCCGGGCGTCCTGCATGGCAACCGTACCTATCTGCTGCAGGATGGCGACGGCCAGATCCTCGAAGGCCATTCGATTTCGGCCGGCCTCGATTACCCGGGCATCGGTCCGGAGCATAGCTGGCTGCATTCCATCGGCCGCGCCGAATACGTGCCGATCATGGACGACGAAGCGCTCGACGCTTTCCAGATGCTGACCCGTCTCGAAGGCATCATCCCGGCGCTGGAGCCGAGCCATGCGCTCGCCGAAGTGATCAAGCGCGCCCCGAAGATGGGCAAGGACGAAATCATCCTGATGAATCTGTCGGGCCGTGGAGACAAGGACATCTTCACCGTCGGCAAGATTCTCGGCATGGAGCTTTGATATGACCGCTCGTATGGACAAACGTTTCGCGGCCCTGAAGGCCGAGGGTCGCCCCGCGCTGATCACCTATATCATGGGCGGCGATCCGGATTTCGAGACCTCGCTCGGCATCATGAAGGCATTGCCTGATGCCGGTGCCGATCTCATCGAGCTCGGCATGCCGTTTTCCGACCCGATGGCCGATGGCCCGGCGGTCCAGATGGCCGGTCAGCGCGCCCTGAAGGGCGGCCAGACGCTTGCAAAGACGCTCAAGCTTGCGGCCAGTTTCCGCGAAACCGATACCGAGACGCCGATCGTGATGATGGGTTACTACAACCCGATATACGTTTACGGCGTCGAGAGATTCCTCGATGACGTGATTGCATCCGGCATCGACGGCCTGATCGTCGTCGACCTGCCGCCGGAAATGGATGACGAGCTTTGCATCCCGGCACTGGCCAAGGGAGTCAACTTCATCCGCCTCGCCACCCCGACTACCGACGACAAGCGTCTCCCGGCCGTTCTCAAGAACACGTCGGGTTTCGTTTATTACGTCTCGATGAACGGCATTACCGGATCGGCACTTCCGGATCCGTCGCTGATCGGCGGAGCCGTCAAGCGCATCAAGGGCCATACGGCTCTGCCGGTCTGCGTCGGTTTCGGCGTCAAGACCGCGGATCACGCCAAGGCAATCGGTGCTGCGGCGGATGGCGTCGTTGTCGGCTCGGCAATCGTCAGCCAGATCGCCGGCAGCCTCACCAAGGATGGCAAGGCTGGTCCGGATACCGTCGCTGCGGTCGCAACCCTGGTTCGCGGCCTTGCAACCGGCGTGCGCGCTGCCCGCCTTGTTGCCGCCGAATAGTTTCCCACATTAGGCTTCAGTTAATCGGGAGTACGCCAAGTGAACTGGATCACCAATTACGTCCGGCCGCGCATCAACTCCATGCTCGGTCGTCCCAACCGGGACGTTCCGGAAAATCTCTGGATCAAGTGCCCGGAAACCGGCGAGATGGTTTTTCATAAGGACCTGGAAGAGAACAAGTGGGTCATCCCCGCTTCCGGCTTCCACATGAAGATGCCGGCCAAGGCCCGTCTCGTCGATCTCTTCGACGGCGGTGTCTTCGAGGCGTTGCCGCAGCCGAAGGTCGCCCAGGATCCGCTGAAATTCCGCGATTCCAAGCGTTATGCCGATCGCCTGAAGGATAGTCGCGTCAAGACCGAGCAGGAAGACACGATTCTTTCCGGCTTGGGCGAGGTCCAGGGCCTGAAGCTGGTCGCCATCGTGCATGAATTCAACTTCATCGGCGGTTCGCTCGGCATGGCGGCTGGTGAGGCGATCGTCCGGGCCTGCGAACGGGCACTCACCGAAAAATGCCCGCTGGTGATCTTCCCGGCCTCCGGCGGCGCTCGCATGCAGGAAGGCATCCTGTCGCTGATGCAGCTTCCGCGCACCACGGTTGCGGTCGACATGCTGAAGGAAGCAGGCCTGCCTTATATCGTCGTGCTCACCAACCCGACGACCGGCGGCGTCACCGCCTCCTACGCCATGCTGGGTGATGTCCATATTGCCGAGCCCGGCGCCGAAATCGGCTTTGCCGGCAAGCGCGTCATCGAACAGACGCTGCGCGAAAAGCTGCCTGAAGGCTTCCAGACGTCGGAATACCTGCTGGAGCATGGCATGGTCGATATGGTGGTAAAGCGCCACGAGATTCCATCGACACTGGCCAAGATCCTGAAGATGCTGACGAAACAGCCTGTTCAGGAAGTGCTTCCGGCGCCCATCGCGCTCAGCGCCTGACCGAGAGAGAGCATCGAGAGCCGGAGCGGCGGGATGACCACCATGAACGAGCCCGTTGTGAGCGAGGCCGAGCGGGAAATTGAGCGACTGATGACCCTTCATCCGAAGGGTTTCGATCTTTCGCTCGACAGGATCACCCGCCTGCTCGAGATACTCGGCAATCCGCACAGGAAGCTGCCGCGCGTCATCCATGTGGCCGGCACCAATGGCAAGGGCTCCGTGACCGCCTTCTGCCGTGCCCTGCTCGAGGCAGGCGGTTACGCCACGCATGTCCACACGTCCCCGCATCTCGTCAACTGGCATGAACGTTATCGAATCGGCGTCAAGGGCGGCCGCAGCCAGATCGTCGGCGACGAGATGCTGGCGGATGCGTTACGACGCATCGCGGCGGCCAATAACGGCCAGATGATCACCGTCTTCGAGATCCTCACAGCGGCGACTTTCCTCCTGTTCTCCGAACAGCCCGGCGATGCGGTGATCCTCGAAGTCGGCCTCGGGGGTCGTTTCGATGCCACCAATGTCATTTCAGATCCTGCGGTTTCGGTCATCATGCCGATCTCGCTCGACCACCAGGCCTATCTCGGCGACCGAGTCGAACTGATTGCCGCCGAGAAGGCGGGGATCATGAAGCGCGGCCGTCCCGTCGTCATCGGCCATCAGGAATTTGAAGCGGCCCGTGATGTACTGGTTTCGACTGCAGAACGGCTCGGCTGTCCGACCGCCGTTTATGGCCAGGAATTTTCGGCCCATGAGGAATTCGGCCGGCTGATCTATCAGGATGAGTTCGGTCTTGCCGACCTGCCTTTGCCACGCCTGCCGGGGCGTCACCAATACGCCAATGCCGCCGCCGCCATCCGCGCCGTCAAGGCGGCCGGTTTTACCGTCACCGAAGCGATGATGGAAAAGGCGATGGCGACCGTCGAATGGCCGGCCCGCCTCCAGAAGCTGACCGAAGGCAAACTGCTGCAATATGCGCCCGAAGGCTCCGAAATCTGGCTGGATGGCGGGCACAATCCCGGCGCCGGCGAGGTGATCGCCGAGGCGATGGCATCCTTCGAGGAACGCCAGGCCCGGCCGCTTTATATCATTGCCGGCATGATCAACACCAAGGATCCGATCGGCTATTTCCGTGCCTTTGCCGATATCGCAGAACACGTCTTCACCGTGCGCATCCGCGGCAGCGAATCGGGTCTCGACCCGGTGGTTCTTGCCCATGCCGCCTTCGATGCCGGTCTGGTGGCCGAGCCCGCCGGCTCCACGGCCGAGGCGTTGCAGGAAATCGCCCGCCGCCAGGTGCCGGGCGCTCCGCCACCGCGTATCCTGATCGGCGGCTCGCTGTATTTCGCCGGCAATGTACTTGCCGACAACGGCACGCCACCGACCTGACCGGGAAGGGCGCGACCGACATAGAAAAAGCCCGGCTGCAGGGATCAGCCGGACTTTTTTATGCGGGCATGCGACTGGAAGTTAGGCGGCGCTGGAAATCCAGGCCGAAAGGGCGGTCTTCGGAGCGGCGCCAACCTTGATGTCGGCCACTTCGCCACCCTTGAACATGGCAAGCGTCGGGATCGAACGCACGCCGAACTGGGCAGCCAGTTCAGGATTTTCGTCGATATTCAGCTTTACGACCTTCACCTTGCCGGCGAGCTCGTTCGAAATTTCTTCGAGGCTCGGGCCGATCATTTTGCAGGGGCCGCACCATTCAGCCCAGAAATCCACGATCACCGGTTCGGCTGCATCGAGGACTTCGGCTTGAAAGTTGCTGTTATCGACTTTAACGGTAGCCATAGGGCTCTCCTTCACGATTCTCTGTTGGTGTAAATGTGAGCTTCCCGCTCAAAGTTTTCAATGGCCGCTATCTCACTTTGTTTTGAGTTCCGCAAGCGAGCGTGACAGCAGTTCCGCGGGCAGCGTAACCACTTGCGCCGACTCGGTATAGACCAGCACGCATTCGAAACTTTTCGCCGGATAAAGCGGCCGCAGGATTTCGCAATAGATGGCGAGCTGCGCCCGATGCGAAAGCGGCACGTCCTCCAACGTTTTCGGCGGCACGCGATTGGTCTTGTAGTCGAGGATGATCACCCGGTCCTCGGTTACCACGAGCCGGTCGATGCGGCCGGAAATCGCGTAATCGCGGCCTTCCAGCGCCAGCGTGCCCATGATCGAGACTTCCGACTGGCTGCGCTGCGAAAAGACCGGCCCGAGTTCGGCATGCGACAGCACCGACATGACGCTGGCGACGAGCTTTTCGCGCTCCGCTGCCGGCCAGAAACGGGCCGCACGGTCCGCATAACGACGGGCGGCAGAGGCACGTTCGGCCTCAGGGAAATCCGTCAGCATCTGCAGCATGCGGTGGACCAGCTTGCCCTTCTGCAGCGCCAGCCCGGCACTGTCCTTCTGGTCAGTGGCGAACAGCGGCGATGTGACGATCAGGTCATCCGCGTCGTCATCGATCATCGTGCCGGCGCCGGAAGGGCTGAGCGGCCGCGGCAGGATCTTTTGCGCCGGCAGGGGACGAGAGAGGGCCGTGGGAAGCGGCCTTCTGTCCGCTGCCGCGGCCTCCTTGTGCGCAGTCTTCGGTGCCCGGCCGGGAGCGGCCGGGAGGCGCCACCTGAAACCGCCCCATTGGTCGTCGGAACCCTGAAACTCCGCCGCGCTGCAATGATGTTCGTCTGCGGCAAGCGCCTTGGAGATCATCGACTGCCAGGTATCCGGATTGTCGATCTTGCCGCGATAACCGCAGACGATCAGCCGGTCCGCCGCCCGTGTCATCCCCACGTAGAGCAGCCGGCGATATTCTTCCTCGGTCGAAGTCCTGATCCGGTCGTCGTCGGCTGATGTCATCGCATTGGTCAGCATCTTGCCGGGCACCCAGGCGGGTACATTCTCGCCGGCGATCCGAAGCAGCCGGAATTTCGGCACATGCGAGGAAATGAAAGCCTTCGAGCCGCTGTCGACGAGGAACACCACCGGCGCCTCCAGGCCTTTGGAGGCGTGCACGGTCATGATCCGCACCTCGTTGCGACCGCCGTCCTGTTCGCGCTTCACCTCCGGCGATTCGATCTCGAGCGTCGAGATGAAGGCCTGAAGGCCCGGTAGTCCATTTGTCTCGTGGTCGAGCGCAAAGGTCAGGAACTCGTCGAGAATATCGCCGGCCTCGGTACCAAGCCGGCCAAGGAATTTCCGCCGCCCGCCCTGCGCGCCGAGAATCCGGGCAAACAGGTCATGCGGGCTGAGCTGCCGCGAGAGGCTGAGAAGATGCTGAAGCCGGTCGGCCGCATCGCGGAAGCGTAGTGGTTGTTCTTCGCTCAACCGGTTGAGCTGTGCCCAGGCGCTGGTGTTCTCCGCCCGCCGCGCCGCGATTTCGAAGACGTCCTCTTCCGAGAGATTGAAGAGCGGGCTTTTGAGCAGCGCCGCCAGCGAAAGGTCGTCCTGCGGCAGCAGCAGGAAACGGCCGAGCGCCAGGAGATCCTGCACGGCGATATGGCTCGTCAGCCGCAACCGATCGGCGCCGGCGACGGGAATATTGTCGCGGCGTTTCAGCGCGCGGGTCAGCGCGTTGACGAAGGCGTCGCGCTTTCGAACCAGAACGAGGATGTCACCGGCCTCGATCGCTCGCTCGACGCCTTTTTCGATGATCGTTTCCTTGCCGATCATCTCCTCGATCCGGTTGGCGATCCGGCCGGCGAGAACGGCGGAGGGCGCCTTGTCGGGCGTCGAATCGAATGGCGCCGTCCAGTCCTCCTCCTGCTCGGCGACTTCCGGCACAACGACGTCCCAGAGATCGACAGCGCCCGGGTGGCCGATCCGGTTGGAGCGGTGCTGCACCGGTTCGCCGAGCGCGCTGAGGCCCCGAAAATTCTCCTCCAGGGAAAACACCTGGTCGACGGCAGCGAGCACATCGGCCGTGGAGCGGAAGGAGAGGGGCAGCCGCACCGAGTGGAAGGCCTGGTCGCTGGCCCGCACCCGTTTTTCCGTCTCGCTGCGTTCTTCCGCAAACCGTTCCGGCCGGGCGCCTTGGAAGGAATAGATCGACTGTTTTTCGTCGCCGACGGCAAAGATGGTGCGGCGGGTCTCGCGGGCGCTGGCACCGGAATAGAAATCCTCGGCGAGCGACTTGATCACCGTCCACTGGATCGGGCTGGTATCCTGCGCCTCGTCGACGAGAATGTGGTCAATGCCCTGGTCGAGCTTGTAATGCACCCAGGCTCCGACCCCGTCGCGGGTCAGAAGATCGGCGGTGCGGGCGATCAGGTCCTCGAAATCGAGCAGGCTGCGTTGTTTCTTCAGGTCCTCGTAATCGTCGTTGAGGCGCTGCGCCAGCGTCAGCGCCGCCTTGGTGGCGAGGAACATCCGGACCAGCCGTAGCCGGTCGCGACAAGCGACGACATGGGCACGGGCAGCGGCGATCGCATCGGCAAGTTCCGGCGCCGTCGTCGTCATCGCCTTGGCGATCAGCGAACTGTCGGCCTTCGGCTTACCCTCGCGGGTCAGGAAAATCTGGTCGAGATGCTGGGCCCGCTTCAGGACATCTGGCTCCTTGGCGACCAGCCGAAGGCCGTAAGCGACCTCCGTGACCTTCTGCCCGCCCTTCTGGTCGGCAAGCGCCAGATAAAGATCGAGCGTCAGGCCGGAAAGTCCGGGCAGGGGCCAGTAACCGGCAGCGATACTGTCTTCCGTGTCGGCTGGCCCAAGCCCCAGGGCGCGCTTCAGTTCGACGCCGATGCCGCCATGGCGCTCCGCATGGGCGATGAAACGGCGGATCGCGGTGCGGTTGGCGATGATATCGCCGAGCAGCGTTTCCAGCCCGAATTCGTCGCCGAGATCCAGCACGTGCGCAAAGGCTTCGGCCAGCACCGGGTCTTCTTCCGCAGAGGTCGCCGTCAGCAGCGAGCGCCGCGCATCGGCGAGCAGGGCGGAGGCGGCGCGGTCGTCGAGCACCGAAAAATGCCCGGCGACATTGGCTTCGAGCGGAAACTGGTGCAGCAGCGCCTCGCAAAAGGCGTGGATAGTCTGGATCTTCAACCCGCCCGGCGTTTCCAGAGCCTTGGCGAACAGCCGCCGCGCTTCGGCAAGTTTCAGCGAATCCGGCTCAGCACCTTCGATGCTGGCGATCCGCTTGCGCAGCTCGTCGTCCGAAAGCACCGTCCATTCCGAAAGCCGCTGGAAGACGCGGTTCGACATTTCCGATGCGGCCGCCTTGGTATAGGTGAGGCAGAGGATCGACGAGGGCCGGCAACCGGCGAGCAGAAGCCGGATCACCCGCTGGGTCAGCACATGTGTCTTGCCGGAACCGGCATTGGCCGAAACCCAGGCGGAACTTATGGGATCGGAGGCAAGCGATTGCTGCACCGTCGTCCAGTCGATCCACTTGAGCGGATCGTCGCCCTCCGGAGCTAGGTCACTCATCGGCTTCCGCCTCCTCGTCGTCGGCCGTCGACCATTCGGCGACGCGGGCGAGATGGTCGTATTCGCCGCCGAAATCATTCTGGGCCATCGGCACGAGCCGCGATGCGAAGCCGGCTTCGCCGTTGCGCAGCGTGATCACGAAGCGGGTGAGCTGCTCGATCGATTCGTCGGCCAGATCGATCGCCGATTTCGGTTGCCGCTTGGCCGTCGCGCTCGAACCCTCGTTGTTGACTTTGTCTTCCCGGAACCGGTCGCCGGGACGCAGCCGGACATAGAGCAGCTGGTCGGGCGTCAATGGCCCCGCATCCTTGAACGCCCCGGCCCTGAGCGCCGCCGCCTCAAGCCCGAGTTGCGGATCGAGCAGCGCCCGAGCCTGGGATACCGAGGGGTTGAGACCGGTCTTGTAGTCGATGAGATCGGCGAGACCCGATCCCTTGATATCGATCCGGTCCGCGATACCAGTGACGCGGATACCGGCTGGCTCCAGCTCCCAGCCGGCCCCGACTTCCGTCATCGTTCTGCGGATATCCGGCGCGCGCTCGACTTCCCAATCCAGGAACGCGCGGGCGACTTCGACAAAACGGGGCCGCCAGACGCGGTCGATATGGGTTGGCAGCTGTTCGGCGTCGAACAATTCCTCGGTAATCCGGCGCATCGCTTCCCTTGCGGCAGGCGTACCGGGTTTATGGCCTTCACGGGTGTAGCGGTCGATGATTGCATGATAGAGCGTGCCGCGTTCGGAGGCGCCGGGATCGCGGTTGAACGGAGCGAGCGGATCGAGCTTCAGGATACGGCGGGCATAGATCGAATACGGGTCGCGGCGCAGGCGGCCAACCTCGCTGAAGGAATATTTCACCGGCTGCAGATCCGCCGGCGGCTTCGGGGCCGGGCGTTTGGAGACCGGCTGGTTTTCGCCGGCATCGATCATCGAAGCCCAGTCGCGGTATTGGTGGCCGCGTGTCCGGAGCTCGTCCGCAAACTGCCGTCCACCCAGCGCAAGCAGCCTCTGCAGCCAGCGTGAAGCGACAGTTGGCGTGGATCCTTGGCGCATCGAGCGCGAAAGGATCAGATGCCGCGTCCCACAGGCCATCTCGAAATCGTGGGCAAGCTGGCCGATCCGGCGTTCCGGCGGTTCCAGTCCCATATCGGTCTTCATGGTGCGGGACAGGAACGGGTTGTTGACCGTCTGCCCCGGCCAGGACCCTTCGTTGAGGCCGCCGAGGATCATCGTATCGACGCTCTGCAGCCGGGCTTCGAGAGTACCGAAGATGAAGATGCGCGGATGGCTCAGCGAACGGGGCTTTACCGCCACGCCTGTTGTCAGCGCCATGACGATATCGATCCATTGCGGACCGTCCGCCTCCATCTGCCCGTCGGTATCGATGACTTCGGAGAGCAATCCCGCCAGTCTTTCGCCGGCTTCTCCGGACCAGAGCGCCGCGAGGTCTCGCCGTTCATCGATGCAGATCGCCTCAAGTGCGCGGCCGGTGCGATCGGCCCATTCGGATAGCGTGAGTTTTGCCGTAAGGCCACGCCCATCCGGCCGGCGGCGGACGAGGGCGGAAGCGAGCGGCTCGACCGCTTTCGCCAGCCGCTGCGCAAGATCGCGCGCCTTGCCGGCGGCATCGGTCGGCAGCGATAGCCGCCAGTGTGGCGCGTGCCTGTCTTCGAGCTGGCTGGCCAACTGGGTTTCGAGCAGCGGCTCCAGCGCGGAAATGTCCATGTCGCCGAGACCGCCGCGCAGAGCCAGGATTTCCAGCGCTTCGACGGCCGATCGCAGCTCCGCTGCCGGCAGGCCGAGGCGCATCAGCGGATGCTTGATCAGCGCCACGATCGCCACCGGGTCGCCCGGCCGGAGCGTTGCTTCGAGCAGAAGCTGGGTCAGCGTGCCCTGTGGCGTACCGGACAGCGGCGAACCGGCGGAATCGTCGGCGAGTAGGCCGAAACGGGAAAGCTCGGCGGTCACCCGGCGGGCAAGCGCTCGATCAGGCGTGATCAGCGCGGCCTGGCTCTCGCCACCGTTTTTGCCCGGCTGTTCGAGCGCAAGCCGGAGCGCGATGGCGATCGCCACGGCCTCCTCGCGTTCGTTCGAGGCTTCGATCAGCGAGACATCGGCAAAGGCTTGGGTAAGGAGAGCGGGATCCGCGTCGTCCCGCCAGGTGCTCCAGCGGTCCGTCGCCTTGGCGGGCACCAGCGCCTGGGAGAGCGCTTCGGCGCGGAAGGCGAGATCGCCCGGAACTTCGCCGAGCATCGCCACGTCTTCCCGCGTCACGCCGAGCTTCTTGAGCAGCCGCGACAGGCCGAACTGCGAATGGCTGCGGCTGGCGGGTTCGGGTTTGCCGTCAAAGGCCTCTTCGCCGATCATCGCCCATTGATCCGGCGGCATCGAGAGGTCGAGTCCCGGCAGCACGACGGTGCCGTTCGGAAGGCGGGAGATCGCCGCGATCAGGTCGGCAGCGGCCGGCACGGAGCCGGTCGAACCAGCGACGATCACCGGTCCCTTGTGATCCCTGGACGAAATCCGCCGCGCCTCGCCGCGCAGGATCGACGCCTGATGTTTTGCCGGCGAAGACCGACGCAGTTCTTCGAGACGAAGCGGCCAGAAGGCGCTCGCGATCGACAGGAACTCCGCGGTCAGCTGCCACCAGAGCGCATGTTCGCCGGTGTCGAGTTTTTTGAGATCCGTCCAGTCGCGCTCCTCGGTTTCGACCGCGTCGATGAGTTCGGCGAGCGCCCGGGCGAGCCATATGGCATCGGCTGGGCTGGCCGGTGCGACGAGCGGCGATTCCGAATGTACGTCGAGCACGATTTTCGGAAGCTGGTTGCGCCACGCAAGAATCAGTCGGCCGAGTTCGAGGAGACGCGCGGTGCCGCCGATCGGCAGCGCCAGGTCCATCTCCTCGGGCGCCACGAGGTCGAAATAACCGCTGTCGTCGTCGGTTTCGCCGAGCGGCCGGATGACCGGCAGGATCGCCGATCGGCCGCCGAGCAGATCGACGAATTCCGAGCGTAGCACGCGGGCCGAACGGCGCGTCGGCACATAGATGGTCACGTCGGCGAGCGAAAGTGGATCGGCCGGATCATAGCGGAAGATCTCGTTGAGCCGGCCGTCACAGAGTGCCGCTGCTACGGTCTTGAGGAACGGTGCTCCGGCGGGGATCGAAAACACCCGCTTCTTGCCGGATAACGTGGTCATGCCTCCACCGGATAACAGGCGATCACCGCTTCGGCTTCCGGCAGCGCTTCCGGCGTGCCGACGGTGATCCAGTGGCCGTCGAGCATAGTTCCATAGAGCCGGCCGCGGGCGATCGCCTTGTCGAAATAGATATTGATGTTGAAAGCATCGGACGGTGCGTCATCCAGAAAGGACGGGCTCATCGCAAAAGCGCCGGCGTAAACGACCGGGTTGGCCGGGTCGTCCCGGTAGCGCCTCAACCGGCCATCCGCATCCATGCCGAAATCGTTGATGCCGTTGTGCCCGGTCGTGTTGTCGATATCGACGCAGAGCATCGCCATGTCCATGCGCTCCGGATCGAAGAACTCCGCCAGGTGCCGCAGGTTGGTCGGCTTGCCTGGTGTCTCGCCGATCCAGAAGAGGTCGGCATTCATGACGAAAACCGTGCTGCGATCGAGAAGCTTCAGTCCCTTCACGATGCCGCCGCCATTGTTCATCAGCGCGTCGCGCTCGTCGGAGATCAGGATTTCGAGGCCCTGATAAGCTTCGAGATGCGCCGCCATCTGGTCGGCGAAGTGGTGCACATTGACGACGGCGCGCTCGACGCCAGCCTCTCTCAACGAATCCAGTACATAGTCGATCATCGGCTTGCCAGCGACCGGCACCAGCGGCTTCGGCATCGCATTAGTGATCGGCCGCATACGGGTGCCGAGCCCTGCGGCAAGCACCATCGCCTGTTTGATCGGGGCTCGTTGAATGGTCATCGGCAACCGTAATTATGATTCGGGCAGTTCTATTCCAGCCCGACGGCACCAATCGCGCAAGGGGGCGAGCACATCGTGGCTCAGCGCCGTCGCGAGATGGCGGAGCGTCCGCGGCATGTGCTTCAGATAGCCCGGCTTGCCGTCCCGCTGCAAGAGCCGCACCCAAAGGCCGGCGAGTTTGCAGTTGCGCTGCGCAGCCATGATCGCCCAGGCTTTCAGGAACGTCGGCTCGTCGAAGGCTCCGAGTGCGCGGCGAAGCGTCACGTAATCCAGCATCAACTGGTCGGCAAGCGCCTTCGGGATGTCGACGCGGGCGTCCTGGACGATCGAGGCCAGGTCATAAGCGGTCGGGCCGATCATCGCATCCTGGAAGTCGATCAGGCCGACGCGCCGCACACCCGATTCACTCGGCCGCCAGATAATGTTGGGCGAATGGAAATCGCGCAGCAGCAGGTTTTTCTCGACGCCGTCAAGCTCGCGGATCAGGTTGTCCCAGATCGCGAGATATTCCTGGCGTTCCTCGTCAGTCGCCGGCGTGCCGCGTTTCCACGGCAGGTGCCAGTCAACGAGAAGCCGCGCCTCCATCTTCATCGCCGTCGGGTCGAAATCGGGAATATGGTGGATATGGCCGTCCCCGACCGGCAGGTCCTGGCGCATCTCATGGCTGTGCAGGAAGGCGAGGCACACGATGCTTTCGCGGTAGCGTTCCTCGATGGGATTGCCGTCTTCGTCGACGGCCCCCTCTTCGCCAAGATTTTCGATCAGCAGGATGCCCTGGTCGTAATCGACATGCAGCACTTCCGGCGCCGCCAGGCCCAGTTCGCGCAGATATTCGTCGATCGCCACGAAGGGATAGGGGTCTTCGGCCAGATGCGCGACCTTGGGATAGGGCTTGCCGTCAAGAACCGGCGGGCCTTGCGCCGGGCGCGGCCAGTCCATCAGGATCAGCGTTTCGCCGTTTGCGATTGTCACGCTCTCATAGGCGCGGGTCGAGGCGTCGCCGGTGAGGAAACGCCGTCGGGCGCCGGGGTAACCATGGCTGTCGAGAAATTCCCGGATCGCCAGCACGCGGCGGATGCGTTGCATCTGCGCCTCCGGTGCCGTGATCGTCGCGGTCCGGCCGCTGCCGCTCTGTTCGAGCTTGAGCTGAATGCGGGCCTGCGGCAGCAGGTCGTCGGCAACTTCCGGCCATTCCACCAAGCAGATGCCGTTTGAGAGCGCCTCGTCGAAACCAAGCTCATCCAGTTCGGAGGAATCGCCCAGCCGATAAAGATCGAAATGCGAGACCGGAATGCGCAGCTCGTAGCTCTGCACCAGCGTGAATGTCGGGCTCGGCACTTCGAGCTCGCTATCATCCGCAAGCGCGCGCAAAAAAGCCCGGGCGAAGGTCGATTTGCCGGCGCCGAGATCGCCGGAAAGGGCGATCCAGTCGCCCTTCTTCAGCGCCAGCGCCAAGTCTTCGCCGAGGCGGATCGTTTCAGCCTCGTCGGCAAGCGTCAGGGTAAGAGCTGCCTCACCACTCATTCGGCGGCGACGGACCGCGCCGTCGTGCCGCTCGGAATGCGGCACGTAACCGTGGTTCCCTGGCCAGGCTTGCTGTCGATCGCGACATCGCCGTGATGCAGCGTCACGAAGCTCTCGACGATCGAAAGGCCGAGACCCGCTCCACTGCGCTTGCCGCCCTTGGCATTGGCCGAGAACCGGTCGAACACGGTCTTCAGGATATCTTCGGGGATGCCCGGACCCTTGTCGGTCACCGAGAAGAACACGTCGCTATGGGTGCGCCAGCAGTTGAGCGTGATGGCTGAGCCGTCCGGCGCAAAGTTGGTGGCATTGGTCAGCAGCTTGATGAGGATCTGCTTCAGCCGCTGCTGGTCGGCGACGATGGTGCCGAGACCGGCCGGCGCGGTGATCGCCAAGGTTACGCCGTTTTCGTGCAGCCGGTCGGCGATCTGCATGGCCACGTCGTCGAGCAGGTCATCGATCGCCATTTCCGAATAGTTGAGCTGCATGATGCCGGCATCGACGGTCGCCAGATCGAGGATGTCGTTGACGATCGTCAGAAGAACCGACGAGGATGTCGAGATATGGTCGATATATTCCGACTGGCGCTCGTTCAGCGTACCGATGCCCGGTGTCTTCAGGAGGTCGGTGAAGCCGATGATATTGGTCAGCGGCGAGCGCAGCTCGTAGGAGACGTGCTGGACGAAATCGTTCTTGAGCTCGTCGGCCTTCTGCAGCGCCTCGTTCTTCTCCTTGAGCGCCCGTTCCGCCCTGGCACTCGCCGTCATGTCGACGAATGTCAGCATTGTCTGGGCGTTCGGCAGCGGCGTCACGGCATAATCGAGGATCAGGCCGGAATAGAGCTCGAACGTGCCCTGCAACGAGGGGCGCTCGTCATCGAAATTGGTCAGCATCTGGCCGAAGCGGCGCCAGCCGTCCGGCTTGTCGTAGGATGGCGCGCAGGCGGTCTCGATCGCCTTGATATGCGTGCCCGGCTTGGATTCTTCGGCGGTGATGCCCCAGAGCGCCCGGAAGGCCGGGTTTGACAGGCGGATGCGTCCGTCCGGCCCGAAGACGGCGACACCTTCGGACAAATGGTCGATCGTTTCGCCCTGGACCTGGACCAGCGTGTTGTAACGGGTCTCGAGATCCACCTGTTCGGTCAGGTTCTCGAACACCCAGGTGGCACCGCCCTGCGGATGCGCGGTTGCGATGACGCGAAGCGTCTGGCCGTTCGGCAGGTGCCACAGGTCGGTCTGCGTATCCGGCGACTGGTAGACGGAAAGCGCCGTTTCCTTCCAGCTCCGCCAGCTCAGCTGTTCCGGCAGCTTGCCGTCGCTTCTGAGCTTGTCGAGCAGCTCGCTATTGTCCGGCCTCTGGTCGAGGAAGGGAAGCGTGAAACCCCAAAGCTGCACGAAGGCCTGATTGTAGAACTGCAGCCGGCGGTCGCCGTCGAAGATAGCGACGGGCGTTGCCAGGTGGTCGAGCGTTTCCGCGTGGCTCTTCAGGGTGCGCTTGAGTTCCTCGCGCACCGCTTCCACTTCGGAAACGTCGATCGCAATGCCTGTGGAACCGCCCGGCACGACGACGTCGACGACGTCGAACATGGTGCGATTGCCGTGCACCACGGTGGAAATCCGGTCGTGGAAAGGCGAGGTGGAGGTCGCTGCCGCCTTGATCTTTTCGCGGGCGATCGAGCCCAGAAACTCGCGGCCGTCCTCGATCGCCTGGGCCGGGGTCGAAGCTTCCACGGCATCGCCATAGGCATGGTTGACCCAGGTCAGCTTGCCCTGTGAATCGCGACGCCAGACCGGCTGCTCGATGGCGTCGAGCAGCGAATGGAACAGCATGATCGAGTTGGTCAGCCGCTCGCGCTCGATCTTGAGCTCGGCGAGTTCGGCGCGCAGATTATTGAGTGCGATGAAACGGACGAAGGCCTTGCCACCCGAAACGCGCCCCTGCACTTCCAGGATTTCGTCGCGGTTGGTTTCCACCACCATGTCGAAGGAGCGGGCTTCGACCCGCAGGAGTTCGATCGATTTCTCAAGCTCGCTGGCGGAACTGCCGCGCATCCAGCGGCCGAAGGCGAGAAACTCGCGGTCCTGCTGCGGCGCTCCGGTTTCCACCGGCAGCTGGCCGAGGAATTCAGGCTTGGAGGAGCCGCTTTCCCACACGACGATCCGGCGGTTCTTGTCGGCAATCAGGGCCTCGAACTTGGAAATCCGCTGCTGTGCGTCGGAAAGGGCGCTGCGCATTTCCTGCGTTTCGGCTTCCATATTGCCGCGCTGGCGCACCAGCCAGATGGCCGAAAACAGGGCGGCTCCGAGGGCGCCCATCACCAGCGACGAAACGATGACCTCCGTCGAGGAAAACAGGCGGACGGCGGCGTCACCCGATTGCTGCGCAAGCGCCGCAGTCGCGAGCCCGGAAAGGGCGGTGCCCGAGAGAAAGGCGCTGCCGAACAGCGCCAGGCGGCGAAGCCTGCCGACGATTGCATTGCCGTCTGGAGATCCGAAACCGGAACGCCCCGCAAAGGGACGCAAGGCTGGAGCTTCCGCTCCGCCGCAAAGGGGATCGGCCCGTTCTGACGAGCTCATTTTTCTTACCGACATATCCGGTCTGTCTCCGTCCAATTGCCGCTCATCGACAAGACATACCACTCCGCGCCTTGCCCGTAGCCGGACGGCTCCCAATCAGATGGTGGGAGCGCGACGATGTCCGAAAACCGCTGGCGGCTTTCGGCATCACGCTCCAGGGAAGGCGCGAATCAAGTTCTAAAACAATACTTGCTTAGGGAATCGCCGGGAAGGGATGCGCCCAAAAAAGAAGCCGCAGCCTTTGTCAAGGCTGCAGCTACCATATCTTGTGGATTAACCGGCTATTGATTAATAGCGGTAGTGTTCAGCCTTGAACGGGCCGGTCTGCGGGACGCCGATATAGGCAGCCTGCTCGTCGGAGAGTTCCGTCAGCTTCACGCCGAGCTTGGCGAGATGCAGGCGGGCGACCTTCTCGTCGAGGTGCTTCGGCAGGATGTAGACGTCGTTCTTGTATTCGCCCTGCTTGGTGAAAAGCTCGATCTGGGCCAGCGTCTGGTTGGTGAACGAAGCCGACATCACGAAGGACGGATGGCCGGTAGCGTTGCCGAGGTTGAGCAGGCGGCCTTCCGACAGAAGGATGATGCGGTTGCCCTTGGGGAACTCGATCATGTCGACCTGCGGTTTGACGTTGGTCCACTTGAGGTTCTTCAGCGCCGCGACCTGGATTTCGTTGTCGAAGTGGCCGATATTGCCGACGATCGCCATGTCCTTCATCGCACGCATGTGGTCGATGCGGATGACGTCCTTGTTGCCGGTCGTGGTGATGAAGATGTCGGCGCTGTCGACGACGTCTTCGAGGACGACGACTTCGAAACCGTCCATGGCGGCCTGCAGGGCGCAGATCGGATCGACTTCGGTGACCTTGACGCGGGCGCCGGCACCGGCGAGCGAAGCGGCAGAACCCTTGCCGACGTCGCCGTAACCGCAGACCACGGCGACCTTGCCGGCCATCATCACGTCGGTGCCGCGGCGGATGCCGTCGACCAGCGATTCCTTGCAGCCGTACTTGTTGTCGAATTTCGACTTAGTGACCGAGTCGTTGACGTTGATCGCCGGGAAGGGCAGCAGCCCCTTCTTGGACAGTTCGTAAAGGCGATGCACGCCCGTCGTGGTTTCCTCGGTAACGCCCTTGATCGCGTCGCGCTGCTTGGTGAACCAGCCAGGCGAAGCCTTGAGGCGCTTCTTGATCTGCGCGATGAGGATTTCTTCTTCTTCCGAAGTCGGATTCGAAAGAACGTCTTCGCCGGCTTCGGCGCGGGCGCCGGTGAGGATGTACATGGTGGCGTCGCCGCCGTCATCGAGGATCATGTTGGAGAGGCCGCCGTCGGCCCACTGGAAGATCTTGTCGGTGTAATCCCAGTATTCCGTCAGAGATTCGCCCTTGACGGCGAAGACCGGAATGCCGGCGGCAGCGATTGCCGCAGCAGCATGGTCCTGGGTCGAGAAAATGTTGCAGGACGCCCAGCGGATTTCCGCACCGAGGTGCTGAAGGGTCTCGATCAGAACGGCCGTCTGGATGGTCATGTGGAGCGAGCCCGAGATGCGGGCACCCTTCAGCGGCTTCGTTGTGCCGAATTCTTCGCGGCACGACATCAGGCCCGGCATTTCGGTTTCTGCGATGTCGAGCTCCTTGCGGCCGTAGGCGGCAAGATTGATATCCGCGACGACGTAATCCTTCTCAGTGCTCATAAAGCTCTCCATGTTCGGTGGTGCCTTCTCCGGCGGGATACCGACGGACGTGGCAAGACCCGCCTTGGCAGACGGAAACTGGCCAGCGGTTTAGCAGGCTTCCTACAAACTGGCAACGGGATATAAAGAGGTCTTTATATGTTTATGTCATCGGAGGGTTAAATCGCGGGTGCGTCAGGCTTCTTCGCCGAACTTGTTGGCGACGAGTTGCTCGAGCGCATCCAGCGCTTCTTTGGCCTGGTTTCCTTCCGCTGAGACTTCGATCGTGCAGCCGGTGCTGGCGGCGAGCATCATCAGGCCCATGATCGACGTGCCGCCGACGGTTGTTCCGTCCTTGGAGACGGTGATC
The DNA here is from genome assembly GCF_056406795.1 of Neorhizobium sp. P1_A6. Lineage (NCBI taxonomy): Bacteria > Pseudomonadati > Pseudomonadota > Alphaproteobacteria > Hyphomicrobiales > Rhizobiaceae > Neorhizobium > Neorhizobium sp. P1_A6. The sequence continues at coordinate 29,408 of NZ_JBFTZM010000025.1, read as the reverse complement.
CGCGCATCGAAACTTTCCACCATCTGCACGAACTTGGCAGAGGCACGAGCATGCAGACCACGCTTGTTGACGATCAGGAATTCACGGGGAGAGGGGGATGACATCCGGTATGGGTTCTCATTTGCCGCTGAGGACGCGGCTTGCGACATTGATATATTTACGACCGGCTTCGGAGGCTTCGACGAGCGCCTTATCCATGTTGTTGTCGCTGCGCACACCGGCGAGCTTGATCAGCATCGGCAGGTTCATGCCGGCAATGACTTCGATCCGGCCGCTTTCCATGACGGAAATGGAAAGGTTGGAGGGGGTGCCGCCGAACATGTCCGTCAGGATGATGACGCCATGACCTTCATCGGCATTGGTAACGGCATCGACGATATCCTGCCGCCGCTGATCCATGTCGTCCTCGGGACCGATCGATACGGTTTCGATGAATTTCTGAGGTCCGACGACATGCTCGACCGCATGACGAAATTCCTCAGCCAGCTTGCCATGGGTGACAAGCACTAGTCCGATCATGAAAACTGCCCCCTGCTATGGAAACTCGGCGCCATTATCGCATTGCAATAAAGCGGTCCAGCGGTGGGATGCCATCTTGTCCAAGTAGATTCGAAGTTCAAGTCAAAAAATCAGGCTGYCGGATGATGAAAACGGCATCTCGCCGTGAAAATCCGGTGTAAAGGCCGCCAGAACGGCCAGCGGATCAGGTGCACCGCGCCATATCCGGACAAGCGGAAGGATACCCACACCGGGGATCTGGAAACGTTCGTTCTCCGGTGGAAGCCTTTCGCTTTCCGGCAGGGATATGACGTCCACCGCCAGATCCAGAGCCGCCACGGAGACGCTTTCCACATGGGCGATGCCGCTGCCGCGCAGTTCGATGAGACCGGCGATCGCTTCCGGCCGAGTGGCCAGCAGATGATTGTCGTGGCGCGAGACGCGCACCTGATCGTCGGCGACAAGAGCCGCGAAAGCGCCTTGGCGCCGGGCAGCTGCGATGCAGGAGAAGGCGAGCATGGACTTGCCGCTGCCGGACGGACCGGTAAAGAGCACGCCCCTGGTGCCGATGACGATCGCGGTCGCATGGATGTTGACCGGCGCCGGGCTCATTGAATTTCGCCGCCCGGCAGCGACAGCGTGAAGCGGGCGCCGGTGGTGGCACCCGTCTTGGCGTCGTACAGGTTTTCCGCCTTCAGCGAGCCGCCATGGGCCTCGGCGATCTGCCGGCTGATCGACAGGCCAAGGCCGGAATTCTGGCCGAAACTCTCGCCGTCCGGCCGGTCCGTGTAGAACCGTTCGAAGATGCGGTCGATATCCTCCGCTTGGATGCCGGGCCCGTTGTCTTCCACGGTCACGACGACACGATCCTTGGAGTGAGACAGCCGGATGGCGACACGGCCGCCCTTTTCGGGCACGAAGGATCGCGCGTTCTCGATGAGGTTGGTGATGATCTGCCCTAGGCGCAGATCATGGCCGTTGACCAGGAAGGCGGACCTGTTGCCGGCCTTGTTGTCGGTCGTCAGGCTGATTTCCACCGGCTTGCGGCCGGTGCGAATCTGCCGGGAAATATCGACGAGATTACCGAGCAGGTTTTCCATGTCGACGGGCGTCGAATCTGACCGTGCGAGTTCGGCGTCCAGCCGCGAGGCGTCGGAAATGTCGCTGATCAGGCGATCCAGACGGCGCACGTCGTGGAAAATGACTTCCGTCAGCCGCTGTTTAGACTCCTCGGTTTTGGCGAGCGGCAGGGTCTCGACGGCGCTGCGAAGCGAAGTCAGCGGGTTCTTGAGCTCGTGGCTTACATCCGCCGCGAAACTCTCGATCGCATCGATGCGGTCATAGAGCGCGTTGGTCATCTCGCGAAGCGCGATGGAAAGATTGCCGATTTCGTCCTGGCGATAGGAGAAGTCCGGGATCTCCTCGCGCTGCTTGGCGCCGCGCCGCACCCGGATCGCAGCCGCCGCCAGCCGCCGCAGCGGATTGGCGATGGTCGAGGAGAGCAGCAGCGACAGGAGGATGTTGACGAGCGTCGCGACGCCGAAGACGCGCATGATCGCCAACCGTTCCGCATGCACGATCTTGTCGATGTCGCCTGCCTGGGTCGATAGCAGAAGCACGCCGAGCACGGCACGGAAACGCTGCACAGGTACGGCGACGGAGACGATCAACTCGCCGCGCTCTGTGACCCGCACTAGCGCGCCGCGCACGCCGGTCAGCGCGTTCATGACTTCCGGATAGATCGAGCCGTCGCCACCCGGCGCTTCCTTGTAGACCGGCAGGTTGCCCGGCTGCAGCAGGCGGTTGATCAGCCCTGCGAACCAGTCGCTCCAGGTCTGCGATTCGTTTTCCACCGGCGGCAGGTCGAAACGCAGCACCTGGCCGCGTGAATAGAGGTGGCGGGAATCGAGCAGCAGGTTGGCGTCGRCATCGAAGATCCGGGCGCGGGTGCGGGTCGGCGAAATGAGGCGTCTGAGGACCGGCGCCACGCGCTCCGGGTCGATCGGGAAATCGAGGTCCTCGTCGTTCGGCACCGGCGTAATGCTCTGGCCGGCCTGCAGTTCGAGGAGTTTCTGGGGATCGATGGTGATCGAGTTGGTATCGACCGAGGCGGAGGCGGAAATCGCGCCGGCGATGATCTCACCCTGCGTCAGCAGGCTCTCGACGCGAGCATCGATCAGGCCTTCACGGAACTGGTTGAGGTAGAGAATGCCCGCCACCAGCACGACCGTCGCGGCGATGTTGAAGAACAGGATGCGGCGGGTGAGGCTCGAAAACACCGCATGGCCGAACACTCGCCGAATGAGCGTGAAAGGGCGCGACCAGAACCGCCGCGGCGCACGTCGTGTCCCAGCCTTCTCCATTCGGATCATATTGCTATCAAATGTTTGATCTGCCACTGCAGTCCTTCCACCGGGCCAGCTTAGCGCTGGTCCGGCCGTGGCCTCAAGTTAACCTTTCGCAAGGGTCAAGCGGCCTCACGGAACCGATAACCCACGCCATAAAGGGTTTCGATCATATCGAAGTCGTTGTCGACCATCTTGAACTTCTTGCGCAGCCGCTTGATGTGGCTGTCGATGGTACGGTCGTCCACATAGACCTGCTCGTCATAGGCGGCATCCATCAGCGCATCGCGGCTTTTGACGACGCCGGGCCGCTGGGCCAGAGAATGCAGGATCAGGAACTCGGTCACCGTCAGCGTCACCGGTTCACCCTTCCAGGTGCAGGTATGGCGCTCCTGGTCCATGACAAGCTGGCCGCGTTCGAGCGTGCGGGCGGCCTGCTGATCGGCTGCCGTCTTGGCCCCGGCACCGCCGGCGGCTTGCGCCTCGCGGCTGCCGGCACGTCGCAGGATCGCCTTTACCCGCTCCACCAGCAGACGCTGCGAGAACGGCTTGGTGATGAAGTCGTCGGCGCCCATCTTCAGCCCGAACAACTCGTCGATCTCTTCATCCTTGGAGGTGAGGAAGATCACCGGCAGGTCGGATTTCTGCCGCAGGCGGCGCAGCAGTTCCATGCCGTCCATGCGCGGCATCTTGATATCGAAGATCGCCAGCTGCGGAGGGCGGGCGATCAGCCCGTCGAGCGCGGAAGCGCCATCCGTATAGGTTTCGACCTTGTATCCTTCTGCCTCGAGTGCAATCGAAACCGACGTCAGGATATTGCGGTCGTCATCTACGAGCGCGATTGTTTGCATGCTCTCCATCTCCGTCATCTATGCGCATCTCCTGGAATTCACCCCAGCCAGGCGGCATCAGCCGACGCGCTTCTTGAGTATAAAGGTGGAACAAATTGTGGCAAAGATAAAGAGGCCGCTGACGATCGTGCGTTTTGGCAATGAGACTTAAGATAGCGCGGATGCGGATTGAAACGGTTATTAAACCGATTTAAAGAGGAATAAAATTTTTTAAATCGATTAAATAATTGATATTATTAAAGAATTTTCAAGCGGCCTCTTGCCCTTTTAGAAATCTGTCATTAATTTCGCGTCAGTCCCCACGGCAAGCTGAAGGAGTGCGCGCATGGAGGAGTTTGGACTTCACAACCCGTCCAAGGGTTTAGCGGCGATCGGTCTCGGCGGTGTATCGCGTGTTTATTACAATTCGTCCGAGGTTGAACTCTACGAAGAAGCAATCCGCCGCGGTGAAGCCGATCTGACGATCGACGGCGCACTCCGCGCCGTCACCGGCCAGCACACTGGTCGCTCCCCGAAGGACAAGTTCATTGTCCGCGATGCCGGCACCGAGAGCCGCGTCTGGTGGGGGGCCGACAACAAGCCCATGAAACCGGAACACTTCGAAGTCCTGAAGAAGGACATGCTCGCCCATGCCGCCGGCAAGACGCTGTTCGTCCAGGATCTGGTCGGCGGCGCCGATGCCGAATATGCCCTTCCGACCCGCGTCGTCAGCGAATTCGCCTGGCACGCTCTCTTCATCCGCAATCTTCTGATCCGCCCGGATCGCGCCACGCTCGAAAGCTTCGAAGAGAAGCTGACGATCATCAACCTGCCAAGCTTCAAGGCGGATCCCGCCCGCCACGGCTGCCGCACGGAGACGGTGATCGCCTGCGATTTCACCAATGGCCTCATCCTTGTCGGCGGCACCTCCTATGCCGGCGAAAACAAGAAGTCGGTCTTCTCCATCCTCAACTACTTCCTGCCGGAAGAAGGCGTCATGCCGATGCACTGCTCGGCCAATGTCGGCCCGAATGGCGATACCGCGCTGTTCTTCGGTCTGTCCGGCACCGGCAAGACCACGCTCTCGGCCGATCCGAAGCGGACGCTGATCGGTGACGACGAGCATGGCTGGGGCAAAAACGGCGTCTTCAATTTCGAAGGCGGCTGCTATGCCAAGGCCATCAATCTTTCGGCCGAAGCCGAGCCGGAAATCTATGCCGCGACCCGCCGTTTCGGCACGGTGATCGAAAACGTCGTGCTCGACGAGAACCGGGTTCCGGATTTCAACGACGATTCGCTGACCGAGAACACCCGTAGCGCCTATCCGCTGCATTTCATTCCGAATGCATCGAAGACCGGCGTGGCGCCGCAGCCGAAGTCGATCATCATGCTGACCGCCGATGCTTTCGGCGTCATGCCGCCGATCGCCAAGCTGACGCCCGAACAGGCGATGTACCACTTCCTCTCCGGCTACACCGCCAAGGTCGCCGGCACGGAAAAGGGTGTCACCGAGCCGGAAGCGACGTTCTCGACCTGCTTCGGTGGGCCGTTCATGCCCCGTCATCCGGCCGAATACGGCAACCTGCTCAAGGAATTGATTGCCCGTCACGGGGTCGATTGCTGGCTCGTCAACACCGGCTGGACCGGCGGCGCTTACGGCGTCGGCCGCCGTATGCCGATCAAGGCGACCCGCGCTCTCTTAAGTGCTGCGCTCGACGGCAGCCTCAAGAATGTAGAGTTCCGTACCGATCCCAACTTCGGTTTCGCGGTGCCGGTCGCCGTTGAAGGCGTCGACAATGCGATCCTCGATCCCCGCTCGACCTGGGCGGACGGCGCCGCGTTCGACGCCTATGCCAAGAAGCTCGTCTCGATGTTCATCCAAAACTTCGGGCAGTACGAAGACCACGTCGACAGCAAGGTGAGAAGCGCCGCTCCTGTCATGCTTGCCGCCGCCGAGTAATCTTTGAAGGATTCACGTGAAACCGCCGGCCCGGGATAACACCCTGGACCGGCGGTTTTCTTTTTGCCGGCTTTGTGGGAAAGATGCGGGCCTGCCGTATGTCACCCGAACATGGGTGCCGGTTCCGGACAACGGCATGCGCCCGAGAACAAAGACCAGAGACCCATGGCCAGCAATCCCCTTGTCATCAACAACCGCATCACCATCGCCGGATGGGAACTGACGGAACAATTCGTGCTGGCGGGCGGGCCGGGCGGCCAGAACGTCAACAAGGTCTCGACGGCGGTCCAACTTTTCTACGACATCGTCAACACGCCGTCCCTGCCGGAGCGGGTGAAGGAAAACGCCATCAAGCTCGCCGGAAAACGGGTGTCGAAGGATGGCGTGCTGATGATAGAAGCGAACCGGTTCCGCAGCCAGGAGCGCAACCGCGAAGACGCGCGCGAGCGGCTGAAGGAACTGATCCTCAAGGCCGCCGAACCGCCGCCGCCGCCACGCAAGAAAACCAAGCCTACCAAGGGTTCGGTGGAGCGCCGGCTGAAGGAAAAATCCGGCCGCTCGGACGTCAAGAAGATGCGCGGCCGGCCAAGCGGCGACTGAGAGCGGAGACTGATCTTTGGCGACGCTTGCGAATGGCATCAGGCATCTTCCCGGCTATCTCGATCGATTAGCGCAGGAGCATCTGGTCGAACTGATACGAGACATCGTAGCCGAGGCGCCGCTCTATACGCCCGAAATGCCCGGCACCGGCAAACCCATGTCGGTGCGCATGACCAATTGCGGCCCGCTCGGCTGGGTGACGGACAAACAGCAGGGGTATCGCTACCAGTCCTTTCATCCGGTGACGAAGAAGCCGTGGCCCGCGATGCCGCAGGAACTGCTCGATCTCTGGGAAACGTTCGGCGGCTATTCGAAGCCGCCGGAAGCTTGCCTCATCAACTTCTATTCCGACGACGCCAAGATGGGCCTGCATCAGGACCGGGACGAGAACGATTTGGCCGCCCCCGTTCTCTCCGTCTCGCTGGGCAACAGCTGCCTGTTCCGGGTCGGTGGCCGGAACCGCAAGGACCCGACCGGCTCTTTCCGGCTGGCGAGTGGAGATGTCGTCGTGCTGGGCGGAGAGGGGCGTCTCGCCTTCCACGGCGTCGATCGCATTTATCCCGGCACGTCGACGCTGTTGAAGAACGGCGGGCGCATCAACCTGACGCTCCGCCGTGTGAATAGTTGACGATTTAATTCAATAGCCGGCGATCGATCGCCTACAGTTTCCGCAGTTCGACCGTTTCGACCAGATGATTGCGGCCCTTGCGCAGGATGAGATCCGCCCGTGGCCTGGTCGGCAGAATGTTCTGCCGCAGGTTCTTCAAGTTGATGTTTTCCCACAATCCTTCGGCAACGGCGCGGGCCGCATCCGCATCGATCGCCGCGTATTTCTTGAAGAACGAGGTCGGATCGCGGAAGGCGGTCTGGCGCAGCTTCATGAAGCGCTGGACGTACCAGTTGTGGATCTGCTCTTCGTCGGCATCGATATAGATCGAGAAGTCGAAGAAGTCCGAAACGATCGGCACGATCTTGCCGTCGGCCGGCAGCGCCCGCGACTGGAGGACGTTGATGCCTTCGAAGATCAGGATGTCCGGCCGATCGACCAGCGAGTATTCGTCCGGCAAAACGTCGTAGGTGAGATGCGAGTAACGCGGCGCCTTGACGTTCGGTTCACCGGCCTTGATCGCCGACAGGAAGCGCAGGATGGAGCCGATATCGTAGCTTTCCGGAAACCCCTTGCGCTCCATCAGGTTTTCCCGGCTCAGCACGGCGTTCGGGTAGAGGAAACCGTCGGTGGTGATGAGATCCACTTTCGGGCTCGACGGCCAGCGGGCGAGCAGTTCTTTCAGGATACGTGCGGTGGTCGATTTGCCGACCGCCACCGACCCGGCAATGCCGATGATGAAGGGCGTCTTGGTGATGTCGGAAAGGCTCAGGAAACGGTTTCGCTGCTGGAAGAGGCGTTGCGTCGCCTCCACATGCGTCGACAGCAGGCGCGACAGAGAGAGATAGATGCGCCGGACTTCATCGAGATCGATCGGGTCGTCCAGCGAACGCAACCTCTGCACCTCGTCGGCGGTGAGCGTCAGAGGCGTGTCTGCGCGGAACTTCGCCCATTCCTCCGCACTGAAGCGGTGATAGGGCGAATAATATTCCGCATTCGAGCCGGTTTCGAGCTCAGGCGTCTCGGCGGGCTGGGAAACGATGTTCATGATGTCGGCCGGCTTGCCTTTTCTTGGAGGCCGGACTGGCCGGTCCTTCGCTGGAGTTCGTCGAGCACATCCTGCAACGGCACCGCCGCAATATTCAAGACGACCAAAAGATGATAGAGGAGATCTGCGCTCTCCGCAGTCAGATTTTTGGCGTCCTCTTTGATCGCGGCGATCACCGTTTCGACGGCTTCTTCCCCGAGCTTCTTTGCGGCCTTCTCCTGGCCGGCGGCGACCAGTTTTGCCGTCCAGGATTCTTCCGGCGAGGCCTTGGCCCGCTCGGCGACGATCCGCTCGAGGTCGATCAGGGAAAATTCACTCATAACGTCTCTCCGACCGCTCAATCGAGCCGCATGGCGATGCCGTGCTCTGCCATATAGTGTTTTGCCTGGCCGACCGTATAGGTCCCAAAGTGGAAAATCGATGCAGCCAGGACCGCCGTCGCGTGGCCCTGTTTGATGCCGGCGACCATGTCGTCCAGGTTCCCGACCCCGCCCGACGCGATGACCGGTGCCCGGACGCTGTCGGCGATCGCCTGCGTCAGGCCGAGGTCGTAACCGGACTTGGTGCCGTCACGGTCCATGGAGGTGACGAGCAGCTCACCGGCGCCGCGTTCCACCATGCCGATTGCAAACTCTACCGCGTCGATGCCGGTCGGGTTGCGGCCGCCATGGGTGAAAATCTCCCAGCGGTCTGGCTCGCCGGCGCCGGAGACCTTCTTGGCGTCGATCGACACAACGATGCACTGGTTGCCGAACTTGTCGGCGGCCTCAGCCACGAAGTCCGGATTGTTGACCGCCGCCGAGTTGATCGCGACCTTGTCGGCGCCGGCCAGCAGCAGCTTGCGGATATCGCCGACGGCACGCACGCCGCCGCCGACGGTGAGCGGCATGAAGCAATGGTCGGCGGTACGGGCGACGACGTCGAAGATCGTCTCGCGATTGTCGGAGGAGGCGGTGATGTCGAGGAAGCAGAGTTCGTCGGCACCGGCGGCGTCATAGGCTTTTGCAGCCTCGACGGGATCGCCGGCATCGATCAGGTCGACGAAGTTGACGCCTTTCACGACGCGGCCGTCCTTGACGTCCAGGCAGGGGATGACGCGGGCTTTGAGGGTCATGCGGCACGTCCTTGTCTGGAGCGGATCAGGGCCAGCGCTTCGTGGGGATCGATGCGGCCGTCATACAGCGCCCGGCCGGAAATTGCGCCTTCGAGCCGGGCCGCATCCGGCTCCAGCATGCGGCTGATATCGTCGAGCGAGGCAAGCCCGCCCGATGCGATTACCGGAATGGAGATGGCATCGGCGAGTTCCAGCGTCGACGCCCAATTGATGCCGGCCAGAATGCCGTCGCGGTCGATGTCGGTATAGATGATCGCCGAAACGCCGGCGCCTTCGAATTTCTTTGCCAGCTCGATGACGCCGAGTTCGGACGCTTCCGCCCAGCCCTCGACCGCGACCTTGCCGCCCTTGGCGTCGATGCCGACGGCGACCTTGCCCGGAAACTGCCTGCAGGCCTCGATGACCAGCGCCGGATCGCGCACCGCGACGGTGCCGAGGATGACGCGGGTTAGCCCGCGTGCCAGCCAGTTTTCGATATGATCGAGTGTGCGAATGCCGCCGCCGAGCTGCACGGGATTCTTCGTGGCTTTCAGGATAGCGTCAACGGCAGCGCCGTTGACGCTTGTCCCCGCGAAGGCGCCATTCAGGTCAACCACATGCAGCCACTCGAACCCCTGGTCCTCGAAAGCCCTGGCCTGGGCTGCGGGATCGGGGTTGTAGACGGTGGCCTGGTCCATGTCGCCGAGCTTGAGGCGCACGCACTGGCCGTCCTTCAGGTCGATTGCAGGAAAGAGRATCATTTCTTTTTGGTCCTTGGTGGTTCGCGCGAGCTCAGGGCTTCCAGCGCAGGAAATTGGAGATGAGGGCAAGCCCCAATGTCTGGCTTTTCTCAGGGTGAAACTGGGAACCCGCCACATTGTCGCGGCCGACGAAAGCGGTCATCGAACCGCCGTACTCGGTGGTCGCGATCACGTCGCTGCGGTGCTTGGCCGCCAGATGGTAGGAATGCACGAAATAGGCGTGCAAGCCGTCCGGTCCGGTCGGGATGCCGTCAAACAGAGGATGCGGGTGATGGATATCGAGCGTGTTCCAGCCGATCTGCGGGATCTTGAGGTTCGGATCGGAAGGCGTCATTTCGACGACGTCGCCCTCGATCCAGCCGAATCCGTTGGTGGTCGTCTTTTCAAGCCCCCGCGACGACATCAGCTGCATGCCGACGCAGATGCCGAGGAAAGGTCGGCCCTTGTGGTCAACGACGTCCAGGATCGCCTCGCGCATGCCCGGCACGGCATCGAGGCCGGCGCTGCAATCTGCATAGGCGCCGACGCCCGGCAGCACGATCCGGTCAGCGGTGGCCACCGCATCGGCCTTGTCGGTGAGGTCGATCACGGCGTTGATGCCGGCTTCCCGGGCGGCCCTTTCAAAGGCCTTGGTCGCGGAACGGAGGTTGCCGGACCCGTAGTCGATGATTGCGACGCGCATCAGCGTCCTCCATGTTCGAAAAGGCCCATGTGTGGGGCCTGCCATCCGGCGGCGGGCGGCTTTGCCTGCTTTGCCCACTCGGCCGAGACCGGCATTGGTTGTTGTTCCGGCTGCGGCAGGCCGGAGAAATAGATCTCCTCGGCCGTACGCAGATCGTGAGCGGAAATCACCGTTTCCAGTGTCCAGCCGCGACGGATCAGCGCTTCGGAACGATAATGTCGGCCCTCGAGCGCCGTGAGCAGGCTGGTGGCGAAACCAAGCAGCAAGCCGGCGGTCCAGAAGCCAGGAACCTGCATCAGGATGCCGCTGCCGATCTGGATCAGCAGAACCACGATCCCGGCAATCCACAGTCTATGCCAGAATAGCCAGATCCACGGAAACAACAACGCGAGCCACGAGAACCCGTCCCGTAATACGAGGGTCGAGTGGAAATCCCTGTCGGGTCCGCTTCGCGGGTCATTGGGCGGTGTCAGAACGAGATAGCTTCTCAAGGATCGTCTCCTCAAGCAGTCAGACCAGCATTCCCTTGGTCGAAGGAACGCGATTGGCCTGCCGCGGGTCGATTTCAATGGCGGCGCGAAGTGCCCGCGCCACGGCTTTGAAGCAGGTCTCGGCGATATGATGGTTGTTGGCGCCGTAATGGTTCAGCACATGCAGCGTGATGCCGGCATTCTGGGCAAGCGCCTGAAAAAATTCCCGCACCAGCTCCGTATCGAACGTACCGATCTTCGGCGCGCTGAACGCGACGTTCCAGACCAGGAACGGCCGACCGGACACGTCGATGGCCGCCTTGGTCATCGTTTCGTCCATGGCAAGGTCGAGCGAGGCGTAGCGGGTGATGCCGCGACGGTCGCCGAGCGCCTTGGAGATCGCCTGGCCGATCGCGATACCGGTGTCTTCCACCGTGTGGTGGTCGTCGATATGCAGATCGCCGGTGACCTCGATGTCCATGTCGATCAGCGAATGTCGCGAAAGTTGGTCCAGCATATGGTCGAAGAAGCCGACGCCCGTGGAAATCCTGGCCGCGCCGGTGCCGTCGAGATTGACGGAAACGGAAACGGAGGTTTCGTTGGTCCTGCGGACGATGTTGCCCACGCGTGCGGTTGTCGTCTCACCCATCTGGGTCTGCTCCATGCGATCGATCTTCGCTCCCTTATCAGGCACGACGCCAAATATCCAGCAAAAGCAGGGCCGTGGCGGCGGCATTGCGTCATGAGATTGCATTCGCCCTGGACCGACTTACATAAATGCCCAACGGGGCGGAAATGCTCTGAAAACCAATGCCCGCAGGACGGGCCAACAGGTGCCTTATGACAACCATTATTACTGTTCGGAAAGGCGGCAAGGTCATCATGGCCGGCGACGGCCAGGTGAGCCTTGGCCAGACCGTGATGAAGGGCAATGCCCGCAAAGTGCGGCGCATCGGCAAGGGCGAAGTGATCGCCGGTTTCGCCGGCGCGACCGCTGATGCCTTCACGCTGCTCGATCGGCTCGAGAAGAAGCTCGAACAATATCCGGGCCAGCTGATGCGTGCCGCCGTCGAGCTTGCCAAGGACTGGCGCACGGACAAGTACCTGCGCAATCTCGAAGCGATGATGCTGGTCGCCGACAAATCGACGACACTGGCGGTTACCGGCAACGGTGACGTGCTGGAACCGGAGCACGGAACGATCGCGATCGGGTCGGGCGGCAACTATGCTTATGCCGCGGCGCGCGCGATGATGGATTCGGACAAGTCGGCCGAAGAGATCGCCCGGAAAGCGCTCGATATCGCTGCCGATATCTGTGTCTACACCAACCACAACCTGGTCATCGAATCGCTGGACGCCGATGGCTGACAGCGCCCCCCGCTACGCGTTTCGTGATGTCGCAGCAGAGGATTTTCCTCTGCTGGCGACGTGGCTCGCCGAGCCGCATATCGCGAAATGGTGGGGTGCGGTCGATGAGGAACTGGCCAGCATCGAATACTCGATGACCAGCGTCGAGACCCGGCCGATGATCGTGGAACTGGACGGCAGGCCGATTGCCTATCTCCAATATTACGATCCGCATCTTGAAGAGGGTCATCCCTATCAGGATCAGCCGAAAGGCACGCTCGGCATCGATATCTCGATCGGCCCTCCGGAGTTGGTCGGCATCGGCCATGGAAGCGCGATCATCCGCCAGCTCGTGGACAAGCTTTTCGAAAACGGCGCAAAAAGGATCGTCATCGATCCCGATCCGGAAAACGCCCAGGCGATCCGCGCTTACGAGAAGGCCGGCTTCCGCTACGTCGACACCAGGACATCTATATACGGTCCGGCCCATTTCATGGCGCTGGACGCAAGCCAAGAAACGGATTTGACATGAGCAACTTTTCACCCCGGGAAATCGTCTCCGAGCTGGATCGGCATATCATCGGCCAGCACGACGCCAAGCGTGCGGTGGCGATTGCGCTGCGCAACCGCTGGCGCCGCCACCAGCTCGACGAGAGCCTGCGCGACGAAGTGATGCCGAAGAACATCCTGATGATCGGCCCGACCGGCGTCGGCAAGACGGAGATTTCGCGCCGCCTGGCGAAACTCGCCGGCGCGCCCTTCATCAAGGTCGAAGCGACCAAATTCACCGAAGTCGGTTATGTCGGCCGCGATGTCGAGCAGATCATCCGCGATCTCGTCGAGATCGGCATAGGCCTCGTGCGCGACAAGATGCGCGCCGACGTGCAGGCCAAGGCCCATATGAGCGCCGAGGAACGGGTGCTCGACGCGCTGGTCGGCGCCACGTCCTCGCCAGCCACCCGCGAAAGTTTCCGCAAGAAGCTGAGGGCCGGCGAGCTCGACGACAAGGAAATCGACATCGAGGTCACTGACACCGGCTCGGGCATGCCCGGCTTCGAAATCCCCGGCATGCCGGGCGCCAATATCGGCGTCTTGAACCTGTCGGAAATGTTCGGCAAGGCGATGGGCGGCCGCACCAAGAAGGTCCGTACCACCGTCAAGAAATCCTATGGCGAGCTGATCCGCGACGAATCCGATAAGCTGATCGACAACGAAGTCATCCAGCGCGAGGCCGTCCGCTCGGTCGAGAACGACGGCATCGTCTTCCTCGACGAGATCGACAAGATTGCCGCCCGTGACGGCGGTATGGGCGCCGGCGTGTCCCGCGAGGGCGTGCAGCGCGACTTGCTGCCGCTTGTCGAAGGCACGACGGTGTCGACCAAATACGGACCGGTGAAGACCGATCACATCCTGTTCATCGCTTCGGGCGCCTTCCACGTCTCCAAACCCTCCGACCTTCTGCCGGAGCTTCAGGGCCGCCTGCCGATCCGGGTCGAACTGAGGCCGCTCACCAAGGAGGACTTCCGCCGCATCCTGACGGAAACCGAGGCGAGCCTTATCCGCCAATACAAGGCGCTGATGGAAACAGAAGAGCTGACGCTCGATTTTACGCCCGACGCGATCGATGCGCTGGCGGATGTCGCCGTGCATCTCAATTCCTCGGTCGAGAATATCGGTGCCCGCCGCCTGCAGACCGTCATGGAACGGGTGCTCGACGAAATCTCGTTCAACGCGCCCGATCAGGGCGGAACCGCGGTGACGATCGATGCGGAATACGTCAAGAAGCATGTTGGCGATCTCGCCGCCGACACCGATCTGTCGCGCTACATTCTCTGAGCGGCAATCGTGGCAGCCGGGCAACGTCCGGCTGCTCATTTGCGGGTGCTGACGGGATTTTGAACGCCCGTGTCTCGACACGGTCCTTGCGCCTCGCGTAAGGGAAGCGCGTTTTCATGGAAAATATCCGACGCTTGAGTGAGTCGGTCTGGAATGGCTTTAAGCATTCGGTGCCGGAGATCGGCATGGTCGAAGTCCTGGGACACGCAAATCTTGAAACGCATCCTTCTGGCCCTGATCCTTGTCGTCGCGACATCCGTGGCTTCTTCCGCGCTTGCAGGCGGCCTCACGATGGTTCCCGAAGGAAATCGTCACGCGGAACAGCCGAAGGTTCCGGGTGCCTCGGTACGCCGGACCCGCGCCGGCCGCACCACCTTCGATGACAAATACGAGAAGATCCGCGACCTGCTTGCTTCCGACAAGAAGCTGATCGCCAAGATCAAGTCGACGGCCGCCGATTATGGCATCGATCCGATCCATATGATCGGCGCGATCGTCGGCGAACATACCTATAATGTCGATGCCTACGACCGGCTGCAGACCTATTATGTCAAGGCGGCCGCTTATGCCGGCAACAGTTTCCGTTTCGGTTATGGCGACGAGAGCATCCAGCAGTTCCTCGACCGGCCGGAATTCGGCAAATGCGACGATTTTGCCGATTCCTACAAGCTCTGGACCTGCCGTGAAGGCGTCTGGGAAAAGAGTTTTCGCGGCCGCTCGGTCGGCGGCACCTCGTTTCCGGACAATCGCTTCAGTGCGGTCTTCTTCCAGCCCTTTTATGCCGGCCAGACCTTTGGCCTCGGCCAGGTCAATCCGCTGACGGCGCTGATGCTGTCGGACATGGTGGCCAGGAATTCCGGCTACCCGAAGCTCGACGAGAACAAGGCGGCTGCGGTTTATGACGCGATCATGGACCCGGATAAGTCGCTCGCCTATATGGCGGCCAATATCCGTCGCTCGATCGACGACTACAAGTCGATTGCAGGCATGGATATCTCCCGCAATCCCGGCATCACGGCGACGCTCTACAATACCGGCGGTTCGGCGCAGCGCGCCGCAGCACTTGCCGCCCGCGGTGGCCTGCCGGAGGAGAATTATTACGGCTGGCTGGTCAACGACAAGCTCGCCGAGTTGAAATCTCTCCTCTGACGGCGGATATTCCCTCCATAGGAAACCCCTGAGGAGGGCTCGTCCATGGACATTCGCCCCGAACCCTTTGTTCCGCCCGCACCTCCGCATCGGGAACGACTGCTGAGCCCGATCGAGGTGATCTGGACTGCGCTCCGCAATCCGCTGGAGCTCTGGGGCAAGGTTTCCTACACCCTGCCCTGGCTCGAGACGAAGTTCTTCAAGGAACGGACGCTGATCGTCAATCATCCAGGCCTCATCCGGCACATTCTGGTGGACAATGTCAGCAATTACGTCATGTCGGAAATCCGCCAGCTCGTGCTTCGCCCGATCTTGCGGGACGGCCTGCTGACAGCGGAAGGCGAGGTCTGGAGGCGCAGCCGCAAGGCGATGGCGCCGGTTTTCACGCCAAAGCATTCTCGCGGTTTTGCCGGCCAGATGCTGAGTCAGACCGAGGAGTTTTCAGAGAAATATGCCGCGGCCGGCGCCGGGGGCGCGGTCCGTGATATTTCCGTCGACATGACAGAACTGACCTATGCCATCCTCGCCGAGACCCTGTTTTCCGGCGAGATCGCCGGGAACAAGGAAACAGTTGCCGACGATGTCGACCAGCTTCTGCACCGCATGGGCCGGATCGACCCGATGGACATGCTGCGCGCCCCGCCCTGGGTGCCGCGCGTCACCCGCATCGGCGGCAGGCGGATACTCGACAAGTTCCGGCGCGTAGTTGCCGAAACCATGCTTATGCGGCAGGAGCGGATGCGCAAACATCCGGGCGACGTGCCGCAGGATTTCCTGACGCTGCTGCTTCAGCTGACCGGTCCCGACGGGCTGACGATGGACGAGATCGAGGACAATATTCTCACCTTCATCGGCGCCGGCCATGAGACGACGGCCCGGGCGCTCGCCTGGACGCTCTATTGCGTGGCGGAGTCGCCGTCGGTGCGACAGGCCATGGAAGAGGAGATCGACCGCGTTCTGGCGTCCGGCGCCGATCCGGTCGAATGGCTGGAGCTGATGCCCTGGGTGCGGGCGGCGTTCGAAGAGGCATTGCGGCTCTATCCGCCGGCGCCGTCGATCAACCGGGAGGCGATCAGCGACGACAGCTGGACGAGCCCGGAAGGCAAGACGATCAGGATCGATGCCGGGGTAACCGTGCTGGTCATGCCCTGGACGCTGCATCGCCACGAGCTTTATTGGGACAAGCCGCGCGCCTTCATGCCCGAGCGTTTCCTGCCCGAGAACCGCGGCAAGCTGAACCGGTTTCAGTATCTGCCTTTCGGCGCAGGCCCCCGCACCTGTATCGGCGCGACCTTCGCCCTTCAGGAGGCAGTGATCGCGCTTGCGGTGCTGATGGGTCGCTATCGTTTCGATGTCACGCCGGAAACCAAGGTCTGGCCGGTCCAGAAGTTGACCACCCAGCCGCGCGATGGTCTGCTCATGCGGGTCAGTCCGCGACATCAGAGGTCTTCGCTGGTGAATTGATCTTGGCGGCCTATGCGCTATTGATCCCTAGACCCGATCTTCAGGATTTTCGCGTGGCCTCTTCCTTTCCTCCCGGCCCTCTCCTTCTCGGAATTGATACCGGCGGCACCTATACAGATGCGGTGCTGTTCCGCGAGGGCGAAGGCGTTATCGCCAAGGCGAAATCGCTGACGACCAGGCATGATCTGGCGGTCGGCATTGCCGGCGCCGTTGATGCGGTGCTGGAAAAAAGCGCAGTCTCCGCTTCGGCTATAGGCTTGGTCTCGCTGTCGACGACGCTTGCCACGAACGCGCTGGTCGAAGGGCAGGGTGGTCGTGCCGCCCTGATCATGATCGGCTTTACTGCGGAGGATCTGGCCCGCGGCGGACTTGCGGAGGCACTGGGAAATGATCCGGTGATCTTCCTGCCTGGGGGCCACGACGTGCACGGCAACGAGACGCTGCTCGACATGGTGGCTCTGGAGGCGGCTGTGCCGACGCTTTGCGAAACAGTGTCTTCCTTTGCGGTCGCCGGTTATTTCGCTGTTCGGAATCCGGCTCATGAAGTCCGGGTGAGGGACCGTATTCGCGCGCTTTCGCATCTGCCCGTCACCTGCAGCCACGAGCTTTCGTCGAAACTCGGCGGTCCTCGCCGCGCGTTGACCACGCTGCTGAACGCCCGGCTGGTGTCGATCATCGACCGGTTGGTCGACTCCTGCGAGGGCTTTCTGGCCGCGCGCGGCATCACGGCGCCGATGATGGTGGTGCGCGGCGATGGCGCGCTGATCTCCGCTGCCGAGGCCCGGTTGCGGCCGATCGAGACCATCCTTTCCGGGCCTGCTGCAAGCCTTGTCGGGGCGCATTTCCTGACCGGTTTCGATCAAGCGGTCGTCTCCGACATCGGCGGTACCACAACGGATGTCGCGGTTCTCGACGGAGGGCGGCCGAAGCTGGCGGAGGAAGGCGCCGTGGTCGGCGGTCATCGCACGATGGTGGAGGCGGTGGCGCTGCGCACCTACGGGCTCGGCGGCGATTCCGAAGTCCATATCGACGATCGCGGCCTCGAAGCCCGGCTCACCCTCGGTCCGCGCCGGCTTCTGCCGCTCAGCCTTGCCGCGATGGCGCATGGCGAGATCATCCTGTCGATGCTGGAAAAGCAGCTGCGCTCCAGCCATGCCGGGCGGCACGACGGCCGCTTTGCGGTGCGAACCGGTGTGCCGGATGTCCTGGCCCAGGGCCTGCAACCGCCGGAACAGGCACTTTTTGCCCGCATCGGCGTGGTACCGGTTTCGCTCAACGATCTGCTGACGATGAATTCGCAGAAGGCAATTCTCGACCGGCTGGTTGCGAGAGGGCTGGTGCATCTCTGCGGCATCACCCCTTCCGATGCATTGCATGTGCTCGACCGCCAGAGCCAATGGCGCGGAGAGGCTGCAAGGCTGGGGCTGGAGCTTGCCGCCCGGCGCAAGGACGGCGCGGGGCGCGGGATCGCCGCTTCCCCGGAAGATCTGGCTGAGAAGATCGTGAGCCGGCTGACGCGCCAGTCGTCCGAAGCCGTGCTCGCCGCCTGCCTCGCCGAAGATGGCGCCGAAGCCATCGATCCCGCGGTTTCGCTTGCCGTCGATCGAGCGCTGAAACGCATTCCCGGCATTGCCCGGTTCTCCGTCTCGCTGGATCGGCCGCTGATCGGGCTCGGGGCTTCCGCACCCGTCTATTATCCGGCGGTCGCGAACATGCTCGGCGCGCAATCGATCATTCCGGGCGATGCCGATGTCGCGAACGCCATCGGAGCGGTGGTCGGCCAGGTCCGTGCCAGCGTTACCGTTGTTGTCACCTCGCCGGAGGAAGGGCGCTTTATTCTCTCCGGATCAGGCGCGCGGCTCGTCGTCATCGGTGAAACGGAAGCGCTGACCGCCGCCCGGGAGCATGCAACCGCCGCCGCGCAGACGCAGGCGAATGCGGATGGCGCCAAGGACACGGTGGTGACCATTTCGGAAGAAATGGATGCGCCGGAAATCGAGGGCTCGCGAAAATTCGTCGAGGCGCGGATCACCGCAGTTGCTGTCGGCAGGCCGAGAATAGCCGTTTTCCAAGCGGTTTAGCCCGCTCACGGTGCTCGACGCCCGGAATGGATCGCCCTTTGAGCTCTGTTCAAAAGGGCGTAAGTTGGCCGGCATTTATTCCAGCCGGGAAAAACTGCAGTGATCACCAATCTCGCCGATCTGGAAATCTTCGTCAAAGTGGCGACCACCGGAAACATGTCGGCGGCTGCAAAGAGCCTTGGCATTTCCCCGGCAGTGGTTTCAAAGCGTATCAAGCGGCTTGAGGAACAGCTCGGCACACGTCTGCTGCAGCGGACCACCCGCCAGGTCGGGATGACCGACGCCGGCAAGGGTTTTTACGACAGGATCGCCAACGTCCTGACCGGGATCGAGGATGCCGAGCAGTTTGTCTCCGGCCGGTCGACCGAGATTGCCGGCAATCTGCGCATCTCCGCGCCGACCTCGTTCGGACGCATGCACATTGCGCCGCATCTCCCGACCTTCATGCAGGCGAACCCATATCTGTCGATCGACCTGATGCTGTCGGATGAGTTCACGGATATCATCGCCCAAGGTTTTGATGTGGCGATCCGCATATCCGAGCTGAAGGATTCGAGTCTCGTTGCCCGCAAGCTTGTGCAGGTCCGGCGCATTCTCTGCGCCTCTCCCTTCTACATCGAGCGGCACGGCGCTCCGACAAGCATTGAGGAGCTGGCAAACCATCACTGTCTCACGGCCCATAATGGCGAGCCCTGGAGGCTGGAAGGTCCCAAAGGTCCGCTGGTCTACCGGCCGGCCGGGATGCTGAACACCAATTCCAGCGAAGTTATCCGCGAAGCGGTAATCGCCGGTCTCGGCATCGCGCTAAGATCCACCTGGGATATCGGCAACGAGCTCAAGGACGGGCGGCTGGTGATGGTGATGCCCGGATATGAGGGCTCCAAGAACATCTCGGTCTCGGCGGTCTATCCGAGCCGGCAGCATCTCCCTTCCAAGGTCCGTGCCTTCATCGAATATCTTGCCGACCTTTATGGGCCGATCCCGTATTGGGAACGGCATTCCCCGGATGCGGGCCGGAAATAGCTGCTAACGGCGCAGATTATTTCCGATATGGCATAAGTCATTCAATATTCGTGCAATTGCAATTTCGCTCGCGAACAAAGACAGTCAGCGGCATGAAAAATTCGGAGGAACCGATGGCCCGTATCGAAAAAAATGGTCTCGCAATCGACGAGAAGCTTCACGACTTCCTGGTGAAGGAAGCGCTGCCGGGCACCRGTGTCGACGCCGACCGCTTCTTTTCCGAGTTTTCGAAGATCGTCCACGACCTGGCGCCGAAGAACCGCGAGCTTCTCGCCAAGCGCGACGCCTTCCAGGCCAAGCTCGACGAATGGTATCGCAAGAACGGCGCGCCCAGCGATCTTGCGGTTTACGAAGCCTTCCTGCGCGACATCGGTTACCTGCTGCCGGAAGGGCCGGATTTCGCGATCTCGACCGACAAGGTCGATCCGGAAATCGCCGAGGTCGCCGGGCCGCAGCTCGTCGTCCCGGTCATGAATGCCCGGTATGCGCTGAATGCCGCCAATGCCCGCTGGGGCTCGCTCTACGATGCGCTCTATGGCACCGATGCCATCCCCGAGACCGAGGGAGCCGAAAAGGGCAAGGGTTACAACCCGGTCCGTGGCGCCAAGGTCATTGCCTGGGCGCGTGATTTCCTCGACCAGTCGGTACCGCTTTCCGGGGCAAGCTGGACCGACGTCACCTCGTTTGTCGTGACTGGCGGCAAGCTCACGGCTGCAGCCCAGGAGGGCAAGACGGTTAATCTTGCCGATCCGGCTCAGTTTGCCGGCTATCTCGGTGAGCCGGCCCAGCCGACCCATCTGCTGCTGACGAAGAACGGCCTGCATATCGAAATCCTGATCGATGCTACGACGGCGATCGGCAAGGACGATCCGGCCTGGATTTCGGATGTCTGGCTGGAATCGGCGATCACCGCGATCATGGACTGCGAGGATTCGATTGCCGCGGTCGACGCCGAGGACAAGGTCGTCGTCTACCGCAACTGGCTCGGCCTGATGAACGGCGACCTTCAGGAAGAGGTGAGTAAGGGCGGCAAGTCCTTCATCCGCAAGCTCAACCCCGACACGACGTTCAAGGCGCCTGCCGGCGGCGATGTCACGGTCAAGCGCCGCTCGCTGATGCTGATCCGCAATGTCGGTCACCTGATGACCAATCCGGCGGTTCTGGACAGCGAGGGCAAGGAAGTTCCGGAAGGCATCACGGATGCGATGGTCACGGCGCTGATCGCCATCCGCGATATCGGCCCGAACGGACGTCGCCAGAATTCGCGGGCCGGCTCCATGTATGTGGTGAAGCCGAAGATGCACGGGCCGGAAGAGGTCGCTTTCGCCTGCGAGATTTTTGCCCGCGTCGAACAGGCGCTCGGCCTTCCGACCAATTCCATGAAAATGGGCATCATGGATGAGGAGCGCCGTACCACGATCAACCTCAAGGCCTGCATCCGCGAGGCGCGCGAGCGTGTCGTCTTCATCAATACCGGCTTCCTCGACCGTACCGGCGACGAGATCCACACCTCGATGGAAGCAGGCCCGATGATCCGCAAGGGCGACATGAAACAGGCCGCCTGGATCGCTGCCTACGAGAACTGGAACGTCGATATCGGCCTCGAATGCGGCCTGTCGGGCCACGCGCAGATCGGCAAGGGCATGTGGGCCATGCCGGACTTGATGGCCGCGATGCTGGAACAGAAGATTGCTCATCCGAAGGCCGGCGCCAACACCGCCTGGGTTCCGTCGCCGACGGCGGCCACGTTGCACGCCACCCACTATCACAAGGTCGACGTTGCCGCCGTCCAGGCCGGTCTGAAGAGCCGCACCCGCGCCAAACTGTCGGATATCCTCTCCGTGCCGGTCGCGGTGCGGCCGAACTGGACCCCGGAGGAAATCCAGCGCGAACTCGACAACAATGCGCAGGGCATTCTCGGCTACGTCGTCCGCTGGATCGACCAGGGCGTCGGCTGTTCGAAGGTGCCGGACATCAACAATGTCGGATTGATGGAAGACCGTGCGACGCTGCGCATTTCCGCCCAGCACATGGCGAACTGGCTCTATCACAAGCTCACCAGCGAAGAGCAGATCGTCGAGACAATGAAACGCATGGCGGGGGTCGTCGATGGCCAGAATGCGGGCGATCCGCTCTACACGCCGATGGCCAGGGATTTCGACGGTTCCGTCGCCTTCCAGGCCGCGCTCGAACTGGTGCTCAGGGGTCGCGAGCAGCCGAACGGTTATACAGAGCCGGTCCTGCATCGCCGCCGTCTGGAACTGAAAGCCAAGCTCGCCAGCTGACCGGCGAGCAAAGATCAGGCAAAGAAAAAGGCCGCCAGAGACATTTCTCGGCGGCCTTTTCGTATTCTCGTCGAATTTCGCGATTACTGGATCACGACGACCTTGGTTTCGCGGCCCGGACGGACGCGGCTGTAAAGGTCGATGACGTCCTGGTTGATCAGGCGGATGCAGCCCGACGAAGCGGCGGTGCCGATGGAGGCCCATTCCGGCGTACCGTGCAGACGGAAGAGCGTATCCTGGCCCTTTTCGTTGAAGAGGTACATGGCGCGCGCACCGAGTGGGTTGCTGAGGCCGGGGCCCATGCCGTCTTCGACGTATTTGGCAACGTCCGGACGACGGCCGGCCATTTCCTTCGGCGGGTGCCAGGTCGGCCATTCCTGTTTCCAGGCGACGTAAGCCGTCCCGGACCAGGCAAAGCCCTGCTTGCCGACGCCGATGCCGTAGCGCATCGCCTTGCCGTTCGGCAGGATGTAGTAGAGATGGCGCTCACGCGTGTTGACGACGATCGTGCCCGGCTTTTCGCTGGTCTGATAGCTGACGATCTGGCGGACGAACTGCTTGTCCACCTTGTTGATCGGGATCGCCGGAAGGGTATAGCCGGCGTCTCTCACCGAACCGTAGGAGTCGCTGAAGATCTGTTCGGTATAGGAGGCCGTGGCCACCTGGGTGCCGCCGCCGGGAATCGTGGAGGCGCAACCGGCCAAGGCAGCAGTTGCCAACAGGCCGAGTGCGAGCATGCTAGTGCGAAAGCGCATGGAAATCTCTTGGGTAAAACGAATCGATTGAGACGGACGCATGCCCATCTTTGATCAGGGGTTATTTTAGATTAGATTACGCTTGGCAAGCGCTGCAGCGCATCAAAACAGAGCCGGCGCATGATTGAAAAAAGCCATGGCGTTTTTGCAACATCATGGAAGCGGTTTTTCGGGATTCTATGACTATACTCAACCTTGCCAGTAATAATCCGTTAATAGATGGGCGGCAGTCAGCCCGCGCCATGCTGGTCCGCAAGGGCGTCCAGATCCTGCTGCACGAGATGCGGCACGCGATGTTGCCCGAACTCGTGCTGTCGAGCGGAAGGCGCGCCGACCTGGTGACCATTTCGGAAAAGGGCGAGATCTGGATCATTGAGATCAAGACGTCGATCGAGGATTTTCGCGTCGACCGCAAATGGCCGGAATACCGAGCCTTCTGCGACCGCCTGTTTTTCGCGACGCACAAGGACGTGCCGCTCGACATCTTCCCGGAGGATTGCGGCCTCTTCCTCTCGGACGGTTATGGCGGGCACCTGCTGCGCGACGCACCGGAACACAGACTGCCGCCTGCGACACGCAAGGCGATGACACTGAACTTCTCCCGCGCCGCCGCCCAACGCCTGATGCTGGCGGAATGGGCGACCGGCAAGAATTTCGACGAGATGTGACTTATTTCGGCGCGCGCTTGGCAAGGATGCGCTGCAGCGTGCGGCGATGCATGTTGAGCCGCCGTGCCGTCTCCGAGACATTACGTTCGCACATCTCGTAGACCCGCTGGATATGTTCCCAGCGCACGCGATCCGCCGACATCGGGTTTTCCGGCACATCAGCCCGCTCGCCCGGCCTCTGGGTCAGCGCGCCAAAAATGTCGTCGGCGTCGGCGGGCTTGGCGAGATAGTCGAGCGCCCCGAGTTTCACGGCCGTCACGGCGGTAGCAATATTGCCGTAGCCGGTCAGCACGATCACCTTGGTATCCTCGCGGCTCTGGCGGATCGCCTCGATCACGTCCAGCCCGTTGCCGTCGCCGAGGCGTAGGTCGACCACCGCATATTTGGGCGGCCGCGCCTTCGTCTTGGCGATACCTTCCGCGACGGACTCCGCCGTATCGACCAGGAAGCCGCGGGTCTCCATGGCTCGAGCGAGCCGGCGCAGGAACGGTCCATCGTCATCGACGATCAGCAGCGAAGGGTCGGGCCCGAGCTCGGGGTCGGCATGAACCTTGGTCGGTTCCGGGTGTGTTTCCATCTCTTTTTTCTCCGCGGGTTTCAAAGGCCCGCTTGCCTTTTCGGAATGATCGGCCGACCGGCCGGATTATTTCAAGTCCTGCGCGTCCATCACCGAACGCGGCCATTCGATATCAATGCGGGCGCCCGGTTCGCCGCTGTCGCGGTTGCCGAAGCGGATCGCGGCGCCGGACCGTTCGAGCAGCGTCTTGGCGATGAAGAGGCCAAGGCCAAGCCCGCCCGCCCGTTCGTCTTCCTTGGGTCTCTTCGTCATATAGGGTTCGCCGATCCGCGAAAGAATATCCGGCGCATAACCCTGGCCGTCATCCTCGATGGTGATCGCCACTCGCTCGACATTATGCTCCACCGTAACGATCACTTTGCTCTTGGCATAATCGACCGCGTTTTCGATCAGGTTGCCGAGCCCATATATAATGCCGGCATTGCGGTTGCCGACCGGCTCGTTGGTCCGGTCGTTTTTCTCGACGAGTTCGATCTCGATGCCGAATTGCCGATGCGGCGCCACGACCTCCTCGACCAGGGAGGAAAGCGGCAGCCGGCGCATATGTTCCTCGCTCTCGGCAGAAAGCGAGGTAAGCCGGCGAAGAATATCGCGACAGCGTTCGCTCTGGCTTCGCAGCAGCAGCACGTCCTCACGGAACCGGTCGTCGGGACCAAGCTCGCGCTCCATCTCCTTGGCGACGACGCTGATCGTTGCGAGCGGCGTGCCGAGCTCATGGGCCGCAGCCGCCGCCAGCCCGTCGAGCTGCGAAAGGTGCTTTTCCCGCTCCAGGACCAGTTCGGTCGCCGCAAGCGCATCGGCGAGCAGCGTCGCTTCGTGGCTGACGCGATAGGCATAAAAGGCCGCGAACATCATCATCGAGGCGATCGAACACCAGACGCCGAGCTGCATGACCGGCTGGATCCGAAGCGGCTCGCCCTCATACCAGGGCACCGCGTAGGGCGAAAAGGCGAGCACCGTGGTGCAGACCAGCGCAAAAACGATCAGGACAAGCGAATGGCGCAGCGGCTGAGACGCGAAGGCGATGATCACCGGAACGCAGATCAGCGGCGCAAACGGATTGGCAAGCCCGCCGGTGATGAACAGCAGCGCCGCCATCTGCAGCAGATCGAAACCGAGCAGCGCCAGCGCCGACTTCGGGCCAAGCCGATGGGTCGGCGGGAACCAGGCCGACAGGGTGAGGTTGGCGACCGCAAGCGCACCAACCAGAATGCCTGCCTCCTGCAGAGGCAGAGGAAACTGCAGCAGCAGCCCGACGATGACGACGGTAATCGTCTGACCGGCGACCGCCAGCCAGCGGAGCCGCACCAGTGTCTGAAGCCGAATTCGTCGGCTCGAGGGGCCGAATTGCGCAAAACGCACTGAAGGACTGTCTACGCTCACCGTCTGCTCTTTACCTTGCCTTATACAAGTGACTTGCGGCCGCCTTCATAAACCGGCTCGACTTCAGGTCGCAGGCGGCATTCTGTCACGTCCCGCGCGGTTTGGCACGTGTCGTCGGCGCGGCCTCGGCCGGGTCCTCCGGCCAGGGATGTTTGGGATAACGGCCGCGCATTTCGGCCCGCACATCCTTCCAGGAACCGGCCCAGAAGCCGGGCAGGTCCCGTGTCGTCTGGATCGGCCGATGCGCCGGGGAGTTGAGTTCGAGCAGCAGCGGCAGTTTTCCTCCGGCAATCGCCGGATGTTTCTTCAGCCCGAACAGTTCCTGCACCCGGATCGCCAGGACCGGCTCCTCGCCATCATAGCGGATCGGATGCCGCTCGCCCGTAGGCGCCTCGAAATGCGTCGGCGCCAGCTTGTTGAGATCCTGGGAAACCTCGTGCGGAATGAGCGAGCGCAGCCCATCCGAAAGACTGCCGGGATTGATGGTATCGATGCCCGACGCACCGCCCTGGAACGGAACGAACCAGTCGTCGAGCCGGGCAAGCAGCGCCTCGTCGCTCACATCAGGCCAAGGCTCGCCGATCGACCGGTTCAGGAAGCCGATCCGGTCGCGCAGCTGCGCGCCCTCCTTGGAGAATGGCAGGACCTGAAGCCCCAGTTCCTGCACGCCGTCCGCAAGCGCCTGTGCGGCCCGTTCGCCACTCGGCCGTGGCAGCGGCCTTTCCTCGAAGATGATGGCGCCGAGCCGCGTCACCTTGCGGGCGCGCACCTGCCGGCTCGCCCGGTCGAAGAAACATTCCTCGCTCTCGCGGATTGCGCCGGCAAGCTCCACTTCCACATCCGCCCGGCTGATCTCCGCAGCTGCGAGAATACGCGCCTGGGCGGCCCGGCCGGTCAGGTCGGCGATGACCAGCATTTGCGATGCCGCCAGCCGCTCGGTCTCCTGCAGTTCCGCGCCACGCCCGTTCGCCATCACGAAACGCCCGCGCCCGCCGCGCTGCAGCGCGATCCGGTCCGGATAGGCATGCAGGAGAAGCCGCCCCGCCAGAACCGGTTCCGTCGATTGCGATCGCTTCGGCAGGTTCGAAAAGATCCGATCCGCGAGCTTGCGGGCCGCGTCGGCTCTCTCGCCACGTTCGTTGCGGAACCGCCGCAGCCGTTCGTCGAGATCGATGTCGCTCCCGCCAAGCCCCTGTTCGGTCAGCAGCACGGCAAGCAGGCTTGCTTGCCTGCCGAAACCCTCTTCCGCCGCTGAGATCGCCATGGCCGCAAGCCGCGGCGGAAGCGCCAGTTCCCGCATCAACCGGCCCTTTTCCGTCAGCCCGCCCTGGGGGTCGAGTGCGCCGAGCTGGGTCAGCAGCACCTTTGCCTCGTTGAAGGCCGGCCCGGGAGGCGGATCGAGAAACGCAAGTCCCTTCGGATCCTGGACGCCCCAATGGGCAAGATCGAGAACCAGACCGGAAAGGTCGCTCGCGAGAATCTGCGGCGGCGTGAACGCCTGCAGCGCTGCCGTCTGTCCCGGATGCCAGAGGCGCATCGCGATGCCCGGTTCGGTACGGCCGGCACGACCCGCCCGCTGATCGGCCGAGGCGCGAGAAACACGCACCGTCTCCAGCCGGGTGATGCCGGTCGAGGGCTCGAATACCGGCAGGCGCTGCAGCCCGCTGTCGATAACGATCCGGACTCCGTCTATAGTAATGGAGGTTTCGGCGATCGATGTGGCCAGCACGATCTTGCGCAGTCCGGCGGGTGCCGGTCTGATCGCCAGATCCTGTTCCCTCTGGGAGAGATTGCCATAAAGCGGCACCACCACGGTCTCCGGCCCGAACCGCCCCGCAAGCCGCTCGGCCGTGCGCAGGATTTCCGCCTGGCCCGGCAGGAAAGCGAGGATGGAACCCGTGTCATTCGCGTGCGCCTCGACGACCGCCCGCGTCATCGCGTCCTCGATCCTTTCGTTCGGTGCGCGGTCGCGATGCTGGATGTCGATCGGAAAAATCCGGCCTTCGCTCTTGATGACTGGTGGCTCGCCAAGCAGTCCCGCCACCCGCTCCACATCCAATGTCGCCGACATGACGAGGAGCCGGAGATCGTCGCGCAGCGCCGATTGCACATCGAGCGCCAGCGCCAGACCAAAATCCGCGTCGAGCGATCGCTCGTGGAATTCGTCGAAGATCACCGCGGAAACGCCACTCAGCTCCGGATCGTCAAGAATCATCCGGGCGAAAACGCCCTCGGTCACCACTTCGATCCGGGTCTTCGGCGAGACTTTATTGTCGAGCCGCATCCGGTAGCCGACCCGATCGCCCACCTGCTCACCAAGCAGCGACGCCATCCGGGATGCAGCTGCGCGCGCTGCCAGCCGTCGCGGTTCGAGCAGGATGATTTTTCCCGTGCACCAGGCCTGGTCGAGCAATGCCAGCGGCACGAGCGTCGTCTTGCCGGCACCCGGCGGTGCTGAGAGTACGGCACGTGTGCCTTGGGCCAGCGCTTCCATTATAATGCCCAGCACTTCGGTAACGGGAAGTCTCGGCAGGCTCCTTGTGATCGGGCCCGCACCTTGCGCTGCGGTCATCAGCGCGAAACCTGTCCGCTGGCCCGGTTATAGGCAAGGATCGCTCCGGCAAGATCCTCGAGCGCTGCGCCCACCGACTTGAAGAGCGTGATCTCGTCCGCGCTTGTGCGGCCGGGATGTTTTCCATGCGCGAGTTCGGCCAGTTCCGCCTTGATCCCCTCCTTCGACAGCGCCCCGCTTGCGAGCGGCAGAACGATGTCGCCACCTTCCTTCATGGCGCCGGCGCGTGTATCGACGAAGACGGACGCGCGCCGCACCGCCTCGTCGTCGCTCTCGCGCATGTCCGGCTTGAAGGCGCCGACGAGATCCAGATGCGCGCCCGGCTTCAGCCATTCGCCGCGGATCAGTGGCTCGTTGGATAGTGTCGCGCAGGAAATGATGTCCGCCTGTCCGGCCGCGACGGCAAGATCCTCGACGGCCGCCGCGTCGAGCCCGAGCATCCGTGCCTCGTGCGCAGTCTCTTCGGCCTTCTCTATATGACGTCCCCAGATGCGGAAATGTTTGAGCGGCCGTGTGATCGCATGGGCCTGCATCAAGTTGAGCGAAAGCCGGCCGGTTCCGACCATCAGCATGACCTCGGCATCTTCCCGCGCGAGATAGCGGGCGGCGAGCGCCGAGGTTGCGGCGGTGCGGCGCGCGGTCAGTTCGCCGCCCTCGACGATCGCCAGCATCTCCCCGGTCTTGCCCGACGAAAGAAGGTAGCTGCCGAAGATGGTCGACAGGGACCGGAGATGATTGTCCGGAAACAGATTGAGGATCTTGACGCCGATATGGTCGCCCGGCACCCAGGCGGGCATCAGCAGCATGACCGCATTTGCTTCACCCGGCACCTCCATTTCATGATGGTGGCGCACCGGCATGACGCAGTCGCTTTTGAACATCGTTTCGATTGCCGCGATGAGTTCCGCAAAGGGGAGTGCATCCCGGGTCTGCACTTCATTCAATACCAGCATGTCATACTCCAGCCGCCAGAAATCGGTTTTACCCTAACAACGCGAAATCGCCGCGTAAAATGGGTTTTTCGGCGCTCGAGAGCTGCCCTTTCGTTAAGCGCTGCTCATTTTATGGCCGGAAATCGCGCGTTTTGGGCAGGTCCCGAGAAAAATGACAGTTTTTTGAAAATCCCTGTTGACTTCAAACTGGGGTCGGCACTATAACCCGCTCACTGAACGAGGGCGGCGGCGCTGCTGGCGACGACGACTTTCGTTCTACAGAAATCACTGATTGATTGGCGCATGCTGGTTGGGACCGAGTTTCGGTTTGGTCTCTTGGGGTGTTGCTGTTTCGAGAAGTTTTGACGGTTTGGCCCTTGGGTTTGGAAGCGTCGGTTATTTGACAATTGAAGATGAGAAGAAAGAGAAACGTGGTCGGCGG
>NZ_JBFTZM010000024.1:0-54458 GCF_056406795.1 Neorhizobium sp. P1_A6 | reverse complement strand
ATCTTCAATTGTCAAATAACCGACGCTTCCAAACCCAAGGGCCAAACCGTCAAAACTTCTCGAAACAGCAACACCCCAAGAGACCAAACCGAAACTCGGTCCCAACCAGCATGCGCCAATCAATCAGTGATTTCTGTAGAACGAAAGTCGTCGTCGCCAGCAGCGCCGCCGCCCTCGTTCAGTGAGCGGGTTATAGTGCCGACCCCAGTTTGAAGTCAACAGCATTGATTCAGAAATCTTGAGAAAAATGCCAACCTAATGATTTAAAAGATGAATTTCGGAAAAACTCTTCGAATTTCCGTTTTCCGGCAACTTTTGACCCCCTGAAGCAGGTATAAACAGCGCCCTTTCGGCCCTCGCCCCAAAACCGCCCCGACAAATTCACAATCTCATGGTTACCACAGGGCCAGTAGGGAATCGAAAAGCGCATGTCAGGCGAATGTACGCGTTTGCACCGTCGCCGATTTGACTCTCTATGTTGAAAGGGGCACATGTTTGGCCCAAGGTCCCGCAGGCAGTATAAAAGCTGCCTACGGCAATAACGAGTATCAGGGACTGGCTTTAATTGGCATGATGACGGCCCGCAGCATGATCCGCTCGCTCGGCAACGAACCGCCGATCCTCGCCGACGGCCGTCGCGCTCCGGATCGACGTGAGATTTCGTTGCGTTGGCTGTCCGGCACCTTCCTGACCGGCATTACCTCTTCCATTCTGATGGGCGTTGCTTTGTTTGCCGCCCTCGACGGCCGGCAGCAGCTTGCCATCCCTGCCGAAGCCTCCGCCGCCATCCCGACAAACGATGCTGATGCAGCGTCACGCGGCAAGCGGCTGCTCGGCGGCAATATCGTTGCCATGCCGACCGACCGGAAGGTGATGGAAGTCTCGACGGTCGTGCACGAGGGCAATAAGGAAGTCGTCCGCCGCAAGCCGTTCGCGCATGTGAAGATGAACCTTGCCGCAAACCACGTGGCGCAGGAAGATTACCCGAACTTCGATCCGATGACGATCTTCTCCTCAAGCGAGACCCCGCCGCCGCCTGCAGCGCGCGCCGGCGTCATCTACGGGTCGAACGTCGAATCCGAGGTCAGTCTCCAGACCGTGGCCTTCCCCATTAAGGGCAGCATGTATGCCTTCGCGCCGGCGATGACGCTGGAGGAGGTCGAGGAGAACGTCCGTTCCAACGGCTCGGTGCTCACCGACGGCGGTGGCCAGCTTTCGGCTCTCTATTATGTCGACCCGCAGCGCTTCTCCTCAAAGGATGACGGCGGCGGTCTCGATATCACCGCCGGCCTTTCGGCCCGCGTCGTCGAGGAAAACATCTCGGTTTCAACACCTGAGGCGATCAACTCCCATACGCGCGAATATGCCGACGACATCATTCCCGTGCGCAAGGTCGAAACGGTCAGCCAGGCGATGGCCGAGGTCGGTTATCCGGAAGGCAAGGCGCGGGAAATTTCCGGCTACCTGCAATCCCGCCTCGGCGAAGCCAATCTTTCCGTCGGCGACGTGCTGCGCATCGGGGTTATTCAGGAAGGCGACATGGTTCTGGTCGTGCGCGCCAGCCTCTACCGGCGCGGCGATCACCGGGTAACGGTCGCCCTCGACGACCACGGCCGCTTCGTGGATGGCCAGGAGCCGCCGATGCTGGACGCGGTCGCCTCGGCCTTCAGCGAACAGCCCGCACAGGTCGTCGCCGGCCGCGAACTGCCGCGCGTCTACGACGGCATCTACCGGGCAGCCCTTTCCTACGGCATGAGCAAGGAAATGACGGGGACGCTGGTGAAATTGCTTGCCAGCAATGTCGACCTGCAGGCCCAGCTAAAGCCGACGGACAAGATCGAGGCCTTCTTCTCGGTCGCCGACGAAAAGGGTCAGGCCAACAAGGATTCCGAACTGCTTTACGTCAACGCCCGCTTTGGCGACACAACGAGCCGTTTCTACCGCTTTCAGAATTCGGACGACAATTCGGTCGATTATTTCGACGAGGACGGCAAGAGCATCCGCCAGTTCCTGCTGCGCAACCCGCTTCCGAACGGCCGCATGACCTCCGGTTTCGGCATGCGCGGCCATCCGATTCTCGGGAAAGCCCTCATGCATACCGGCACCGACTGGGCAGCCCCGCGCGGCACGCCGATCATCGCTACCGGCAACGGCGTCGTCGAAAAGGCCGGCTGGGACTCCGGCGGCTACGGGAACCAGACCCTCATCCGCCACGCCAATGGCTATGTCTCCTCCTATAATCACCAGAGCGCGATCGCGCCGGGGGTTCGCGAAGGCGCCAAGATCACCCAGGGCCAGGTCATCGGTTACGTCGGCTCCACCGGCCAGTCGACCGGCACCCACCTTCATTACGAATTGATCGTCAACGGTACCAAGGTCGATGCGATGAAAGTCCGCCTGCCCGGCGGCAATTCGCTGAACGGCAAGGCGCTCGCCCGGTTCGAAGAAGAACGCAAGCGGATCGATACGCTGCTCAACACCCAGTCGCCCGACGAAGTCGCCAGCCGGTAGCGAATTTGCCACCCGCTGAACTTCAAAACGCAGCGCGCCCTCACTGATCAGGTCGGTTTCTCGCGCAGGCTGCCCCAAATCGACCTTCATCCCCTCTAATACCGGCTCGATCCTCTCCGTCTCACGGCTGCAGTTCCGTATCCCAGTAGAGATAGTCCATCCAGCTTTCGTGCAGATAGTTCGGCGGGAACAGACGACCGTTATTATGCAGATCCTGCACCGTCGGCTGGTAGGGCTTCTGGTGCGGGAACATGGCGGCCTGCTTCGGCAGCTTGCTGCCTTTCCTCAGATTGCAGGGTGAACAGGCGGCCACGACATTCTCCCAGGTGGTCTCGCCGCCATGAGCGCGCGGGATGACGTGGTCGAAGGTCAAGTCGTCGTGTTCTCCGCAATACTGGCATTCGAAACGGTCGCGCAGGAAGACGTTGAACCGGGTGAACGCGGGATTGCGGGTCGGCTGGACATAGGTCTTGAGGCTGACGACGCTCGGCAGCTTCATCGAGAAGCTCGGCGAGCAGACCGAGTGGTCGTATTCCGCGATGATGTTCACACGGTCAAGAAAAACCGCCTTGATCGCGTCCTGCCAGGACCAAAGCGACAAGGGATAATAACTCAGCGGCCGGTAGTCAGCGTTCAGAACGAGCGCCGGCAGGGCCTGCGGGGAGACTGCAATCGTCAAATGACGCTCCTACCCGATTCGGCATCTGTACTTTCTATATTAGGTCCGTTGTTACAGGATTGTGAAGCCCAATAAATGCAGTGGGATACTCGGACGCGGCTTCAGGCCAGAGGTGTGACATCGCGGCGCATTTTTGCCGCGTAATAAGCCCAGAAAAGCCGCGCTGCGACGGACCTCCACGGCCCCCAGGCCTTAGCCATCACCGCCAGGTTTTTGGCGGACGGCCGTGTTTCAAGCCCGAATGCGTCGGCAACG
The DNA here is from genome assembly GCF_056406795.1 of Neorhizobium sp. P1_A6. Taxonomy (NCBI): domain Bacteria; kingdom Pseudomonadati; phylum Pseudomonadota; class Alphaproteobacteria; order Hyphomicrobiales; family Rhizobiaceae; genus Neorhizobium; species Neorhizobium sp. P1_A6. Next base: position 51,013 of record NZ_JBFTZM010000024.1, on the reverse strand, counting down.
GCAGCCTGCAGCGCCACGTCGCCGGCCGGGAAGATATCCGCATGTCCGCCGCAGAACATCAGGTAGACTTCCGCCGTCCACGGGCCAATTCCGGGCAGCATGGTCATCTGCCGGATCGCCTCGTCGGTTTCCAGCGCGCAGACGGATGCGAGATCGAAATGACCTTCCGAAATTGCTGTGGACAAATGAAGAAGCGTCGCCGCCTTTGCCCGCGAGAGGCCGAACGTGGCGATGATAGTGGGATCCAAGGCCCGATACCCTTCAGCGGTAACCGGGCCGGCGGCCATTATCCTCCGCCAGATCGCCTCGGCACTCGCCCTCGACACCATCTGCGATACGACGATCGACGCAAGGCCGGAAAAGCCCGGCTCGTTCAGCCTGAGCGGCACCGGGCCGCAAGCCTCGACGACATCGGCAAGTCTCGGATCGAGCGCCACCAGCGCCTCGAGCCCCGCCTGAATGTCGGAATGATCGCGGATGATCGCCACCGCCTGCCTCCCCACTGGTTGCCTCCCCATGGCCGTTTTTCAAAAAGCATGGCAGAAGAAATCATGCCCGCTCCGCCTCCAGATAAACCGGTCTATCGTTTCGCGCCAAGTCCGAACGGATTTCTGCATCTCGGCCACGCGCTGTCGGCACTGCTCAACCATGATATGGCAGCAGCCGGCGGGGGCCGTTTTCTGCTGCGCATCGAGGATATCGATCCTGCGCGCTGCACGCCGGAGTTCGAGGCGGCGATCTATCACGATCTCGCCTGGCTGGGGCTTCGATGGGAAGAGCCGGTGCGGCGACAATCCGAACATTTCGACGCCTACCACGCGGCGCTCGACCGATTGACCGAGATGGATCTCGTCTATCCGGCCTTCCTGAGCCGCGGCGAGGTAAAAGCCAGGGTCGCTGCCTACGAGGCAGACGGGAAGAACTGGCCGCGCGATCCGGATGGTTCGCCGCTTTATCCCGACCAAGACAGATATCGCAGTGAGACCGAGCGGCGAAGGCTGATCGCAGAGGGCGTCCGGCATGCCTTTCGCCTCGACATGGGAAAAGCGCTCGCCCTTATCCGGGCACCGCTGATCTGGGTAGAGACTGGCGACGGAGCGCGCGGCGAGATCCCCGCCGATCCGTCGGTCTGGGGCGATGTGGTCCTGTCCCGTTCGGATGCGCCGTCGAGCTACCATCTGTCGGTGACAGTGGACGATGCGGCGCAGAGCATCACCCATGTGGTGCGCGGGCTCGATCTCTTCGAAGCGACGGCCGTGCACCGCCTGCTGCAGGAACTGCTGGAACTGCCGCAGCCGGCCTATCATCACCACCGGCTGATCATGGGGCCAGATGGCAGGAAACTGTCGAAAAGCGAGGGCTCAACCGGGCTCGCGGCGCTTCGCGACCAGGGCCTCTCGGGCGGCGATATTCGCCGCTTCGTCGGCCTCTGAGCGGATTTTCTCCCGCTCGCGATGCGCCTTCCGGCGGCGCGAGAAGACCGAATAGATTTTGTATTTCATCAGTGCGGCATTGAACTCGGCGCCGAGCATGAAGATGACGCCTACCATATAAAGGAAGATCAGCACGATCATGATCGACGCCAGACCGGCATAGGTGGCGGTATAATTGGCGAAGGTCGACAGATAGGCGGCAAAGCCGAGCCCGAAACACGTCCAGACCACGATCGTCAACGTCACGCCGGGAATGATGTCGATCAGCCGGCGGTGGCCGGCCGGCAGCCACTTGTGGGAAGCGAGCAGGCCGATCAGCAATAATAGGGCGGTGCCATAGAGCCCCCAGTTTGCCGCCGTCGTGAGGTCACTGATCAGCCACGGAAAATAAAAGCGGGTCTCGGCAAAACGCAGCGCCACGGGAACGGCAAGCAGCAGAATGCTGAGGACCGCAAAGATCACCACCAGGATAACGACATAACCGAGGCTCGCCAGGCGCGTCACGTACCAGGGCCGGGTCTCGGTGACGCGATAAGCTCGGTTGAGCGAAATGCGCAGGGCTTCAACGCCGTTCGACGCGAAATAGGCAGCCGCCAGCACCGAGATCGTCAAAAGGCCGCCGCGCGGGATTTCGAGGACCCGCTGCAGCTCGGAGGCGATGGGCTGTGCGATATCCGCCGGCCAGGTATCGAAGAGCAGGTGGACCGTCGTCTGCGAGAAGTCGCCGGCCCCCAGAAAGCCCGCAAGCGCCGTGCCGAAGATCAGGAACGGAAACAGCGCCAGAAGGCCGGACAGCGCGACATGGCTGGCCATCGCCCAGCCATCGTCATCCGAGAAATGCCAATAGGCGTCCCAAAGCACCTTGAAGGCGAGGCGATACCACCGGACGGGGCGGTTTTCTTCGGGCAATTGCAACTCCGTTGTGACGTGGTGGGAAATATGGGAGGAACTCTTTCGATTGTACAGGGAGCCTCACCGAATGGCCGAAAATAGAACGATCATCGTTACCGGCTGTTCCTCCGGCATCGGCGCCCATTGCGCGCGTGCCCTGAAGGCCGATGGCTGGCGGGTCTTTGCAACGGTGCGCAGGCAAGCCGATCTCGCAGCCCTCGAGGCGGGCGGCATCGAAGCCCTTTTGATGGATTACACCAAGCCGGATACGATCGCCGCCCTGGTCGCAACAGTGATCGAGCGCATCGACGGGCAGCTCGATGCGCTCTTCAACAACGGCGCCTACGGCCAGGCGGGCGCGGTGGAGGATCTGGCGACCGATGTGCTGCGCGAGCAGTTCGAGACCAATTTCTTCGGCTGGCACGAGCTGACGCGGCGGGTCATCCCGGTCATGCGGGCTCAGGGTTATGGCCGGATCGTCAACTGCTCATCGATACTGGGCCTGCTGCCCTATCGTTATCGAGGCGCTTACACAGCCTCGAAATACGCGCTCGAAGGGCTGACGGTCACCATGCGCATGGAACTCGAAGGCAGCGGCATCGGAGTAAGCCTCATCGAGCCCGGACCGATCACCTCTCGCTTCACCGCCAACGCGCTCGCCAAGATCCGGGAGCATGTCGACCTCGAAGGTTCCGTCCATGCGAAGCAGTATCAGCGGCAGCTCAGGCGCCTCGATGGACAGGGGCAGGCCAACCGCCATAAACTTGGGCCCGAAGCCGTCTATGACGTCTTGACGCATGCCTTGACCGCATCTCGTCCGAGGCCACATTATCTGGTAACAACGCCCGCCAAACAGGGCGCTTTCCTGAAAAGAATACTCCCGGCCTCGCTCTTCTATAAATTGATGCGCCGGCTGGATTGAAAGGCAGCAATCCGACAATGTCCACTTTTACCACCGTCCTTGCTCTGATCGTCATGGGCCTCGTCGTGCTCGTCCTGATCCGCGGGCTGTTCAACATGTTGAAGGGCACCGATCCCAACAAATCCAACAAGCTGATGCAACTGCGTATTCTCTTGCAGGCAGTTGCAATCGTCCTCATCATGCTCACTCTCTGGATTACGGGCGGCGGTCGCCCGACCTGATTCTGATGATGGCGGATGGTAAAGCTCAACAAGATCTACACGCGCACCGGCGATAACGGCACCACGGCGCTGGTCTCGGGTCCGCGCCGCGACAAGCATGACCTGCGCGTCGAAGCCTATGGCACGGTCGACGAGACGAATTCGACGATCGGGCTCGTCCGCCTCCACACGTCAAGCATGATCGAACTCGATGCCATGCTGTTCCGCATCCAGAACGACCTCTTCGATCTCGGCGCCGATCTTGCGACGCCCGATGCCGGCGAAAAGCTGGACTACGAACCGCTTCGGATCGTCGACGCCCAGGCGACGCGGCTGGAAACGGAGATCGATGCGCTGAACGCCCATCTCGATCCGCTGACCTCCTTCGTGCTGCCGGGCGGATCGGCCGCCGCCGCTCATCTTCATCTTGCCCGCACCGTGTCGCGTCGTGCTGAACGGCTGATGGTCGAGCTGTCCCGAAGCGAGACCGTCGGCGCTGCGGCGCTRAAATATATCAACCGGCTTTCCGACTTTCTGTTCGTCGCTGCGCGTTTTGCCAATGACGGCGGCAAAGCCGATATACTCTGGGTTCCTGGCAAGAACCGGTAACCGCAACGGCGCAGGAGCCACAGCATGTTCATCCCGCTGCACGATGCCGTCGAACTCAAATACATCCGCGTGCAATATGTCACGATCAGCATCATCGCTCTTAATGTGCTGATATGGCTGTTCACCAATTTTTCCGCGCCTGAAGTGGCCGAACACGCCTCCCTCGGGCTCGGCTTCATTCCGGCAGTGATTTTCAATTACGCAACGCTCGATCCGTCGCTGGTGATCGTGCCGGACGATCTGACCTTCGTCACCTATGCCTTTCTGCACATGGATTTCTGGCATCTCGCCTCGAACATGCTGTTCCTCTGGGTGTTCGGCGACAATGTCGAGGATGCGCTAGGGCATGTGAAGTTCCTGATCTTCTACCTCGCCTGCGCAGCGGCGGGCGCCGCTCTCCACGGTTTCGTGGCATCGAGTTCGGAAGGTCCGCTGATCGGCGCATCCGGGGCGATCTCCGGCGTCGTTGCCGCCTATTTCCTGCTGCATCCGCGCGTGCGGGTCTGGGTGCTGGTTCTCTTCCGTATCCCGCTGCCGCTGCCGGCCTTCATTCCCTTGGCGCTCTGGATCGTCCAGCAGTTCGCCATGCTGGCGCTCGATCTCGATGGCATGGTCTCCTGGGGTGCGCATGTGGGCGGTATCATTGCCGGCGCCATCCTCGTGCTGTTCATGCGCCGCAAGGGCGTGCCACTGTTCGACCGCGACATCGTCACCCCGAAAGCCGTCGAGCGAAAACCTGGCGCTCCGCAGATCGCCGCAGTAACCGAATAGAACTATGAGAAAACGGCAATGCCTGGAGGCAAATCCGCGTTGTAATCGCGCGAAAAATGCGTATCCATGTCGCCAACTGACAAATGAGGAAGCAGCAAATGTCGCAATTTGCGGCTGGAGATAGTCAAGGAAGGACCCCATGAAGATCCTGGTGCCAGTCAAGCGCGTGGTCGATTACAACGTCAAGATTCGGGTAAAGCCGGACGGTACGGGTGTCGAGCTCGCCAATGTGAAGATGTCGATGAATCCCTTCGACGAAATCTCCGTCGAGGAGGCTCTGCGTCTGAAGGAAGCCGGCAAGGCTGAAGAAGTGGTGGTCGTGTCGATCGGCCCGGCCAAGGCCGAAGAAACCCTGCGCACCGCACTCGCCATGGGCGCCGACCGGGCGATCCTGGTCGAGACCGACGACGTGGTCGAGCCGCTTGCCGTGGCCAAGATACTGAAAGGCATCGTCGATGCCGAACAGCCGGGCCTGATCATCGTCGGCAAACAGGCGATCGATGACGATTCGAACCAGACCGGCCAGATGCTAGCAGCCCTGCTCGGCTCCGCCCAGGCGACCTTCGCCTCGAAGATCGAGCTCGCAGACGGTTCCGCCAAGGTCACCCGCGAAGTCGATGGCGGCCTGCAGACGATCGAAGTCAAGCTTCCGGCCGTCGTTACCACCGACCTTCGCCTCAACGAACCGCGTTACGCTTCACTGCCGAACATCATGAAGGCCAAGAAGAAGCCGCTCGACAAGAAGACTCCGTCAGATTTCGGCGTCGATACCGCGCCGCGGCTCAAGGTCCTGAAGACGGAAGAACCGGGCGGCCGCAAGGCGGGCATCAAGGTGAAGACGGTCGAGGAATTGGTTGGCGCCTTGAAGACCGCCGGCGTTCTGTAAGGAAAGGGAGAACATCAACATGGCCATTCTTCTTCTGGCAGAACACGACAATGCGACCCTCAACGACCAGACCGCCAAGGCGCTCTCGGCCGCCTCCAAGATCGGCGGCGAGGTGCACGTGCTGGTCGCCGGTTCCGGCGCCAAAGCCGCTGCCGATGCCGCTGCAAAACTTGCCGGCGTTTCCAAGGTGCTGCTCGCCGACGACGCGGGTCTCGCCAACAATCTCGCCGAGCCGCTTTCCGCTCTGATCGTTTCGCTGGCCGGTTCCTACGATACGATCATCGCCGCTGCGACGGCATCCGCCAAGAACGTCATGCCGCGCGTCGCAGCCCTGCTCGACGTCATGCAGGTCTCGGAGATCGTCGAGGTCGTTTCGGCCGACACGTTCAAGCGGCCGATCTATGCCGGCAACGCTATCCAGACCGTCCAGTCGACCGACGCCAAGAAGGTCATCACGGTGCGCACCGCCTCCTTTCAGGCGGCTGGCGACGGCGGTTCCGCCTCGGTCGAAAACATTTCGGCTGCAGCCAACCCAGGCGTTTCGAGCTTCGTCTCGGATGCTCTTTCGTCTTCTGAACGTCCGGAACTGACGTCTGCCAAAATCATCATCTCCGGCGGTCGTGCGCTCGGCTCGTCGGAAAAGTTCAAGGAAGTCATCCTGCCGGTCGCCGACAAGCTCGGCGCAGCCGTCGGCGCATCGCGCGCAGCGGTCGACGCGGGTTACGCACCCAATGACTGGCAGGTTGGCCAGACCGGTAAGGTGGTCGCACCGGCGCTCTATATCGCCGTCGGCATTTCCGGTGCGATCCAGCATCTCGCCGGCATGAAGGATTCGAAGGTCATCGTCGCCATCAACAAGGACGAGGAAGCCCCGATCTTCCAGGTCGCCGACTACGGCATCGTTGGCGATCTTTTCGAAATCCTGCCCCAGCTCGAAAAGGCGCTTTGAGCCTTTGTTCATTTCGCAAGCGCGAAAAATGCTGGCAAAACGACAAGCAGCAGAATAACAATCTGCCGGACTGCATACATGCAGTCCGGCATTTCTATGAAATAGGCGTACGCTTGAGATGGCGTAAACGCCCAGGGAGCGAAACCATGGGTTTGGTCATAAAAAGCATCGGCATCATCGGAGCAGGCCAGATGGGCTGCGGTATTGCGCATGTTTCGGCTCTCGCCGGATACAAGGTGCAGATGTACGATGTGTCCAAGGACCGGATCGAAGCAGCGCTCGCAACCATCAACGGCAATCTTGCCCGCCAGGTCTCCAACGGCAAACTCGGCGATGACGAGCGGAAAGCGGCCCTTGCGCTGATTTCCGGCTCTTCCGACCTCAACGATCTGGCACCGATGGACCTGGTGATCGAGGCCGCGACGGAAGACGAAAGCGTCAAGCGCAAGATCTACGCCCAGGTCTGTCCGGTCCTTAAACCCGAAGCGCTACTCGCCACCAACACCTCGTCGCTTTCCATTACCCGCCTCGCTTCCGCCACCGACCGTCCGGAGCGCTTCATGGGTATACATTTCATGAATCCGGTGCCGGTGATGAAGCTCGTGGAACTGGTGCGCGGCATCGCCACCGACGAGCCGACCTTCCGGGCCGCCAAGGACTACGTCGTCGCGCTTGAAAAAACCGCGACCGTTGCTGAGGACTTTCCGGCCTTCATCGTCAACCGCATCCTGCTGCCGATGATCAACGAAGCGATCTACACGCTTTATGAAGGCGTCGGCTCGGTCGAGGCGATCGACACCGCCATGAAGCTTGGCGCCAATCATCCGATGGGCCCGCTGCAGCTCGCCGATTTCATCGGCCTCGATACCTGCCTGTCGATCATGCAGGTCCTGCACGACGGCCTGGCGGACAGCAAATACCGCCCCTGCCCACTTCTGGTAAAATATGTCGAAGCCGGCTGGCTGGGCCGCAAAGCCGGCCGCGGATTCTACGATTATCGCGGCGAAGTGCCGGTACCGACGCGGTAGGCGATGCGAGCCATTGCCTTGTCAGGTATGCCATTCCGAACTATAGTGAGGGAGTGAGAGGCGAGCTTTCGCCCGCCCCTCTAGATCACCTCCGGAATAACACCCGCACGGTTACTTGCCAGTTCGTGCGGGTTTTCCGTATGGTGACCGTGATGCTAAATGGCCTGGACCACATAGATCACTCCTCCGGTTGAATGACGAGGCCCTCGCCGGGTCGAAGCGGCCTATCCTCTCCGAGGAGCATGGCAGTGCGCGTCTGCTTTCGTCATCACAACCAAAAGCAGAATAACGAAATACCTGCCGTCGTCCATCCGCGAAAATTGTCCGGGTTACAACCCCTTCGCCGCCGTGATCAGCGCCTTGGCATCCGGGCTGTCCCAGGCGGCCGGCCCGTTCATCGCCGAGATCAGGCAGCCCTTCTTGTCCATCACCAAGGTTACCGGCAGGCCGAAGGCGAGGCCTTCCTTCTTCAACGAATTGAAGACGCCCATCGAACTGTCGCGGTAATAACCGAGCGTATCGACGCCGTATTCGGCGAGGAAAGCCTTGGGCTTTTCGTCGCTGCCGGTATCGATATTGACCGCCACGACCTCGAAGTCCTTAGCCCCCATGCCTTTCTGCAGCGCATTCAGCGCCGGCATCTCTTCCCGGCACGGGCCGCACCAGGTGGCCCAGAGATTGAGCAACACGGTCTTGCCGGCGAAATCGGCGGTCTTGAGGTCCCGGCCGTCCGGCCCCTTGAAGGCGAGATCGAGCGGCCGCGGCGGTTGGGCGGCGACCATGGCGGCGACCTGGCCCTTGGATAATTGCGAAACCGACTTCACCGTCTCGACAGCGCCCGCGCAGGCGCCGGAGGATTGGGCGGAGAGCCCGGTCTCGCCATTGCCAGACCCCACATTCGTCACGTATACCGCCACGGCACCGGCAAGTATTCCCGCAACGGCGGCAATCACGATCAATCTGGCGGACGGAAGGCCGAAAGGTCTTTTGGTCGTCATCAATTACTCCAGGACTAGACATCATGGCTGACGGCACGAAGGACGCAGTATCCTCCAACCAGATGTGGGGCGGACGCTTCGCTTCAGGGCCGGACGCGATCATGGAGGAGATAAATGCCTCGATCGGTTTCGACAAGAAGCTGTTCGCCCAGGATATCCGCGGCTCAATAGCGCATGCGACGATGCTCGCGGAAAAGGGCATTATTTCGGGCGAAGATAAAGACAAGATCGTCTCCGGCCTGAACACAATCATGTCAGAGATCGAAACCGGCAAGTTCGAATTTTCTAGGCAGCTCGAAGACATCCATATGAACATCGAGGCGCGGCTGGCAGTGCTGATCGGCCCCGCCGCCGGACGCCTGCACACCGCCCGCTCGCGCAACGACCAGGTGGCGCTCGATTTCCGCCTCTGGGTCAAGGAAGAGCTCATCAAGACGGAAGCGATGCTGACCCGCCTGATAGCAGCCTTTCTCGACCGCGCCGAGGAACACGCCGACACGGTCATGCCCGGCTTCACCCATCTGCAGACCGCCCAGCCGGTCACCTTCGGCCATCACTGCATGGCCTATGTGGAAATGTTCGGCCGTGACCGCGCCCGCGTGCGCCACGCGATCGACCATCTCGACGAAAGCCCGATCGGCGCCGCCGCACTCGCCGGCACGCCCTATCCGATCGACCGCCACATGACGGCCAAGGCCCTCGGTTTCCGCGAGCCGACCCGCAACTCGATCGATACCGTGTCCGACCGCGATTTCGCGCTTGAATTTTTGTCGGTCGCGGCGATCTGCGCCATACACCTGTCGCGCCTCGCCGAAGAGATCGTCATCTGGTCGACGCCGCAATTCGGCTTCGTGCGCCTGTCGGATGCCTTCTCGACCGGCTCATCGATCATGCCGCAGAAGAAGAACCCGGATGCCGCCGAACTGGTGCGTGCCAAGACCGGCCGCATCAACGGTTCGCTGGTGGCGCTGCTGACCGTCATGAAGGGCCTGCCGCTCGCCTATTCCAAGGACATGCAGGAAGACAAGGAACAGGTCTTCGATTGCGCCGAGAACCTGGAACTGGCGATCGCCGCGATGACCGGCATGATGCGCGACATGACGATCCGTGCCGACAAGATGCGCGCCGCAGCGGGCGCCGGTTATTCGACTGCGACCGACCTTGCCGACTGGCTGGTGCGTGAAGTCGGCCTTCCCTTCCGCGACGCCCATCATGTGACCGGCCGCGCCGTGGCACTTGCCGAAGAGAAGGGATGCGACCTTTCCGAACTGTCGCTGGAAGAACTGCAGTCGATCAATCCTGATATCACCGACAAGGTCTTCAACGTCCTCTCCGTCGACGCCTCGGTCGCCAGCCGCACCAGTTTCGGCGGCACCGCACCTGATGAAGTGCGCAAACAGATCGCCTGGTGGCGCGGTCGGAATTGACGTCAGCCGGAACGAACGCTGAGAAGTGATGCCGGATAGTGACTGCACAAGCGCGCGGAACTTCGCTATGAAAGTTCCGCAGCCGTGCCGGAGAAGGAATAGAATGTCGAAGTCCCTGGTAAAAATCGCCCGCATCGCCTTTGTGCTGAGCCTCGCCGGCATCGTTGTCGTCGGCTGCGGCCGCAAGGGCAGCCTCGACCGCCCGAGCACGCCGGTGGAGCAGCAGAACATCCGCAAGAGCGGCAAACCGGATAAACAGAAAACCGAGCCGGTTGCCGACCGGCCTTTCCTGCTCGACCCGCTCCTGTAATTTTCCGAGTTTTGCTGTGAATCATTTTCATTACATCGACGGCGTGCTGCACGCCGAGAACGTGCCGATCCCGGAAATCGCCAAGGCGGTCGGGACCCCCTTCTACGTCTATTCGACGGCCACCCTGGAACGTCACTACAGGGTTTTCGCCAAGGCATTCTCCGATGTGGACGCGATGGTCTGTTATGCCATGAAGGCGAATTCCAACCAGGCGGTGCTGAAAACGCTCGGCCGGCTCGGCGCCGGCGTCGATGTCGTCTCCGGCGGAGAGCTGCGTCGCGCGCTTGCAGCCGGCATTCCGGCAAACCGGATCATGTTTTCCGGCGTCGGCAAGACGGTGCAGGAAATGGATCTGGCGCTGCAAGCCGGCATCTACTGTTTCAATGTCGAATCCGAGCCTGAGCTGGAAGTCCTGAACCTGCGCGCCCTGAAAGCTGGAAAGAGGGCGCATGTCTCCTTCCGTATCAACCCGGATGTCGATGCCGGCACCCATGCCAAGATCTCGACCGGCAAGAAGGAAAACAAGTTCGGCATCGCTTACGAGCGCGCCCGCGCAGTTTATGAACACGCAGCGACGCTTGGCGGCATCGACGTCACCGGCATCGACATGCATATCGGCAGCCAGATAACCGAACTGCAGCCCTTCGATCACGCCTTCCGGCTGTTGCGCGAACTGGTCGAGACGCTTCGCACCGACGGCCACCGGATCGATCACGTCGATATCGGCGGCGGCCTTGGCATTCCCTATCGCGAGGACAACAACCCGCCACCGCTTCCCGATGCCTATGCGGAAACGGTGAAGCGCCAGCTGCGGTCGCTGGAGTGCAAGATCATTACCGAGCCCGGCCGGCTGATCGTCGGCAATGCCGGTATCCTGGTCACCGAAGTCATCTACGTGAAGGACGGCGGCGAAAAGTCCTTCGTGATTGTCGATGGCGCGATGAACGACCTGATCCGTCCGACGCTCTATGACGCCTACCACATGATCCGTCCGGTCGTCGTGCCCGCCGCCGATGCGCCGCGCATCAAGGGCGACGTCGTCGGCCCGGTCTGCGAAACCGGCGACTACCTGGCGCTCGACCGCGAGATGGCCGAACCCAAGCCCGGCGACCTGATCGCCGTCTCCTCGGCCGGCGCTTATGGCGCCGTGCAGGCAGGAACATACAACACCCGGCTGCTGGTGCCGGAGGTTCTGGTGAAGGGATCGGAGTTCCATGTGGTGCGGCCGCGCGGCAGCTACGAAGAACTCATCGGCCTCGACTCCGTGCCTGCATGGCTTGCGTGAACATTTACGCGCCGTTCACTTTTACGGGAAAGCTTGGAAAATATGGGGGCGGATTGCCCCCTGCCCTCGTCTTCGCCACAAACATCGTTATCTTGGAAGCTTGATTTGCGCCGCCACGACTGGAGACGGATCGCATGAGCTTCATCCGCAAAGGTGCCTTCGAATTGTATCCCGTGCTTGCGCGTCGCGTCGCACTGAAACGGTCCTTCGCACGGATCGTGTTGTTTTTCGAACGGATTTTGCCGCTGCTGCTCGCGCCCCTCGGGATTGCGGCGCTTTTCCTGTCGGTGGCCTGGTTCGGGATTTTCCGGATCGCGCCGGACTGGGTGCGCTGGGTCCTGGTCGGCGGCTTCGCCTTTGCCTTCGTCTATGCTCTGCTGCCGTTAAGCCGCCTGCGTTGGCCGGCGGTGGCTGATGCCGACCGGCTTCTGGAAGTCCGCAACAACCTGCCCCACCAGCCGGTCGGCGTGCAGGACGACCAGCCGGCTTTCGAAACGCCCTTCTCCCGTGCTCTCTGGAAAGAACATCAGATCCGCATGGCCGAGCGTATCGCAGCGCTCGATGCCGGCCTGCCGCAGCCCGATATCGCCCGGCACGACCGGTTCGCGCTGCGCGCCATTCCTGCTCTCGTCTTCGTCGTCGCGCTCGGTTATTCCTTCTCGAACGGCGGCGGTTCTCCCGCCGATGCCTTCCGACCCGCACCGCCGGCGCCGAGCATCAATCCGGACCTGCGCATCGACGCCTGGCTGACGCCGCCCTCCTATACCGGCCGTGCGCCGGTGTTCCTGACCGGCCGCGAGGCGACCACGACCGTCGCCGCCGTCTCCATTCCGCAGAATTCGGCCCTGACGGTGCGCGTCACCGGCGGCGAAGGCGGCGAGGCCGTGGTCTTTGCTCCGAAGGCTGGAGGACAACCATCGACGCTGATCACCGAGGAGGCCAAGAAGGCAGCCGAGGACGCGGCGCAGCAACAAAAGCAGCCCCCCGGGCAGCAGACAGCCGGACAGGTACCCGCCTCACGGACATCGGCTCAACCCGCCGCACCGCAGCAGCCCAACCAGCAGCGGCCGCCCCGCACTTATGCGCTCAACGTCGCCGAAAGCGGCAGCCTGACCGTCAATGGCCAAACCTGGGCCTTTGACGTGATCCCGGACCGGCCGCCGGAAATCGCTTTCGACGGACAGCCGAAACGTTCCGTCAACGGCGCGCTGGAAATCGGCTTCACCGGCAAGGACGATTACGGCATCCGCGAAGCTCATGCTCTGATCGAACCGGTCGACAAGCCGGCTCCGGGCGCGACCCCGCTTTATCCGCTGCCGGACTACCGGCTCGACCTGCCGCGGCAGAACAGCCGCGAGGTCAAGAGCCTGACGAGCCGAAGCCTGATCGAGCATCCGCTCGCCGGCAAGCGCGTCAAGATCACCCTGATCGCCAAGGATGGCGCCGGCCAGACCGGCCGCAGCCCGACCCATGAAATGGTGCTGCCCTCGCGCGGCTTCTCCGAACCGCTGGCGGCGGCCGTCGCCGAAGAGCGCCAGGTCTTCGCGCTCGATACCCGCCAGATGCCCCGCGCCATCGAGCTCAACGAAGCGCTGGCGATCCGTCCCGACGAGACCATTCCCAACCTCAGCCACTTCCTGCTGATCAGGTCGGCGCTCGAGCGCATGAAGCTCGCCCGCAACGAGGAGCAGCTGAAGGATACGGCCGAATATCTCTGGGAAATTGCGCTCGGCATCGAGGATGGTGACCTGTCGCAGGCCGAACGCCGTCTGCGCGACGCGCAGCGCAACCTTGCCGAAGCGCTGCAGAACAAGGCGTCCGACCAGGAGGTCGCCCGGCTGATGCAGGAACTGCGCGAAGCTATGCAGCAGTTCATGAACGAGCTTGCGCAGCGGATGCAGAACGCTCCGCAGGCGCCCAACAATATGCAGTCCCAGAACGTCATCCGCCAGCGCGACCTGCAGAACATGATGGACCAGATCGAAAACCTCGCCCGGTCCGGCAATCGCGACGCCGCCCAGCAGATGCTCAACGAATTACAGCGGATGATGAACAACCTGCAGGCCGGTCGGCCGCAGCGGGGTCAGCAGGGCCAGCAGCAGCAGAACGGCCAGATGCGCCAGCAGATCGACAAACTCGGCGAAATCATGCAGGAACAGCAGCGGCTGATGGACCAGACCTTCAAGCTGGACCAGGCGCTCCGCGACCGCATGCAGCGCGGCGACCCGAGCGAACGGCCCGGCCAGGAAGGCCAACAACAGCAGCAGGGTCAGCAGCAGCAAGGTCAACAGGGCCAACAGGGTCAGCAGAACACCGACCAGATGACCGCCGAGCAGCTGCGTGAAGCGCTGAAGAACCTCCGCGCCCAGCAGGAAGGCCTTGGCAAGAAGCTGGAAGAGCTGCAGCAGGCGCTGAAAGGCCTCGGCATGCAACCCGGCGAAGGTTTCGGCAAGGCGCAGAACGAGATGGGCAATGCCGGCAAGGCGCTGGGCGATGGCCAGGGCGAGCAGGCCGTGCAAGGCCAGGGCAACGCGCTCAACGCACTTCGCCAGGGCGCCCAGAACATGATGCAGCAGATGATGCAGGCCATGCAGCAGCAGGGCCAGGGCCAAGGCCAGGATCGTGGCGGCCCGGGCGAAAACATGACCTCGCAAGGCGGCCAGAACGGCCGCGACCCACTCGGCAGGCCGCGTGCCACGTCGGGCCCGGATTTCGGCGATCAGGTGAAGGTGCCTGATGAAATCGATGTCCAGCGCGCCCGCCAAATCCTCGAAGCGATCCGCGAAAAGCTCGGCAATGCTCTTTCCGGCGAAGCGGAGCGGCAATACCTGGAACGGCTTCTGGATATTCGCTGACCTAAAGCCGGCCTAAAGATTTATCAGGCGGCGCGGGAGTTTGCGGCTGCCAGCGCCGAGGCGACGGCACGGCGGATATCGGGAAGCGCGAACGGCTTCTGCACCACATCGATCACCTTGGCCGCAAGATCGTCGGCACGCTCCCGCTGCTCGGCATAACCGGTCATCAGCAGGATTTTCAGATCGGGGAATTTTGCGGAAGCCTGGTGCACCAGTTCGATGCCGTCCATGACCGGCATGCGGATGTCGGAGAGCAGCAGATCGAAGGTGCCCTCGCTCAGCTTTTCAAGACCTTCCGCGCCGTCACCCGCTTCATGGGTCTCATGACCATCGAGACGAAGCGCCCGCGCAACGAACATGCGAAGCGAATCCTCGTCCTCGGTAATCAGGATTTTTGCCATTGCGGTGATCGCTCCCGTGTTTTGTTATCTGGGAGCAAATCAACAGAGTTTTCTTGTCGAGGAGTAAACGCCGGCCCATTGCAGGCCGACATGGTTAACACCTCGTCTCCCCAAGCCAAGCAAATCGGTCAGGCGTCTCCGGTCACGACGCCGACGAAAGGCAGCTCGCGAAAGGCATAGGCGACGTCCATGCCGTAACCAACGACGAAATAGTCCGGGCATTCGAAACCGACGTAATCCGCCTCCAGATCCTCCTGGCGCTTGACGCGTTTGTCGAGCAGCACGGCGACGGAAACATTACGGGCGCCGCGCTCATAGAGCATTTCCTTGGCGAATTTCAGCGTACGGCCGGATTCGAGGATATCGTCGATCAACAACACGTCGCGATCCTTCACGTCGCTGTCGATGTCCTTGACGATCCGCACCCCTTGCGAAACGGTTCCGGCGCCGTAGCTCGACAGCGTGACGAACTCGACTTCCGGCGCAAGACCCACATCATGCAGCGCCCGCAACAGATCGGCGGCGAAGATGAACGAGCCCTTGAGGATAGCAATGACCAGCAGGTCCTTGGTCGGACCGGTGGCGATCTGCGCCGCGATCGCATGGTTGCGCTCGGCGATCTGTTCGGCGGTATAAAGCGGCTCGATGATTTTGCCGCGTACGACGGGCATGAGGTTCTCCTGCGTGTCCGTAAAAAACCGCGATACCACAATCCGCCGGAAAAGAGAAAGCTCTAGGCGCCGCGGTCCGCAAAGGAAAGCCGCAGATCGGGCAGTTTTCCACCGGGGTGGGGCACGCGCGCCGAAAAGCCTCGGCTCTGGCGGCCTTCGATCGACGAGACCGGCGGCGAGATCAGCGTCGTCGCAATGAGTGTCTGGCCCGACATCAGATCGGCGCGGATCTGCGGCATGGCCCGGTTGTCGCCGCTGCGGTTCTCGACGATGCCGTTGATCAAGAGCACGCGCATGCCGTTGGCATCCTGCGGCGTCATCGTCACATGGGTGATGTCGAGCGTCGGCCCGGCTCCTGCCGTCGCCGAACCGGCGAACAGGAACGTGAAGCCGCCCGCGAGGCTGAAAACGGTAACGAAGACGACGGCCACGACTGCCGAGAAGAAATCGGCGGAAAGACGCATCAGGCCACGCTCAGTTCCGGCGAGAACCCGTTCCGCGAACGACGCGGCAGCGACCGTGGTTTCAGGCCGCCTGGTGCGATTGTCATTGTGCGAGCGCGGCGCCGGTCCCCGGCGGAAGGTCTCGCGAACCGGAACGAACTGGGCGTCGACCACCTCGCCGCGCCGCGGGTTTATCCGGGTCGTGCGCGCGGAAGGTTCCGGCGGCAGGATGTCCATCTGGATGACTGTTTTGCCCTGATGGCTGCTAAACGTGCTCATGGGGCCCTCTTCGGCCCGTTTTCCCCGTTGTTCGGGATCGCGGGCATTGAATCGAATCCTCCTCAGTCGTAAATTGAAATGGTTAACGCTTCGCAAATACGGCCTGAAATTAGCCCTTTTCCGCGCGTGATTTACCGTTCGTTTACCCGGGTCGTTAAGAGATAGACGGGCACCAGAGAGTCGAAAGAGCGAGGACTGGGTCATCCGTTGATTCATTTCGAAAACGTTGGTCTGCGCTATGGGATGGGGCCGGAGATCCTGCGGGATATGACCTTCGACATCCCCAAGCGCTCGTTCCAGTTCCTCACGGGCCCATCGGGCGCTGGGAAGACCACGCTCCTGCGCCTGCTGTTCATGTCGCTGCACCCGACCCGCGGCATCATCCATATGTTCGGCCGTGACCTATCGCAGATCCCCCGCGCCGAACTGCCGATGCTGCGCCGGCGGGTCGGCATCGTCTTCCAGGATTTCCGCCTGCTTGACCACCTGACTACCTATGAGAACGTCGCGCTGCCGCTGCGCGTGCGCGGCAAGGACGAAAGCTCCTACCGCAACGACGTGATCGAACTTCTGAAATGGGTCGGGCTCGGAGAGCGTATCAACGTGCTGCCCGCCGTTCTCTCGGGTGGTGAGAAGCAGCGTGCGGCAATCGCCCGTGCCCTGATGGACCAGCCGGAAATCCTGCTCGCCGACGAACCGACCGGCAACGTCGATCCGCCGATGGCGCGCCGGCTCCTCAATCTCTTCCTGGAACTCAACCGGCTCGGCACCGCCGTCGTCATTGCCACCCACGATCTGGCGCTGATGGACCAGGTGGATGCAAGGCGGATGATCCTCACCGAAGGGCGGCTCGACATCTATGAATGAGCTGAGCCGCCCGAAAGCGCCGAAGAGCGCCCAATCGCAGAGGCCCGAAAACGAGCAGCAGGCTCAACCGGCAGGCCAGAAGCAGGCGCGCCGCGTCGAGATGCGGGTGCGCCCGACTGCGCCGATCCTGCCGCCCTCCAACATCCAGGGCAATGCGCTGATGGTGGTGATCGCCATCATGGCCTTCCTTGCCTGCCTGACGCTCGGCGCGGTGAGCATGGTGAGGGCCACGGCATCGAGCTGGCAAAGCCAGATTTCCCGCGAGATCACCATCCAGATCAAGCCCGATGACGGGCTCGACATGGATGCCGCTTTGAAGAAGGCCCGCGACCTGGCGCTCACCTTCGTCGGCACCCGCGAAGGTACGATCATGGACGAAAGCGCGACCGCAAGGCTTCTGGAGCCGTGGCTCGGCACCGGATTGAACTTCGACGACCTGCCTATACCGCGCCTCGTCATCGTCACCATTGACGAACAGAACCCACCCGATTTCGCCGGAATGCGCGATCTCCTGAAAACGGAAATCCCGCAGGCTTTCCTCGACGATCATCGCACCTGGGTGGATCGCCTGGTGTCGATGGCTCATACGACGGTGCTGATCGGCATGGGCGTCCTCATCCTCGTCTTCACGGCGATGATCCTGACGGTGATCTTTGCCACCCGCGGGGCGCTCTCCGGCAATCGCCATATCGTCGAGGTGCTGCATTTCGTCGGCGCCGAAAGCTCGTTCGTGGCCGGCGAATTCCAGAAACATTTCCTGAAGATCAGCATCAAGGGTTCCGCCGCCGGCGGTGCGCTCGCAGCCGCTATGTTCGCCATTGCCAACATGTGGCAGGCGAATTCGCTCGCGACGCCCGAAAGCGACCAGGCGACAGCTTTGTTCGGTTCCTTCACGATAGGCGCCGGCGGTTATCTTGGCATCTTCGCCACGATGATCGTGATCGCGCTGCTGACGACGCTCACGGCCCGGTTCACGGTCATGCGCACCATCGACGAGATCGACCTGATCCGATCCGATCCATCGCGTTCCGACGGGTTATCAGCTTCTTGAATCGGTTGCCGTCCCTCTGTAGGTTGGCCCTGTTCTCGCCACGAATCTCCGGCTATGGACAATCATGACACCGGCTCCGACCACACCCGAAAATGAAGCGGATAGCCACCCGCGGCGGTGGCTCGGGAGAGTGTTTTCGCGCAACAGCCGGCTGCGATGGGCCGCCCGGCGCATCATCATGGCCTGCGTGCTCGGGCTGGCGCTGCTTTTTGGCGGGTTTTTGTGGTTTGCAAATGCGGTGACGTCACTGAAGGCGCCTGACGGCGTCAAGGCCGATGCGATCGTCGTATTGACCGGCGGCTATCTGCGCATCGAACAGGCGCTCGGACTTTTGCGGGATGGCGCCGGCCAGCGCCTGCTGATCTCGGGAGCGCACCCGTCCACCAGCCCGACCCAGATCCGCAAGGTCACGCAGGCCTCGCCCGACCTCTTCGCCTGTTGCGTCGATATCGGCTACGATGCGATCGATACGATCGGCAATGCCAACGAAATCACCCGCTGGATCCACGACCACGGATACAGGTCCGTGCTGGTCGTCACCAACAATTATCACATGCTGCGCAGCCTGCACGAATTGCGGCGTGCCGACCCGGTAACCGAGTTCATTGCCTATCCGGTGGTCAGTTCCGATCTCACCCGAAAAGCCTGGTTCGCCGAGCCGGACGTGTTGCGCACCATGCTTTCGGAATACGGCAAGGTCGTGCTCGCTACCTGCCGCGACTTGTTCGGCATCGAGCGCGGCAGCGGACTGCGCAACGAAGACCCGCCGAAAACCGCCTCAAAGCCCGCGCCCTGACACTTTTCCCTCCGGATGACGAGCCGACGCTTTTTTCCCCGCCCGATCTCGTGTAGGCAACGCCTGTCCAAGAGGAAGCTTCCATGCTGCTGGTGCGTTCGGTTCTTTTCAACATCGCCTTCTACACAAACCTGATCGTCCGGATGATCGTGCTGAGCCCGATCTATTTCCTGATGCCGCGCAAGGCGGCCTACCGCATCCCCAAAGCCTGGGCCGCCTCCTGCAACTGGCTGATGGCAAAGATCGTCGGCGCCACGTTCGAGATCGAAGGGCTGGAAAACGTGCCCGAGGGGGGCTGCATCTTTGCCCCCAAGCATCAATCCGCCTGGGATACCGTGGCGCTGCTGCCCTGGCAGCGGGACCCGGTCTATATCCTCAAGCGCGAGTTGATGTGGATCCCGCTGTTCGGCTGGTATGCCGCCAAGCAGAAGATGATCCCGGTCAACCGCGGCGCCCGCGGCAAGGTGATGGTCGATGTCATGAACCGGACGAAGGAGGAGATGGCCAACAACCGCCAGCTCATCATCTACCCGGAAGGCACGCGCCGACCGCCGGGGGCCGAGCCGCAATACCGCTACGGCATCGCCCGCATCTATCGCGACGTCGGGGTGCCCGTCGTGCCGATCGTCGCCCATTGGGGCCTGTTCTGGGGCCGCCGCAAGCTCATCAAATATCCCGGCCATTTCAAGGTTCGCATCCTGCCGCCGATCGCACCGGGCATGGATCCGGATGCATTTTACGCCCATCTGGTCGAAACCCTGGAACGGGAAAGCGACAGGCTGCTGGTCGAAACCGTGGCCGCCAATCCGTACCTGCCGCTGCCGCCGTCAGCGGTGAAGCGGCTTGCGGAGCTGAAAGCTCAGACGGCGGCCTGAAATCCGGCCGTCACGGCCCCGCCAACGCCTTCCAGCCAGTGATCGCGGATACCCATATCTTTCAGATGGGCCAATGTGTTGAACACATAGGTATCGTTGGGGCCCGACTGGCCGGAGGAGACGCCGACGATCTCTGCCGCCTGTTCGATTTCCAGCGCGCCAGCATATTGGACATGGTGGCGATCGACGATATAGCCGACTGCCTTCACCTGCCGCCCGTCACCGAGCGAGACGGGCAGAATCTTTTCCAGATAGACATTCGTAACGAGTTCACGCCGGCGCAGATAATCGAGCACGTCCTCACGGTTCTCCTCGCTCACCCGGAAGGCGACGCCGCGGCATGAGCCGCCGCGGTCGAGACCGAGGACGAGCCCCGGACGATCGGGCGTGCCGCGATGCACGTAAGACCAGACGCAGAGGGAGCGGCGGAAGCCGAAAGCACGTGCGGGCAGTCTTTCCTCAAACGTAAAACCGGGATTCCACATCAGAGACCCGTAGCCAAACACCCAAAATTCGTCCATATCCCGCGCCACACCATTCCAATTGAAGCATCCGGCCCCAAGTTTTCAGCACCATTGGAGAACATCATGGCAGCGTCAAGCCGAACTGGCGTCAGCGGCAAATTGTGGCTACTCGCCTCCGGCGTGGTGCTGGTAATCGCGCTCTACACCGCAGGCTGGTTCTATGGCGCCTCGACGCTGAAGGAGCGGACGCTGGCCCTGCTCGGCAGCCAGGAAAGCCGCGGCATCTCGGCCGAATGCGCCGACGCGGACTATCGTGGCTATCCCTTCCGGATCGGCCTGTTCTGCTCGAAGGTCTCGGTCGACGACCGCACCAACGGCATTTCCGCCACGTTCGGCGCGCTGCGGTCCGCCGCCCAGGTTTACAATCCCGGCCATATCGTCTGGGAACTCGATTCACCGATCGAGATCCGCACCGGCCATGGGCTTTCGGTTTCGACCACCTGGGAAAATTTCCAGTCGAGCCTCATCACCCGGTTTCGCGGAGTGGAGCGCACCTCGACGGTGATCGAGAATGCGAAGACGAACATCCTATCGTCGGCAACCGGCCAGGCCTTCAATATCAGCGCCGGGCACACCGAAATCCATCTGCGCCAGAACGGCAACGACCTCGACGCGGCCATGACGCTGCAAAACACCGATGTGGTGATGAAAGACCTGCCGCAGCTTCTGCCCCGGTTTACGACCAATCTCGACCTGACCCTGACCGGCCGCGCCGGCATGATCGACGGAACCGATCCGAATGGAACCGCTCTCTACGGTACACAGGGCCAGATGCGCAGCCTTTCGGCCGATCTCGGCGACGGCAAGCTGATCACCGTTTCCGGTCCGTTTTCCTTCGATGAACAGGGTTATCTGTCTGGCAAGCTGAAGCTCCGGATCGAGCGGATCGATGCCTGGCGGGACAGCCTCAGCCAGGCCTTTCCGCAGATCGCCCCGACGCTGAAGAGCGCCGCCAACATGCTGTCCGCGCTCGGCCGCGGCAAGAGCGCGTCGCTCGACCTCACCATCAACCGCGGCAAGGTGTTCGCCGGCGGCTTCATCCAGATCGGCGAAATTCCGCCGATCTGACCCTGGTCACTTTTTGGCGTCGAGTGAATGGCGGCCGAAATCCGGAGCGTCGACATCCTGGCCGGCCTGGACGATGGAGCGGCGGATGGCGCGGGTGCGGGTGAAGAGCTCGAACAGCTTGTCGCCTTCGCCCCAGCGGATCGCCCGCTGCAGATAGGCAAGATCTTCCGAAAAACGCGCCAGCATTTCCAGGATCGCATCCTTGTTGTGCAGGCAGACGTCCCTCCACATGGTGGGATCGGACGCCGCAAGGCGGGTGAAATCGCGAAAACCGGAGGCGGAATATTTGATCACTTCCGCGTCGGTCACCGTTTCGAGATCGTCCGCCGTGCCGACGATGTTGTAGGCGATGATATGCGGCAGGTGGGAGACGATCGCCAGAACCTTGTCGTGGTGCTGCGGGTCCATTTCGTCGATGCGCGAGCCGAGCGCCATCCAGAAGGACTTCAGCTTATCGAGTGCGCCTTGATCCGTATCTGGGAGCGGCGTAAAGATGCACCAGCGGTCCCGGAACAGACCGACAAAACCGGCATCCGGGCCGGATTTTTCGGTGCCCGCCAGCGGATGGCCCGGAATGAAATGCACGCCTTCCGGCATATGCGGCGCCATCTGCGCGATGACGGAGGCCTTGGTGGAGCCGACATCGGTAACAATCGCGCCGGGCTTCAAGCTGCCGGCGATCTGCTTTGCAACCGCCTCCGATGCACCGACCGGCACCGAGACGATGACCAGATCGGCATCCTTCACCGCATCAGCAGCCGAGGAGACGTAGTGCGTGCCGAGCGTCAGCTCTTCGGCACGTTTCAGGGTTTCGGCGCTGCGCGTGGAAATCACCACCTCGCCGGCCAAACCCTGTTCCTTGACGTCCCGTGCGATCGAGGAGCCGATCAGGCCGATGCCGATCAGCGCGATCCGGTCGAAAAGCGGCGTGCTCATGCGCTTTTACCCATGAATTCGCCGAGCGTCTCGATGACGCCGCGATTGGCCTCTTCCGAGCCGACCGTCATGCGCAGGGCGTTCGGGAAACCGTAACCTTTGACGGCGCGCAGGATGTAACCGCGGCTGGTGAGGAAGGCATCCGCTTCCGGCGCGCGCTTGCCGTCGACGTCCGGGAAATGGATGAGCACGAAATTGGCGACCGAAGGCGTCACCTTGAGGCCGATCGCCTCCAGCGCGTGGGTAAGCTTGCCCTGCCAGAGATTGTTGTGCTCGACCGCTTTTTCGACAAAAGCCTGGTCGCGGATCGCGGCCGCACCCGCGGCAATCGCCGGGGCGTTCATGTTGAACGGGCCGCGCACCCGGTTCAGCGCGTCGAGGATGCCGGCCGGGCCGTACATCCAGCCGATGCGCAGCGCCGCAAGCCCGTAGACCTTGGAGAAGGTGGGGGTCATCACGACGTTCCTGTTGGACGACACCAGTTCGAGGCCGGCCTCGTAATCGTTCTTGCGCACGTATTCCGCATAGGCAGCGTCGAGCACGAGGATGACGCTCTTCGGCAGCCCGGCCTGCAGGCGGCGGATATCCGCGACCGGGACGTATGTACCAGTCGGATTGCCGGGATTGGCGATGAACACCATCTTCGTCTTGTCGGTGACGGCGGCAAGGATCGCATCGACGTCGACGGTGCAATCCTTCTCCTTCACCTCGACGACCGTGGCGCCGGCGCCCATGATCTGGATCTTGTAGACGAGAAACCCATGCTGGGTGATGATGGCCTCATCGCCGGCACCGAGATAGACGTGGCAGAGCAGGCCCAGCAGCTCGTCGGAACCGTTGCCGCACATGATGTTTGCGACGTTGAGCCCGTGCACCGAGGCGATCGCCTCGCGCAGCGCCATTGCCTGACCGTCCGGATAAAGTTCGAGATGGCCGGCCGCCTGTTTGAAAGCGTCGATCGCCTTCGGGCTGGCGCCGAGCGGCGTCTCGTTGGACGAAAGCTTGAAGACCCGCGCAACGCCCGGAGCATGTTCCTTGCCGGGCACATAGGCGGCGATATCCAGGATGCCGGGACGCGGAACGGGCTCACTCGTGACGATGCTCATCGGATCAACCTTTTTGGAAAGCCTGAATGGCGGGTGTGATCCAGTGGGATTAAAGCCGAAAAACGCCTTTGTCGAGGGGTGAGGAACGGTCGGCGCAGCTGACGAAACGATCCAGTCAATCGTTTCGAATGACGAACGCTCTGAGCCAAAGCGACGGGCCGGAGAATGCAGTCGGATGAGGGGCGGTCCTCACCGCGTCCGCGTCGTAGGCACGCCTTGAGGGGCCAGCACGGGCACGAAGACGCGCCGGGAGGCGCGCGCCGCGACCGGCAGGCCCTGGTAGAGCCGCTTCTGGGCCTCCAGCACGATGACCCCCGAAAAAACCGGCCAGAAACGCCGGCCCATGCGCTCAAAGGCCTGGCGCAGCTTCAGCACGGCGCGGATTTTCGACGGCGGGAAGAACAGCGCCTCGGCGCTGGCCCCGGGCGTGAAATTGGTCTCGCGCAGCAGCGAGGTGAGCTGCCCACGCGAGTAAGGCCGGCCGGAGCCGAACGGCGTGTGTTCCATGCGCGCCCAGACGCCGCGCCGGTTGGGCACGACGATGACCAGCCGCCCGCCGGGCGCCAGCACCCGCCAGAGTTCCTTCAAGGTCTCCCGCGGATTTTCGGCAAATTCCAGCGAATGCACCATCAGCACGCGGTCGACGGAAGAGTCCGGCAGCGGCAGTTCCTCGTCGAAGACGAGAGCGGTCGAGGAAAGCTCGCTGACCGGCCAGTTCACCGCCCCCTGCCCCGCCGGCATGAAGGCGAAAGTGCGTTCCGTATCGGCGCGGAAACGGTCGAGATACGGCACGGCATAACCAAGGCCCACCAGCCGCTCCTCCGGCAGCCGCGCCCAGAGCGAAGACAGCGCGAACGTGATCGACTGCTCGGCGAGATGGCCGAGGGGCGAGTGATAGAATTCGCGAAGATCGACGATATCCGTGTGCATGCGTGATTTGGTACCAGACGGTGGTTGGACTTCAAGGGACCAGTCTCTACATTGTGACGCAAAACACTTTCAGCAATGGGGTTATGTTATGAGACCACTGGAACTCGAAGTTTTTTCATGCCGCAGCGATAATTACGGCGTTCTCGTGCACGATCCGGAAAGCGGTCTTACGGCCTCGATCGATGCGCCGGAGGAAAAGCCGATCCTCGAAGCGGCGGCCCGGCGCGGCTGGAAGATCACCCACATCTTCACCACTCACCACCATGGCGACCACGTAGAAGCCAACCTGGCGCTCAAGGAAAAGCTCGGGCTGGAGATCATCGGCCCGTTTAACGAGGCCGTGGCGATCCCCGGCCTCGACAAGACCATGGCGGATGGCGACGAATTCCAGTTCGGCGAACATCTCGTCTGCGTCATTGAGACGCCGGGCCACACCGCCGGCCATATCTGCTACCATTTCCCGGACGACAAGATCCTGTTTGCGGCAGACACGCTGTTTGCGCTCGGCTGCGGCCGGCTGTTCGAACGCCCGGCCGCCGACATGTGGCACTCGCTGCAGAAGCTCGCCGTTCTGCCGGACGAGACTGCCGTCTATTTCGGTCATGAATATACGCTCTCGAACGCGAAGTTCGCGCTGAGCGTCGATCCGGACAACGGGCGTCTGCAGGCGCGCGCAAGCGAGATCGAGGCGCAGCGCGCGGCCGGCCGGTTCACCATTCCGACGACGATCGGGCTGGAAAAGGAAACCAATCCCTTCCTGCGCGCATCGGACCCGGCCATCCGCCGCAACCTCCTGATGGAGGGCAAATCCAACGAGGAAGTGTTTGCCGAGATCCGCAAGCGCAAGGACAACTTCTGAATGACGCCGGAAGAGATCATCGCCACGCTCGGCATGCAGCGGCATCCGGAAGGCGGCTGGTACGTCGAGACGTTTCGTGACGCTGAGGGTGGCTCACGCGGCCATTCGACGGCGATCTATTATCTGTTGGAAGCCGGCGAACGCTCCCACTGGCATCGGGTTCGCGATGCGGCGGAGGTCTGGCATTTCTATGCCGGCGATCCGTTGCGACTGCGGATTTCCGAGGGCGAGACGGTCGAAGAGGTGAGGCTCGGCACCGATCTCGCCAGGGGCGAACGGCCGCAGGCCGTGGTCCCTGCGAACGCCTGGCAGGCTGCGGAACCGCTTGGCCGCTTCACGCTGGTGGGCTGCACGGTCGCGCCAGGCTTTCAGTTTTCGAGCTTCGAGATGGCTCCGCCCGGATGGGAACCGTCGGTCTAAGACAACGGCAGGCCGGCAATTGCCAACGTAAAGATCAGCTGTGCCGTGAAGTAAGTGCCCCACACGAACGGCTTCAGCCTCGCCATGACAGGCGCATCCGGCTTGACCAGGAATTTCTGGACCGCCAGTGCAGTGTCGGACATGACGAACAGCGCAGCACCGGCCGCCGGCAGGATCGGCTTCACCGCCAGCGCCGAAAGTGCCATGGCGAGGATCGCGACCCCATAGGCGGCGACGGGGATGGCGAGCCGTCCGGCAGGGCGCCACAGCATGAAAAACGTCATGCCCGTCAGCACCACGAATATCCATGCCGCCGTATAACGCCATGCGGAGGCGACCAGCAGGCTCGGTTCTATCGACGGCCAGAACAGCGCCGCATAGGCAATATGCGAAGCGAGGAAGGCAGCGAGCCCGGCGACGAAGGCTGCCTCTCCCTCGTAGGCGAGCCAGGCGTCTCCGAGTGCACCGAGCGCCAGCGCTGCGACGAACAGCGCCGGCGCGCCGGAAAGACCCGCATAGAGCACGAGCAGCAGGACCGGTACGGTCTTCAGCACCGCGCGAAGATGGCCCGCCGGCCTTTTCAGCCAGCGGAAATAATGGATCGCAAGCGCGATCGAGACGGCAAGCACCGCCCATAACGACAGATACATCTCTTCCCCCACGTCCCCGACCCTTTCAGGAACGCCTATTCGGCCGCGGCTTCCGCAATTGGCTTCGGCCGGAACATATCCCGAGCCGCCAGCACCGCCCCTCCGGTGATCAGCAGGCAGGCCAACAGGATGTTCCAGTTCGCTTCGGCAAAACCCGATGCGACCAGGATCAGCGTCGACAGCAGCGGCGCTGCATAACTGGCCGCGCCGATGATCTGGATATCCCCACTCTTGACACCGTAGTCCCAGGCATAGAAGGCCGCGCCGACCGGCAGCAGACCAAGCCCAACGACCGCCGCCCACTCGCCGCCATTAGCCGGCCAGACGGTTGTCTCAAGCGCCAGATGGCAGATCAGCGACAGCAGCGAGGTGCCGAGGCAGAAACCGGTGACGACATCGGTCGAAACCCGGTCGAAGCGCCGCGTCAGCAGCGAATAGCCCGACCAGGTGAAGGCGCAGAGAAAGGCGGCGCCATAACCCATGAGATAGGCGTCGTCGAAGGCAAGGCCGTTGCGGGAAACGATGGCGATCGTGCCGCAAAGCCCGGCGACAGCACCAGCCACGTGATACCAGCGCAGCCTTTCTCCCGGCAGCAGGGCCGAACCGACGACGATGAACAGCGGCCAGAGATAGGCGATCAGCCCCGCCTCGACGGCCGGTGCGTTGCGGAGCGCCGTGAAATACAGAAAATGATAACCGAATAGGCCGCCGATGCCGGTGATCCAAACCTTCGGCGGCTGCTTCAGGAGCGCGATACGCTCGGGCCTGACAATAAAAAGCACGATGCCCGGCAGGCTGCCGATCGCGAACGTCATCGCGCTCATCTGGAAAGGCGGCACTTTTCCGGATGCGGCCGTCATCAGGGCCAGCAGCGACCACATCAGGATCGCCGTAAAACCGATCAACGTTCCCCGGATTTTCACCCCTGCCCCCTTGGGCGCCCGGGCGGGCGCCTTATTCAACCGCCATATTTGACGGCCGTCACGTAAACCTGCCCCATCCTTGTCGGGATGACGGCGTAGACTGGAGCATATACATTTACCGATTGCGCTTTGGCAAACCAGATTTCCATCGGCGTCTTGCGCAAGTATTCGATATCGCTGCGCCCGCGCTTGAAGCCCGACCTCGGAAGGTAGCGGATCGAACAGACGATCGCCTCACCCTTGAAACCGTCAGTCGAAAACGGCCTGGTGCCCTTCGGCGTCAACACCAGGTCCATGCGCGACTCGCCGTCGTAGATCGGCAGCCGACTGGGGCAGACCTTGGCGTCGCCCGGGAAGATGAGGCCACTCAACGGGTCGAGAACCGCGTGCAGGTCCTTGTCCGTCACGGGAATCCAGGTTTCCGGATTGCGGGTCGGCTCGGGCTTGACAGTCGTCTCGGTGACATTGCCGTTGCGGTACTCGACGTCGTAGACACGCGTGCGCCGGCCGGCGCTGTAGACGAGGTTGTAGCGATCGGCCTGCAGCTTGTCGGCCTGCATTCGCCCGCTGACGCTGGTCTCGGCGGAGATGCGGCTGATGATGTTGACGATCCCGGCCGATTTGAACGTGCCGGTGATCTTGTAATCGCTGCTGTTGAATTCGCTCGCGAATGACGCCTTTGCGATCGGCAGTATCCCGAGCGAAATATCGTATTCGCTGACATGCCGGATTTCCGCCGAGCCGAGCGGAACGGTCGTGAACCCGAAGACGAGCACGAAGGCACTGACGAAACAGCCGTGAAGGTTCATGATTCTGCCCTGACCGATGAGGACGCCGAAAAGCGTCTTCCTGGAGACATATAGACGGTGCATCATGGCAAGAAAATAGCGGCGTCAGGGCACTGGCAGCGGATTCTCTTAGGGTTAGGCCAAGGTTTTGGCTTGACGCGACGAGCCCCACTGACTATAGAACCGCAACTTTCCACTCAGGACCAGTTGGATCGGCGCACCGGGCATTGTCCGGAAGTACCATCCGATTGCAGAAGAACAAAGGTGTATCCATGTCTCGTGTGTGCGAACTGACCGGTAAGGGCGTTCTGACCGGCAACAACGTAAGCCACGCCAACAACAAGACCCGCCGTCGGTTCCTGCCGAACCTGTGCCAGGTCACGTTGATCTCCGACGCTCTCGGCCAGCGTTATCGCCTGCGCGTTTCGGCGCACGCTCTGCGCTCCGTCGAACATCGTGGCGGCCTCGATGCCTTCCTGTTGAAGTCCGACGAGACCGAACTGTCGATGCGCGCCCGCCTGCTGCGCCGCCAGATCGTCAAGAAGACCGCCGAAGTCGCTGCCGCGGCCTAATCGGTCTGACGACAAATCATCCGGCTTTGAACAAGGCTTGAACGGGTAATGCCGGCCAGGCCTTTTCTCTTGCCCTTCATAAAACTCCAACTGGTGGCATCACCCAGGATAAAAAAATGCTGAGCTCACGCTATACTTTCATCTATGCCCT
Source organism: Neorhizobium sp. P1_A6 (assembly GCF_056406795.1). Classification (NCBI taxonomy): domain Bacteria; kingdom Pseudomonadati; phylum Pseudomonadota; class Alphaproteobacteria; order Hyphomicrobiales; family Rhizobiaceae; genus Neorhizobium; species Neorhizobium sp. P1_A6. The sequence goes on along the minus strand of NZ_JBFTZM010000024.1, from coordinate 22,139 downwards.
GCTGATGGCGGCCATCGTCGGCGCCTCGAATTTCCTGGTGCAGTTTCCGGTCACGGGAACGCTCTGGGGCATCGCCCTTGGCGATCTCCTTACCTGGGGCGCGTTCACCTATCCCGTCGCATTCCTGATCACTGACCTCACCAATCGCCAGTTCGGTCCCTCGATTGCGCGACGCGTCGTACTTGTCGGTTTCGTCGTCGGCGTCGCGCTGTCCTTCTGGATTTCCGTTCCGCGCATCGCCATCGCATCCGGCACAGCCTTCCTGATCGGCCAGCTTCTCGACATCTCGGTGTTCAATGAACTGCGCCGCAAGACCTGGTGGAAGGCGCCGCTGGCGGCATCGCTGATCGGCACGGTAATCGATACGATCCTGTTCTTCTCGCTGGCTTTCGCCCCGCTCTTCGCCTTCATCGGCCCGAACGAGGATTTCGCCATCCAGTCCGCACCGATCCTCGGCGCCCTTGCCACCGAGGCCCCGCGCTGGATCTCCTGGGCGCTCGGCGACCTCGTGGTCAAGGTCCTGGTCGGCGTCGTCCTGCTCCTGCCCTATGGCGCACTGATGAACGTGCTGAAGCCGATGCCGCAGGTCGCCCCGGCCCGCTGAGCTCAACCTAGGCATTCCGCCTGGCATCACTGCGTCAGGCGGAATTCCAGCATCACGTTACGCTGCAGCAGATTGCCGTTGTCATCCGAAATCAGGATGAGGTGCGGCTTGCCCTCGGGCCCGGTGATAACGTCAAGCCCTTCCATGTTGTCGATGGCAAAACCCATGTCGGCATCGACGAGCACTTCGCCGTCGACGACAGCGCCGGGACGGATGCTGCCGCCCTTGATGAGGCGGATGCGCATGCCGAGGCCGCCGAGGAAGCTGAACCGACGTTCGAGCAGCAGGAAATCGCCGTTCGGCAGGAAGGCGCCATCGGTCGCGTCGAACGGATCGTGCCGCACTACCGTGAACACGCCCTTGAGCGGCCCTTCCAGGATGGCGGCGAAAAGGTTCCCCTGGTCATCGAGGCTATGCTCGGTGACCACGATGGGCGATCCCTTGAGCGGACTGGCCTGGGGCGAGACCGCCACCGTCTCCATGCCCGCATTCATCCGGAACTCGTGGCGGGGGATCGGCAGATCGAGGCTCTTAAGGGGACCTGAGATCTCGAACCCCGGATCGGGATAGGCATCGACGCGATGCAGTTGCTCAAAGCTGACGATCGCCTGGCCGTCCCTCAGCGCCAGGCCCTCGGCGTCCGAAGTGTATTTCGAACCGACCCGGCCGCCACGGATGAGGATCGGATTGATGGCGAGATCGGCGAGGTAGGCGAGGCGCCCCTTGGCATCCCGCTCGATGCGGCCGGTCAGCCAGGAACCGGTATCGAGCACCGACACGAACCTTTCGCCATCGGCGCGAAAGCGGATGCTCGACAGCGACTGCAGCCGGCTATCGGACGATGAAAATTCGATTCCACCGAGAAATTCGAGAGGTCCAAAGCGTGTTTCCGCCGAACCGCGCTTGAATTCGGTGATCGCGCGCGCCCTGACCGAGATATTTTCGGTGGCAGGCGCCACCGGGAAAGCGATGACGCCAAAAATGCCGGCCCAGACGACGAGGCGGGAAAGTTTCAAGCGGCGGACCTCAGCTGGCCCGTCGCATGCGGCCCTGCTGCCTGCCGTTTTCCGCAAACAGTTCGGCAAGCTGCTCGGTCATTGCCCCGGCAAGCTCGTCCGCATCAACGATGGTCACGGCCTTGCGATAGTAGCGCGTCACATCATGGCCGATGCCGATTGCCAGCAGCTCCACCGGCGAGCGCGTCTCGATCTGCTCGATCACGGCGCGAAGATGCCGCTCGAGATAATTGCCTGGGTTGACCGACAGCGTCGAATCGTCGACCGGCGCGCCATCCGAGATCATCATCAGGATCTTGCGCTGCTCGCGGCGGGCGATCAGGCGGTTATGCGCCCACATCAACGCTTCGCCGTCGATGTTTTCCTTGAGCAGGCCTTCGCGCATCATCAGGCCGAGATTGCGGCGAGAGCGGCGCCACGGCGCATCCGCCGACTTGTAGACGATATGGCGCAGGTCGTTGAGGCGGCCGGGCGTCGGCGGCTTGCCGCTCGCCAGCCACTTTTCGCGCGCCTGCCCGCCCTTCCAGGCCTTGGTGGTGAAGCCGAGGATCTCGACCTTGACGCCGCAGCGCTCCAGCGTGCGGGCGAGGATATCGGCGCAGGTGGCGGCAACCGTGATCGGCCGGCCGCGCATCGAGCCGGAATTGTCGATGACCAGCGTCACGACCGTATCGCGGAACTGCGTATCCCGCTCCTTCTTGAAGGAGAGCGGCTGCATCGGATCGATGATCAGGCGCACCAGCCGGGCCGGATCGAGATACCCCTCTTCCAGGTCGAAGTCCCAGGAGCGGTTCTGCTGCGCCATCAGGCGGCGCTGCAGGCGGTTGGCAAGCCGGCCGACGGCGCCCTGAAGATGAGCAAGCTGCTTGTCGAGGAAGGCCCGCAGCCGGTCGAGTTCCGCTTCGTCGCAAAGCTCTTCGGCCGTGATTTCCTCGTCGAATTCCTGGGTGAAGATCTTGTAGTCGACCTTCTCGTTGAAATCGTCGAACGGGCTGTTGGGCCGGCGGGTTTCGCCGGGCGTCTCGGAATGTTCGTCGCTGTCGTCCGACATGTCGTCGTCGGACATTTCCGCGCCGTCCATCTCGCCGTCGTCCATTTCCTCGTCGGAAGCGTCGCTCTGCTCGGCAGGTGCAGCGTCGGAGCCGGCCTCTTCCTCGACCTCGTCGTTCTCGGTCTCGTTGCTGCGCGGCTGGTCTTCCTGGTCCGGGTTCTCCATCTCCTCCGGCTCGGCATCGTCGTCGGCAAATTCCTCCGCCATCTGCATGGAGGTGAGCATGTGCCGCACCAGCTTGGCGAACGCCTGCTGGTCCTCGATCACGTTGCGGAGGTTGTCGAGATCGCCAGCCGCCTTGTCCTCGATGAACGGACGCCAGAGATCGAGCACCTTGCCGGCACTCGGCGGCGGCTTGATGCCGGTGAGCTTCTCGCGCACTAGCATGGCAACCGCTTCGCCGATCGGCGCGTCTTCCTGCCGTTCGACGCCAGAGAAATTCGCCTTCGAGTATTTTTCCGCATGCATCGAACTGAGGTTCGACGCCATGCCGGCCATCCGCAATGCACCGATCGACTCGACGCGCGCCTGCTCGACGGCATCGAAGACGACGCGGGCATCGGCACTCTGCGGCGACATGCTGGCATGCACGTTGGTATCGTGGCAGGCGATCCGCAGCGCCATGGAATCGCCGAGCCCGCGGGTCACCGCGAGCTCGTGTGCCGTCGGTCGCTTGGAGATTTCCGGCAGGCGGATGCGCTCGCCGGCAAGGCCCGGACGCTCGTTGGCGAACGTGACCTCGACTTCCGCGTCACCGGCGATGGAACGCACGCAGCCGGTAATTGCCCGCCGCAACGGTTCGGTATCGACCGGACCGCCGGATTTGGCTTTCGAATTGTCTCCGCGACCTGCCATGATCTCGTCTCCGCTTAGGCTCCGAGAACGATGTTGGCGGCACTTTCCTTCAGCTCGACGCCGAAGGCGCGCTGGTACTGTTCGGCGACCAGCGTGCGTTCCAGTTCGTCGCACTTGTTGAGGAAGGTGATGCGGAAAGCAAACGCAATGTCACCGAAGATCTCGGCGTTTTCCGCCCAGGTGATGACGGTACGCGGGCTCATCACGGTCGAGAGATCGCCGTTGATGAAGGCCGAACGGGTAAGATCCGCGACGCGCACCATCTTCGACACCGTCTCGCGACCCTCGGCCGTGCGACCGAAGGACTTGACCTTGGCGGCGACGATGTCGACTTCCTTCTGGTGCGGCAGATAGTTCAGCGTCGTCACGATCGACCAGCGGTCCATCTGCGCCTGGTTGATCTGCTGCGTGCCGTGATAAAGGCCGGTCGTATCGCCGAGGCCGACCGTGTTGGCGGTCGCGAAGATGCGGAATGCCGGGTGAGGACGGATGACACGGCTCTGGTCGAGCAGGGTCAGGCGGCCGGAGGATTCCAGAACGCGCTGGATGACGAACATGACGTCCGGGCGGCCGGCATCGTATTCGTCGAAGACGAGCGCGACATTGTGCTGGTAGGCCCAGGGCAGGATGCCGTCCTTGAATTCGGTGACCTGCTTGCCATCCTTCAGGACGATCGCGTCCTTGCCGACGAGATCGATACGGCTGACATGGCTGTCGAGGTTGATACGCACGCACGGCCAGTTGAGGCGAGCTGCGACCTGCTCGATATGGGTGGACTTGCCGGTGCCGTGGAAGCCGGACACCATGACGCGTCGGTTATGTGCAAAGCCGGCGAGAATGGCGAGCGTCGTATCGCGGTCGAACAAGTAGTCCGGGTCGAGATCCGGTACGTAGGGGTCGCCGCTGCTATATGCCGGAACCCTGATATCGCTGTCGATGCCGAAGACTTCCCTGACCGAAACGGGGGTATCGGGAAGGTTTGAAATATCTAGATCAATCTTACTCATCGTCTCTCCAAGGCGCGAGCCGCCGCCCGGCCGTCATCCTTACTGCCATAATTTTTACGGCTTAGCAGAAACCCGCCTGCTTCAACAACTGATATGCTTGAATGACGGCACGAAAACGTTCTTCCGAACCGCGGTCGCCGCCATTCGCATCCGGATGGTGTTTCTTGACCAGTTCCTTGTAGCGGGTCTTGATCTCCGCAGCCGACGCATTGGCCGCCAACTCCATCGTATCGAAGGCTTTGGCTTCCAAGGTCTTCAGCTTGCGCCCCTGCGTCTGGAAACGGGGGCCGGCCGCCCGCGCACTGGACACGAAGCCGAACGGATCCCTGAAGCGCTGCTGGGCGCCGGTGGCACCGGCAGCCCCCGAACGCGCCGTCGAATGAAGCGGGGCATCCTTGGCGGCCTTGTTGACGCCGACGGTCCAGGTCGGACGATGGCCGGTGATCGCCTCCTTCTGGTAACGGGCGATCTCGCTGTCCGAAAGGCCGGAGAAATAGTTGTAGCCCTTGTTGTATTCCCTGACGTGTTCGAAACAGAACAGAAAGAACTGGCCTTCCGCGTTGCGGCCAACGGGTGCACGATGGACGCCGGGTTTGTCGCACCCGTCCCATTGGCAAGTGGGCGCTTCAGGCACAGCTTCCTGCTGCCTGTTCTTGCGCGTCCGGATGCGGTCGAAATATTTGGAATCTAGTTTCATAAGGCCCTCATTATGGGGCGACGAAGAGGGCGCGGCAAGAATTGACAAAGTCCTTTCTTACTGGTTTGTGAGATGCCCTTTTGCGTCGCAACGGAGACCGCGATGTCCGTCAAATCCCGAATCGAAATCACGCTCACCGACAATCTCGAACCGGAACGGCTGGTCGTTATCGATGAAAGCCATCAGCACGCCGGCCATCAACCCGACATCACCGGAACCGGCGAAACCCATATGCGGGTCCGCATCGTTTCGAAAAAATTTTCCGGAATGAGCCGGCTCGACCGGCATCGGACGGTGAATGCCCTGCTGAAGCCGGAACTCGACGCCGGCCTCCACGCACTCGCGGTGGAAGCCTCGGCACCGGGTGAGCCGACGCGCTGGTGACAGGGCTTAGATAGGGATGGCGGAGCGAGAGGCCAAGGTACGGGCATCACGCATTGTGGGATATCGCTTTGGCCGACCTGCACCGCTTCCCGATAGCTGACGAGGCAGCGGTCGATTGACGCCCAGAAGCTGACATTGCTCCTTCTGAAGCAAAAGGATATTTGAGATCTGCATTGGGGAATGAGGCGCTGCGCCAACAGGCGACATTTTCTGCAGCAGTCGTCACAAGGGCCAGCAGCCAATGAAAGCTTTCCTGCAAACGATCAGATTGTTGCTCAGCGATCTGGCCTCAAGCCTGCTCTTTCTCGTCCTGTTCTCCCTGACCCATAATGCCGTTCTTTCGGCTTGCCTCGGAATGTTGCTTGGACTTATTCAGATCGCGGTGCAGTTTGCCCGGCGGAAGCCGATCGACGTCATGGAATGGGTCAGCCTTTTCCTAGTAATCGCGTCAGGCACCGCAACGGTGTTGACGGACGACCCGCGCTTTGTCCTGTTCAAGCCAAGCGCGATTTACGCGATCATCGGCATTGTGATGCTGAGGCCCGGCTGGATGAACCGCTACCTGCCTCCGATTGCAAGGGCTGTCGCCTCCGATATCGCGACTTATGTGGGTTTCGCGTGGGCAGGTCTCATGTTTATCTCCGCCATGTTGAATGCTTATCTGGCGGTGAGCAAAGACGTGGCAACCTGGGCCCTGACCATGACGATCTTCGGAATTGCCAGCAAAGTGGTTCTATCCATAGCCGGATTTGCCGCAATACGTCTCACGGCGCGGCAGCGGATTCGCGCCATGCCGGTCAATGAGCGCGAAGACCTGCTGATTTCGACAGGGTGGCAAGCCAAATCATCAACGTTGCCGAAGTCTGCCTAGGGCGGAAAGCCGGCAATTCAGCGTTTGAAAGCCTTTCGCAAAACGAAAGACTACTCCGCCGGCAGCGCCGCATCTCCCACCGGACGGATGCGCAGCCGCGTAATGCGGTTTTTCTCGCGCTTCATGACCGTGAAGCGCTTGCCATAGAACGTAAACGCCTGCCGCTCCTCCGGGATCAGCTTCGATTCGTGGATGACGAGGCCGGCGATCGTCGTCGCCTCCTCATCCGGCAGGCTCCAGTCGAGTGCGCGGTTCAGATCGCGGATCGGCACGGAACCGCCGACGACGATCGAACCGTCCGCCTCCTGGCGCACGCCTTGGATCTCGATATCGTGTTCGTCGGCAATGTCGCCGACGATCTCTTCAAGAATGTCTTCGAGCGTGACGATGCCCTGTACCTCGCCATATTCGTCGACGACGACCGCGAAATGCCCCTTGCGTCGCAGGAAGGCGCTGAGCTGGTCCTTGAGGCTGGTGCTGTCGGGCACGAACCATGGTTTTTGGGCGATCTTGACGATGTCGAGGTTTTCCGGCTCGACATTCGGCTCGGCGAGCGCCCGCAGCAGATCCTTGGCGTGGACGACACCGATGATATTCTCGGTCGAATTGCGCCAGAGCGGCATGCGCGTATAGGGGCTTTCAAGCACGGTGCGCACCGCCACTTCCGGCGGGTCGTCGGCATTGACCGCCCGCATAACCGTGCGGTGCCGCATCACGTCGGAGACTTCGAGCTCCTCGAGTTCGAAGAGGCCGTTCAGCCGGTCACGGTCCTGCTTTTCGAAATTTCCGTCGCGATGAACGATATCGAGAGCGGCGTGCAGATCGTCATGGCTGGAAAGCGCCAGGGTCTGTTCCGACAGGGAAACGCCGAGCGCGCGAAGAAACCCGCGGATCACCGCGTTGACAGCACGCGACTTGAGGCCCTGTTTGGACGTCATTTCGGCCGCTTTTCCTCCAGGAAACTCAAGACTTCGGACGACGGCACGTCGTTGGCGATGAAGGACTGGCCGATGCCATGGGTGAGGATGAAGGTGAGCTTGCCGCTCATCACTTTCTTGTCCTGCGCAATTGCATCGAGCAGCTTTTCGGTCGGCGGCAGTTTTCCGGGAATATCGCTCATCGACGCCGGCAGGCCGACGGCCTTGAGATGGGCCGTCACCCGCGCCGCGTCGTCCGGGCTTGCAAGGTTCAGGCGCGCCGAGAACTGATGTGCCAGCACCATGCCGATCGCCACGCCCTCGCCGTGCACCAGGCGGCGGCTGTCATATTCGGTCGCCGCTTCCAGCGCATGGCCGAACGTGTGGCCGAGATTGAGCAACGCCCGCCGGCCGGTCTCGCGCTCGTCCTCGACCACCACGTCGGATTTCGCCTGGCAGCTGATCGCAATCGCCTCCATCCGCTCCGGACCGCCGGCAAATACGGCTTTCCAGTTCTTTTCGAGCCACGCGAAGAAATCCGGCTGGTCGATCAGTCCGTATTTCGCTACTTCCGCATAACCGGCCCGGAATTCGCGCTGGGAGAGCGAATCAAGCACCGCGGTATCGGCGAGAACGAGGTCCGGCTGATGGAAGACGCCGAGCAGGTTCTTGCCGTGGCGGGTGTTGATACCGGTCTTGCCGCCGACCGACGAATCGACCTGCGCCAGAAGCGAGGTCGGGATCTGCACGAAGCGTACGCCGCGCCGCACGATGCCGGCCGCAAAACCGGCAAGATCGCCGATCACGCCGCCGCCGAGCGCTATCACCGCGTCGTTGCGTTCGATACGGGCCGACAGCACCATGTCGGTGACCGTTGCCAGATGTTCGAAACTCTTGGTCTTTTCGCCGGCCGGAAGCGTCAGCGACACGGCTTCGATCCCGTCCGTCTGCAGGCTGTCCATCAGCGCTTCGAGATAAAGCGGCGCGACGTGCTCGTCGGTGACGATGGCTGCCTTGCGGCCCTTCAGCCGCGCGGTGATCTCGCCGCCGGCACGCGTGATCAGGCCGGGGCCGATCAGGATGTCATAGGCCCGTTCGCCGAGCGGCACGTGCACCAAACGCTCCGCGTTACGGCCCTCGGATCGGGAAGACATGTTCATTGCAATTCACCTTCGCTGGGCAATTCATCTTCGCCGGACAGATTGGCCACCGCGGAGAGCACCTCGTTGACCACTACGTCCTTGCGGACATTTTCGGACCGCACCGTTACATCGGCCTCGGCATAGATCGGATAACGCTGGATCATCAGATTTTCGAGCGTCTGCTTGGGGTTCTCGGTCTTCAGCAACGGCCGGTGGTCGCGTTTGTTCACCCGTTCCCACAAAACGTCGAGGTCTGCTTTCAGCCAAATAGAAATGCCGCCGATCTTGATCTGGTGGCGGGTGTTCTCATTGATGAAGGCGCCGCCGCCGGTCGAAACCACGCGCGGGCCGCCCCTCAGCAGCCGCTCGATGACCCTGGTTTCCAATGCCCGGAACTCCGTTTCGCCGTAAGCCGCAAAAAGTTCGCTGATGGTCATGCGGGAAACCTTCTCGATCTCCGCATCCGTATCGATGAAGGGAATCGAAAGGCTCTGCGCCACCAGCCGGCCGATCGCCGATTTGCCCGCCCCCATAAGCCCGACGAAGATCAGGTTGCGCTTGCCGAGAACGGCGCGCGCCTTTTCGCTGAGGGCGGGTGCGGCGGAGGTTGCGGCTTCTGTCATCGTTAAGTCCGTTTCGAGAAAACGGTATCGACAAATGCATCGGCAGCGTCAAGCCGTCGCGACCCTCAAAGAATGCGGGGGATTGTTTGTTCTTGCCGATATGTAAACCTTTATCGATATATTGCGACGCAACCCTAGGAGTCGTGAATGCCCACCCTTTTCCGTTTCCTCTTCGTGCTGGCGGCGATCGCAGGCATCGTTTATGGAAGCATGGTGGCTCTCGTCATGCTGGTGGACCCGCACGAGCGCGATGTGACGGTGCGCATTCCTTCCGAGAGGTTGAACCCGGCAGCGCCGAAACAATAACGGCAGGGAACATGGCCGATCTTTCCCGAGCTCATATCGAAGCCTTTCTCGAAATGATGAGCGCCGAGCGGGGAGCCGCCGGCAACACGCTCACCTCTTACGAACGCGACCTCGAAGATCTTCAGTCCTTCCTCATTGCAAGAAACACCTCGGCCCTGACGACTGAAAGCGCCAGTCTCTCCGCCTATCTCGCCCATCTCGGCGCCCAGGGTTTTGCCGCTTCGTCCCAGGCAAGAAAACTGTCGGCGATGCGGCAGTTCTACAAATTCCTCTATGCCGAGGGCCTGCGCGGCGATGACCCGACCGCGATCCTGGACGCGCCGAAAAAAGGCCGTTCGCTGCCGAAGATCATGAGCGAGGACGAGGTGACGCGCCTGCTTGACCTCGCTGCCAAGGAGGCCGGCGAACCCGGGCCGGACCAGCTCGGGCGTCTCAGAATGCTGGCGCTGCTCGAACTGCTCTACGCGACCGGCATGCGCGTCAGCGAACTGGTATCGCTGCCGATCAAGGTTCTCGACCAGGAGGGCCGTTTCCTGATCATCCGCGGCAAGGGCAACAAGGAGCGCCTCGTGCCGCTTTCCCGTTCGGCGATCGCGGCCGTCGCATCCTATGGCGAGGTCCGGCGGCTGGCACTCGCAAAGATCGGCGACAGCCCGTGGCTGTTTCCTTCGGCCGGCAAAGGGGGCTATCTGCCGAGGCAGGTGTTTGCCCGCGACCTCAAGGGTCTGGCGGCGCGCGCCGGACTTAGGGCTGCCGCGATATCTCCCCATGTGATGCGCCATGCCTTCGCAAGCCACCTCCTCCAGAACGGGGCAGACCTTCGCGTTGTGCAGGAACTGCTCGGCCATTCCGACATTTCCACCACTCAAATCTACACGCATGTACTGGAAGAAAGGCTGCGAGAGCTGGTTCAAACACACCACCCTCTTGCAAAACAGGCCAAAAACCGGGATTAGAGGCCCCAAACACAAAATGGGAACTCCGTGTTCCTGAGATAAAACAACCGGAAACCGGCTCTCATGCAGACTTATCTCGATTTCGAAAAGCCAATCTCGGACCTCGAAGGCAAGATTCACGAGCTCAAAAAGCTCGCCTCCGAGGACGAAAGCATCGATACGTCCGAGGAAATCGGCAGGTTGGAGACCCGGGTCAGGGAAGCCACAAGGGAAATCTATTCCAAGCTTGGCGCCTGGGAGAAAACGCAGGTCGCGCGCCATCCGCAGCGACCGCATTTCCTCGATTACTCCGCCCACTTGTTCACCGATTTCACGCCGCTCGCCGGCGACCGCAATTTCGGCGAGGACGCCGCCATCCAGGCCGGCCTCGCCCGCTTCAACGGCATGCCCGTCGCGGTCATCGGCCAGGAAAAGGGCCATGACACCAAGACGCGTCTCAAGCACAATTTCGGCAGCGCGCGTCCGGAAGGCTATCGCAAGGCAATCCGCGTCATGGAAATGGCCGATCGTTTCCACCTGCCGGTCATCACCCTCATCGACACTGCAGGCGCCTATCCCGGCGTCGGCGCCGAGGAACGCGGCCAGGCAGAGGCCATCGCGCGCTCGACTGAAATGTGCTTGGGCCTGAAGGTGCCGATGGTTTCGGTCGTGATCGGCGAAGGCGGCTCCGGCGGCGCGATCGCGATTGCCACCGGCAACCGCGTCTATATGCTCGAACATTCGATCTATTCGGTCATCTCCCCGGAAGGCGCGGCATCGATCCTCTGGCGCGATTCGACCCGCGCCCGCGAGGCTGCGACCAACATGAAGATCACCGCCGAAGACCTGAAGGGTCTCGGCATCATCGACGACATCATCCCGGAGCCGGTCGGCGGGGCGCATCGCGAGCCCGAGGCCGTCATCACCGCGACGGGCAAAGTCATCGCTTCGGCGCTGGAAGATCTCGGCAGGCTTTCGGGCGAGGAAGTGCGGGCTGCACGCCGGCAGAAATTCCTCGATATCGGCCGTAATCTGTGATCTCCGGCTGTCCGCCGCTCAAATAGCCAAATTTGGCCATATTGCTGATAACATTGGGGCCTGGGCGGTTTTGCTGGACAGGCCGGCGCAAGCGGTTAAGAATATGTAAAGATTACCGCTTTATTCCTAGAAGCCCTGTACCGAATTCGTTCGTCGTTCCAAGTCTATGTGGTCCGTCTCGATGCGCCTGAAACACATCGCTTTCGCCCTCCTCGTGGCAACAGCCCTGACGGGCTGCAACGATACGCTCGATTCCGCGAGCGTCGACCTGAAGAGCGTCAAGAACAAGGTCGAGCAGCCCCTGCCTTCGAGCATTCTCGCCGAGATGCAGAAGAAGGACATGCCGCGCAATTCGCCGATCATGATCCGCATCCTCAAGGAAGAGGGCAAGCTGGAGGTCTGGAAGGCGAGGGCCGACAACCGCTTCGAGGTGATCAAGAGCTACGACATCTGCGCCTGGTCCGGGAAGCTCGGCCCCAAGGTCAAGGAAGGCGACCGGCAGGCTCCGGAAGGCTTCTATAACCTGACGCCGGCGCACCTGAACCCGAATTCCAAATATTACCTCGCCATCAACACCGGCTTCCCGAACCGCTACGATGCCGCAAACGGCCGCAGCGGATCGAACCTGATGATCCACGGCGCCTGTTCGTCCTCCGGCTGCTATTCGATGACCGACGAACAGGTCCTGGAAATCTACGCCTTCGCGCGTGACGCCTTCAAGGGCGGCCAGACCTCGGTGCAGTTGCAGGCGCTTCCCTTCCGCATGACCGCCGAAAACATGGCGCGCCACCGCGACAGCCAGAATTTCGACTTCTGGAAAATGCTGAAGACCGGCTACGATCATTTCGAGGTCACCAAGCGTCCGCCGGAAGTCAACGTCTGCGACAAGAAGTATGTCTTCAACCAGCAGGCCGATAGCAACGGCACCTTCGCTCCCGCCGCAGCCTGCCCACCCATGTCCACTCCGCCGGCCCTCTCGGCTGCGCTCACCTCCTACGAAAAGACCTATCAGGTGACTTACGCGAAGGCGCTGGAGAAGTTCGACGGTAAGGTCTGGTACGAGCCGACCGAAGCCGAGCGCAAGGCAGTCGTCGCCGACAAGCGCAAGGGCCGCGATATCGCCTATGCGCCGACCGGAACCTCGCTCGAAGCCGGCAAGCTGCTGAGCCAGTCGGAATTCCAGCAGATGATGGAAAAGCGGATGGCCTCCCAGAACAAGCCGGCCAATACCGTGCTTGCCTCCGCCTCGCCCGTCACCTTCCGTGCCGGTTCCGCCGCCGACCGCATGAAGCAGGACCGCCTGCCGGCAGCGGGCGCACAGAGCACCGGCACAGTCCCCACTGTCACCACGGCGCAGGGCACGACCGCCACGGTTCCGATCCCGGCTCAGAACCCGCTCGCCTATGCGGCACCGCCGATCAGCGAGGAAAAGAAAAAGCCGTTCTGGAAGTTCTGGAGCCAGGAATGAGCTTTGAGACCGCAGGCCTCTACGATCTGAGAGGCCTGAAGTGTCCTCTGCCCGTGCTGAAGACGCGGCGCCGGCTGAAAGACATGCCAAGCGGCACGGAACTTGCGATCGAAACCACCGATCCTCTCGCCGGCATCGACATTCCACATTTCTGCAATCAGGAAGGCCACGAACTGATCCGCTCGGAAAAGACCGAGACGGGGCACCGGTTTCTGATCCGCAAGGGTTGAGCGGGCCTACATCCGAAGGCCGGGAACGGCGAGCGGATTGTCCTCCAGCGCCGCGCGATCCGGTCGGTCGACGCGGGGCTGGCCCGTAAATGCCGCAAAAAGATCCGAGACGAAAGCTTCTTCCAACCCTTGCGTGATCAGCACCATGCGGGTGCGCCGGTCGGAGCCGTCGGGCCATTTCGGCAGGCGCTGCGGCGGATGGAAGACGCTCTGCACCCCATGCAGCACCAGCGGACGATCCGGATTATCCGATAGTGCCACGATCGCCTTCATCCGGAGCAGCTTCTCACCATGCGCCGAGCGCAGCAGGTCGATGAACATCTCGATCGCCATCGGATCGATCGGCCTCTCGTGGATGATCGAGAAGGAGCGGATGTCGTCGCCGTGGCGGTTCACGTCATGATGATGGTGGTGATGGCCATGCCCGTGGTGCTCGTGGCCATGGTGATGATCATCGTGGTGGTCGTGACCATGATCGTGATGATGATGCTCTTCGGTGTCATTCGCCATCTCGTCGTGCAGCCAGCGATCCACGTCGGCGATCTTCGTGGCCGGGTCGTAGAGGCCGTTCACCAGAATGGCAGCCGTGCCGGCCTCCCCGCTGTCTCCATCGACGACCAGCGCCCGCGGATTGAGCGCGGCGAGCCGGCTTTTCAGCGCCGCCAACTGGGAAGCGTCCGCCATTGACTGTTTGGAGATGATCAGCCGGTCGGCCACCGCCACCTGCTTCACCGCCTCCTGATGACGGTCGAGCGTGGAGACGCCGTTCACCGCATCGACCACGGTGATGACGCCGTCGAGCTCGAAATTCTGGGCGATAACCGGATTGCCCATCACCGACTGCATGACCGGCGCAGGATCCGCAAGGCCCGTCGTTTCGATGACGATGCGGCGGATCGGCCTCAGACGGCCGGTCTGGATGCCATCCATGATCGAAGCGAGCGAATCCACCAGTTCGCCGCGCACCGTGCAGCAGAGGCAGCCATTGGCAATCTCCAGCAGCGCATCGCCGGACGCTTCGACCAGGAAGTTGTCGATCCCGACCTCGCCGAACTCGTTGATAATCACGGCCGTATCGCTGGTGCCCGGATCCTTCAGGATGCGGTTCAGCAGGGTCGATTTTCCTGCGCCGAGAAACCCGGTGAGGATGGAGACGGGAATCCGGCTGCGGGCAGAGGACATGATCTATTCTCGTTCAGAATGTCGGACGTGGCTGCGGGATCGGCACATTGAGGGCATTGGCGGCAACCGCTGCCTTCTTGGCGCCCTTCGGCGGCGGTGGCGGAGCCTCGCCGCCGGAAAGCAGGGCGAGCAGCGTATAGACCGGCGGCCGTGCCATTTCATGGATATAGGGCGAATGCTGGATGGTGCGGCCTGCATCGTCACGCGTTTCGCTGCGCACTTTTGCGGCCTTCGGATTGCAGATCTCGGCGCTGACGTCGTTGACCTCAGCCGTGTCGCCATAAGGCGCGAGCGCCGGCAGCGCCACGCCCCCGGCCGTCGTCGAGGTCAGTCCCTGTTGCAGCAGGTTGGCGGTGTCGTCGGCTCGGCCGGCGAGGCTGTCCGAACCCAGCACCACGGAAATCACCGAGCGGCCATCCCGCGTCGCGGAGCCGATCTGGTTGAACCCGGAGGCACAGATGAAGCCGGTCTTCATGCCGTCGGCGCCGTCGAACCGGCCGATCAGCGTGTTGAAATTGGGATATTGCTTGGAGCCGGTATCGATGCCCTCAAGCGAGAAATAGCTTTGGTATTCCGGGAAATCCTGCTTGAGCCTCAGCGTCAGCAGCGCCAGGTCGCGGGCGGTCGAGAACTGGCCCCTGCCCGGCAGGCCGTGCGGATTGATGTACTGGGTCGAAGTCATGCCGAGCGCCTTGGCCTGGGCATTCATCATCGCCACGAACTGCTCCTGAGTGCCCCCGACGGCCTCGGCTACCGCAACCGCCATGTCGTTGGCCGATTTCACGAGCATCATCTTCAGCGCGTTGTCCATCGTCATCGTCGTGCCGGGCGTGAAATACATCTTGCTCGCCGGCTGGTCGGTCGCCCACTTGCTCATCACCACCGGCGTCTCGAGCGAGAGCTTGCCGCTCTTCAGGGCCTTGAAGGCAACGTAAGCGGTCATCAGCTTGGTCAGCGACGCCGGATACCATTTCAGGAAGGCGTCCTCATGGGCAATCACCTTGCCGGTCTTCGCATCGACAACGATCTTCGGATTGGCGGCTGCGCTGCCCGCGGATACGAAAAGCCCAATGGCCGTCACGGCAGAAATCAACCGGGTGGCAGACACGGATCGGAGGCTTGAAGTCGGCAAGGGTTTCCCTCGTTGTTACGGCTTTAACGAGTGCGGCGCATATGCGGCGTATGTGGCCAAGCAATGGCAAAGAAGATTGATTACGTCAATCATGACAGGCACACTCCGGCCGGGAGGACTTGTCATAACCGCGTGACCAGCCAGCAACAGGGAACATTATGCCGATTTTGAACCGAGCCGCCGAACTTCAGGGCGAAGTCAGCGAGTGGCGACGATATCTTCATGAAAATCCTGAGATTCTTTACGAGGTCGAGAACACCGCCTCCTTCGTGGAACAGAAGCTGAAGGAATTCGGCGTCGACGAAGTGGTGCCCGGCATCGGCCGCACCGGCGTCGTCGGCATCATTCGCGGCAAAGGCCCAGGTGGCCGCACGATCGGGCTCCGCGCCGACATGGACGCCCTGCCGCTCACCGAAATCACCGGCAAACCCTGGGCTTCGAAGGTCCCCGGCAAGATGCACGCCTGCGGCCACGACGGCCACACGTCGATGCTCCTCGGTGCGGCGAAATACCTCGCGGAAACCCGCAATTTCAACGGCACCGTGGCGCTGATCTTCCAGCCGGCCGAAGAGGGCGGCGCCGGCGCGCTGGCGATGGTCGACGACGGCATGATGGAGCGTTTCGGCATCGAGGAAGTCTACGGCATGCACAACATGCCCGGCATTCCGCTCGGCCAGTTCGCCATCCGCAAGGGCGGCATCATGGCAGCACCCGACCGCTTCACCATCACCATCAAAGGCCGAGGCGGCCATGCCGCCCAGCCGCACAAGACCATCGACCCGATCTTTATCGGCTCGCAGCTCGTCGGCAGCCTGCAGGCGATCGCCGCCCGCAACGCAGACCCGGTCCATTCGGTCGTCATTTCGGTGACCCGCTTCGACGCCGGCACGGCCTATAACATCATTCCCGACCAGGCGACGCTCTGGGGCACGGTCCGGACGCTCAGCGAGGCGACCCGCGACCTTGCCGAAAACCGCATCCGCCAGATCGTCGAGGGTATCGTCAGTGCCCACGGCGCCGAGGCGGAGATCGATTATTACCGCCAGTGCCCGGTTACCTTCAATCATGACCTCGAAACGGAGCATGCGATCGGCGTCGCGACGGAAGTGGTGGGCGCCTCGAATGTCGACACCAATGTCGAGCCGACCATGGCCGGCGAAGATTTCGCTTTCATGCTGAAACGCCGCCCCGGCGCCTTCATCTTCATCGGCAACGGCGATACGGCAGCGCTCCACAATCCGCATTACGATTTCGACGACGAAGCGATTTCCTACGGCATTTCATACTGGGTTCGGCTCGCCGAACAGCGGTTGACGGAATGAAGGAGAGGAAAAGGCTTGGCTAAACGCCTCGCCTTTTGTATGGAATTCCTCACGTGGTCCCATAGCTCAGCAGGATAGAGCGCAGGATTCCTAATCCTGAGGCCGATGGTTCGAATCCATCTGGGATCACCAGCAAATTCAACGATTTACCTGCCGAAATTGCGAAAATCATGTCGCGTTTGCCTTCCGGCAGGTTTCGTTGATTTACAGCAAATCCCCTGCGTTCACGGCGAATCCGTGCAACATGGATTGCAACATGCGACATGCTCTGACACACCCGATTCGCTTTCGCGGAACGCCACGCGGGTGCGGCTTTTGAGGACGAGCGATGACGAACGAGAAGGTTCCGGACCCAGCGCTGTTAGAATTCGTCCGTGCCCTCGCCAGGCGACAGGCTCGGATCGATGCTGCCGAGGGCATCCGCTGGGACGACATCCATGATGGCTACCGGAAAGATCCGTCTCCGGAGAACGCCGCCCTTGTGCTAGAACATATGAATCTTGCCTTGGATCTCGCATTTAACGTGCGACGGGGCGCGCGGAAAGCGACGGCGCGGAAGGGGAAAAGGTGAGCCTATGTCCACGAAAGCGAAGCTGATCGTGCTGGCAGCGTTTCAAAGGAACGATGAGGGGGATTTGGTGCCGGCATTCGATCCGCGCCAGGTGGACACGGAAGAGCGGGCAAAGCGCGAGGCGCGGTTGATGGCAGATCAATATGCGGGCGTCGTCGCATGGAGCCGGGAAGCTGATCCGGCGATCGGGGAATATGGGCCGCCGGTGATCCTGTACCAGCACGGCGATTGCCCGGACTTCGAATAATGAACTGGCCGAAAATCCATTTGGCTTTTTACGCGGCGCTGGCGATTCTGTTGCTGGCGCTGAACTATAATCGGCACCGTTGATGACCGACACAGACGGAGCGTCGAAGTTCACGATGAGATCAGATCATAGGGCCGTCCCGCGGATAGGGCTTAACCGTAGCGAGGTAGCTCTGGCTATAAGCGTGTCTCCCAACACGGTCGACAAGATGGTCGCTGACGGTTCGCTCCCTCCCCACGCAAATGGAATCCCCGGAAGATATGGCTAGTCGCTGAAATCGAGGCAGCAATGCTAGATTGGCCCGTCGAAAGTGAGGATGGTCAGGACTGGACGATGACGGCGTAATGGAACAGCGATTCGCATGGAGTAAGCCGGCGATCCGGATGGCCGCCGACATTGCGCTGGAGAAGGGCGTCTCGGTGCGATTGGAGCGCGATGGCTCGATCACAGTGTCACCATTCGATCCTCCGATCATCTCAGCCATTAAAGCTAAGCCCACCCGAGAGGAGGGGGAAGCGGCTTGGGCTTAGTGGGATGCCAAGAGGGCACAGCAAGATCGATCAGGCGGCAGAAAGCCTCGGAATGTCGCGGTACCCGCTGAGGTACAAGTGAAACCTAATATGCGGACACTTCGATCCGAGAACCATGAGGAGTGGGAAAAGCTGTTTGTGAAGACGCCGTTAGGAAAACGCGAACGCAAAGTGCTGGCGGAACTTGGCGACCACGGCATCGATGACCCGATGGACGTGGACCTGTTCACGGAATTCGGTCACAACACTGCGCACCGGCTCTGGCTCCGAGGCCTTATTGATTTCAAGCCCGACACTAACGGTAGCCCGGCGCCTGCCGCAGTTTGGTTGACAGAAGCCGGCAAGATTGCGTTCAAAGGGCTGAAGCGAGATCCAGAGGGCCATTGATGACGCGCGCCGCTTTCCGCCAGGCTGACATCGAGCGCATCTTCCGTGCTGCGAAAGCGACCGGATCGGTTGTCCAGATTGATATGCGAACCCTCGTGATGACTGTTCTCCCCGTCGTCACAGAGGCGCCGGCCGCAACGCGGAACGGACTGAGGTACGGAAGTGAAAGCTGGGGAGACGACGACTCAAGCGGAAAGCTTCCAGACGATTTTGCCCTCTAGTTTGACTCCCGCCTGCATCGTGGCACGTTGCTCGGGCAGGGTGAGGGCGAGCGATATGGTCCGAGGCGATCGGAGACGGCGTGATATGTCCAGACTGTAAAGGCTATCTGATCGATGGACATGGAAATCGGTTTACATGTGACTGCCCACCCGTTGTGAAACCGGTTGGAAAGCCCGCGTTCGAGCGACCGTCTGGTTTCGACAAGCTCGGTCCTGCCTGGCTACCGCCTCGTTAGCCGTCGGCTCCTGGTCTGCCACTAGCGATAAGGGGCTTCTCGTTACTGATCGCGAAATGACTTATCGCCGCGGGAGAAGAGCGTACCTATCTAATTCCCTCACGTCAGACCGCAGGAGATTTAGATGACTGTCGAATTCGGCCCATACACACAGATGCGCAAACTCGCTCAGCAGATGGCAATCCAGTTCCAGAAGGATCCTGACATCGACCTGGCGCCTCTTCTTGCTCATTTCATGGATGAGGTCGAAGTGAATGTGGCTTCCGATCGCTTCGATCATTCAGGGTTCATGGAAAAGATCCGCGGGCCATTGACGCTTGATGCCGAGGTGACACTGGACCAGCGCCGCAAGGACTTCCTGAAGGCCGTCGCCGACGCGCTTCAAGAACGCATTCAACGTGAGTCGAACGCGCCAACCCTTTCCGCGTGACGTCGATAGCCACCACGTCGGCATGAGCAAGCGACGACCTCCGACTTTTCCGCCTGACACCTGGCCACCACGCATGATGGCAGACATGGCCGCTGCCTACTGCGGCGAGCGCCATGTTGAGGATTTCCTCGAGCGCGTCGGTACGACATATCCACAGCCTCGGGTGGTTGACACGACGAGGCGTAAGTTTTGGTATCGGGACGATCTGGACCGCGCCATGAATATCGGAGCGGTTGAAAGCTCATCAGGAATGGGAGCGAGGTTCCGTGAAAAGATCAGGCAAAAGCAAGCTGCCGCCCAATGTTCGAAGGTAAGCGAATGAGGAAGATGGCCGACAGCCTGTCCTACCCGCCGCGCGGAATGTCCCGCGAGGAAGCCGCGCGTTACGTCGGCGTCGGCACCACGAAGTTCGACGAGATGGTCTCTGACAAGCGGATGCCAAAGCCGCGCAAGATTGACGGACGGGTCATCTGGGATCGTTTAGCCCTAGATGCTGCCTTCTCCGACCTGCCGTACGACGCGGGCAACATGATCGACGAGATACTCTCGCGCCGGGAGAAGCTGTGATGCCAGAACGGTATGGATGGAAAGGGCACGATCCTCATCTGGGCCGACATTGCGAGTGATCGATGAGCTCTATAACCGACAATCAGAGCCGTTCCAACTTCTCAGGCCATCCGCTGCGGCCGAGCTCCTCGCCATCTCGACTGCCCAGCTTCACGCCCTCGCGCTGCACGGCGACATCAGCTACGTCAATGTGGGGATAGGCGGCAAGCGCGAGAGTCGACGCTACCGGCTGGCCGACATTCAAGCTTTTATCGACAGCCGCACAGCGACCGGCAACGTCAAATGGTCGAAGCGGCAACCCCTGGAGACTACCGATCAGGACGTTCTGAAGGCTGCTAAAATTGTGGCGCGCGATCGGAAGCGCAAGGAGCGTGACATCCAGCAGGCGGCATTTCAAGAGGCGCGGCGCCAGAAGCGAGAAGCAAGCGAAGCACGGCGCAAGGAGTACGAGAAGGAGGCCACCTTGATCCGGGAGCGCCTGTATCTCGAAAAGATCTTTGGCAAAGGGAAGGTGCCGACGTCCGTGCTCCAGAAGAATAGGGGAGTGGATGGCCCGTCGTAGATGCGGAAGTCAGCTTGGACTGAGAAATCAGCTGGAGCAGTAGTCTTCGCCGACGGAATGGCCAATGGAGGCCTGCCGGGTTGCCGACACCGTGCGGCACTTTATTTCCCCTCTGTGAGCGGCATACCATCACCCACCGTCCCGGCTGGCGACGAGAACCGCCACCTGTTCTGCCAGATGGCGATCGAGATCCCGCTGCAGGAGATAATCGAGGCTGCGGTGAAAGCCGGATGGGAAGAGACCGAGGTGCTGACGGCTATCATAGAGGTTGCCGACAACCTCATGCTGGCACATGGCTCGAACGCCGAGCTAGACGCGCTCCTGAAAGCACTGAAACGGAATCTGGAATAGACGACACTCCAAAGAGAAGCCCGCCGAAGCGGGCCTAGTCGAGGGATTGCGGAGTAGTGTTGAACGCAGCAGGGTTCGGTGAAGTGCTGATGGATGGAAGGGCCGCTGCGTCTGTTGTTCGAACTGCGACTGATGACGAACGTTCCCCAGCGTAAGCCGATATCCGTAAGCGGTGTTTTCCTCGCACATTGACCAAGCGCGTTAGGCCGTTCCGAAAGCTACCGCTCCAACATTGACGGCATGACGCGCCAGAAGGCGACATTGTCGCTGACAACGGAGTTTGCTATCCAAGCCCGATGATCAGGAACCATTCGCTCCCGTCGTTTTCGATACTCGCTCTGCTCAAAAGATCGCCGTCTCAGGTGGTTCGTCCGGATGCCACGTTTTACTCCGTTGGACGCGCCCTTGGCCCCCCAAGTTGGTGGGACTTTAGCGGCGACGCGGTTACATTTGACAGCCTGTTCGACTATCACGACAACCTACAAGTCGAGCTTTGGGTTCGGGGAGAGCAAGTAGAAGTTCGTCGTGTTGGTATCCGGATGTGGATGGCGTCAGGCGGGGTGCCAGTCCCAAAGCTCGGGAAGATGAAATATGCTTCACGACGCGTCATCAGATTCGATGGGTTTGAACCTGGCTTGTCAGTTGACGAGGCGAAGGCCCTTCTTGAAAAAGCTTCTATAGCCTACACGGAAGAAGCAGTCGCGAATGCATCGGAGTCAGTGGTTCTGCTTAGGCTTCCAAACAAGACCTACCTTGATTTTTTTATGATGGGAGGACGGCCGTCTTTGGCATCGGTACAAGCATACTCTGAATACGAAGGTGCATAGCGTAGTTTGGTTTGGACCGAAAGCAGACTTCAGCCGTTTATCCGCCGCGAATAATTCCACGGCATCAGCACGTCGATCTGGCTCTGCCTGTGGCTGTTGACGATGGCAGTGAGCGTGGCGGTCAGATAAGCCAGCGGATCGACGGCAGGCTTCCTGGTTGTGAGAAACTCCAATGAGGTTTCCATGGAGAAACTCCCGTTCATGATCCATGGAATGTCTTCAATTGGTGTTAGTAAAATCTGGGCATGTCAATCTCAAGCACTTTCGCCAGCGGGCCATCCTTGACGGCGAGGCGTGACCACCCGGGTGCAATGCCTTGTTGTAGTATTGCGAAAAGTTGCCCTCGCACTGAGAGGTGCGCCTCAATCGGCGAATTGGCGCGTTGCTTCCACTGGATGGAAACTTCCGAGGCAGTTGCTATTGTTGGCTC
>NZ_JBFTZM010000023.1:0-62824 GCF_056406795.1 Neorhizobium sp. P1_A6 | reverse complement strand
CGATTCCTCGCGTGGTGGGGATAGGCCGGCAACCTCGGAAATCGCGATGCGCCTGTCCCGCTATTTTATGCCCATCCTGAAGGAAAACCCCAAGGAAGCGGAAATCGCGTCCCACCGGCTGATGCTGCGTGCCGGCATGATCCGCCAGCAGAGCCAAGGCATCTATTCCTGGCTGCCGCTCGGCAAGCGCGTGCTCGACAAGGTCAATGCCATCATCCGCGAGGAGCAGAACCGCGCCGGCGCCATCGAGGTGCTTATGCCGACGCTGCAATCCGCCGAACTCTGGCAGGAAAGCGGCCGCTACGACGCCTATGGCAAGGAAATGCTGCGCATCAAGGACCGCCAGGAGCGGCCGATGCTCTACGGCCCCACCAACGAGGAAATGATCACGGATATCTTCCGGTCCTACGTCAAATCCTACAAGAACCTGCCGCTCAACCTTTATCACATCCAGCTGAAGTTCCGTGACGAGATCCGTCCGCGCTTCGGCACCATGCGCTCGCGCGAATTCCTGATGAAGGACGCCTATTCCTTCGATCTGACCAAGGAAGACGCCGAGCATTCCTATCGCAAGATGTTCACCGCCTATCTGCGCACCTTCTCGAGACTGGGCCTGCGCGCCATTCCGATGCGCGCCGATACCGGCCCGATCGGCGGCAACCTGTCCCACGAATTCATCATCCTGGCCGAGACCGGCGAGTCGGAAGTGTTTTCGCACAAGGATTTCGTCAATTTCGACATCCCCGGCACGGACACCAATTTCGACAATGTCGAGGCCATGCAGGCGGTCTTCGACAAGTGGACGTCGGTTTACGCCGCGACCTCGGAAATGCACGACGAGGAGGCGTTCAATGCCATCCCCGAGACCGATCGTCTTTCCGCCCGCGGCATCGAGGTCGGCCATATCTTCTATTTCGGCACCAAATATTCCGAGCCGATGGGCGCCAAGGTGCAGGGACCGGACGGCAAGGAACACCCTGTCCACATGGGTTCCTACGGCATCGGCCCGACACGCCTTGTTCCCGCCATCATCGAAGCATCGCATGACGACAACGGAATCATTTGGCCGGCATCGGTCGCGCCGTTCGACGTCGTGGTCATCAACATGAAGCCCGGCGACGAGGCCTGCGACCGGATCTGCGAAACGCTCTATGGCGGTCTCGCAACGGTCGGCAAGGACGTGCTCTACGACGATACGGACGAGCGCGCCGGCACCAAGTTCGCGACCGCCGACCTGATCGGCGTGCCGGTCCAGGTGATTGTCGGACCCCGCTCCGCCGCGTCAGGCGAAGTGGAGGTCAAGGACCGCAAGACCGGTGAGCGCGAAACGCTGACCGTCGAAGCGGCCATGAACAGGCTCGCCGGCCGATAAGCCGGCAGGCCGCCGGAGCAATTCCAGGAAAAGTGTGAAGCGGTTTTCCGTCCGGAATTGCGACCACCAGATTGAGGAAATGGCATGGCGAGTGTCGCGGCGAATGGTGAAGCGGTAAAGGCGGGTGGTTCGCCCGCGGCCGGTCCTTTCTCGGCCTTCGAGCGGATGGTCGCCTGGCGTTACCTGCGCTCGCGCCGCCGCGAGGCCTTCATCTCGGTGATCGCCGGCTTCTCCTTCATCGGCATCATGCTCGGCGTCGCGACGCTGATCATCGTCATGGCCGTGATGAACGRGTTCCGCACCGAGCTCATCTCGCGCATCCTCGGCATCAACGGTCACATGATCGTCCAGCCGATCGACGGGCCGCTGACCGACTACGCCGAGCTCACCCAGAAATTCGCGGCCGTGCCGGGCGTCCGCATGGCGCTGCCCCTGGTCGAGGGCCAGACGCTGGCATCGGGCCGCGGTGGTGCGGGTTCCGGGGCGCTGGTGCGCGGCGTTCGCCCGGAAGATCTCGAAAAACTGTCCGAAGTCGCCGGCAACGTCAAATCGGGCAACATGGTCGGCTTTGCTTCGGGGCAGGGGGTCTTGGTCGGCTCCCGGCTCGCCGCCCAGCTCGGCCTTTCCGCCGGTGACCAGATCACGCTGATCTCGCCGGAAGGCGACGTGACGCCGATGGGCGTCAATCCGCGCGTGAAATCCTATCCGGTCTCCGGCATTTTCGAGATCGGCATGTCGGAATACGACGCGACGATCATCTATATGCCGCTCGAGGAATCGCAGCTCTATTTCAATGCCGAAGGACTCGTCCAGTCGATCGAGCTGTTCGTCGACAATCCGGATAATATCGACGACCTGCGCCCGAAGATCGAGGCGGCGGCGGGCCGCCAGATCTTCATCACCGACTGGCGCCAGCGCAACCAGACCTTCTTCTCCGCGCTTCAGGTGGAGCGCAACGTCATGTTCATGATCCTGACCCTGATCGTGCTGGTGGCGGCGCTCAACATCATCTCCGGCCTGATCATGCTGGTGAAGGACAAGGGCAGCGATATCGCCATCCTGCGCACCATGGGTGCGGGTGCGGGGGCGATCATGCGCATCTTCTTCATGACCGGGGCGGCGATCGGCATCGTCGGAACGTTTGCCGGCGTCCTGCTCGGCGTGCTCGTCTGTCTCAACGTCGAATCCATCCGCCAGTTCTTCTCCTGGGTCTCGGGCACCATCCTCTTCGATCCGCAACTCTATTTCCTCAGCCAGCTGCCGGCGGAGATGAGCTTTGGCGAGACCTTCTCGGTGGTCATGATGGCGCTCGTCCTCTCCTTCATCGCGACCATCCTTCCGGCCTGGCGAGCCTCCCGGCTCGATCCTGTCCAGGCCCTCCGATACGAATAGGACCCACATCCTTCATGGCACCCAAAACCGTCTTGCAGCTCTCGGGCGTCGAACGTCACTATGGCCAGGGCGAGACCACGCTTTCGATCCTGAAGGGGGCTGATTTCGACCTGAAGACCGGCGAGATCGTCGCGCTGGTCGCCCCGTCCGGCACCGGAAAGTCGACGCTTCTGCATCTCGCCGGCCTGCTCGAACATCCCGACGCCGGCGAGGTCTTTCTCGCCGGGCATGCCTGCAACGGACTTCCCGATGCGGAGCGCACTGCGATGCGCCGCAACCAGATCGGTTTCGTCTACCAGTTCCACCATCTCCTGCCGGAGTTTTCCGCGGTTGAGAACATCATGATGCCGCAGCTGATCGCCGGCCTCTCCAAGGCTGAGGCAAAGGAGCGGGCGGCTCAGCTTCTGGACTATATGCGCATCGGCCACCGCGCCGAGCATCGCCCCTCCGAACTGTCCGGCGGCGAACAGCAGCGCGTGGCGATCGCCCGCGCCGTCGCCAACGCCCCGCGCGTGCTTCTCGCCGACGAGCCGACCGGCAATCTCGACCCGAAGACCGCATCCTATGTCTTCGACGCGCTGGAGGCGCTGGTGCGCCAGTCGGGCCTCGCGGCCCTGATCGCCACCCACAACCACGACCTCGCCAGCCGCATGGACCGTCGCGTGACGATCGAGGGCGGCAAAGTCGTCGAGATGTGAAGAAGCGGACATGCGCGCGTCTGGATCCTCGGGTCGAGCCCGAGGATGACGCCACTGGGTGGTGTGCTCCGCCCCTTCCTCCGTCATCCTCGTCCTCGGGTTAAACCCGAGGATGACCCCAGGATACACCCTCCAGGCGCCAGTCTATCCGGGCATGCCCGACACTCCCTCGAGGCAGCTTTCAGCGCCCCGTCCAAAATTGTTCATGCCCGGATGGCCATCCAGTCCCGATGTATGCGCATGCCTGAAAGCCAAACGAAAATCCCGCCGTTAATCTCTCGTTTACCAGGTGAGGGAGGATATCGCGATATGTTTGTTTCCGGTCTGTTCTTTTATTGACTCTCAAACAAAATGAGAACAAAATAAAAACATAAGAGAACACGGGAGACGACGATGACTGACCTGCTTCGTGACATTGCCGCATTCGCTTCGATCGCCACCTTCGTGGCCAGCCTCTCGATGATCATGATGGCGATGTGATCGGAGATCCAGCCGGTCCCTCGGCCGAAAGGCGTTGAGGAGGGAAATCCGAACTGGACTCTCAAAGCCCTGCGCCAGACAATAGCCTGATTCATGAGATTGTTCCCGCTTCATCAAACGGGTAAGGCGCAGATATATGGCAGACAATGTGGACGTAAAATCGGGATCGGCAGAGCTGGGGGCCAGTCCTCAATTCGTTCACCTGCGCGTCCATTCCGCCTACTCGCTTCTTGAAGGCGCTTTGCCGCTCAAGAAGATCCTCTCGAAGGCGATCGCGGACAATCAGCCTGCGATCGCGATCACCGACACCAACAATCTGTTCGTCGCGCTGGAATTCGCCCAGAAGGCGATCGGCGACGGCCTGCAGCCGATCATCGGCTGCCAGCTGTCGATCGATATGGAAGACCAGTCCGACGAGCGTCGCAACAGCCACCAGCAGCTCGCCAAGCTGCCGGCGATCGTCGTGCTGGCGGCCAATGCCGTCGGTTACGAACGGCTTGTGGACCTGATCAGCCGCGCCTATCTCGGCGACGAGGGGCATCAGTCCATCCATATCAGCCGCTCCTGGCTGGAGGACGGCGGCACCGAAGGCCTGATCGCGCTGACCGGGGCAGGAAGCGGTCCGGTCGACGTGGCTCTGAAGGAAGGCAATGCTACGCTTGCCGAAGCGAGGTTGCTGAAGCTCAAGGAGATCTTCGGCGATCGGCTCTATGTCGAACTGCAGCGCCACGGCGCTTACGATCGGCGCCACGAGCACAAGATCGTCACGCTCGCCTACGACCACGACCTGCCGTTGGTTGCGACCAACGAGGCCTTCTTTCCTACCAAGGCCGATTACGATGCCCATGACGCGCTGATGGCGGTCGCCCACAACGCGATCGTCTCGGACGATACGCGATTCCGCCTGACGCCGGACCATTATCTGAAGAGCCGTGCGGAGATGGCAAAGCTGTTTGCCGACCTGCCGGAGGCGCTCGAAAACACCGTCGAGATCGCGCAGCGCTGCTCCTTCGTGCTGAAGACCCGCAATCCGATCCTGCCGCGCTTCACCGGCGCCACCGACGATCCGGCGGAAGCCGAGCGCGCCGAGGCGGAGGAGCTGCGCCGCCAGTCCGTCGAAGGTCTCGAAGAGCGCATCACGACGCTCGGCATGACGCGCGGTTATACCGAACAGGATTATCGGGAGCGGCTGGATTTCGAGCTTAGCGTCATCGAGAAGATGAAGTTTCCGGGCTACTTCCTGATCGTTGCCGACTTCATCAAATGGGCGAAGCAGCAGGGCATCCCGGTCGGCCCGGGCCGTGGTTCGGGTGCGGGCTCGCTGGTCGCCTATGCGCTCACCATTACCGACGTCGATCCGCTGCGCTTCTCGCTGCTGTTCGAGCGCTTCCTCAATCCCGACCGCGTCTCGATGCCGGACTTCGACATCGACTTCTGCCAGGATCGCCGCGAAGAGGTGATCCGCTACGTGCAGCAGAAATACGGTCGCGAGCAGGTGGCGCAGATCATCACCTTCGGTTCGCTGCAGGCGCGCGCCGCGTTGCGCGACGTGGGCCGTGTGCTCGAAATGCCCTATGGCCAGGTCGACAAGATCTGCAAGCTGGTGCCAAACAACCCGGCCAACCCGACCCCGCTGTCGAAGGCGATCGAGGAGGATCCGAAATTCCAGGAGGAGGCCGACAAGGAACCGGTCGTCGCGCGTCTCCTCGATATCGCCCAGAAAATCGAAGGCCTCTACCGCCACGCCTCGACCCACGCCGCCGGGATCGTCATCGGCGACCGTCCGCTGTCGAAACTAGTGCCGATGTATCGGGACCCGCGCTCGGACATGCCGGTCACCCAGTTCAACATGAAATGGGTGGAGCAGGCGGGTCTGGTGAAGTTCGACTTCCTCGGCCTGAAGACGCTGACGGTCCTGAAGACCGCGGTCGATTTCTGCCGCAAGCGCGGCATTGAGGTCGATCTCGCCAAGATCCCGCTCGACGACGCCAAGACCTACGAGATGCTCTCGCGCGGCGAGACGGTCGGCGTGTTCCAGGTGGAAAGTGCGGGCATGCGCAAGGCGCTGATCGGCATGCGGCCGGACTGTATCGAGGACATTATCGCGCTGGTGGCGCTTTATCGTCCGGGCCCGATGGAGAACATTCCGACCTATAATGCCCGCAAGCACGGCGAGGAGGAGATCGAGTCGATCCACCCGACGATCGACCATCTGCTGAAGGAGACCCAAGGGGTCATCGTCTACCAGGAACAGGTCATGCAGATCGCCCAGGTACTCTCGGGCTATTCGCTCGGCGAGGCCGACCTGCTGCGCCGCGCCATGGGCAAGAAGATCAAGGCGGAGATGGATCAGCAGAGCGAACGCTTTGTCGATGGCGCCATCAAGAACGGCGTCTCCAAGCCTCAGGCCAACAACATCTTCGAACTGCTGGCAAAGTTCGCCAACTACGGCTTCAACAAAAGCCACGCCGCGGCTTACGCGATCGTCTCCTATCAGACCGCCTTCATGAAGGCGCATTATCCCGTCGAGTTCCTCGCCGCCTCGATGACCTACGATATGTCGAACAGCGAAAAGCTGAACGACTTCCGTCAGGATGCCGGTCGTCTCGGCATCGCGGTCATTCCGCCGTCGGTGCAGACCTCGTTCCGGCATTTCGAGACCGGCGACAACAGGATCTATTACGCGCTGGCCGCCATCAAGGGCGTCGGCGAGTCGGCGGTCGACCACATCACCGAAGTGCGCGGCGATGTGCCGTTTGCCAGCATCGAGGATTTCTGCCTGCGGATCGACCCGAAACAGGTCAACCGCCGCGTCATGGAAAGCTTGATCTCGGCGGGCGCTTTCGATTGTTTCGGCCGTGATCGCGCCGAACTGAGCGGCGGCCTCGACCGCATCATCGGTTATGCGCAGCGCGCACAAGGGGAGAAGGTCAGCGGCCAGCACGACATGTTCGGCTCGTCCTCCGCCTCCGGGCCGGAAACGCTGATTTTCCCGGCGTTCACGCCGTGGATGCCGTCCGAAAAGCTGATGCGCGAATACCAGGTGCTCGGCTTCTATCTCTCGGCCCATCCGCTCGATGCCTATGCCAACGTGCTCGCCAAGATGCGCGTCCAGAATTTCGCGGACTTTTCCGCCGCCGTGAAACAGGGCGCTACCGCCGGCCGGCTTGCCGGAACGGTGACCAGCAAGCAGGAGCGCAAGACCCGTACCGGCAACAAGATGGGCATCGTCACCTTCTCGGATGCGACCGGCCAGTTCGAGGCCGTGCTGTTTTCGGAAGGGCTGGCGCAATACCGGGACCTGCTCGAACCGGGCAAGTCGCTGGTCATCACCGTGCAGGCGGAAGAGCGGCCGGAAGGTATCGGCCTGCGCATCCAGACGGCGCAGTCGCTCGAGGAAAAGTCGGTGCAGATGCAGAAGGCGCTGCGCGTCTTCGTGCGCGATTCAGGCCCGATGCGCGCGGTTGCCCGGCACCTCAATGCCCGGGGCGACGGGCTGGTGTCCTTCGTGATCATCAAGGATGACGGCAAGCGGGAAATCGAGGTGGAGCTGACGGAAAAATACCGCATCTCGCCGGAAATCGCCGCGGCGCTGAGGACGGCGCCGGGCGTTCTCGATGTCGAGCTGGTCTAGGAGACTTTAATAAAGGCCGTAGGCGCGGGGCTTGGCGTCCGACCGCCGCTGACTGACCGGCTGCGGCTTGGTGATCGACGACTGCATCTGCGCTTCGGCGACCCGCTGCGCCGGCTGGGTGATGGTGATGAAATCGGTACCGTCGCCGGTGTCCGGGCCGATGCCCTGGTCGTTGATCGTCAGGGACGAACCGTCGCTGATCAGCGTTTCGATCCGGTCGCGAATGTCGGCCGGGATTTCGATGCGGCTGAGGGCCTGTGCGGCAGCACCGGGCGCATAAGGGTTGTCGGCTACCGTGATCCCGAGCCGCTGCTTCACCGCGGCGCTGAGGCCATTCGGCACGGTGATGCTGTGCCATTCAGCCGTCTCTTCCTGGCGCTCGACCTTGTCGACGCTGAAGAAGTGTGTGCCGAGCGCGATTTCGGGATCCTTGATGCCGACCGGAGCCTCGAACACGGGCTGGAAATTCCGGCGCACCATGATCTGACCCATCGGCGGCCGCGGCTTGCCGGCGGTCTCATAGAGCGAGGCCAGGAATTCCGGCGTCACCAGCGCGCCCTTGGGCGACAGGTTCTTCCAGCGCTTGAAGCCGGCAATCGCGCTGCGGGTCATCGGACCGGCGGAGCCATCGCCGCCGCCGGTGTCGAACCCGAGCTGCTGCAGCAGGATCTGGGCATCCATCAGCGTCTCGCGGTCACCGCGGCGGGTGAYCAGGATGCGAAGCGGCGCGACCTCCTCCGTTGCGGCCGTGGCCGGTTTGGTCGCCTGCGGCGACGCGCCGGTGGTCGGGTGGATGATCGAGGGATTGTTCGGAGCGACGTTCATCGCCACTTCGACAGGCTTGGCGCTGCTGCCGATCGACGAGGTCCTGAGCTCGACGTCGGAAAGCAGCGGCCCGGTCGGCAGCGGTTTGCGCGGCAGGAACAGGTTGGCGTTCTCGATCAGCTGCGGCACGACCGGCGCGTCGGTGATGATCACATGCGCACCGCGCTCGGTGATCTGGTAGAGCGATCTGGCGAAGGCGCCCGGCATGCGCACGCAACCATGCGAGGCGGGATAGTTCGGGACGCTGTTTGATTCGTGAAGCGCGACGCCCGACCAGGTCAGGCGCTGCATCCACGGCATGGGCGCATTCGAATAGAGATTGGATTCGTGATATTTCTGCTTTTCGAGGATCGAAAAGATGCCGCTCGGCGTCGAATGGCCTTCCTTGCCGGTCGACACTTTCGAGGTGGCGACCACCGTTTCGCCGTCATAGACGACCAGCGACTGCTTGTCCTTGGAAACGATGATCTGCAGCGTGCGGGCACCTTCCGCAAAAGCTGCATGCGACAGCATGGTCGCAGACAAAAGACCTAACCCGAACACTAGGCGACGCAACATGACCGACCCCATACGCAATACAAGACCGGCACATTAGCGCATGAGGTTTAAGGAAGGTTATCCGCGCCGCGAGTAGTTTTAACGTTATGGTTAATAACGGATCACATTTCATTGATCCCGGCGGCGGCTTCCGAAAGTATATCCGGTCTCGACCGCGGCCTTGCCGAACTTGTCGCGCAACTTGTCCATCGCCGCTTCCGCAGCCGCGCGGCGGCCTGCCTGGCGGTCGACGAGATCGGGCGGATCGGCAAGCGTCGGGTCGCCGAGATCGGTGACGCCGATGCCGAGCAGGCGGAATTTGGTGCCGTCGGTCTCCTTTTCCATCAGCGACAGGCCGGTCCTGAAAATACGGTCGGCGAGCTGGGTCGGGTCCTCAAGCCGCTTGTTGCGGGTGCGGCTCTTGAAATCGGCGGTCTTCATCTTGAGGACAACGGTCTGCCCGGCGATGCCGTGTTTCTTCAGCCGCGTCGAAACCTTTTCGGAAAGCCGGCGCAGGATCGGCACGAGGTCGTCATAACCCGCGATGTCGTCAAAAAAGGTGGTCTCGGCCGAAACGCTCTTCGCCGCGTCGTTGACATGCACCTCGCGGTCGTCGATGCCGCGCGAGAGGCGATAGAGCCGTTGGCCCATCGTGCCGTAGCGGCGCATCAGGTCGGCTTCCTGCATGGTCTGGAGTTGGCCGATGGTGCGGATCCCGTCTGCCTCCAGTGTCGCGTTGAGAGCCTTGCCGACGCCCCAGATGGTGGTGACGGGGCGGGCCGCGAGGAATTCCAGCGCCTCTTGCCGGCCGATCACCGAAAAGCCGCGCGGCTTCTGAAGATCCGAGGCGACCTTTGCGAGGAATTTGCAGTAGGAGAGGCCGACCGAAATGCTGATGCCGATCTCGTCCTGCACCCGCTTGGCGAATTTCGCAAGGATGCGGGCCGGCGGGGCGTGATGCAGCCGTTCGGTGCCGGCGAGTTCGAGAAAGGCCTCGTCGATCGACAGCGGCTGAACCAGCGGCGTCAGATCGTGCATCATCGCGCGCACCTGCCGGCCGATGGTGACATATTTTTCCATATTGGGCGGGATCACGACGGCGTCCGGGCAGAGTTCCAGCGCCTTGAACATCGGCATCGCCGAGCGCACGCCATTGATGCGGGCGATATAGCAGGCCGTCGAGACGACGCCGCGTTTGCCGCCGCCGATGATCACCGGCTTGTCGGCGAGTTCCGGGTTGTCGCGCTTTTCGATCGTCGCATAGAAGGCATCGCAATCGATATGCGCCAGCGTCAATGCGTAGAGTTCGTTGTGATAGACGAGACGCGGGCTGCCGCAGGCGCGGCAACGGCGCACCTCCGCCTTCTGCTCCGCAAGGCAGTCGCGACAGAAGCCGGGTGTCTTGTCAGGCGTAGGCGTCATGGCAGAGAACAAAGGTTGAACACCGCGACGTTAAGGCCTAAGCTCGTGAGTCACAAGGGAGAGCATAGAGGTTTGGCGTGGATATCGATCTTCGTTTCGAGCCCGTGACGGCAGAGCGCTGGGGGGATTTCGAAATGCTCTTCGGCCCGCAGGGTGCCTTCTACCACTGTTGGTGCGTCGCTCTGCGCCTGCCGCATGCGGTGCGCACCAAGATGCAGCCGCAGGAGCGGAAGGATCATATCCACGACCGTATAAATGCTGGTCCGCCGCCCGGCATTCTGGCTTACGCGGAGGGTGAACCGGTGGCCTGGGTGCAGGTCGGACCGCGCCATGATGTGCCGCAGTTCAATTCGCCGCGTACCGTTTCGCGCCCGCTGGAGGAGGCGGATGCAACCGATCCCTCCGTCTGGGCGGTCAGCTGCTTTTTCCTGACGCCGAAGCTCAGGGGCAAAGGACTGAGCCACCGCCTGCTGTCTGGCGCCGTCGACTATGCGCGGCATATGGGAGCGCGGTTTGTCGAGGCCTGTCCGATCGATCATGTGAAGCAGTCGAAATCGGTGACGCTGTGCATAGGCTCGACGGCGATCTTCGACGCCGCCGGCTTCGAAGTGGTGGAGCGCCGCAAGGACGGACGACCGCTGATGCGGCTGGAACTTTAGATGTCAGGCGGCTTTGGACTGGATATGGGTATAGATCAGTTCGGCAGCATGACCCCAGTCCGTCGCCCGGATGATGCCGTCGTCCGGCTTCGGCGCCAGAAGGTGGAGCGGCGAGTCGGGCATCATATGGATGACGAGGCATTCTGCGACGTGATCCCGCACCGAGTGCAGGTTATGCGCCATGTCATCGATGAAGACGCAGGGCAGGGGGCGTCCGTCGTGCAGGCGCTGCATGATCGGTCCCTTGGGTTCTTCGCTGGCGATCAGCGGGAAGGTGAGGCCGATCCGGTCGAGAAGCCGGCGGCGGTGCTCCTGGTAGCGCGGCGACATCGCGGTGAGGAACACGACGTCGGCATCCTTCGACAGCGCGTCGAGCGTCTGGACGACGAAGTCGAACGGGATCTGCCAGTTCTCCTGGGCTTCGAAAAAGGCCTCGATCAACCGACGCACGTCCGGATGTTCGAGCGCGATCTGGGTCTCTATGGAAACGATATTGCCGGTGAGACGAAAGGAACGCGGCAGCAGTTCATGGCCTTCGCCGCGCAGAAAGTCCTGGAAGGGAGCCACGAAATGCAGCACCACGTCGTCGATGTCGCAGACGACGAGCGGCCGGTCGCCGAGGCGCACATGGGAAAGGTCGAGGATCTCGCTCATCTCAATAGTCGCCGGAATCGAACCCGGGCCTGGAATAGTGCTGCGAGGCGGCTGCCACGGTTTCAGGCTTCGTATCCGTCGCCTCGCAGAAGGCCAGCAGCGTCGGCTCATGCCCCATCAGGAAATCGATCATGCCGGCGAGAAAGCCCGGATCGTTCACCGCATTGCGCATCTGGTTGGGCTGGACGCCGGAAAGGGCGAGGAAACGGCCGAGCATATCGGGTTCGTTGGCGAGCCATCCGAGAATGGCGGCCGCGGTCTCTTCCGCCTGGGGTCTGCTGTTTCGAGTATTACCGGGGTCGCGCCGCATTGTCTGCCGAGTTACCTCTTTTTCAACTATATGGCTTTACCGTGCCTGATAGGCGCTCTGTGGAATCGGCCGTTCCGGGAGCTTATATACTGAAGGCACTCATGCAAGCCGGGATTTAAGGAACGGATCGCTATGCCCAAACGGGTCATGATCGTCGAGGACAACGAGCTGAACATGAAGCTCTTCCGCGACCTGATCGAAGCATCGGGATACGATACCATCCAGACCCGCAACGGTATGGAAGCGCTTGATCTGGCACGAAAATATCGCCCAGACCTGATTTTGATGGACATCCAGCTGCCCGAGGTTTCTGGCCTCGAAGTCACCAAATGGCTGAAGGAAGACGACGAGCTGCATGTCATTCCGGTGATCGCGGTGACCGCCTTTGCGATGAAGGGCGATGAGGAGCGCATCCGCCAGGGTGGATGCGAGGCCTATGTCTCGAAACCCATTTCAGTGCCGAAATTTATCGAGACAATAAAGACATATCTCGGCGACGCATGAAAACGGGACGGACCTCATGACGGCGCGGATACTTGTAGTCGACGATATTCCGGCGAATGTGAAGCTGCTCGAAGCCAGGCTTCTGGCCGAATATTTCGACGTCCTGACCGCTGACGACGGTTACAAGGCGCTGGCGATCTGCGACAGCACGCATGTGGACCTGATCCTGCTCGACATCATGATGCCTGGTATCGACGGTTTCGAGGTCTGCGAACGGCTGAAGGCCAATCCGCGCACCGCCCATATTCCCGTCGTCATGGTCACGGCGCTTGACCAACCGTCCGACCGCGTGCGTGGCCTCAAAGCCGGTGCCGACGATTTCCTGACCAAACCGGTCAACGACCTGCAGCTCATTTCACGGGTAAAGAGCCTGGTGCGGTTGAAGACGCTCAGCGACGAGCTGCGCATCCGCGCCGACACCGCCAGCAATATCGGGCTGGAAGACATGCTGAAGGGCGCTGACGGTCGCGACGAGATGGCCCAGGTCCTTCTCGTCGATGGCCGCGCAAGCTCGCAGGAGCGCATCATCAAGGCGCTGAAGCCGGTCGCCGGCGTCATTGCCATGTCCGATCCGCAGGCTGCCCTTTTCGAAGCGGCGGAGAACCCGGTCGATCTGGTGGTCGTCAACGCCAATTTCGACGAATACGATCCGCTGAGACTGTGCTCGCAGCTTCGCTCGCTGGAGCGAACCCGGTTCCTGCCGCTGCTCCTGGTGACAGAAATGGGTGCTGACGACCTGATCGTCCGGGCGCTCGACCTTGGCGTCAACGACTATATCGTCCGGCCGATCGACCCGAATGAGCTCGTGGCCCGCGTGCTCACCCAGATCAAGCGCAAGCGCTACAACGACCGCCTGCGCATGAGTATGCGCCAGACCATCGAGCTTGCCGTCACCGACGGGCTGACTGGCCTCAACAACCGGCGTTATCTCGACAATCACCTCAAGGTACTGTTCAATCGCGCTGCCGCGCGCTCACGGCCGCTGTCCGTCTGCATTACCGATATCGATCGCTTCAAGTCGGTCAACGATGCCTACGGCCACGATGCCGGCGATGAGGTGCTGAAGGAATTCGCAGCCCGCGTCCGCTCGACCGTAAGGGGAGCCGATCTTGCCTGCCGTTACGGCGGCGAGGAATTCGTGGTCGTCATGCCCGATACCGATTCTATGTCGGCCGCCGTGATTGCCGAACGGCTTCGCAGCATCATCGAAAGTCAGCCGTTTCATTTGAAGACAGCGGGCATCATGCTCAATATCACGGCATCGCTCGGGATTGCATGCAATGCACATGGGGCCGAGACGCCGGAGCAGCTCATGAAGCAGGCCGACCGCGCGCTCTACGAAGCGAAGAATGGCGGGCGCAATCGCGTGGTTGCCGCCGCCGCTTAGAGAATCAGAAAACCCTAAATTGCATGTTGACCGCCTACAAGGCGGGAGTGCTGTGGAAAAGCCGAAGGTGTCCCCAGTTATTTCAAGCGGGAACCTGATTTTTTACAGGTACGAATTGATGGACCAATTTCATGAACAGTGATCGGTTAATTCTGCTGCTGCAGTGCATTCAAGAAATTCCGAATGTATCCATGGGGCGCTCCAGGCCCGCCAATCGAGAATAGCTGTGCGAATTGGCTTCTCCGAAATTGCATGGCTGAGGAGATAACCAGTGTTCCTCAAGGATGTTCTTGAATTCAGGTCAAGGTTCCAAGAGTTTGATTGCCTTAAGCATATAAAGCCTCGGGGATGATCTTTAATTTTTTACAAGAAAAACAGGCAAAATATGAATAGCGGACGCGAATTTTAACCAACAACAGTGGCAGAACCGGTATCAGATTAAGAATCTGTTGATTTTCTTTTGGTTTTGCGCAATTTTGACGCTTAACGAAGATAACGTTCCCGAAAGGGACGCCGATACCCCATGATGCTCAGGTCCGCCGCATCTCCTGGGTCGTGGGGTCGGTCGACCGGCAGGCATACCAAAGCGGTTCCTCGTGCCGTGATTGCAGGCTGGTCGACCCCCATTTGAAAGCGCCGCTTCCAGCCTCTGGAGCGGCGCTTTTCCATTTCTACGCAGCCTGTCCCGCTCTGGATCATACCGCTCCCGCATCGGCCCGAAAACCGGTGCCGATTGTCGGAGAGCATGATGCGGCAATTTAAGGATCTGGAGCGCCTTGGTGGGGCCGAATGAACGGACGGCGCTAGAGTGATGCTCAAAAGAAAAGGCGCCAAGCCTCTCGGCTGGCGCCCTTCGAGAACCCTCGGATCAAGGTTTACTTGATCTTGGTTTCCTTGAACTCGACGTGCTTCTTGGCGACCGGATCATACTTGGTCTTGGTCATCTTGTCGGTCATCGTGCGGCTGTTCTTCGTGGTGACGTAGAAGAAACCGGTGTCAGCCGTCGACAGCAGCTTGATCTTGATGGTCGTAGCTTTCGCCATGGTGTTCTGCCTCTAAGAAAAAATGAAGCCGCGGACGCGGGTTGGGTCCACGGCGAAATCTGGCGCGAAATTACAAATCGCGCTCGAAAAGTCAACTCCGTTTTGACCGGAAAAGCATTCGGCAGATGGAAACCAGCACATAGAAGCCGAAGAATCCCGCCAAGGCCCAGGCAAAACCGTCATTGCCAGCGATATCGATGGCAGCGCCGATACCCTGCGGACCGGCAACCGTACCGACCGCATAACAGAAGATGAAGGCCGCGTTTGCGGCAGCAAGGTCGGCACCGCTGAGCCGCGACCCGAGATGCGCTAGGCCCACCGTATAGAGGCCGGAGACGCAACCGCCCCAGAAGAACAGGACCACGGCCATCATGATCCAGTTCTGGATCAGGAAGGGCAGGGCAAGCGATCCCGCGACGCCGAGCACCGCCATGGCGGTGAGGAGTGGCCGGCGGTCCCTCAGCTTGTCGGAATAGAGGCCGAGCGGGATCTGGAAGGCCATGTTGCCGATGCCCATCACCGTCAGCAGCAGCGCGGCCTGCGCTTCGGTCAGCGCCGAACGGATCGCATAGATCGGGAACAGCGACAGCCCGCCCGCCGACACCGCACCGAAGGCGAATACCGCCGCCGTCGCTGTCGGAACGAGGAAGATGTAGTGGAAGAAGTGTCGGTCCGGCTTGGTATCCAGCACGGGACTTTCATGGCGGGCGATGAAGATCGGGATGATCGCCAGCATGATGATCGCCGCACCGACCAGGAAAGGCAGGACGCCGTCGCTGCCGAGCGCGGAGAAGAGCAGGGGACCGATCGCGAAGCCGATGGCGAGCACGGTGGCGTAAATGCCGAGAACGAGCCCACGGCGCCTTGGCGGGGCCGCCTCGTTGATCCAGAATTCCGACAGGATGAAAAGCGTCGTCGTTGCGCCGTGGAAGGTGAAGCGCAGCGGGAACCACATCCAGAAGGCATCCGCGTAGTAGAAGCCGATGGCGCTGATGGCAGCAATGAGCACCGCGAACATCATGGTGCGCGCCACGCCGCAGTCATGGGCGATTTTAGTGGTGATCGGCGCCGCGACCATCGAGGCGACGCCGGCCATGGCGGCGTTGAGGCCGATCAGGGTGGAAGAAATTCCGCGCTTTTCAAGAATGATGCTGAGGAGCGGCAGGCCGAGGCCGATGGCAATGCCTACGGCACTGATGGCGGATATGGCGGCGATCAGCGACGGCCAGTGAATCTTCTCGACATGGCCGTTGGCGTCTGTCGTCGGCTGAGCCATTCAATGTTCCTTACAGTCGGCTGCGGACGAATCGTCCATGACGCATGAAGTAGAAGGACACCGGGCTTCCAAACGGTAAAGACGGATCGAATGCCATCAGGTTTTTCACGTCCTCCAGAACCGCCTGCGTGATGCGCGGGAGTTTCAGACCCGAAAGCTCGGCAATGTCAAGCCAGCGCACGTCCTGAAGTTCGTTTGAGTCGCCAAGAAGCGCCATGTCGAAGCGGGTTTCGTCGGCAAAGGCGAGAAAGAAGCGCGTATCGTAGCGCCGGACATTGCCGGGCGGCGTGATGGCGCGGGCGACATAACGCAGGCGGGAGAGGTCGGCAGCGCTGCCGCCCGCAAGCCCGGTCTCCTCCTGAAGTTCTCTGAGGGCCGCGAGCGCCAGGGCCCGGGCGCGGGCCGAGGTCATGCGGGCGGTGGTGCCGGCAACCAGCTTTTCGACAACCAGCGGATCGAGATCGGCGCTGAAGGGAAGGGCATGGTCGCGGGCATCGCGCCTGCCGCCGGGAAACACGTAGACGTCAGGCATGAACACATGGCCGCTGCCGCGCCGGCCCATGAGAACCCGCGGGGTGCCGGCGGAACGATCGATCAGGATCAGCGACGCGGCGTCCTTAGGTGTCACGCCGGCCACGCGTGCATGCTTCGGCGCGTCCATTGCGAACGGAGCCTGTTCCTCGGCAGGCGATGTCATGCGATCGGTCCGCCCCGGCCGGGATCGACCGCCTCGTCGTCCGTTCCCCCGAAGCCGTGCATCTTCAGCGACCATTGGAAACCGATGACACCACCCTTGATCGGCTGGATGGTCACAAGTGCCGTGAGGATCGCCAGCGGCACCCAGATGGCGAGCTGGACCCAGGGGGAAGCCCTGAAAGTCATGTCGGTCAGCAGGTACCCGGTCATCAGCACGTGACCGACGACGACAATGACGAGATAGGCCGGCAGGTCGTCGGCGCGGTGATGATGGATTTCCTCGCCGCAGACGGCGCAGGTATCGACCGGTTTCAGGAACGCCCGGAACAGGCGACCGGTGCCGCAGGCAGGACAGGTTGAGAGCAGGCCTCGCTTGATGGAGCGGCCGAGCGGTCTTTCGGCCTCCTGAGCTCCACCATATCGGACCGTCTGTTCGCCCTGTTCCTGCATTCCTATCTCCTTCGGCCGCTCCGCGGAGGCCGCGTGCCGGGTTGGGTTCGGCCGCGCCGCCCCGATTTGTGGAAGGAGCGCGTCGCGGTCGGCAATTTCTTGCCTTCGCTCAGCATTTCGAACTGCAGCGCGCCGGCAAGCGGGATCGCCTGCTTCAGCCGCACGTCAACCGTATCGCCGATCTGGTAACCGAGACCGGTCTTCTCTCCGGACAGCGCCTGATGCGCCTCGTCGTAGATGAAGTAGTCGTTGCCGAGCGTGGATATAGGTATGAATCCGTCCGCGCCATAGGTCGGAAGCGAGACAAATAGTCCCGCTTTGGTGACGCCGGAGACGCGGCCGACGAATTCCTCGCCAATGCGTTCGCTCAGATGGTGGGCGATCAGGCGGTTGATCGTGTCGCGCTCAGCGGCCATGGCGCGGCGCTCGAAGGTGGAGATCTCGGCGGCGATATCGTCCAGCTGCGCCTCTTCCTCCGGCTTGATCCCGCCTTCGCCCAAGCCCAGCGACCCGACCAGCGCGCGATGCACGATGAGGTCGGCGTAGCGGCGGATCGGCGAGGTGAAATGCGCATACTTCATCAGGTTAAGGCCGAAATGGCCGATATTATCGGGGCTGTAGATCGCCTGGCTCTGGGAGCGCAACACCATCTCGTTGACCATCACCTGGTGCGCGGTGCCCTCGGCCTTGGCGAGAATGCCGTTGAACGAGTTGGCCCGCATCTGGCCGCCCTTGGCCATCGGAATGCCCAATGTCGCGAGAAACTCGCGCAGCGTCTCCTGCTTGGCAAGCGAGGGTGTGTCGTGGATGCGGTAGATCAGCGCCTGCCGCTTCTTCTCCAGCGTCTCGGCGGCGGCGACATTCGCCTGGATCATCATTTCTTCGATGAGCTTGTGGGCATCGAGCCGCTCCGGCACGAAGACCCGGTCGACCGTGCCGTCGGGCTTCAGCAGGATCTTGCGCTCCGGCATGTCGAGTTCAAGCGGCTGGCGGCGGTCACGACCGCGCTTCATCACCCCATAGGCATGCCACAGCGGCTTCAGGATCGGTTCGAGTAGCGGTCCGCTCTTGTCGTCCGGCTTTCCGTCGATCGCCGCCTGGGCCTGTTGATAGGAAAGCTTGGCGGCGCTCTTCATCATGATCCGGTGGAACGTGTGGCCGGCCTTGCGGCCTTCTTTCGAAAACACCATGCGCACGGCAAGTGCGGTCCGGTCTTCGCCTTCACGCAGCGAGCAGAGATCGTTCGAGATGCGCTCCGGCAGCATCGGTACGACGCGGTCCGGGAAGTAGACCGAATTGCCGCGCTTCAAAGCCTCGCGGTCGAGCGGAGAGCCGGTGCGGATATACCAGGAGACATCGGCGATCGCGACGGTGACGATGACGCCGTCCGGATTGTCGGGCGAGGGGTCGAGCTCGGCATAGACCGCGTCGTCATGGTCCTTGGCGTCGGCGGGGTCGATGGTGATCAGCGGCAGCGAACGCCAGTCCTCGCGTTGCGCCATGGTGGCGGGCCTGGCCGCTTCGGCCTCGTCCATCACCTGTTTCGGGAAGATATGCGGGATGCCGTGCGAATAGACGGCGATCATCGAGATCGCCTTTTCCGAGCCGATCGTACCGACGATCGACAGAACCCGGGCGCGCGGAAGGCCGAAGCGGCCGGAACGGACGACCTCGCTCTCGACCAGGTCGCCGTCCTTGGCCTCGCCGATATCGGCGGGCTCGATCACCATTTCCTCGCCGCGCCGGTCGATCGGCAGCAGGCGCAATTCGCCATCGGCAAGCTTGTGGACGATGCCGAGCGAGGCCCCGCGGCGCTTGTCGATGATCTTGATGACGCGGGCGGTATAGGCGGGCCCGGTCCGGTCCTTGTTCGGGAAGATTTTTGCGAGCACCCGGTCGTTGAGCCCGGCAGCAGCCACTCTGCCCTTGCCGCGGCTGTCGGACGACTGACGGATGAGCACCGCAGGCGCCGCACCCAGGTCCTCCGGCCATTCGGCCGGGCGGCCGATCAGCTCGCCGTCCTTGTCGCGGGTGGTGATGTCGAGAACGGTGACCGGCGGCAGCGCGTCGGGACGGGTGAGCGACTTGCGGCTCTTCTTGAGAAGGCCTTCTTCCTCCAGCGTCCGAAGCAGGTCCTTCAGCTCGACGCGGGTGTCGCCCTTCAGCCCGAAGGCCTTGGCGATCTCCCGCTTCGACCCCTTGTCCGGATTTTCGGCGATGAACTCGAGCAGGACATCGCGCGGCGGCACCGCGCCGTGGATGATCACCGGCTTTTCCGTTGTGGAAGCGGTGTGGCCTCGGATGGCTTTGTCGGGGCGTTTTCCCTGGTGTCTCGATCTGTCGCGCGGTTCTCTCACGTGCCCGTCTTCTTCGCCTTCGGTGCAGCTGCAGTCTTTTTCGCCGGAGCTTTAGCCGTTGCGGCCGTCTTGGCTTTCGGCGCCGCCTTCTTGGTCGCGGTGGTTGCCTTGGCGGCGACCTTCTTCGGCTTTGCCTTGGCCGACGGTGCCTTGCCGCCCTTTTCGATGATGAAGGCCATGGCCTGCTCCATCGTTACCGATTGCGGGTCCAGCCCTTTCGGCAACGTCGCGTTGACCTTGCCCCAATTGACGTAGGGGCCGTATTTGCCGTCGCGCACGGTGATCGTGCCGCCGTCCGGATGGTCGC
The DNA here is from genome assembly GCF_056406795.1 of Neorhizobium sp. P1_A6. Classification (NCBI taxonomy): domain Bacteria; kingdom Pseudomonadati; phylum Pseudomonadota; class Alphaproteobacteria; order Hyphomicrobiales; family Rhizobiaceae; genus Neorhizobium; species Neorhizobium sp. P1_A6. The sequence continues at coordinate 42,821 of NZ_JBFTZM010000023.1, read as the reverse complement.
CGAGTTCCTTCAGTGCCGCAGGCGTGCCACGGCCGCGGCCACCGCCAGCCGCCACCTTGCTCTGCTTTTCGGCAAGCACGGTCACGGCGCGGTTGAGGCCGATCGAGAACACGTCCTCGATGCTCTCCAGGTTGGCATAGCTGCCGTCATGCAGCAGGAACGGTCCGTAGCGGCCAAGCCCTGCCGAAATCATCTTGGCTGATTCCGGATGTTTGCCGACGTCGCGCGGCAGGTTGATCAGGGCGAGCGCCTTTTCGTGGTCGATGTCCTCGGGCTTCCAGCCCTTGGGCAGCGAAGAACGCTTGGCTTCCTTGCCTTCGCCGCGCTGGATATAGGGTCCGAACCGGCCCGAGCGCAGCGTCAGTTCCTCGCCCGTATGCGGATCGGCACCGAGTGCCTTGGGTTCGTTGAGGGCGTTCGCTTCCGCATCCGCGCCGCCTTCCGAGGAAAGCTGGCGGGTGTAGTTACAGTCCGGATAGTTCGAGCAGCCAACGAAGGCGCCGTATTTGCCGAGCTTCAGCGACAGGTTGCCGGTGCCGCACACCTGGCAGATGCGCGGATCACTGCCGTCCTCCCGCTTCGGGAAGACCAGCGGCGCCAGCGTCTCGTTGAGCGCATCGAGCACGTTGGTAACGCGCAGTTCCTTGGTGTCTTCGATCTGGGCGAAGAAATCCTGCCAGAATTCGCGGAGAACCTGCTTCCAGTCCAGTTCGCCGGCAGAGATCTTGTCGAGCTTTTCCTCAAGATCGGCGGTGAAGTCGTATTCCACGTATTTCGTGAAGAAGCTTTCGAGGAAGGCCGTCACCAGCCGGCCCTTCGAATGCGGGATCAGCTTGCGCTTGTCCATGGTCACATATTCGCGGTCGCTCAGCGTCTTCAGCGTCGCGGCATAGGTGGAGGGGCGGCCGATGCCGAGCTCTTCCATCTTCTTGATCAGCGAGGCTTCCGAATAACGCGGCGGCGGCTCGGTGAAGTGCTGGCTGGCGTTCACCTTGTTCTTGTCGAGCTTTTCGCGGGCATTGATCTCGGGCAGGCGGCCATCTTCATCGTCGTCCTCGCCCTTTTCGGCGTCCTCGCGGCTGTCCACATAGGCGCCGAGGAAGCCGTCGAACCGGATGACCGAGCCGACGGCGCGCAGGCCCGCCTTCTCGCCCTTGTTGTCGGCGAGGATCTCGACCGTGGTGCGCTCGATTTCGGCGGATGCCATCTGGCTGGCGATGCCGCGCTTCCAGACCAGCTCATAAAGACGGGCCTGGTCGGCATCGAGGTAGCGGCGCACCTGGTCCGGCGTGCGGGTGAAATCGGTCGGGCGGATCGCTTCGTGGGCTTCCTGAGCGTTTTTCGCTTTGGTGGAATAGAAGCGCGGCTTTTCCGGCAGGTAACGCTGTCCGAACTGGTCGACGATGGCGCTGCGGGCCGCGTCGATCGCTTCCGGCGCCATCTGCACGCCGTCGGTACGCATATAGGTAATGAGGCCGACCGTCTCGCCGCCGATATCGACGCCTTCATAAAGCTTCTGCGCCACCTGCATGGTGCGCGAGGCGTTGAAGCCGATATTGGAGGAGGCGGCCTGCTGCAGCGTCGACGTGGTGAAGGGCGGGCCGGGATTGCGCTTGACGGGCTTGGCTTCGACCGTATCGACCACATAGGCGGCACCGTCGAGCAGCGCCTTCAGTCGGTTGGCGTCCTCGCCGTTCTTGATCGAGCGGCCCTGCAGCCGCTTGCCGTCGGCAGACACGAGGCGCGCCTCGAACTCGTCGCCGCGCGGCGTGCGCAGCAGAGCCGACAGGTTCCAGTATTCTTCGGAGATGAAACGCTCGATCTCCGATTCGCGGTCGCAGACGAGCCGCAGCGCAACCGACTGCACGCGGCCGGCCGAACGGGCGCCCGGCAGCTTGCGCCACAGCACCGGCGACAGGTTGAAGCCGACCAGATAATCGAGCGCGCGGCGGGCGAGATAGGCGTCGACCAGCGGCACGTCGATATCGCGCGGATTGGCCATCGCATCGAGCACGGCCTTCTTGGTGATAGCGTTGAAGACGACGCGCTTGACCGGCTTGTCGCCGATCACCTTCTTCTTCCTGAGAAGATCGAGCACATGCCAGGAAATGGCTTCACCCTCGCGATCCGGGTCGGTCGCGAGGAATAGGGCGTCCGAGCCTTTTACGGCATCGGAAATGTCCTTCATCCGCTTCTGGGACGCGGGATCGACCTCCCACAGCATTTCGAAGTCCTGATCGGGGAGCACGGAACCGTCCTTGGCCGGAAGATCGCGCACGTGGCCGAAAGAGGCGAGAACCTTGTAGCCGGAGCCGAGATACTTGTTGATTGTCTTGGCTTTGGCAGGAGATTCTACGACGACAACATTCATTTTGCTTCTCTGCAATAGAGGCTTGGCCCGGCACCGTTGCGGTCCAGGCGGAAATCTGACCTCCCGACATGGAGGGCGTTTGCCTCGCGGTCAAGGGGCGTATGCCAAATTATAGGGTACAACGAGATGCAACCTGGAGAAGATATACAATTAGTTGCAATCTTAAATAAATGCGATATGGTCCGCAGCATACCTCAAGGTGAATTTATTTGGACCGCGATCGGCTTTTTTTTGACAGGACGGAATATGGTTTCTCGGGGTGAGGCGAATGGCCGGCGTGACGACGATGCCAGAGAAAATATCGCCTATATAAGGCAGATGCTGGGGGAACTCCGGCAGGTCGCCTTGGGAGAGGGCGCGGACATGCTCTGCTACCTCATCGAAATGGCCTATGTGGAGGCGGGAGACGTCCAGGCCGGCCGACGCCCCCGCTCAGTCTTCCATCGCGAGTGAGACCATTCCACCGGCATGGCGATGCAGCCGGGCAGCGAGATCGAGTTCCAGCAGCACGAGATAGACGGACGAGGCGGGCAGGCCTGTGTGGCGGATGATGTCGTCGACATCGACCGGTGTCGGTCCGAGCGCCGAGACGATGACCGCCCGGTCGTCGTCATTGGGCGGCAGCATCTCGCCGCCCTCCTTCGGTTCTTCGACCATCGGTTGGTTGAAGAGATCGAGTTGTGACAGCGGCGCCAGCGCCTCGATCACATCGGCCGATCCTGTGGTGACGATCGCACCCTGTTTCAGGAGCCCGTTGGTGCCGTGGCAGCGCGGATCGAGCGGCGAACCGGGAACCGCAAAGACAAGCCGTCCGAAATCGGTCGCCAGCCTGGCTGTGATCAGCGAGCCCGAGCGCTCCGCCGCCTCGATCACCACGACCCCCAGCGAAATGCCGGATATCAGCCGGTTTCGGCGAGGGAAATCCCGCGCACGGGGCTCCCAGCCGAACGGCATTTCGCTGACTGCAAGGCCGGCGCCCTCGGTGATCTCGTCGAGCAGTGGAATGTTTTCCGGCGGGTAGGGCTGGTCGAGCCCGCCGGCGAGCACCGCGATTGTTCCGGTTTCCAGGCTGGCGCGATGGGCTGCGGTATCGATGCCGCGGGCAAGGCCTGACGTCACCGTATAACCGGCGCGGCCGCAATCCCTTGCGATCATTGCCGCGAACTTGGCGCCCGAAATCGAGGCGTTGCGCGATCCGACGACGCCGACGGACGGGCGCGTTGCGGCGGAAAGGTCACCTTTCATGGCAAGAAGCGGTGGCGCGCCTTCGATCTGGCGCAGCGCCGGCGGATAGTCCGGTTCGCCGATGCCGACGAAGCGAGCGCCAMAGCGATGGGCGGCTTCGAGTTCGCGTTCGGCCTCCTGCACGCCGGCAATCCGGATTGCCCTGGTCGCTCCGCCGCGGGCGGAGAGTTCGGGCAGCATGGCAAGCGCGTTTTCCGCCGAGCCGCAGTGGTTGATGAGATCTCGAAACGTGGCGGGGCCGACATTGTCCGAGCGGATCAGCCTTAGCCAGGCGATCCTTTGCCTCTCCGTCAGCGCAATTCCTGTTCGTTTCGCGCTGCCGTCCGGCATTGTTTCCCCCGGTCTATCCCTTTTGGCCAATCCTGCTTTCTGTGCCGGCGATCAGCCGCTTGATGTTGGCTTCGTGCTTCCACCAGGAAATCACCGTCATGACGGCCATGACCAGCGCGATCTTCGGCTCGTTTAAGAACCACAGCACAACCGGAATGACAAGGGTTGCAACCAGAGCGGCCAGCGACGAATATTTGCTGATCCTGGCGACGCCGAGCCAGATCGCCGCAAACACCAGCACCATCCACGGTGCGACGCCAAGCAGCGTGCCGATATAGGTGGCGACGCCCTTGCCGCCTTTGAAGCCGAGCCAGACCGGGAAGAGATGGCCCATGAAGGCTGCAAAACCGGCCAGCAGCCCGGCTTCTTTTCCGAAGAGATACCAGGCGACCAGCGCCGCGACGGTCGCCTTCAGCGCGTCGAGCAGCAGGGTGGCGGCCGCGAGCTTCTTGTTGCCGGTGCGCAGCACGTTGGTGGCGCCGATATTGCCCGATCCGATCGACCGGATATCGCCAAGTCCTGCCGCACGGGTGAGGATCAGGCCGAAGGGAATGGAGCCGAGCAGATAGCCGAACACCAGTGCGGCCAGCGCGATCGGCAGGGTGATCTGCCAGTTGAAGAGTTCACTCACGCCCTTGCTCCCCTTAAAGCGTGTAGACGCACTTGCCGGCCACATAGGTAGCGACGGCGCGGCCCGAGAATCGCGCGTCTTCGAACGGCGTATTCTTCGACCGCGACAAGATCATATCCTTCGAAACGATCCAAGGCTCGTCGAGGTCGATCAGTGTGATATCGGCTTTGGCGCCGGGCTTCAGCGTGCCGGCATCAAGCCCGAAGATCTGCGCCGGCCGGGTCGACATCGCATCGATCAGCCGCATCAGCGGCACGCGACCGTCATGGTGCAGGCGCAGCGCTGCTGCAAGCAGCGTCTCCAGCCCGATCGCGCCATCCTCGGCATCGGCAAACGGCAGGCGCTTGGTGTCGACGTCCTGCGGATCGTGCGAGGAGACGATGATATCGATCGTGCCGTCGGCGAGAGCATCCGCCATCGCCACGCGGTCGTCTTCGGAGCGCAGCGGCGGCGACAGCTTGAAGAAGGTCCGGTATTCGCCGATGTCGTTCTCGTTGAGCGCCAGGTGATTGATCGAGACGCCGCAGGTGGCGTTGGCGCCGCGGGCCCGGGCGACCCGCATCGCTTCGGCCGATTCCGCCACGGAGATTTTGGCGGCGTGGTATTTCGCTCGCGTCAGGCCGGCGATCCTCAAGTCCCGTTCGAGCGGGATGATCTCCGCTTCCTTCGGCACGCCGGACAGGCCGAGCCAGCTCGCGAACAAGCCTTCGTTCATCACGCCGTTGCCGAGATATTTTTCGCGCAATTCCAGCGAGACGACCGCATCGAATTCGCGCGCATAGGTCATCACCCGGCGCAGCAGAAGCGTGTCGGAAAGCCCATGCCGGCCGTTGGTGAAAGCGACGGCGCCCGACTGCTGCAGCAGGCCGATCTCGGTCATCTCCTTGCCGGCCAGCCCCTTGGTGAGGGCGGCGGCGGGATGGACGTTGACCACGGCCTTGTCGCGGGCCGTCTTCTGCACGAATTCGACCAGCGCGATATCGTCGATCACAGGGTCGGTGTCGGGCATCATGATGAAGGAGGTAATGCCGCCGGCTGCCGCCGCCCGGCTTGCCGATTCGATCGTTTCGGTGTGTTCGGCGCCCGGTTCGCCGACATAGACGCGGGCATCGACGAGGCCCGGCGTCGCGACGAGGCCCTGGCAGTCCCGAACCGTCGCGCCTTCCGGCGCGCCCTGGTTCTGTGCGTCCTTCCCGGCGGCGAGGATGCGGCCGTCGGCGCCGATGATGATCGTGCCGGTCTCGTCGAGATTGCGCGACGGGTCGATGATGCGGAGGTTCTTGAGGACGGTAGGGGTCATGCGCGTTCTCCCTGGTTCTGGGAGACGAGCAGGGCCTCCATCACGGCCATGCGCACCGCGACCCCCATTTCCACCTGTTGCTCGATGACGCTCTGCGGGCCATCGGCGACTTCCGAGGCGATCTCGACGCCACGGTTCATCGGGCCGGGATGCATGACGAGCGCATCTGGCTTGGCGGCCTTGAGCTTTTCGGCGTCGAGCCCGTAGAAGCGGAAATATTCGCGCACCGACGGCACGAAGGCGCCGGCCATGCGCTCGCGCTGCAGGCGCAGCATCATCACCACGTCGGCATCCTTGAGACCCTCTTCCATGGAGTGAAAGACCTCGACGCCCATGTCCCTGATACCCGAAGGGAGCAGCGTCGAAGGCGCCACCACGCGAACGCGCGCGCCCATGGCGTTGAGCAGAAGAATGTTCGAGCGAGCGACGCGCGAATGCAGCACGTCGCCGCAAATAGCGACGATGATGCGCGACAGCTTGCCCCTGGCGCGGCGGATGGTCAGCGCGTCGAGCAGCGCCTGGGTCGGATGCTCGTGCTGACCGTCGCCGGCATTGATCACGGAGCAGGCGACCTTTTGCGCCAGAAGTGCGGCGGCACCGGCCGAGGAATGGCGCAGCACGAGCACGTCCGGGCGCATGGCATTGAGCGTCATCGCCGTATCGATCAGCGTCTCGCCCTTTTTGACCGAGGAATTGCCGACCGACATGTTCATCACGTCGGCGCCCAGGCGTTTGCCGGCGAGCTCGAAGGACGATTGCGTACGGGTGGATGCTTCGAAGAACAGATTGATCTGGGTCAGCCCGCGCAGCGTGGAGGTCTTTTTCTCCCGCTGCCTGGAAATCTTCACGGCCTCGTCGGCCTTGTCGAGAAGAAAGGTGATGTCTTGTTCGGTAAGGCCCTTGATGCCAATCAGATGGCGATGAGGGAAGAAGACCATGGACACGTCTCCGCTTGCGTTCGGCGGTCTATAATGACTGCCGACAACCGCTGCAAGCGGGCGCGGGGTTTATCTCACTGCTTGTTTGTCCATTGTCGCTCACAGTGGTTTCCCGGCGTGGGTGCGGCCTTTTGTTGAGAACGCCAGAAATCCTGAGCGGGCGCCGTTCCCAGGCCCGGTAACTTCCGCTAGAACCCGTTTCATGAACCAGATGTCGCGCGCCGAAGAAAAATTTGCCGAACTGAACCAGCCAAAACCCTGGTCCGGCATCAATGCCTACCGATCCGATCCGCTGGTCGTCGACCTGACGAGCACGCTGAACCGCACTATCCGCGAGGAATACGACCAGCTCGGCCGTTACGTGACCTCGCCGGAGGCGCAGGAACTGGCGCGCATGGCGAACGAGGACCCGCCGAAGCTGAAGACCCACGGTCCGCGCGGCGAGCGGCTTGATGTCGTCGAGTTCCACCCGGCCTGGCACGCGCTGATGCGCCGTTCGATGCAGACCGGCCTGCATTCCTCCGTCTGGGAAAACATTCCGGAAGCAAAAGGCCACGAACATAAGGCGCGAGCGACGCGATTCTATCTGTCGGCGCAGCTCGAATGCGGCCATTTGTGTCCGCTGACCATGACCAGCGCCTCGATTGCCGCGCTGATGGCCTCGCCCCGCGTCCAGAAGGAATGGGCGCCAAAGATCCTGTCGCGCAAATACGATTCGACGAATCGCCCTGCCTTGCAGAAGAGCGCGGTCACCCTTGGCATGGGGATGACCGAAAAGCAGGGCGGAACCGACGTGCGCGCCAACCGCTCGACCGCCGAACGCGTGGGCGAGGGCATCTACCGGCTCTCCGGCCACAAGTGGTTCATGTCGGCACCGATGAGCGACGGTTTCGTCATGCTGGCAAAGACCGGCGACGGCATCGGGTGTTTCCTGGTGCCGCGGCTGCTTGAGGACGGGTCGGCGAACGGCCTGCAGTTCCAGCGCCTGAAGGACAAGCTCGGCAATCGCTCGAACGCGTCCTCCGAAGTCGAATTCACCGATGCCTTCGGTTATCTGCTGGGCGAACCGGGCGGCGGCATCCGTACCATTCTCGACATGGTGACGCTGACGCGGCTCGATTGCGCGCTGGCATCCGCCGGCATCATGCGTGCGTCGCTTGCCGAAGCGGTCCACCACACCCGTGGCCGCAGTGTCTTCGGCAAGAAGCTCGTCGATCAGCCGCTGATGACGCGCGTCATCGCCGACATGGCGCTCGACGTGGCTGCCGCGACGGCGCTCGCTTTCAGGCTCGCCGATTCCTTCGATCGCGCCGCCAGCAACCCGGCCGACGCGGCTTTTGCCCGAGTCATGACGCCGGTCATCAAATATTGGAACTGCAAGATTGCGCCGTCGCTTATCTACGAAGCGATGGAATGCATCGGCGGCAACGGTTATATCGAGGAACGGCCGATCGCCCGGCACTATCGCGAGGCTCCGGTCAACGCGATCTGGGAAGGTTCCGGCAACGTGATGGCGCTCGACGTGCTCCGGGTCCTGTCGCGGGGGCGGGACCTGTTCAACACGGTGCTTGCCGGTTTCGAACGGGATCTTGGTCCTGCGGGCAAAAAGACGGTCGAAGTGCTGCGCGCCGCCATGGCGCTCTGCGAAACCGACGAGGGTGCCGCCCGGCTTCTGGTAGAACAGCTGGCACTTGCGGCTGCGGCAGCCGAACTGGTGCGGCTCGGCGCCGGCAAGATCGCCGATGCTTTCCTGGAAACGCGGCTCGCCGGCGGCTGGCGCTCGACCTACGGCATGCTCGATGCCCGTTTCGACGCCCGTTATATCGTCGACCTGCTTTATCCAGCCGCGACGTAGGCGACGACCGTCATCACGACCGGAATGGTGAGGAACGAGGCGACGACCTGCAGGGTTGCCGCCGCCGCATACATGTCCGCATCGCCATTCAGCTGCTTTGCAAGCAGATAACCGTTCATCGCGGTCGGCACCGCGGCACTCAGTGCCAGGAGGACGAGGCCGTTGCCCTGGACCTCGCACAGCGCACCGACACCGACGGCAACGATTGGGAAACCGATCAGCTTCAGGAAGACGGCAAGCAACGTGATCGGTCTCGGCTTGAGCGCGTCCATGACCCGCAGGCCCGCGCCGACCGTGATCAGGCCGAGGCTGAGCGAAGCCTGCGACAGCAGGTCGACCGCCACCATCACCGGCTCATAGATCGGAATGCCGATGAGATTGACGATGATGCCGAGCGCCGTCGAGAGGATCAGCGGATTGGTGCAGATCCTGTAGAGAATAGCCCTGTAGTTCCGGTCGTGGCCGGAGAACCACAGCAGCACCGTCACGTTGATGAAGTTGAGCGGGATGATGATCGCCGCCATCACCAGGCCGACCATGGTCAGGCCCTGCTGGCCGTAGGTCTTTGCGGCGATCGCCAGCGCCATGAAGGCGTTCCAGCGCGTCGCGGTCTGGAACAGCGAGGTATAGGCCGGTCCGCCGACGCGCAGGTTCCGCAGCAGCGGCCATGCCAACAGCAAGCCGCCCGACATCACCAGAACAGAAACGATCGCCGCGAAACTGACCGTCAGGTCTTCGGTATTCGAAAAATCCGCCTTGGCCATGGTCGAGAACAACAGGGCCGGAAACAGCACCCAGTAACTGCACTGTTCGAGCCCGTCCCAAAAATCGGGATTGATGATCGGCGCGCGTTTTAATCCCATGCCGAGGAGAACCAGCAGGAAAATCGGCAGAACGCTTTGGAAGACGATGAGCATGGAGGAGGGCACGTCGGTGGGAGACTACGATCTCGTTAGTCCTCCCACGCCGATAGTGCAATGTAAGAGCCCCGCGAATTCAAGTGCGGCGCGCGCAATCCTGTGCATGGCGACGGAGACAGCTTGCGGCAGCGGAAGCCACCGACTATCGCGGTGGGTCAAGACGAAACCGAAACAGGCGGAAAATGCTCCAGATCCCTGAAGTCACAGCGCAAGAAGGTTCGGTCGCGAAAGTGCGCAGCCGCGCCGGCACCGAGCGGGCGATCTTCCTGGCCGCCCGCGCGCTGCTCGCCGAACAGGGGTTCCAGGGTTTCGGCATCAACGCCGTGGCGCGCCGCGCCGGCTGCGACAAACAACTCATCTATCGATATTATGGCGGTCTCGACGGGCTGATCGAGGCGATCGGCGCCGATCTCGGCACCTGGGTCAAGGATCGCATCCCGGAAGATACCGGCGGCATGTTCCTGCTGACCTATGGCGACCTGATGGAGAAGCTCTCCATCTATTTCATGGAAGCGCTGCGCGACGATCCGCTGGTCTGCAAGATCGTCGCCTGGGAGGTCTCGCAGGACACGCCGCAGGTCCGCCGGCTGTCGGAGGCGCGCACCAAGGCGCTCGGCAAATGGCTCGAGAAGATGCGGGGCTCGCTGACGCCGCCGAAGGGCGTCGATGCCGCGACCACCAATGCGCTGCTGTTTGCGGCGATCCAGCACCTGGTGATATCGGCCGCCGTCAGCGGCCAGTTCGCCGGTCTGGCGCTGAAAACCGAGAAGGACTGGGACAAGGTCGGCAACGCGCTCCGCCGCCTGGTTCGCGCGATCTACGGCTGATCGGCGCCCAAGTCTTGAAGCCATGACGTCCGCCTCATATCTCTTCGGAAGACGAGGGAACGACCATGACCGTACCGACGCTATATGAATGGATCGGCGGCTTCGATGCGCTGCTGCGGCTAACGACGGAGTTCTATCGTCGCGTCCCGGCGGATGACCTGCTCGGGCCCGTCTTTGCCGGCATGGACAAGAACCATCCCGAGCATGTTGCAATGTTCATTGCCGAGGTCATTGGCGGACCGAAACTCTATTCGGAACAACGCGGCGGTCATCCGGCGATGGTACGCCATCATCTTGAAAGACATCTGACCGAGCCGATGCGCCGGCGATGGATCAATATTCTGCTCGACACCTATACGGATCTCGAACTTCCGGCAGATCCGGAGTTCACATCCGCACTGGTCGGCTATCTCGAATGGGGAACGCGGCTTGCGGTCGTCAATTCGCAGCCTGGAGCCAAGGTTTACGAGCATGCGCCAATGCCCGAATGGGGGTGGGGCGAAACCGGTGGTCCGTATATTCCGAAGAAGCCCAAATCGCCGGCAGCCTGACCTGCTCTATCCACAGGCACACTTGCGAAATTAACCATCTCCCCCGGTTTCCGTTGCGGCAAATCCCTGCGGGCTTAAGTTCCACGTTAACGCACTGTTAACTACAACGTTTGCCGAGTATCCGCGTATGGGAACCACAATCAGGGGCAGGGCATTGCTGCTTGTCATGACGACGATCTTCGCGGCGCTGGCACTTGATATTGCCGTTCCCGCACTGGTCCTGAGCCTTATGGCTCTATCGAGATGGCTCGTGTCTCTGGATGTTTATCCCGTCGAGCTAAGGGGGAGAACCGCATGAAGTGGTTCCTGATTTTGTGGGCCGGCCCGGTCCTGCTGCTGTCCAGCTGGTACGGGCTTTCCTACTACGACATGAGCTTTGGCTTCTTCATGCTGACCCGCCAGACCCATGACCTGGTCTTCCAGATCTACGGCAATATTCTCGGCATTCCGCCGGAAACCATTCCGCCTTTGGTGGCGCGTGCCATGGTTTTCGACAGCCTGGTCGTGTTCGCCATCGTCGCCTTCCGCAAGCGCCGCGAGATTGCCGCTTGGTGGCAGAAGCGTCAGCTTGCGAAGTCGGTCTCCCTGCCAAGCGAAGAGAGCCTGTCGAGCGCTCCCTGAAGAATGAAGCTCGCCGCGGCGGAATCGATCCGCTCGGCACGTTTGGCCCGCGACACGTCCATTTCCAGAAGCGCCCGCTCGGCGGCCACCGTCGAGAGACGCTCGTCCCAGAAGACGAAGGGCAGGGCGGTCTTTTCCGACATCGAGCGCACGAAGGCGCGTGTCGCCTGAACCCTCGGACCGGCCGAGCCGTCCATGTTGGTCGGCAAGCCGATGACGAAGCCCGCCACCTTCTCCTTTTCGGCAAAGGCGAGCAGCACTTCGGCATCCTTGGTGAACTTCACCCGTTTGATGACGGGACGTGGCGTGGCAAAGCGCCGGCCGAGATCCGACATGGCAAGCCCGATCGTCTTGGTGCCGAGGTCGAGCCCGGCAATCGCCTGTGCAGGCTGCAAGGCTTCGGCCAGTTCCTCGATCGTCATCACTGTCATGCGTTCTTCATCCCCAGGGATCCAAATAGGGTGTCCAGAGCGGGTTTGTCCCACCCTCTGTCCCACTTCCCTTTAGCCTCATATCGGCTATGTGTCGTTACCATCCACACTATATTGAAGGAGAGTTTTCCATGAAGATCACCTGGCTCGGCCATGCCGCCTTCCGCATCGAGACCGCCAAGGCCAAGATCCTGGTCGACCCGTTCCTGACCTATAACCCCGCCTTTGCCGGCCAGGATATCAAGGCTGCCGCCGAAGGGCTGACCCATATCCTGCTGACCCACGGCCATGGCGACCATGTCGGCGATACGGTTCAGATCGCCAAGGAAACCGGTGCCGTCGTTCTCGCCAACTATGACCTCGGCGTCTGGCTGGCCAAGAAGGGCGTCGAGAAGCTCGAAATGGGCAATACCGGCGGCACGGTCGGTTTCGAAGGGTTCACCGCCACCTTCACCAATGCGCTGCACTCGTCTGCCTCGCTGACCGAAGACGGCGTTTCGCACTGCCTCGGCAACGCAAACGGCCTGATGCTACATTTCGACGACGAGCCCTCCGTCCTCCACATGGGCGATACCGACATCTTCTCAGACATGGCCCTGATCAATGAACTGCACCAGCCGGATATCGGCATCGTGCCGATCGGCGACCGCTTCACCATGGGCGGCGCGGTGGCGGCGCTTTCCTGCCAGCGTTTCTTCGATTTCAAGCATGCGCTGCCCTGCCATTATGGCCTGCCGGGCGTCGATCAGACGCCGGAAAAGTTCGTCAAGGGCATGGAAGGTTCGCGCACCCGGGTCGAGACGCCGGCTCCGGGCGGCAGCCTGACCTTCTGAACAGCATCCTTTCAGGCTGCCCGCCCTTCGCAAATTGAGGTGCGCTCCCTGTTGCGAAGGGCAGACATGGCCATTATAGCGAAGGGGAAATTTCCCATCGGAGTTATGCCATGTCCGTCGATCTCGCCACCGTCAAGCGCGTCGCGCGCCTTGCCCGCATTGCGGTCACCGAGGAAGATGCCAATCGCATGGTCGGCGAACTGAACGGTATCATCAATTTCGTCGAGCAGCTTGCCGAAGTCGATGTCACGGGCGTCGAGCCGATGACATCGGTGACCCCGATGAACATGCGCAAGCGCGCCGACAATGTCACCGACGGCGACAAGGCCGACGATATCGTCGCCAATGCGCCTTCCACCGACCACAATTTTTTCCTGGTGCCGAAGGTCGTCGAGTGAGCGCTGAATAGCGCCCCGTCGAACCTCCTCCTCGTATTCGAACCGTTTGAAGAGCCCATGACCGAACTCACCAGCCTCACCATTGCCGAAGCCCGCGAAAAGCTCAAAGCCAGGGAATTCACCTCGGTCGAGCTGACCGAGGCCTATCTTTCCGCGATCGACGCCGCCAACTCGGTGTTCAACGCCTATGTGGCGGTGACGCCGGAAAAGGCGCTCGGCATGGCGAAGGCTTCCGACGCCCGCCGCGCCGCGGGCCAGGTCGGTGCGCTCGAAGGCATTCCGCTCGGCATCAAGGACCTGTTCGCCACCCGCGACGTCCATACCCAGGCCTGCAGCCATATCCTCGACGGATTCCTGCCGAAATACGAATCGACCGTCACCCAGAACCTCTGGGACGACGGCGCGGTCATGCTCGGCAAGCTCAACATGGACGAGTTCGCGATGGGCTCCTCCAACGAGACCTCGCATTACGGTGCGGTCGTCAACCCGTGGAGAGCGAGGGGCTCGAACCAGCAGCTGGTTCCGGGTGGCTCTTCCGGCGGCTCAGCCGCTGCCGTATCCGCATTCCTGTGCGCCGGTGCTACCGCGACGGATACCGGCGGTTCGATCCGCCAGCCGGCCGCCTTCACCGGCACCGTCGGCATCAAGCCGACCTATGGACGCTGCTCGCGCTGGGGCACGGTCGCCTTCGCATCCTCGCTCGACCAGGCCGGCCCGATCGCCCGTGATGTGCGCGATGCGGCGATCATGCTGAGGTCGATGGCGTCGGTCGATGCCAAGGACACGACCTCCGTCGACCTGCCGGTGCCGGATTATGAAGCCTCGCTCGGCCAGTCGCTCAAGGGCATGAAGATCGGCATTCCGAAAGAATACCGCGTCGAAGGCATGCCGGAAGAGATCGAGAAACTTTGGGCTCAGGGCATTGCCTGGCTGAAGGATGCCGGTGCCGAGATCGTCGACATCACCCTGCCGCACACCAAATACGCGCTGCCGGCCTATTACATCGTCGCTCCTGCCGAAGCCTCGTCGAACCTCGCCCGTTACGACGGCGTGCGTTACGGCCTGCGCGTCGACGGCAAGGACATCGTCGACATGTATGAAAAGACCCGCGCCGCCGGTTTCGGCACCGAGGTCAAGCGCCGCATCATGATCGGCACCTACGTTCTGTCGGCCGGTTATTACGACGCCTATTACCTTCAGGCGCAAAAAGTCCGCACGCTGATCAAGCGCGACTTCGAGATCGTCTTTAACGCCGGCGTCGACGCAATCTTGACGCCCGCCACGCCGTCGTCCGCCTTCGGCATCGCCGACGAGGACCTCGCGTCCGATCCGGTCAAGATGTACCTCAACGACATTTTTACGGTAACGGTCAACATGGCCGGCCTGCCGGGCATCGCCGTTCCCGCCGGCATCGATGCCAAGGGCCTGCCGCTCGGCCTGCAACTGATCGGCAAGCCGTTCGAGGAAGAAACTCTGTTCCGCACCGCTCATGTCATCGAACAGGCCGCCGGCCGGTTCACGCCGGCGAAGTGGTGGTAAAATAATATCTCAAGATTGTAGTCTCATTTGCAGAACACACGGAATCGCGTTACACTGCAAATTGTTGAGTAATGTCAGTTCTTCTTATGGTGGAGCCAAGGAATGGATGATGTGACATACGCTTCCCTCCAATCTGTTTTTCAGCTTTCAGTAGCTGTTAACCTAACGTTTGCTGTTTTACTCGCGTTATTCAGCACGGCACTTCAGCGTGAAAAAGACATCGTGACTTCACTAAAGAATGGATTGCTCATGCGAAGAAATCGCGAGCAGTCTCGATCTGAATTAATTGATCAATATTTGAAAAAGTCAGAAGATTTGGATTATAAGGTTGAAAATAGATCAAGGAGGTTGGCGGACGTATTTTATTATTATTTTCAGCCGGCGTTTCTTGTGATGGCAATACTGTCTCTTGTGTTCTTATTCGTGTCCTCTTTGAAGTCCCCTGCTTTGGTTGATGTAATAACTTTCATATTCGCATTTTTGTGTATGGCGCCTTTTGTTGTTTTCGCACTGCTAGCCCTTTGGATGTCCTACAGTGTATCAATTCAAGTCAGAAGATTACTCAGGACTGTTGACAACCTTTAGTAGGTTTGCAATCCTCAGATAGTATAAGTTTGGGGAGAGCGTATGGCCTATTTTAAGTTGAGAGCCGCTTTGCAATGCGATTATGATGGGTGCGACATGCCTGTCTCTAATCAGAGACAGGCGCATTTCGATACTAAGCAAAGAGAAATATTGCCTTGCTATACCCGCATTGAGGTTCAAGAGCTAATTGCTCAAGATTGGGTTATCATTCCTATTTCTAAAAGAGTGATTGATTGCAGATCTCCTAGTGGGCTGCGGCTTAACGCAGTTTTTCCGAAGGGTGCAGCAGGCCATTTTCCGCTTGATACCACACAAATGAAAATCAAGAATGGAAGCTAGTTATTCCAGGATCAGAGATCGCCGAACACTGAAAAAATGCAATAAGCCAATTTCGCTGCGAAATTCATGAAGCCGGTCTTCGCTTCCAGAAGACCGGCCGTCGTTTTTGCTACCGATTGTCCTGCTCGGCCCTCACCAGCACCAATCCCCGTTCGGTGATGCGATAAGGCTTGCCGCCCTGTGATTTGATCGCTCGTTTCTGCTTGAGTTTGCGGAAGGTGGTGAGGTCTAAACCCGAGAAGACCCAACCCTCGCGGGTGACCAGCTGGAGTTTTTCGATCTTGCGGTTTTGATCGCGGGTAATCTCGATCCTGCCGCCCTGGGCGAGCAGGTGGAGGATGCGCTGTTCGGCGCGGGAAATATCCATTGTCTTGATGTCCGGAGAAGYGCTCGTGAACGAGCGCACAAAAACGTTGCCGGCGTCGCGTGACGTCGGGGTTCTCGTTTTTGTCTGGGCCGGCGCGGCTTTAAGAGCGGGGCCGGCCCCTTACCGGGTCTCTACGGAAGAGAACATCAAAACTCCATCGATACGAAATCCGCACTAGGCGGGTTTTCCGTGGTCGTCAAGCACCTGACGGAAACGCCCTATATGTTGCACTGGTCAAAGCGCAGACTCAGTGGTCTACTGAGGCTGCAACAGGGGAAGTTATGGCCCATATTCGCAATGCGCGTGAGGACGAGGTGGATATCCTGGCGGAAACCGGCTTCCGCTCCTGGGAAAAGGCCATGATGTCGATCGGCGAGATGACCGACATGCGCTCCGGCGCCCGCACCGCCTTCCAGAATTTCACGCGCTCCTCCTGGCTGACCATCACCGTCATCGAGCAGGGCGGCAATGTCGCCGGCTGGGCGGCGCGTGAAAAACTCGACGAACTGATCTCCGATTTCTGGATCGATCCGTCCTTCAAGGGACAGGGGCTGGGCCGCGCGCTACTCGTCGAGATCGAGGCCGAGATCGTCCACCAGGGTTTTGAAGTCGCTCGCGTCGAGACCCATGCCCGCAATACCGAAGCCATCGGCTTTTTCGAAAAGCAGGGCTATTCCATCAACTGGCTCTCCACAAGCTATTCCCCGAAGATCGACCGCGACGTGCAATCGGTCGGCCTGTCGAAGCGCCTCGTTCTCGAAGCGCCGGATACTTACGGGCCGAGCTTCTAGATCGCCCTGCCAGCTTCAAGACGTCGGTTAAGCTTGCACGTCCGCGCCATTTGCTCTACCTCCAGAAAACGCAATCGAGACCATTTCACGAGCATCAGATGACCCTTGTCGACGTCCGCACGCCCGATCCGAAACGCTTCATTCCCGGTGCCACCGGCGATTGGGAAGTCATCATCGGTTTGGAGGTGCACGCTCAGGTCCTTTCCAATTCCAAGCTTTTCTCCGGCGCCTCAACCGAGTTCGGCAAGCCGGCCAATTCCAACGTCTCGCTCGTCGATGCGGCCATGCCCGGCATGCTTCCCGTGATCAACGAGGAATGCATCAAGCAGGCGGTGCGCACCGGGCTTGGCCTGAAGGCTGCGATCAACAAACGTTCGTTGTTCGACCGCAAGAACTATTTCTACCCGGACCTGCCGCAGGGCTATCAGATCTCCCAGTTCAAGGATCCGATCGTCGGCGAAGGCAAGATCGTCATCTCGCTCGGCCCGGACCGCCAGGGTCAGTTCGAGGATATCGAGATCGGCATCGAGCGCCTGCATCTCGAACAGGATGCCGGCAAGTCGATGCACGACCAGCATCCGACCATGTCCTATGTGGACCTGAACCGCTCCGGCGTGGCTCTGATGGAGATCGTCTCCAAGCCCGATATGCGCTCTTCCGACGAAGCGAAGGCCTACATGACCAAGCTTCGCTCGATCGTGCGCTACCTCGGCACCTGCGACGGCAACATGGACGAAGGCTCGATGCGCGCCGACGTCAACGTCTCGGTGCGCAAGCCCGGCGGTGAATTCGGCACCCGTTGCGAGATCAAGAACGTCAACTCGATCCGCTTCATCGGCCAGGCGATCGAATACGAAGCACGCCGCCAGATCGGCATTCTCGAAGACGGCGGTTCGATCGACCAGGAGACTCGCCTTTTCGACCCGAACAAGGGCGAAACACGTTCGATGCGCTCGAAGGAAGACGCGCACGACTATCGTTATTTCCCGGATCCGGACCTGCTGCCGCTCGAGTTCGACGATGCCTTCATCGCCGAGCTGGAAAAGCACCTGCCGGAACTGCCGGACGACAAGAAGGCCCGTTTCGTGCGCGAACTCGGCCTGTCGATCTACGATGCCTCGGTGCTGGTCTCCGAAAAGGCGATCGCCGATTATTTCGAGGCTGTTGCCGAGGGCCGCGACGGCAAGACGGCGGCAAACTGGGTGATCAACGATCTGCTCGGCGCCTTGAACAGAACCGGCAAAGACATTGAAGAGACTCCGGTTTCGCCTGCCCAGCTCGGCGCCATCATCGACCTCATCAAGGCCGAGACCATCTCCGGCAAGATCGCCAAGGACCTGTTCGAGATCGTGCTCAACGAAGGCGGTGACCCGGCCGAACTGGTCGAGAGCCGCGGCATGAAGCAGGTCACCGATACCGGCGCAATCGAGGCCGCCGTCGACGAGATCATCGCTGCCAATCCGGACCAGGTCGCCAAGGTCAAGGCCAAACCCACGCTCGCCGGCTGGTTCGTCGGCCAGGTCATGAAGTCGACCGGCGGCAAGGCCAATCCGCAGGCCGTCCAGGCACTGGTCAAGGCGAAGCTCGGGATCGAAGAGGAGTAGGCCCGATGGTCTACTTCGTCCGCACTGCCGGAGAAGCTGACGTCGAGCAGATCCGCGCCCTGCTGGCGGCGACTTTTCACGACACCTATGATCCGTTCTACGGGGCCGACAAGGTCAGGAGAATGGTCGACGGCTGGCATTCTCCAGGCGCCGTCAAGGCGCGCATCCAGAAGCGCGGCGGCGAGTTCCTGGTCGCCGACAACGGCAAGGATATCGGCGGCATCGGTTATGCCGCCATGTATCCGAAGATGGTGAAGACGGCGATGCTGCACCAGCTCTACGTCAAGCCGTCCTGCCAGAACGAGGGCATCGGCCGCGACATCTTCGCCGAACTCGAAACCTGTTTTCCGGATGCCGAGATCATGCGGGTCGAGGTCGCGCTGCCCAACGTGCGCGCGATGTCCTTTTACGAGAGGCTCGGGTTTTCCGAGGTCGACAGGATGGAGGAGTGGGGTGCTCCGAATTCCGGCCTGCCGGCGATCATCATGGAGAAACGGCTGGAGTTGCGCTGACCCACCCGAGGAGGACTTTTTGCATGGCCGATATCGTCATCCGCCGAGCGCGGCAAGCAGATCTTCCCGAGCTCATCGACCTGTTTGCCGCGGATGACGTCGGAGGCCATGGCGACACGAAGGACGAGGCCGCCTTCGACGACTACCTGCGCGCCTTCAACGTCATCGATGCCTCCCAGAACGAGCAGCTTTTCGTTGCCGAACTGGAAGGCGAAGTGGCCGGCACGTTCCAGATCCTCTTCAACCGCACGCTGACGGGCAGGGGATCGCTGTCGATGATCATCGAGGCGGTGCAGACGCGCGGCGAGATGCGCGGCAAGGGCATCGGCGGTCAGATGATCCATCATGCGATCGAGGAAGCCAGGCGCCGCGGCTGCCGCCAGGTCGCGCTCACCTCCAACATGGCCCGCACGGACGCGCATCGCTTCTATGAACGGCTCGGCTTCGCCAAAAGCCATTTCGGCTTCAAGATGAAGCTCAAATGACCGTGCGCGACATTTGGAATCACTGGACATCGAAGGCGCCAAGCGGCATAAGCGGATCAACCACTTCGATCGCCATCCTGTTTGCCAAGCCGACGGAACATCCATGAAAAACCTCCTGCTGCAGATCTTCACCTGGTGGAACGGACAGACCATGGGCACCCGGTTCTTCACCTGGCGTTTCGGCAAGAAGGTCGGCGAAGACGAGCTTGGCAACATCTATTACGAAGGCCCGATGACCTCCTGGGGCAAGCCGAAGCGTTGGGTGATCTACAAGAATTACGCAGAAGCTTCCGCAATCGGGCCGGGCTGGCATGGCTGGATGCATTATCGCACCGACGTTGCTCCGTCGCAGGAAGATTACAAGGCTCGGGAATGGGAAAAGGCGCACAAGCTGAATGCCACCGGCACGCCGCTTGCCTATCACCCGCAGGGCTCGCTTGCCGCCACCGGCGAACGCCCCCGCGTCACAGGCGATTACGATGCCTGGACGCCCGGCAACTGACACCTGTTTTGGCCACAATCGCACTCTAGGTCTCGACGCCGACGGGATCGCCGGGACGGGAAGCATAATGGGATTGATGACGGTTTTTCCACGCAAGCCAATGGTCGGCGCATTGATCGCGCTTGCATCCGTGCTTGCGGCGGATGGTGTGTCTGCAGCGCGGCTGAATAATCCGGTCGCGGTCTTTGCCGGCATCGACAAGATCACCGGCCGCATCACTACATTCGACGTTTATGTCAACGAGACCGTTCAATACGGCGCGCTGCAGGTGACGCCAAAAGTTTGTTATTCCCGCGACGAGACGGAAGCCCAGAAAATCGATGGTTTTGTGGAAGTCGACGAGATCACCCTTGACCGCAAGATCCGCCGGATCTTCACCGGCTGGATGTTCGCCGACAGCCCCGGCCTCAATGCCGTCGAGCATCCGATCTACGACGTCTGGCTGACCGGCTGCAAACAGAAGTCCGACGTGCCGCCGCCGAAGGCGACCAACTGATTCCCCGTCAGAATTTCAGATGCGGGGAATCGACCGCTTTTCTCAAAAGCTTGAGATAGTCGTCCTTGGGGATGTCGATCGCGCCGAACGTTTTCAGATGTTCGGTGGTGAACTGGGTGTCGAGCAGCGTGAAGCCATTTTTCCGAAGCCGCTCGACAAGGTGTACGAGGCAGATCTTGGAAGCGTTCGTGCGCCTCGAAAACATGCTCTCCCCGAAGAAGGCCGAGCCGAGCGAAACGCCATAAAGGCCGCCGACCAGTTCGTCGCCCTCGAAGGCCTCGACGCTGTGCGCGTGGCCCATGCGGTGCAGTTCGATATAAAGCTTGCGGATGGTGGAGTTGATCCAGGTACTCGGTCGGTCGCCGGCGGGCTCGGCGCAGAAGGCGATCACCCGCTCGAATGCCGTGTCGAAGCGGATGTCGAGCGGCGTCTTGCGGGCCGCCTTGGCCAGGCTTTTCGAAACGTGGAAGCCGTCGAGCGGCAGGATGCCGCGCATTTCCGGTTCGACCCAGAAGATTTCCGGGTCGTCGGCGGATTCGGCCATCGGAAAGAGGCCGATGGAATAGGCGCGCAGCAGGATTTCCGGGGTTATCGCCGGGTAATATCTGCCACGCCGCCCTGCCATCGATCTCCCTAATGCGTCTTGTCGCCGGCGAGGTAGTTTTCCAGCCAGTGAATGTCATAATCGCCATTGGCGATATCCGGATTGTCGACGAGGTCCTGAAACAGCGGCAGGGTCGTCTTGATGCCGTCCACGACGAACTCGTCCAGCACGCGGCGCAGGCGCATCATGCATTCGACGCGGGTGCGTCCATGCACGATCAGCTTGCCGATCAGGCTGTCGTAGTAGGGCGGGATCTTATAGCCCGCATAGGCGCCGGAATCGACACGCACGCCAAGCCCGCCGGGCGCATGGAAATGCGTGATCGTGCCGGGCGACGGCACGAAGGTGCGCGGATCCTCGGCATTGATGCGGCATTCGATGGCATGGCCGAAGAATACGATATCTTCCTGGCGGACGGACAGGCCGCCGCCAGAGGCGACACGGATCTGTTCATGCACGAGGTCGATGCCGGTGATCGCTTCGGTGACCGGATGCTCGACCTGAAGACGGGTGTTCATTTCGATGAAATAGAACTCGCCATTTTCGTAGAGGAACTCGATCGTGCCGGCGCCGCGGTATTTCAGCTTGCGCATCGCGTCGGCGCAGACTTCGCCGATCTTCATGCGCTGCTCGACGTTGAGGGCAGGGGAATTGGCTTCTTCCCAGACCTTCTGGTGGCGGCGCTGCAGCGAGCAGTCGCGTTCACCGAGATGGATGGCGTTGCCTTCGCCGTCACCGACAACCTGGATTTCGATGTGGCGCGGCTTCTCGAGATATTTTTCCATGTAGACGGCATCGTTGCCGAAAGCGGCGAGCGCTTCGGAACGGGCAGTCGACACGGCCTCGTCGAGATCGGCCTCTGTCTTGGCGACCTTCATGCCGCGTCCGCCGCCGCCGGCGGTTGCCTTGATCAGCACAGGGAAGCCGATCTGGCGGGCGATTTCCATCGCATTCTCGGGCTTCACTTCGCCGTCGGAACCGGGAACGACGGGGATGCCGAGTTCCTGCGCGGTCTGCTTGGCGGTGATCTTGTCGCCCATGATACGGATATGGTCGGCGGTCGGACCGATGAAGGTGATGCCGTGCGCGTCGAGGATATCCGCGAACTTGGCGTTTTCCGACAGGAAGCCGTAGCCCGGATGCACCGCGTCGGCGCCGGTGATTTCGCAGGCGGCGACGATCTGGTGAATGTTCAGATAGCTGTCGCGCGACGGCGGCGGGCCGATGCACACACTTTCGTCGGCAAGCCGCACATGCATGGCGTCGGCGTCGGCGGTGGAATGGACCGCGACGGTCGCGATGCCGAGTTCCTTGCAGGCGCGAAGCACGCGAAGCGCGATTTCACCGCGGTTGGCTATGAGGATCTTGGAAATCATGGATGCGCCTACTCGATGACGACGAGCGGCTGGCCATACTCGACGGGCTGAGCGTCGTTGACCAGGATTTCCGTGACCTTGCCGGAGCGCGGCGCCGGGATCTGGTTCATCGTCTTCATGGCTTCGATGATCAGCAGCGTCTGGCCTTCCTTGACGGTGGCGCCGACTTCAACGAAGGCGCGCGAACCCGGGGCCGGGGAGAGGTAGATAGTGCCGACCATCGGCGCGGTCACGGCGTTCTTGTTGTCCTGCACGGCGGGCGCTGCAGCAACGGGAGCGGCTGCGGCAGCCGGAGCGTAGCCGGGCGCTGCGATCGGGGCCTGGACATACTGCATCGTGCCGGCGCGGGATACGCGGATACGCAGATCGTCCTGTTCGACTTCGATCTCGGTGAGGTCGGTCTCGTTGAGGATGTTCGCGAGGTCGCGGATCAGTCCCTTGTCGATACCGTTCTTCTTGTCAGACATGGCAAACCCTATTGTTCTGTTTATCTTGTCAAGCGGTAATGGATTTTAAGGCGTGCAGCGCCAGAATGTAGCTCGCGGTGCCAAAACCGCAGATCACGCCCTTTACCGCCGGTGCGATCATCGAATGATGGCGGAATTCCTCCCGCGCGTGGACATTCGAGATATGAAGCTCGATCACCGGCACGGAGATCGCCTTGATGGCGTCGTGCAATGCAATCGAGGTATGGGTATAGGCGCCCGCATTGATGGCGACGCCGACGGCCTTTTCGTTGGCCTCGTGCATCCAGTCGATCAGCACGCCCTCGTGATTGCTCTGGCGGAAATCGACGTCGAAGCCAAGTTCCCTGCCGGCTGCAATACAGTCGTTCTCGACGTCCTTCAGCGTGGCAGCGCCGTAGATGCCCGGCTCGCGCTTGCCCAGCATATTGAGATTGGGGCCGTTGAGGACGAAGACCGTCTTGCTCATCACTGATCTATTGGTTCCCTGCAGAAATTCAGGGGCCACCTATAGACCGGCGAGGCGGCAAGGGAAAGCCCCCGCCGCGCCGAAAGCCCGTGAGTCCACTGCGATGGAACATCTATTGGTTGGCACCTGCCCTGTCAGCAGGTCGCCTTGCCGCAGGCGCGCACATTGGCGACCTTCTGCTCGATCGTATCGAGGCCGACGGCGCCGAAGACGGCTTCGTCGGCGACCACATAGGTCGGCGTGCCGGTGATACCGATCGCGTTGGCGATCCGATAGGCGTCGCGCACCAGATCGTCGTTCGGCTCATCGGCCATGGACTTGCGGATCGCCGCTTCCTTGACGCCAAGCGCACCCGCGACCGCAATGGCCGTCGCTTCCGAGGCGTGCGGCTTGCCGCCAAGCAGTTCGCGGTGGAATTTTGCATATTTCTCAGGCGCCAGCAGACGCACGGCGTTGGCCACCCGATGGGCTGCAAGCGAGTCCGGCCCGAGGATCGGGAATTCCTTCAGGATGAAACGGACGTTCTTGTCCTTGGAAAGGATGTCGTCCATGTCGGAGAGCGCCCGCTTGCAGTAGCCGCAATTGTAATCGAAAAACTCGACGATGGTCACGTCGCCCTTCGGATTGCCGAGCGTGATGTCGGTCGGCGAGGAGAAAATCTCCTGCTTGTTGTCCGCGATCGCCTTGGTCGATTGTTCGACGCGCTGGGTCTGCTGCTTGGCTTCCAATGCGTTTTGAACCTCGACCAGCACTTCCGGGTTCTCGATCAGATATTGGCGGATGAACTCGCCCATCTCCTTCTTCTGCTGGTCGTCCAGGGCGACAGCCGGGGCGGCCACGGAAAATGCGAAGGCCAGCATCGAGCCGGCGGCCAATGTCTTGAAAGCGGGCGTCTTGAACAGGCGAGTCATCCATATCCTCTTGGATCGGGCACACGAATCCCGCGCACCATTGTTGTCGTTTGTGCCCAAAGTAAGCCAGTCGGGCTTTCCAAAAAACCTCAAAATCATGTCCAGGCCGTTTTCACCGGTTCACAACTGCGTATAACGCCTGGCCGGATGACGAAATGGAGTCGGATTCCAACACGTTGGCTGCCTTTCCGGAATCGTTTCGGCAGGCAGTTGATCCGGTTTCTGAGGTTCAAGGCAGAGCAAAAACAAAAACGGCCGCGTTTTGCGCGGCCGTTTCATCTGTTCTCGTCAGGCTCAGAAGAAGCCGCGGCGCTGCCACCAGCCGGCCTTCTTGGGCTTCGACGGATCGGCGTCGGTCTCGGGCGCGGCCGCCGGATCGGAACTCTTCACCACCGCCTCGGCGGAAGAGGAGATGTTCGAGGCGCGATTGGCACGAGCCGGTTTCGCGTCGCCGGCATCGACCTGCTCAGCCGTCGGCGCTTCTTCGATGGGAGCTTCGGCAGCCGGAGCAACCTCGGCAGCCCGTGGCTCTTCGCCGAGTGCAGCTTCGACCTGCTCGACGACGGTTTCCACCGGAGCCGTATCTGCGGCAGCCACTGGGACCTCTTCCGCAGCCGGGGCGTCGGCGACGGTCGTTGCCTTGCCACGACGCGAACGGCGGGGCTTGGCTTCTGCCTTGCCGGCAGGTGCGGCTTCCGCCTCGACGGGAGCAGCGACTGCCTCGACGGCGATCTCTTCAGCGGTCTCGGCTGCTGCTGCTGCCGGCACTGCCTCGACGTCTTCGCTGGACGCATCTTCGTCGGCCGCTTCGCTGTCATCCGAAGCGTTCAGTTCCTGTCCGTCCTCGCCGTTGCGATTGCGGCGACCACCGCGCTTGCCGCGGCGGCGGCGCTTGCGGCGATTTTCTTCCGAGTCCGAATCGGCGGCTACCGTTGCGTCGGATGCTTCGCCGGCTTCGGAAACATCGTCCTCGCCTTCGTCGCCGTCCTCGTCGCCATCAGCCATGTCGTCGCTGCCGCCCTGCGCGGCCTGGGCATCTGCGCCCTTTTCGCCGCCACGGTTGCGCCGACGCCGGCGGCGCTTGCGCTTGCGGCCGTTCGGATCGTCGCCCTGCGACTGGGCGCGCTCGGCAACCGCAGCAGCTGCCGGCTGCGACGAAGCAACGATCTCTTCCTCTTCCTCCTCGTCGGCCTCGACGATGATGTCGTCATCGTCCTCTTCGACGGGGATGGCCGCGAACTGCATCAGGCTTTCGATCTTGACCGGGTTTTCGACCGGCTCGCCGCGATCGATCGCGAAGTGGCTGGAGCCGATGCTGACATCCGATTCGATGAAGATCGAGACGCCGAAGCGGTTCTCGTAATCGACGATGCTGGCGCGCTTGTGGTTGAGGAGATAGAGCGCGATTTCCGGCGTGGTGCGCACGGTGATGTCATGCGTGGTGTTCTTGAGCAGGTATTCCTCGACGCCGCGCAGCACATGCAGGGCGACCGACGACTGCGAGCGCACATGACCGGTACCGCCGCAATGGGTGCAGATCTGCGTCGTCGATTCGAGAACCGAAGCGCGAATGCGCTGGCGCGACATTTCGAGCAGGCCGAAATGCGAGATACGGCCGACCTGGATGCGGGCGCGGTCGTTCTTCAGGCAATCCTTCAGCCGCTTCTCGACGGCGCGGTTGTTGCGCTTTTCTTCCATGTCGATGAAGTCGATGACGATCAGGCCGGCAAGGTCGCGCAGGCGAAGCTGGCGGGCGACTTCTTCCGCCGCTTCCAGATTGGTCTGGAGCGCCGTTTCCTCGATCGAATGTTCGCGGGTCGAACGGCCGGAGTTGACGTCGATGGCGACGAGCGCTTCCGTCTGGTTCATGATCAGGTAGCCGCCGGACTTCAGCGTCACCTGCGGCTGCAGCATGCGGTCGAGCTGCGCCTCGATGCCGGAACGGGCAAAGATCGGATGCAGGTCGCGATAGGGCTGGACCACCTTGGCATGGCTCGGCATCAGCATCTTCATGAAGTCTTTCGCTTCACGATAGCCTTCTTCGCCGGACACGATGATCTCGGAAATGTCCTTGTTGTAGAGGTCGCGGATCGAGCGCTTGATCAACGAGCCTTCCTCGTAGACGAGGGTAGGAGCGGTCGAGCTCAGTGTCAGCGTGCGGACGTTCTCCCACAGGCGCATCAGGTATTCGAAGTCGCGCTTGACCTCGACGCGGGTGCGGTTGGCACCGGCGGTGCGCAGGATGACGCCCATGCCCTGCGGCACGTCGAGCTCGCGGGCGATTTCCTTGAGACGCTTGCGGTCCTGCGGCTGGGTGATCTTGCGGGAGATGCCGCCACCGCGCGCCGTGTTCGGCATCAGGACCGAATAACGGCCGGCGAGCGAAAGGTAGGTGGTAAGAGCAGCGCCCTTGTTGCCGCGCTCTTCCTTGGCGACCTGCACAAGCAGGATCTGGCGGCGCTTGATGACTTCCTGGATGCGATACTGCTTGCGCGGCTTGCGCACGACGCGGTCCGGAACTTCTTCCATCGCGTCTTCGGCGCCGACCGATTCGATCACTTCCTTCTCGCCGTGGTCGTCATCGTCGTCGTCATCGAAATCGTCGTTGCGGCCGCCGCCGCGGCGGGCGTCGACGTCTTCCGAAATCGAATCGGTCTCGACCATCGCGGCCATTTCGCCGGGCGTCGAACCGTCGTCGTCATTGTTGTCGGAGGAGGGGGCGCTTTCGCCCTCGGATGCTGCGGCTTCTGCGGCGGGCGCTTCGTCTGCCGGCTTCTTGCGAGCGCGGCTGCGGCGCGGCTTGGCCTTCGGCTTTTCGGCCTCTTCAGCAGCGACGACCTCGGCCGGGCTTGCTTCCATTGCTTGGCCACCGGCTTCGCTTTCGGGCTCGGCGGCGGGTGCCGGGATGGAGATGCCGATATCCGGCTGTTCCTGGTGGGCTGGATCGACCACCGGATCAGCGGCTTCCGCCTCGGCGATCTTGCGCTGATCCTCGGCTTCCTGCTGCATCAGCGCCTGGCGGTCGGCAAGCGGGATCTGATAATAGTCGGGATGGATTTCGGCGAAGGCGAGGAAGCCGTGACGGTTCCCGCCGTAGTCGACGAAAGCGGCCTGTAGTGAGGGTTCGACCCTCGTCACCTTCGCCAGATAGATATTGCCGCGTATCTGTTTCTTATGCTGCGATTCGAAATCGAATTCCTCGATCCGGTTACCGCGAACGACAACTACGCGCGTCTCCTCTTCGTGAGACGCGTCGATAAGCATTTTGTCTGCCATTGAAATTCTGCTCCTCGGCGCCGCCGGGGGAATGCAGAAAAGGCTGCCACAAGGACAGGCCCGTCATGCAATGCGGTCGTTGCGCCGGATAAAGATGTTCCCGTCGGGCGCGGTTGTGACGGCAACCGGAAAGATGACGGGGAGCGTTGCTCCCTCGGTCCCTCCAGGTTCTGAAAATTGTGCCGCGACATCAAAAACCAAACGAGAATGACGATACCATAGGCCCGCAGGGGCCCGATGAATGTGCTCCGTATGAGCGGTGGGTGGCATGCCACCCGGTATTATTCCGGCCACCGCCGGTTGGATCGTGTATCAGGAAAAAGTGTAGCGACGGCGGATGACTGTCGGTCTTCGGCGCCAGGTCCTGAAGAGGCTGGCCAGCCTATCGGCAGACTATCCCGTCAACACTTTAACCCTCGGGGGCGTTGTATGGTTTATCTGTCACAATAGCAAGGGAAAAGCCAAGTTTGCCATATTCTCGATGGAATTAGACCTCTTATGAATGGCAAGGAACGGGCGGATGATTCGCATCTTTTAACGGGCAAATGCCTTCTAAAATGGGCACTTTGATGCGGGTTGCCTGATAGGCGGCGGGGCTTTGAATGCGAGTGGCGTTTTGAGGGCGGATGTGAAGGCAGGCGCGGCGACGGCCGGCGGCGGGCGGCGGCGACCGTTTTTCGCGCGAATCGGTTGCGCGATTCTCCTTTTGGTAGGCTTCGTCGCGACCCTCCCCTTGAGCTCCGCCTGTGCAACGCCGCAGCCGCCGCTTCTCGCCTTCAGCGCGCGGGTCGCCGGTGACGAGGCGCGCACCCGGATCGTCATCGATTTCGAGAAGAAACCGGAATTCTCCGTCCATTACGTCGCCGCGCCTGAACGGGTGATCGTCGACCTGCCGGCAACGGCCTTCGGCTTCCCTGCCGAGGATCTGTCCGCGCGCGGCCTCTTCAAGGATATCCGCTACGGCACGATGGGTGAGTCGAGCGCTCGTATCGTGCTGACCGCCAAGCGACCGGTGAAACTGTCGATCGCCGAGGTTCAGTCGAACGACAACGGCAGCTACCGTTTGGTCCTGGATGCGGAAATGGCCTCAAAGGAGGTTTTTGCCGATCTGGTGAAAACCCAGAACTGGGCGACGTCGGCGGCAGCCACTCCGGACCCGCTGGCGATGGCCGAGAAGGACAATGTCTTCACCGTTGCCGTCGATGCCGGGCATGGCGGGATCGATGCCGGCGCCACCGGGGCGGGCACCAAGACCCCGGAAAAAACCATCACGCTGGCGTTCGCCAAGACGCTTGCCGAACGATTGAGCAAGGTCGAGGGCATCAAGGTTTTCCTCACCCGCGACGACGATACGTTCCTGTCGCTCTCCGAGCGCGTGACGCTCGCCCGCCAGGGCCATGCCGATCTCTTCGTATCCTTGCACGCCGACACGCTCGGCCAGAAGGATATCCGCGGCGCGACCGTCTATACGCTCTCTGACAAGGCCTCCGACCGCATGGCCGAAAACCTCGCCACCCGCGAAAACCTGTCCGACGAACTTGCGGGCTATACCCTCCAGAGCGGGCCGCCCGAAGTTGCCGATATCCTGCTCGACCTCACCCGCCGCGAGACCCAGGCGTTTTCGATCGCGCTCGCCAGCAATGTCGTCGAATCCTTCGAGGGACAGATCGGGCTCATCAACAATCCCCACCGTTACGCGGGTTTCCAGGTGCTGCGCGCACCGGACATTCCGTCCGTGCTCCTCGAACTCGGCTTTCTGTCCAATGCCGAAGATGAAAAGCTGCTTCTGGATGAGTCGTGGCGCTCGAAGGTGATCGACCGCATGGTCGACGCGATCAGGCGCTATCGTGACCGGGCGATGGCAAATGGTGGCTGATTTTCCCGGATGCGCGTGGCGCGGGTGCCACAGGCGCCGGCGAATATGATGCAAGGGGAGGCCAGTCACCGGAAATTGCAGCTAAGAGCCCTATTTTACTCACATTCGGGCGATTACTCGGTGGTTCCCGGACGCAATGGATGACGGACGATTGATCCTCTTCCGGCTTGCGCTGGTTCGATCACCGTGCAAAACGCCTCTAACCATGCGATGGTGTGTTTCACGCGCCGAATGAAAGCTGAACGGTAGCTCCAATATGGTAAGATTGATTGGTTATCTCTTTGGATTGGCCTGCGTCCTGTTTCTGGTCGTGGCTGCCGGCGTGGGTATTTATCTCACCGGGATGACCAAGGACTTGCCGAACTACGAGGTTCTTGCCTCTTACGAGCCGCCGGTCGCCACCCGCGTTCATGCCGGCAACGGCGCGCTGATGGCCGAATATGCCCGCGAACGGCGCCTGTTCCTGCCGATCCAGGCGGTGCCCGATCGCGTCAAGGCCGCTTTCCTGTCGGCTGAAGACAAGAATTTCTACAGCCATCCCGGCATCGACATCACGGGGCTTGGGCGCGCCGTCCTTTCGAACCTTCAGAACCTTGGTTCCGGCCGTCGCCCCGAAGGTGCCTCGACCATCACCCAGCAGGTGGCGAAGAACTTCCTTCTCACCGGCGACCAGACGATCGACCGCAAGGTCAAGGAAGCGATCCTTTCCTTCCGTATCGAGCAGACCTATTCCAAGGACAAGATCCTCGAACTCTACCTGAACGAGATCTTCTTCGGCCTCAATTCCTACGGCATTGCAGGTGCTGCGCTCACCTATTTCGACAAGTCGGTGACCGAGCTGACGACGGCCGAGGCCGCCTATCTTGCGGCCCTTCCCAAGGGTCCGGCCAATTATCATCCCTTCCGCCGCGAAAAGGCGGCACTCGAGCGCCGCAACTGGGTCATCGACCGCATGGCCGAGAACGGCTACATCACGCAAGGCGATGCCGACGACGCCAAGAAGCAGCCGCTCGGCGTCAAGCAGCGCCGCACCGGCGCCCATGTCTTCGCATCGGATTATTTCTCCGAGGAAGTCCGCCGTCAGATCATCGACCGCTACGGTGACAAGGCGCTTTACGAAGGCGGGCTTTCGGTCCGCACGTCGCTC
The DNA here is from genome assembly GCF_056406795.1 of Neorhizobium sp. P1_A6. Taxonomy (NCBI): domain Bacteria; kingdom Pseudomonadati; phylum Pseudomonadota; class Alphaproteobacteria; order Hyphomicrobiales; family Rhizobiaceae; genus Neorhizobium; species Neorhizobium sp. P1_A6. The sequence goes on along the minus strand of NZ_JBFTZM010000023.1, from coordinate 12,227 downwards.
GACCCCGATCTTCAGGTCATCGCCCGCCGCGCCCTTCAGAACGGCCTTATCGAATATGACGAGCGCCGCGGCTTTCATGGCCCGGTAGCGCAGATCGCCACGACCGGCGCCCCTGGAACCTGGGATTGGGGCCCGGAACTCGCCAAGCAGAAGTCGCTTGCGGACGTGCCGGAATGGAAGCTGGCGGTCGTGACCGAAGTATCGGCAAAGTCCGCCACGATCGGCCTGCAGCCCTCGGCGGACGCGGCCGGCAAGGTCGATGCGGCTCGCGAGACGGGCACGATCAACGGCGACGACATGAAGTGGGCCTACCGGGACTCGACCAATACCCGCAAGCCGGCGAAATCGCCGGACGGCGTGCTGAAGCCCGGCGATGTCGTCTACGTGGAACCGATCAATCCGCAGGCCAAGACCTATCGGCTGCGCCAGCCACCGAAAGTCCAGGGCGGTTTCGTCGCCATGGACCCGAATACGGGACGCGTTCTCGCGATGGCAGGCGGCTTCTCCTATTCGCAGTCCGAATTCAACCGCGCCACCCAGGCGATGCGCCAGCCGGGTTCGTCGTTCAAGCCGTTCGTCTATTCGGCAGCGCTCGATAACGGCTATACGCCCGCTTCGGTCATCCTCGACGCCCCGATCGAGATCGTCTCCGGCGGCCAGGTCTGGAAGCCGGAGAACTACGGCGGCGAGGCCGGCGGCCCGTCGACGCTGCGCACCGGCATCGAAAAATCCCGCAACCAGATGACCGTGCGCCTGGCACAGGACATGGGCATGGAACTGGTTGCCGAATATGCCGAGCGTTTCGGAATCTACGACAAGATGCTGCCGGTGCTTGCCATGTCGCTCGGTTCCGGCGAGACGACGGTCATGCGCATGGTCTCGGCCTATGCCGTCATCGCCAACGGCGGCAAGCAGATCAAGCCGACCGTCATCGACCGCATCCAGGACCGCTACGGTAAGACGATCTTCCGCCATGAGGAGCGCGCCTGCGACGGCTGCAATTCCAACGACTGGGCCCATCAGGAAGAACCGAGTATCGTCGATAACCGCGAGCAGGTTCTCGACCCGATGACCGCGTACCAGATCACCTCGATGATGCAGGGCGTGGTGCTGCGCGGCACGGCCGCCGGCAAGATTCCGGTCAAGGACCGCGATGTCGCCGGCAAGACCGGCACCACCAACGATGAGAAGGATGCCTGGTTCGTCGGTTTCACCCCGAACCTCGTCGCCGGCCTTTATATCGGCTTCGATACGCCGACTCCGCTCGGCCGTGCCGGCACCGGCGGTGGTCTTGCAGCGCCTATTTTCGGTGAGTTCCTCGCCCAGGCCGCCAAGCTGACGCCAGCCGAAAAATTCCACGTGCCAGATGGGATGCAGCTCGTCGCGGTCAATCGCAAGACCGGCATGGCGGCCATGGAAGGCCAGCCCGACACGATCGTCGAGGCCTTCAAGCCCGGCACCGGCCCGGCCGACGTCTTCCAGGTCATCGGCGACGGCGAATACATGACCCAGGATCAGATTTTCACCAACTCGCCCCAGGCGCAGCAGGCTGTCACCTCGGGCATGCCGGGTCTGTTCTGATCGCCATCCGAAGCGGCAGCCTTGTCGGCAGTCCCGGGCTTTACATCCGGGCTCACTGCAACTATGTCCACGGCACTTAAAACCCCAACACAAAGAGCGAAGAACAAGCGCCATGCGTGCGGAAATCATCAATGTAGTCGACGAAATCAAGCAGGCCATAAGCCTGCTGAGGAGGCATCTTTGACTGGGATCAGGCGGTAAGACGACTGGACTGGTTGAACAACAAGTCAGAGGACCCGAACCTCTGGAACGATGCTGCGGAAGCGCAGAAGCTGATGCGCGAGCGCCAGCAACTCGATGACGGCATCAATGGCGTCAAGGCCATGGAGAGCCAACTCAACGACAATATCGAGCTCATCGAACTCGGCGAGGAAGAGGGCGACGAAGCGATCGTCAAGGAAGCCGAAGATGCGCTGAAGGCGCTGATGGCGGAATCCGGCCGGCGCCAGGTCGAGGCCATGCTGTCGGGCGAAGCGGATGGCAACGACACCTATGTCGAAGTCCATTCCGGCGCCGGCGGCACGGAAAGCCAGGATTGGGCTAACATGCTTCTGCGCATGTACACCCGCTGGGCCGAACGCCAGCGTTTCAAGGTCGAGCTTCTGGAAGTGCATGACGGCGAAGAAGCCGGTATCAAGTCGGCGACCATTCTCGTCAAGGGCCACAATGCTTATGGCTGGCTGAAGACCGAATCGGGCGTCCATCGCCTGGTCCGCATTTCGCCTTATGACAGCAACGCCCGCCGCCACACCTCGTTCTCGTCCATCTGGGTCTATCCGGTCATCGACGACTCGATCAACATCGAGATCAACGAGAGCGATTGCCGCATCGACACCTATCGTTCGTCGGGCGCCGGCGGCCAGCACGTCAACACCACCGACTCGGCGGTGCGCATCACCCACATTCCGTCGGGCATCGTGGTGCAGTGCCAGCAGGAACGCTCGCAGCACAAGAACAAGGCCAAGGCCTGGGACATGCTGCGTGCGCGGCTCTACGAAGCGGAGTTGAAGAAGCGCGAGGACGCGGCCAATGCCGAGGCTGCTTCCAAGTCCGATATCGGCTGGGGCCACCAAATCCGCTCCTACGTTCTGCAGCCCTACCAGATGGTCAAGGACCTGCGCACAGGCGTGACAAGTACTGCGCCGGACGACGTGCTGGACGGAGATATCAATCCTTTCATGGAAGCGGCCTTGGCGCACCGCATCAGCGGCAAGCCGGATGTGGATGTCGCCGACGTCGACTGACGATCCATGCAACAATCACAAACGAAAGCGGCCGGACCTTGCAAGGTCCGGCCGCTTTTCTTGTTGGGCAAAAGCGAGGTTTATTCCGCCGCAGCCGTCATGGCCCCCTGGCGGCTGCGCAGCACGACAAGCGACAGCAGGAGGACCACCACCGAGCATGTCGCGATGACCGTGACCATCGGCCGCGAGGTGCCGTCGACAAACATGCCGCCGAGGCCAACCACGACCGCTGACGTCACGAACTGGATCGTGCCCATCATCGCCGACGCCGTGCCGGCAATCCGGCCGTGATGTTCGAGCGCCAGCACCGCCGCCGTCGGAATGATCAGGCCGAGGAAGCCGTAGCCGCCGAACAGGAAGGCCGCCATCACATCGAGACGGTCGATGCCGAGCGAGGTGACGAGTGCCAGAAGGACCATCATCGTCGAATAACCGAACACCGCGCTGCGGATCACTTTGCGGAGCCCGATCTTGCGTGAGAGCCAGCCGTTCAGCTGCGACATGCCGATGAAGGCGACCGCATTGCACGAGAAGACGATGCTGTAGAAGGTCGGTGAGAGGCCGTAATGCTCGATCAGCACGAAGGACGAGTTTGCCACATAGATCATGTAGCTCGACATGCCGAAGGAGGCGATCAGCACAAGCCCGAGATAATAGGGGTCCCGGAGCAGCGTGCCATAGGAGTTGAGCGCGCCGGCGAGGCTGCTTTCGCTGCGCGCAGCCGGCAGGCGGGTTTCCTCAAGGAAAAACACGGCAACGACGGCGCCGACCGCGCCGGCACCGACCATCACCCAGAAGATCAGCCGCCAGTCGCCGAACACGGTGACGATGCTACCGGCAAGCGGGGCAAGGATCGGCGAGACGCTGAACACCAGCATCAGCCGGGACATCAACTCGGCTGCGGCCGGACCGGTATGCAGGTCGCGGACGATGGCGCGGGAGATGACCACGCCGGCGCAGGCGCCCATGCCCTGCAGGAACCGAAAGGCGATCAGCCACTCGATCGACGGCGACAGCGCGCAGCCGATCGCGCCGATGGCATAAAGCGCAAGGCCGACATAAAGCGGCCGCTTGCGACCGAACATGTCGGAGAGCGGGCCGTAGGCGATCTGCGACACCGCCATGGCGGCGAAGAAGGAGATCAGGCTCGCCTGTACCTCATGACTGTTGGCATTGAGGCTAGCGCGAATGGTCGGCAGCGCCGGCAGGTACATGTCGAGGGCGAAAAGCCCGATAGCCGAGAGCAGCCCGAGCGACAGGGCATGCGAAGGAGCTCTGCTTTGCATTTGGAAAAAACCTTTCCCGTCACCACATCTGCCGTGGTAACGGCAGGTCGAGGACGATTATGGGAGATGAATATGAGAGCCGGCCGCGTTTGGGAGGACAGGCCTAAACAATCATGTAAAGTATTTTGGACACAATTGTCCAATCGGTCAAGCCCCGCTATAGTGATGTCATGAAAAATTCGTCTGCCGAACTTCCGCGCGATTACGACACCTGGCCGCCGGCGCAGAACAAGCGTCAGGCGATCCTCAACGCTGCAGCCGATGTTTTCGCCCAGGAAGGCTTTGGCGGCGCCAGCATCGATGCGATCGCGGCGAGGGCAGGGGTGTCGCGCCAGACGATCTATAATCAGCTGGGCGACAAGGATAATCTTTTCAAGGTCGTGGTCGCCGAAATCACCGACCGCTCCAGCGCCGGTTTCTTTCGCGTGCTCGATACCTTCCCCGTGGCGCCGCAGGACATCGAGACGGAGCTGACGCAGTTTTCGGCGCAGCTCCTGCGCAAGGCGATCTGCGACCCGAACGGCCGCTGGCTTCGCAAGGTGGTCGAGACCGAAGGCGCTCGCTTCCCTGAGCTTTTCGAGACCTGGAAGGAATACGGGCCGGGCAAGAAATATCCGGCGATCGCAGCCCGCCTGGCGCAGCTCGCCCATGGCGGTTATCTTGAGGTCGACGATCCGGCGCTCGCCGCCCGCCAGTACATGGCGCTTCTGGCGACCGACCTTCGTTACGATCAGCAGCTCGGTCGCCAGACGCCCGAATCGGAGATCGACCAGATGGCGGCAAATGCCACCCGCACTTTTTTGCGCGCCTTTTCCCCGAAGCGCTGAGCTTCACGCGACGGCAACAGGTTTCATCTGCGTGAGTTGACGCTGAGTCAGTTGTTGAACTGTTCGGCGAGAATCCGGTCGGACCAGGAATGGTTCGGATCGGAGAGGATGCGCGCGGTGATTTCGGTCGACTGTGCCACCCGCACCTTCAGCACCGACTTCACCTCGGTATTGTCGGCAACCGCGTTGACCGGCCGCTTCTCCGCTTCGAGGATGTGGATATCGACACAGACATGGTTCGGCAGCAGCGCCCCGCGCCAGCGCCGCGGCCGGAAGGCCGAGACCGGCGTCATGGCGAGCAACGGCGCTTCCAGCGGCAGGATCGGGCCATGAGCCGAGAGATTGTAGGCGGTCGAACCGGCGGGCGTCGCGATCATCAGGCCGTCGCAGATCAGTTCCTCCAGCCGCACATGGCCGTCGATCTCCACCCTGAGCTTGGCCGCCTGATAGGATTGCCGAAAGAGATAGACCTCGTTGATGGCGAGCGCCACCGACGTCGAGCCGTCCTCGTTTTCCGTCGTCATCTTCAGCGGGTGAAATTCGTTTTCCACCGATTCGGCCACCCGCTCGTGCAGTTTCTGGGCGCGGTAATCATTCATCAGGAAGCCGACCGAGCCGCAGTTCATCCCGTAGACGCTTTTGCCCGTATTGATCGTGTCGTGGAGCGTCTGCAGCATGAAACCGTCGCCGCCGAGCGCGATGATCACGTCGGCTTCCTCGGTCGGCACATTGCCATAGAGCCGCACGAGTTCTTCCAGCGCGGATTGTGCTTCCGGGGCTGTCGAGGCGATGATGGAGAGCTTGTTCGTCTCAGACGACATGAACGGGCCTTTGAGGGTGCCGCCGCCCGACGGGCCGCGCAAGGGACGCTGTAACCAATTGAGCTAACACGATCCTGTGACAGGACCATGCCGGCCGGACGGCATTAAGTACAGGAAAAACAGGCCTTTGGACAAGCACCTTGCGCCATCGTCCGCGAGTGAAACGCAGCTCCGTTGCTTTGTGTGTGATGTTCTGGCGATTTTCTCTTTACAGGAGGGGAAAATCTGGTAACTCCCCCCTCGAAAGTGCCCTTGTAGCTCAGTTGGTAGAGCACCTGATTTGTAATCAGGGGGTCCCGGGTTCGAACCCTGGCGGGGGCACCATTCCTTTCCTGGCATTTGGTATCAATTTCGCCTTATCGAGGCCGCCGTGCCGCTGCGGCGGACCTAGCTGACGCCTGCGGCAGCGCCGCCTTTGCCCGCCATCGTGCGTAACCCTGAGATGTCTGCGCAGAACCTCTGAAACCTTATGCGATCGGCAGGGTTAGACGGTCGTAGGGCATGTCTGCAACGTCCCACGAGAGGAAATCCAATGTTTGCAAAGATACTTACCGTCGGCGCGCTGTCGCTTGGCCTCGCCACTGCCGCGGTCGCCCAGTCTAGTTCGGGATCTGGATCAGGATCAGGCGGCGCTTCGGGCTCAGGTGCTGCGGGAACCGGCGGATCCGTTTCGGGTTCGGGCGCCAGTGGCTCCGGCTCCGGCACGCTTAATGGCAATACCACGACCCCGCTGAATGGAGCTGGACGTGGCACGCTTGATTCCAATACGACGGGCAGCACGGTCGGCAATTCCGGCGGTTCCAAATGCCCGTCGAACAATCTATCGCAGAGTTCCGGCTCCGCCACGACCAACAACCTGCCGCAGGGTTCCGGCTCCGCGACGCCCAATGCGGACGGAACTCTTGCGCCGGGGCAGGCACAAAACTGCTGATAGAGACCTATGTGCGGCAAGCGGAAGACCTTCTTCTGCGTGCCGCGTCAGTTTCTGAAAACCGTGCAGGGCACCGCGTGTGCCCTGATCCTGGCACACAAGTCAGTCGCGTCGGCTCTGGTGGCGCGGCCGATCCGCGCTGCATAGCGCGGGCGATAGCCGAAATTGCCGCGTTTCTGCCGCACGACGAGCGCCCGTTCCGAGTTGAGCGGCGCTGGCAGGCGGCTGATCGTGGTGGCAAATAGCTGGCTGGCGATATTCGGATTGTAGTGCGCGGAAAGCTGCACGCCCCAGGGCGCCCAATCCGCCGATGCTATCAACACGCTCTCGTTGAGCCGCCTCATATTGGCAAGCCGTAGGCAGCCGTCGAGGAAGGGTTTTCCGGGATCGAGAGCCTGAGCCGCCATCTTCGGCGGATCGCCCTTCCACGTTTCTGCGGAATGGCCGGTAATCGCAAACACGTAGTCGCGCGTCTCGATCGGCAGCCGTCCGGTCGCCAGGAATGTTTCGAGACCTGCTTCGCCCGCATTATAGGCTGCGGCGGCAAGGCCGAGATTGCCAAAACGGTCGCGCAGATCCCTCAGATAGAGAGCGGATGCCGCAAGCGCTTCGATGACATCGAAGCTGTTTCTCAGGCCGCGGATTCTTGCGGTTTCCGGCATGAACTGCGCGATGCCCTCGGCCCCTTTCGGGCTCACCGCATTGGCCCGGAACAGGCTTTCCCGCCAGACCAGCCGCGCGAAAAATTCCGGAGGCAGCCCATTCTTCTCGGCCAGCCGCTGCATCACCTGGCAGAGATCCTGATTGTAGGTTTCGGCGCGGATGCACATTCGACCGATCTCGTCCGATGCCGCACGCTCGTATCGGCATTCGGGAGCGGCGGAGTCTTCGGCAGCACCGACACTCCCACCGGAGGGCGGAACAGCCAAGGACAGGCCCAAGCCTATCTGCATGAGGCGGCGAAACATCATCGATAGGCAATATGCCCAACCAGGGCGCAGCTTTAAAGCCTTCGGCGGCAGGATTGCTCCAAAAGCGACTGGCACGGATGGTCCGGCACCAGGTCACGGCCCGGGTGATTTTCGCTTGCCCGATCTGCGGGACAACTCTTGCAAAGAGCCCAAAAACTCCAGGCCCGCCGCCTTCGAGACTGCCCTAGTGCATTTTTCCGACGCCGGTATAGGCAAAGCCATGGGCTTCCACCTCCCGCGCGCGATAGACATTGCGCAGGTCGACGAGAACCGGGCTCTTCATGACGGATTTCAGGCGCTCGAGATCGAGTGCGCGAAATTCGTTCCATTCGGTGACGAGAACCGCGACATCGGCGCCTTCGGCGGCCTGATAGGGGCCGTCGGCGAATTCGATAGCCATCAGCTGCCGGGCGTTTTCCATGCCTTCCGGATCGTAGCCGGAAACGATCGCGCCGGCATCCTGCAGGGTCTGGACGACGGCGATCGCCGGGCTGTCGCGCATGTCGTCGGTGTTCGGCTTGAAGGTCAGCCCGAAGACGGCGACCTTCTTGCCGCGCACATCGCCGCCGGCAGCCGCGATCACCTTTCGGCCCATGGCGCGCTTGCGGGTATCGTTGACGGCGATGGTGGTTTCGATCAGTCGGACCGGGCTTTCATAATCCTGGGCGGTCTTGGCGAGCGCCAGCGTGTCCTTCGGGAAGCAGGAGCCGCCGTAGCCGGGGCCGGCATGCAGGAATTTCGAGCCGATGCGGCCGTCGAGACCGATGCCGCGTGAAACGTCCTGGACGTCGGCGCCGACGCGCTCGCAGAGATCGGCCATTTCGTTGATGAAGGTGATCTTCATCGCCAGGAAGGCATTGGCGGCATATTTGATCAGCTCGGAGGTCCGGCGGCTGGTGAAGAGGAGCGGCGACTGGTTGAGATAGAGCGGGCGATAGACTTCCGTCATCACTCCGCGGGCGCGTTCGTCGGAAAGGCCGACGACGATGCGGTCAGGGCGCTTGAAGTCCTCGATCGCAGCACCTTCGCGCAGGAATTCGGGGTTGGAGACGACGGCGAAATCCGCGTCCGGATTGGTTTCGCGGATGATCCGCTCCACCTCGTCGCCGGTGCCGACCGGAACGGTCGACTTGGTGACGATGACGGTGAAGCCGGTCAACGCCTCGGCGATTTCGCGTGCTGCGGCATGGACATAGCCGAGATCGGCATGGCCGTCGCCGCGGCGCGACGGCGTGCCGACCGCGATGAAGACGACATCCGCGTCGGCCACGGCGGGGCCGAGTTCCGTGGTGAAGGAAAGGCGACGGGATTTGACGTTCGATTCGACCAGCGCCTCGAGGCCCGGCTCGAAGATCGGGATGACGCCTTGTTTCAGCGCCTCGATCTTTTCGGCAGCCTTGTCGACGCAGATCACGTCATGTCCGAAATCCGCAAAGCAGGCACCCGACACGAGGCCGACATAACCCGATCCAACCATCACAATACGCATCAATGATCCTCATCTTTATCCGGCAATCTCACGCGCAGCGGTTTCCTAAGCGCATCCGAAAGGGAATGCAACGCGTCGGATTGGTTGCCTGCGGCGCTTTGGTCAGGCGTTACCCGAGCCGGCCTGAGTGGCCAACGTTACGGGGTAATGACAATAGGATTGCGGCTACGGCTTTCCAGGGCGCGATCCCCAGGCAATGAAATCGGGATTGGCGAAATCCATCATGTCCGCGCGGCCGGTCTTGCCATAGGTAAGCGGTGCCCCGTCGAGCGTGACCGTGCTGCCGCCAGCGGCACGGAGCACGGCGTCTCCGGCGGCCGTGTCCCATTCCATGGTTCGGCCGAAGCGGGGATAGAGATCGGCCACACCCTCCGCGAGCAGGCAGAATTTCAGCGAGGAACCAATGCTGCGGATATCGGCGGCGCCTGATTTTTCGAGGAAGGCCTCCGTCTCGGCGGAATTATGCGAGCGGCTCGCAACGCAGATCGGGCGGGCCTCGACGGGCCTTGCGACGACCGGCGCCCGGCTCGTCACCGCGAATTTGTCGTCGATCACAAGTTTTTCCGCCCGTCCACCGCCGCCGAGATAAGCGACCTTGAGGGCGGGCGCATAAACGACACCGAGGATCGGCATACCGTTCTCGATCAGGGCGATGTTGACCGTAAAATCCTCGCGATCGTTGATGAACTCCTTGGTGCCGTCGAGCGGATCGACCAGGATGAAGGTGCGTCCCTCGATCGACGGGATGCGCCCCATCGCTACCGATTCTTCGGCGATGACGGGAATGTCCGGAAAGGCTTGGGCGAGTTCAGCGAGGATAATCTCTTCGGCCCGTTCGTCCGCCTCAGTGACCGGGGATCGGTCGGCCTTGTAGCTGGTGTTGGGGCCGGCCCTGTAGACGTCCAGGATGGCTTTGCCGGCAAGCAGCGCGGCTTTTTCGAATGTGGCGAGCATGAATTCCATGGCGGCTGGTCACGTCGGTTGGGCAGACTTCCAATGACACGTTTGCCCCGCGCTTGGGAGTCTTAAAACGGCTCGGCTCAACCGGCCTTGGCGAGATGCTGCTGTGTCGCGTAAAGCGCGATCGCGGCGGCGTTCGAGACATTGAGCGACTTTATGGCGCCCGGCATGTCGAGGCGGGCAAGCGCGTTGACCGTCTCGCGGGTCTTCTGACGCAGGCCCTTGCCCTCGGAACCAAGCACCAGGGCGATCCGGCCGCCGGCAAACGTGCCTTCGAGCGGGGCGGGGCCTTCCGAATCGAGCCCGATCGTCTGGAAGCCAAGCCGGTGCAGTTCCTCGATGGCGTCGGCGAGATTGGTAATCTGTATATAAGGTATCAGTTCGAGCGCGCCGGAGGCCGACTTGGCGAGCACGCCGGATTCGGTCGGGCTATGTCTCTGGGTGGTGATGATGGCGCCGACGCCGAAAGCGACCGCCGAGCGCATGATCGCGCCGACATTGTGCGGGTCGGTGACCTGGTCGAGGACGAGGAGAAGCGGGCTTTCTTTCAAGCCTTCCAGCCGGCGCACGGGGAGGGGCCGTGTTTCCAGCATCACGCCCTGGTGGATGGCCTCGGGCCCAAGCAGCTTGTCGATATCCTGGGGCGAAACGAATTCAACCGGGAAGGACAGCGTCTCCGGCTCGCCGATATCGAGCCGCGCGAAGGCGTTCTGCGTCACCAAAAGCTTGATGAGCTTGCGCTCGGGATTGTCGAGGGCAGCGCGCACCGTGTGCAGGCCATAGAGGAAGACCTGTTCCGGCTGAAGCTGCGGCGGCTTCCAGTCCTTGTTGGATTTCGGCCGCTTCAAGGGCGGCGTCGGAATTTCCCCGCGTTCGCGCTTGGCGTCGCGCACGGCGCGCCGAAGCGTTGCGTAATGGGTATCGCGGGTGGATTTGTCTTGTTTGTCGTCCTTGCTCATCAGGCCTTATAGCCATCCTCGCTCGCCGGGCAAAGCCCTCGACGGGGAGGCGGGTCGAAAGTGCGACTGATTTATTTTCGTCATTTTTGCTTCTTCCTCGTGTTGACAGACGAGAACGAGGCGGTCATATACGCGGCGCAGATTGAGGGGCAGCAAGCTTCAAGATCTGACGAACTTGGTCTCACGATCCGGACGAAAAACTGGAGAGATGCCCGAGTGGTTAAAGGGGACGGACTGTAAATCCGTTGGCTCAGCCTACGTTGGTTCAAATCCAACTCTCTCCACCATTCGTCTCTGATCGGACACCACACCGCGGGTATAGCTCAATGGTAGAGCAGCAGCCTTCCAAGCTGAATACGCGGGTTCGATTCCCGCTACCCGCTCCATAATCTCAACCATTTACAATGACGGCGTGCCAGTCGGTGCAACGCTTTCCTGCATCTCCGTTGAAGCGGGTCCGGCGATCGCGCGGCTTGCGCCATGCTGTGGGACACTAGACACTGCCTCAGCCGGAACGAGGCATGTTTCCCCGCATCGTTTTGAGCCGCGCATCCGGTGCCGAGGGGCCGCCGGTAGGTACGGCAGCTGACAAACGATCCCGGAACAAACTTTTGTGCTATACTAACATGATAAAGGCGGACCTGGAGCCCTGCGGCCTTACCCGGCCGCGGGGCTTTTTTGCGCTTCTGGCGCACGTCAATTCGCCGAAGCCCGAAGTCAGAGCCGGTCCGGATCTTGAACTGAGGGCGTGCTGAACCGACCGTCCCCGGGCATTTTCAAGCCGATTTGCCCCGCTCCCCTTGTCCGGGCGCGCGTCGTAATTATGTCTTGCGCATTCTAGTGGAAAGCCTTAAACGGCGACACCAAACCCGGTCGCCGGGTCCACCCTTATGTTCACAGGAAGCATTCAATGGCAAAGAGCAAGTTTGAGCGCAACAAGCCGCACGTCAACATTGGCACGATCGGTCACGTTGACCATGGCAAGACGTCGCTGACGGCCGCGATCACGAAGTACTTCGGCGAGTACAAGGCCTATGACCAGATCGACGCGGCTCCTGAAGAAAAGGCACGCGGCATCACCATTTCGACGGCGCACGTCGAATATGAGACGCCGGCCCGCCACTATGCGCACGTCGACTGCCCCGGCCACGCCGACTA
>NZ_JBFTZM010000022.1:0-71515 GCF_056406795.1 Neorhizobium sp. P1_A6 | reverse complement strand
CCCCCTTGTGGGGAGGGGTTGGGGAGGGGACTTCACTCCGGCTCAAGACCCCTCCCGCCTGCCGGCCACCCTCCCCACAAGGGGGAGGGTTAAGATTGCCGCACCGCCTCACGTTTCATATGCAATGCCCTCCCTACTCCACCAGCGGCGTCACCGCTCCCAGCTTATCGATCTGCTGGCGGATATGGGCGCATTCGGCGGCGGAATTGGCAAGCGCGATCGCCCGGTCGAAGGCCTCGCGGGCTTCGGGTCTGCGGCCGGCCTGCATCATCAGTCCGCCCTTGACCCCGTGAAAATAGAAATAGCCGTCGAGCTTGTCGGCAAGCGGCGCGATCATCTCGAGCGCCGCCTCCGGGCCTTCAAGCTTGGAGACCGCGACGGCCTTGTTGAGCGTCACCACCGGCGACGGCTGAATACGCTCCAGCAGTCCGTAGAGCATGGTGATCTCCTTCCAATCGGTGTCCTTCGGCGTCGGGGCGCGGGCATGCAGCGCCGAGATCGCCGCCTGCACCTGATAGGGGCCAGGCTTGCGGTGGCGGATCGCCTTGTCGAGCAGCGCCAAGGCCTCGTTGATCAGCTTGCTGTCCCAGCGGCCGCGGTCCTGGTCCTCGAGCAGCACGATCTGGCCATCCTTATCGATGCGCGTTCTGGCGCGCGAATGCTGCAGCAACATCAGCGCCAAAAGGCCCATGATCTCCGGTTCGGCCGGGAAGATCCGCAGCAGGAGGCGCGCAAGCCGGATCGCCTCGTCGCAGAATGCGGCGCTGTCGGCATTGGTGATGCCGGAGGAATATCCCTCGTTGAAGACCAGATAGATCATCGAAGAGACGATGCCGAGCCGCTCCGCCCGTTCCGAAGGCCCCGGCGTCTCGAACGGCACGCCGGCCTTGGCGACGCGCGCCTTGGCGCGGGTGATGCGCTGCTCCATGGCGCTGTCGCCGACGAGGAAGGCGCGGGCGATCTGGGCGACGCTGAGGCCGGAAACGATCCTGAGCGCCAGCGCGATCTGCTGGGTCGCTGGCAGGTCCGGATGACAGCAGATGAACATTAGCCGCAGGATATCGTCGCGGTAATGGGAATTGTCGAGCCGGTCGGCCATGTCGCCTTCGGCATCGGACAGATCGGAGAAGGCTTCCTCCTCCGGCAATGGATCGTTCTTGGAGCGCTTGCGGACCACGTCGATGCCGCTGTTGCGGCCGACGAAGATCAGCCAGGCGGCCGGATCGCGCGGCGGGCCCTTGTCCGGCCAGGTCTTGATGGCGCGCAGGCACGCCTCCTGGAAGGCCTCTTCCGCGATATCGAGATCGCGGAAGTACCGAAGGAGCGCGCCGAGCGCCTGCGGCCGGGCGGCCGTCAGGGCAAGATCGATCCAGGCAATATCTGTCATGTCTTGGTCTCGCTATTTTTGATTTCGCCGGGATGGAAGACGTAGAAGGGCCGGATTTCGTAGGAACTGGATCCGGGATTGACGACCGAAAGCGCCTTCGAGAATGTGACCGCCTCTTCCAGCGTCTCGACATCGAGCGTGTAGAAACCGAGCAGCACTTCCTTGGTTTCCGCAAACGGCCCGTCGAGCACCAGCGGTTCTTCCTTGCCTTTTCGCACGGTCGTCGCAGCGGTCGTCGGCATCAGCCGTCCGACCGGGCCGAGCTTGCCGGCCTGCGCGTAAGGCGCCTGCACCTCGATGAGCCTCGCCATGACGGCATCCTCTTCCTCCTTGGACCAGGCGAAGACGGTTTCCTCATGGGCGTAGCAAAGGATGGCGTAAAGCATGCGTAGCTCCTTCTCTCAATGAAGACGAAGGATTAGCGCGGCTGCCGACAGGGTGCAGCAATTTTTTGATGGATCAGGGCCGACCGGTCGGACTGGTGCCGAAAGTCTCGCGGAAACGGCGGGAGAAATGCGACCGCGAGGCATAACCGGCCGCCTCCGCCGCAGCGATGCTGGAGGCGCCCGAGGATATGGCGTTCTGGCCCGCCTTCAGCCGCTCCCGCCGCAGGATGGTCCGGAACGAGGCACCCTCCAGCGAAAGGCGACGCCGCAGCGTCGAGGCGCCGATGCCGATCTGTTCGGCGACCTCGGTTATGCTCCACTGTTCGGAAGGGGCAGTGGCGATAAGCCAGGCGATCTCGTCCGAAAGGCTCTGGCGGAACAGCAGCCGCGCTTCCGGCAACGGGCGGAGCAATGCCAGCACCTCGGCCATCCGCAGCCGTTTGATCGTTTCGCCGATAGCCCCGTCGGCAATCGTGGTGGCCGCATGACAGAGCGCCTCCACCAGACCTTCGCTGAGCGGCACGCCGAAATTGCCGAGTTCCCCGCCCTTCAGCCGCTCCGCCGCCGAGAGCGGCGGTATCCCTTCCGGCAGCGACGGAACGTCGAGGCGCAGTGCGACGTAGAATCCGTTCGTCTCGTCGGGAATGTTGACGACATCCATCGGCACCTTGCGCGGCAGGACGAAAACGGAGCCCGGGGAAAAGGCATGCGTCCGGTCGCCGAACCAGATTTCCTTCTGCCCGTAGAGCACGATGCCGATCATCGGATCTTCGAGCTCCAGCGCCTTCACGTTCTCCCGGTCGAAACAGCAATAGATGAACAGCTGCTCCGTATAAGCGTTCATGCCGGGCTTGAGACGCCCCGCCACCATCGGGCGCAGACGGTCGAGCAGGCGGCGGGAAAGATCGGGAAGACGCTGGGTGACGATCAGGTTCATGGCCGCAGTATAGCGCGGGACCGACGATGAAAAACACTTCAAGTGAGCGTTTCGGGCTCAAGCGGTTAAAAATCCGGCCCTGACGGGATGTCGAAAGCAGGCAGAAGGCGTGGCTTCAACGCAGGAGACTTTTGATGAAGACCTTAGCCACTCTTTCCACCCTCGGCGCTTCCGTTCTGGCCGCGGGCGTCGCCCTCTTCACCCTGTCGGGCTCCGCTCGCGCCGCAGCCGATATCGAACTGTGGCGGCTCGATTGCGGCTCGATCGTGGTCAAGGACCTGTCGAGCTTTTCCGATACGTTCGCGTATAAAGGCGAAAGCCGCACCCTGACCGACAGCTGCTATGTGATCCGCCACGGCGCCGATTACCTGCTCTGGGATACCGGCCTGCCGGCGGCCCTGATCGGCAAGGCGCCGGACCTCACCCAGCCGCTGGCACCGTCGCTTTCCGTCGACATCCCGACCCAACTCGCAAAGATCGGCATCAAGCCGGATCAGATCGGCATCGTCGGCATCAGCCACAACCATTTCGACCATCTCGGCCAGGCCTCGACCTTTGCAAAGGCGACGCTGATGATCGGTGCCGGCGACTGGGAAAGCCTGCACGAAAATCCCCTGCCCTTCGGGGTCATGCCGGCGCTCGTCCAGCCCTGGATGGACGGCAAGGCAAAGATCGACCCGGTTTCCGGCGATCGCGACGTGTTCGGCGACGGTTCCGTCACGATGCTCGCCATGCCTGGCCACACCAAGGGCGAGACGGCGCTGCTCGTCAAACTGCCGCAGAGCGGACCGGTCCTGCTCTCCGGTGACGTCGTGCATTTCGAAGAGCAGATCGGAAACAACGGCGTGCCGCCCTTCAACATCGACCGGGCCGAAAGCCTCGCCTCGATGGAGCGCATGAACCGGATCGCCAAGCAGCTGAACGCAAAGCTGGTCGTCCAGCACGACGCTCACGATATCGGCAAGCTGCCGGCTTTCCCGGCCAGCGCCCGCTGACTTCTATGAGATCGCCACTGGCGCATCGCGCGCCGGTGGCTATATTCCGCGGGAACAAAAACTCTGCCTCCCAAGGAACCCCGATATGGCCGACCTTTCCGCCTTCCCGATCACCTCCAGATGGCCCGCTCAGAACCCGGATGTTCTGCAGCTCTATTCGACGCCGACGCCGAACGGCGTGAAGGTTTCGATCATGCTGGAAGAGATCGGCCTGCCCTACGAGCCGCATTTCATCAATATCGGCGCCGACGAGACCTGGGGTCCGGAATACCTGTCGCTCAATCCGAACGGCAAGATTCCAGCGATCCTCGATCCCAACGGCCCCGGGGATAAGCCGCTGGCGCTGTTCGAAAGCGGCGCGATCCTGATCTATCTCGCCGAAAAAACCGGCAAGCTGATGTCCTCGGATTCGGCCAAGCGCTACGAGACCATCGAGTGGGTGATGTTCCAGATGGCCGGTCTCGGGCCGATGTTCGGCCAGCTCGGCTTCTTCCACAAGTTCGCCGGCAAGGACATCGAGGACAAGCGCCCCCGCGACCGCTACGCCAAGGAATCGCACCGCATCATCCGCGTGCTGGAGACCCGTCTCGAGGGCCGCGATTGGGTGATGGGCGACGAATATTCGATCGCCGACATCGCCATGCTCGGCTGGGTGCGCAACCTGATCGGCTTCTACGGCGCCGGCGAATTCGTCGAATACGACCAGCTGAAGCGCGTGCCGGAATGGCTGGAACGCGCGCTGGCAAGACCTGCCGTCCAGCGGGGCCTCGACATTCCGAAGCGTCCGGCCTGATCGAACGCCGTAGCCGCCCCGTTGCATTGATAAAATGGAGATACAAACATGCCCAAACCCACTCTTCCCATGGAAGGCGGATGCCGCTGCGGGCAGGTGCGGCTAAAAATCAGCGCACCGCCGATCCTGACCATGGCCTGCCATTGCACCGGCTGCCAGAAGATGAGCGCCAGCGCCTTCTCGCTCTCCGCCGCGATCCCGTCTGAAGGGTTCGAGGTGACGCAAGGTGCGCCGGTGATCGGCGGTCTGCATGGTGACGACGCCCACCACTATCACTGCCCGCATTGCAAGAGCTGGATGTTTACGAGGCCGGTCGGCATGGACTGGTTCGTCAACCTGCGTCCGACCATGCTCGACGACCCGCAATGGTTCGTGCCCTTCATCGAGACATATATGTCCGAAAAGCTGCCCTGGGCGACGACACCGGCCGTGCATGCCTACGAAACCTTCCCGCCGATGGAGGACTATGAGGGCCTGGTGAAGGAATTTGCGGGACGGGTTTGAAGTTCGAAATCGCTTGTAAAAATCCCTGACTGCTTCCATCATTGGAGGGAAGGAGCTGTCGATGGACATCCATGTTTCACTGACGGACGATCTGGCCGAGTTTGTCAAATCCAAGGTCGAATCGGGACACTATCGCTCTTCGAGCGAAGTCGTCGAGGAGGCCTTGCGCCTGCTGGAGGAACAGGACCACGCAGCCGATAATCTGACGCGCCTGAAAATAGCGTGGAGCGAAGGTGTCGAGAGCGGCGATTATCGCCCTCTGGATTTGAAAGCGATCAAGGCCGAAGGCCGCAGCAGACGTGCGGGCAAGCCTTGATCCATGGCCAAGATGGTCGTTTATTCCAGCCGGGCTCGTGACGACATGTTGGACATCTGGTCCTGGATCGCCGACAAAAGCGGAGTGGCCATGGCCGATGCGGTTGCCGAGCGCCTGGAGGCCCGCATATCGCGATTATCGGATCATCCCGAGATGGGACCGGGGCGGCCCGATATTGCGCAATCCGCCCGCATGCTTCTGGTGGAAAGGTGGCTCGCCCTCTACGCGATCGCCGACGACACGGTTCGCGTTGTCCGCATCGTCGATGGTACCGCCGATCTTCGGCGGGTCAAATGGGGCACCTAACTCCATCCGGCGAAACTGCGTAAAAAAATCGCCGCCCCATGTCGGCGTCTCCTTCTCTCGTTCGTCCTTGTATTGTCCGGCATGGACGAGAACGACCCGAACAGGAGGGAAAATCATGGATACGAGTGCCCAGACGAACGACAATCAGGTAGCTTCGCCCGTCCGCGGCGGCGTGGTCGCCTATCTTCAGCTCGACGGGGCGATGAAGGCTGCCGAATATTACAAAAAGGCCCTCGGCGCGGAGATCGAATCCTTTCATCCGGTGGATGATCAGGGCCGCACGATGCACATCCATCTCTATATCAACGGCAGTTCGGTGATGCTCGGCGATCCCTATCCGGATTACGGCCACCCGCTCGAAAAGCCGCAGGCCTTCACCATGATGCTGCCGGTCGACGACATCGATTTCTGGTGGAAACGCGCCGTCGACGCCGGCATGACGGTGGAGACCGAGCTGCAGGTAATGTTCTGGGGCGACCGCTACGGCCAGGTTCGAGATCCCTTCGGCGTCGCCTGGGCGATGAACGCGCCGGTCAAGGGCTGAAATCCGTCAGGGAAGCAACGCGCCGCCGGTGATCCGGCGGCGAGTTCTATCCGTTTATCGCACCACGAAACAGGTGATCGCCTTGGCCTGCAGGACCGAGCAGGCGCGCGTGGCGGCATCGCCGTCGGCAAAACCGACAAAGCGAGCACGGAAGATTTCCTTGCCGCTATCGGCATAACTTTCGACGCTCGGCGCGACACGGCCATACCCTTGGGCGAGCAGCGGCATTGCCTTTTCCAGCAGCGCGGATGCCTGGTCGCGGCTGGCAGCGGCAGCGATCTGGATGCGCCAGAGCGACCCGACCGGCTGCTGTGGCGTCATTGTCTGAGACGACGCCATCCGGGATGGGGCCGTCGGGACCGGCGCGGTCTGGACTGGCGTGGTCTGGGGAACGGCGTTCGGAGGCGCGGCATAGAGATTGGCGAGCGCGGTCTTGGGCGCAACGCCAAGCGCAATCTCCTTGCGCGTCGAAGGCGTCGCGAAGGCGAGCGGCGCGGTGTCTTCGGCCGGCCGCTTCTGCGCTTGGAATGCCACGAGACCGCCGGGTGCCGCAGTGTTGCCAGGCACGTAGCGGTCGAGCAGCGCTGCCATCTGGTCGTCGCGCTTGCGGGCGCTCTTGCCGCCCATGACGACGCCGATCACCCGGCGGCCGTCGATATTGACGGCGCTGGCGATATTGTAGCCGGAAGCGTTGATAAAGCCGGTCTTGACGCCGTCCATGCCGGGATAGCGATACATCAGGTTGTTGTGGCCGCGCAGGCGCTTGCCGCGGAACTCCATGTTCTTCAAAGAAAAGAGCTGATATTCCTTGGGAAAGTCGCGGATCAACGCCAGCGCCAGCTGGGCCATGTCGCGCGCCGTCGTCACCTGTTCGTCGTCCGGCAGGCCGGACGCATTGCGGAACACGGTGCGGCTCATGCCGAGCGCCCGCGCCTTCTTGGTCATCATCACCCCGAAACGGTCTTCCGAGCCGCCGAGATAATCACCCATCGTCGCGGCGGCATCATTGGCGGAGCGCACGACCATGCCAAGCACGGCCTCGCGTACTGTGATCGTTCGACCCGCCGGCACGCCGAGCTTGGAGGGAATTTTCGACGCCGCATTCGGCGTCACGACGATATCCTGGTCCCATTTGAGGCGGCCCTCGCGCAGCGCCTCGAAGGTCATGTAGAGCGTCATCATCTTGGTAAGCGATGCCGGGTGGTTGATCTCGTCGGCATTTTCCGACGCCAGAACCTTGCCGCTCTTCGCGTCATAGATGAAGTGGGAATAACCGGCCTCTGCCGAACGGCTGATGGCCAGAGAGGCGCCAAGCACCAACAGGAATGCCAAAATCTGCGGAATTCGATACATGCCTACCCTCTTACCGTCCTCAATGAGGATAAGGCAACGAACATGGTGCGAAAATGACGCGTTTCGCATTTGATTCTAATTCTCGATAAATGGTTAATTGAAAATAAGTACTTACGCATTTGTTAATGTTCTCCTGACGGCATCCTTCCAGCCGCGGATTTTCGCAGAACGGGTCTTTTCATCCATCTGCGGCTCGAATCGCCGCTGCCGCGCCCAGCTTTTTGCGAAGGCTTTTTGGTCCGGCCAGACGCCCGCCTTGGAGCCGGCGAGCCAGGCGGCTCCAAGCGCCGTCGTCTCCAGAATGGTCGGCCGGTCGACCGGCGCGTCGATCAGATCCGAGAGCCGCTGCATCGTCCAGTCCGACGCAACCATCCCGCCGTCGACGCGCAGGACCGTGCTGCCGTTGGCATTGCGCCAGTCCTTCTGCATCGCGTCGTAGAGGTCGCGGGTCTGGTAGCAGACCGCCTCCAACGCGGCGCGGGAGATTTCCGCAGGACCGGTCGCACGCGTCAGGCCGAACATGGCGCCGCGCGCTTCCGCATCCCAATAGGGCGCGCCGAGGCCGGTAAAGGCGGGTACCAGGTAGACTTCCTGTTGAGGATCAGCTTCTTGCGCCAACTCCCCGGATTGGGAAGCTCTTTCGATAATGCCGAGCCCGTCGCGCAGCCATTGCACGGCAGCGCCGGCGATGAAGATCGAGCCTTCCAGCGCATAGGTCGTTTCGCCGTTCAGGCGATAGGCGATGGTGGTGAGCAGCCGGTTCTTGGAGCGCACCATGTCGGCGCCGGTATTCAGCACTGCAAAGCAGCCGGTGCCGTAGGTAGATTTCATCATGCCCGGTTCGAAACAGGCCTGGCCGATGACCGCCGCCTGCTGGTCGCCGGCAACGCCGAGGATCGGGATCGCCGCACCGAACAGGCTTTCGTCGGTGATGCCGAATTCGTCGGCGCAATCCTTGACCTCCGGTAGCATGGCGGCCGGGATGCGCAGGATTTCGAGGAGGTCCTCGTCCCAATGGTTATCGGCGATGTTGTAGATCAGCGTGCGCGAGGCATTGGTCGCATCGGTGACGAAGCTTTTTCCACCGGTCAGGCGCCAGATCAGGAAGGTGTCGATCGTGCCGAAGCAGAGTTCGCCCTTGGCCGCCCTCGCCCGCGCACCCTTCACGTTGGCGAGCATCCAGGAAAGCTTGGTCCCCGAAAAATAGGGGTCGAGCAGCAGGCCGGTGCGGCGGGTGAAGAGCTTTTCTAGGTCCTGCCGTTTCAGCTTCTCGCAATAGCTGGCGGTGCGGCGGTCCTGCCAGACGATGGCATTGTGGATCGGTTTGCCGCTCTCGCGCTCCCAGACGACGACCGTCTCGCGCTGGTTGGTGATGCCGATCGCGGCAATCTCGGAGGCCTTGAGCTTGGCTTCCTTCAGAGCCTGCTTGATCGCCCAGAGCACGGTTTCCCAGATCTCTTCCGGATCATGCTCGACCCAGCCGGATTTCGGGAAGATCTGGGTGAATTCCTTCTGGCCGATGCCGGCAATCCGCATGTCGCCGTCGAACACGATCGCCCGCGTCGATGTCGTCCCCTGATCGATCGCCAGAACATAACCACCCAATGCCGTCCCTCCCAGTTCATGCAATGCTTTGGAACTGGTTTGAACAGAAACGGCAAAAGCCTGTCAAACGGAAAAGGAAGGGCGCGAGGCGCCTTTCCCTGTCCGTCGGCATCCAATCAGCCTGCAGCCTTGAGTGCCGTGTTGCACAGGCTCCAGTAACCGCCGCCCTTCTGGATCCATTTCAGATCGTTGAGCGTGCCGGCATCCTTGTTGGCATGGTAGGCGTCGACGCAGGTGTGCAGACGTCCCTTGGCAGGCGTCTCGGTTGCATATTTCTTGTCGACCGCCTTGGGGAACTTGGTGCCCTTCGGAGCAACCATGGTCGGCTTTTCCGGCTCCTTCTCGGCGGTCTTTGCGACTTCGTCCTCGTCGGCCTTGTCCGCGACCGCGGCTTCAGCACCGCAGAACTTGGCGCGGTAGTCGTTCCACTTCATCGTGGCGGCGGAGCCGTCAGCCTTTGCGGCCTGATATTTCGTGCTGCACTCCTTCATCGTCAGCGCACTGGCGGGCGATGAAAATGTCAGGGCAGCAAGGATCGTACCGGCAGCAGCAAGAATCAATTTCCCAGACATGATCTTTCCTACATTTCTGATTTAAGGAGAAAGTTTACGGAGCCCCCGTCAGGACGGGAGAACCCCGTTCGGGCTCGCCTTGTCGACTGCCGTCGGCAAGTGATCTGCAAGAAGCTGGGGCAGTTTATCGACATTGATGCCGAAGGCATTCGCCAGGCTGCGCACCTGCTCGGAAGAAAGCGCCGACCTGATCTGGTCGGCGGAAACCGGAAGATTGGAGCCGGTACCAATCCACGAAGACACCTGCTCGCCAAGCCCCGCCTGGTTGAGCTGGGCAATGATCCCGTTGAAGCCGCCGGCATTTTGAAAGATGTTTTCGGCGACCGCCAGTATATTGACCGGCTTGCCGCCCAAGGCATCGCTGATCACGCTCCCAAGACCATCAAACAGTCCCATGTGACCCTCCCAGGTCTTTCGCTACGCCTTTCGGAACTCATAGCAGTTCGGGGTTTTGGTGTCATCACCAATGTGCCTTGTCCGGCGCGCTACTCCGGCGGTGTTCAGCCTGCTGCGCCACCGCCATCCATGGTCGCCAACGGCCAGCATCTCGCCGACGACCAGGATCGGCGATCCTGATTGCCATCGCACGGAATTTGGGCATAACCTGCCCGGATCGTCGCGGCGCAACAGAACGCCGCCCGGAAGGCTGGATCACAGGGAGATTTGGGCATGAGCAGAACCGTCGTCGTCACAGGCTCCACGAGCGGCATCGGGCTCGGTGTTGCAAAGGCGTTCGCCGCCGAGGGCGCCAATGTGGTGATCAACGGTTTCGGACCGGCTGACGCGATCGAGGCTACCCGCCGCGAACTCGATGCGCTTGGGCCCGGCACGGTGCTTTATCACGGCGCCGACATGACCAAGCCCGCCGACATCGAGGACCTGATCGCAACCGCGGTCAAGTCCTTTGGCACGGTCGATGTCCTGGTCAACAATGCCGGCATTCAGCACGTCGCGAAGATCGAGGAATTCCCGCCGGACAAGTGGGACCAGCTGATCGCCATCCTGCTGACATCGGCCTTCCACACGATGCGCCATAGCATTCCCTTGATGAAGGCGACCGGCAAGGGCCGCATCATCAACGTGGCGTCGGCCCACGCGCTGGTCGCCTCGCCGTTCAAATCCGCCTATGTGGCTGCCAAACATGGTATTTTAGGACTAACCAAAACAGCGGCCTTGGAACTTGCGGAATTCGGTATTACCGTGAATGCGATATGCCCGGGCTATGTGCTGACGCCGCTGGTCGAAAGGCAGATCCCCGATACCGCCCGCGAGCGCGGTATTTCGGAAGCCGAGGTGAAGAGCGAAGTGATGCTGAGGCTGCAGGCGACCAAGGAATTCGTGGCGATCGACGAGGTCGCGCAGGCCGCGATCTATCTCGCGAGCGATGCGGCGAAGAGCATTACCGGCACGCATATCTCGATAGACGGCGGCTGGACCGCCCAATAACTGAACAAAGCAGTAACCGGACCGACCGGTAACGGAATACAAGAGCCGGCAACGGCGGACGAAGGAGAGACATGAGCGAAGCCATCCGCTTCATCGTGAATGGAGAAGAGATAACCCTTGGAGATTTTGGTCCGACGGAAACCCTTCTCGATTATCTTCGCCTGAGGCGGCGGCTGACAGGTACCAAGGAAGGCTGTGCGGAAGGCGACTGCGGCGCCTGCACGGTGCTGATTGGGCGGTTGACGGAACACGGGCTGCGCTACGAAAGCGTCAATGCCTGCATCCGGTTCTTGGGCTCCCTGCACGGCACGCATGTGGTGACCGTCGAGCACCTGGCCGGCCGTGACGGTGCGCTGCATCCGGTGCAGCAGGCGATGGTCGATTTCCACGGCTCGCAATGCGGCTTCTGCACTCCCGGCTTCATCATGTCCCTTTACGGCCTGTGGCTCTCGAACGGCACGCCGACGCGCGCCGATATCGAAAGCGCGCTACAGGGCAATCTCTGTCGCTGCACCGGCTATGAGCCGATCGTCAAGGCCGCCGAACATATCTCCGTCAACCGGCCGAGTTCGCTCTTCGATCCGCTGGAGCGCGACCGCATCCAGATCATGGCAAAACTCTGGGGCATCCATTCCGGCAACGACACGACCATCATCACCAAGGATGGGGCCCGCTCGATCGTGCCGGCCTCCGTCGCCGCCTTTGCCGATATCCTCGCCGACGAACCCGAGGCGACGATCGTCGCGGGGGCGACCGATGTCGGCCTGTGGGTCACCAAACAGATGCGGCTCCTCAATCCGGTGATCTTCATCAACCACCTGACCGAGCTGCAGTCGATCACATCGGACGAGACCGGCATCACCATCGGCGCCGGCGTCAGTTACACACAGGCCTTCGACGTGCTCTCCGACGAGATCCCCGCTTTCGGCCAGCTGATCGACCGGATCGGCGGCCAGCAGGTCCGCAACATGGGGACGATCGGCGGCAATATCGCCAACGGTTCGCCGATCGGCGACACTCCGCCGCCTTTGATCGCGCTCGGGGCCGAGCTGACGCTGCGCTCCCATTCCGGCCGCCGCACCATCGCGCTCGAGGACTATTTCCTGAGCTATGGCAAGCAGGACCGGCTGCCGACCGAATTCGTCGAGAAGGTTTTCGTGCCGCGCCCGGCGGAAGGCAGCCATTTCGCAGTCTACAAGATCTCCAAGCGCCGCGACGAGGACATCTCCGCACTCTGCGGCGCCTTTCATCTGGTGCTTGATGCCGACGGTAAGGTCGAGACCATCCGCATCGCCTTCGGCGGCATGGCCGCAACCCCGAAACGCGCGAAACACGTCGAGGACGCACTCCTCGGCGAGATCTGGAGCTGGGGTGCCATCTCGGCCGTGCGCGACGCGTTCGCGCAGGATTATCAGCCCCTCACCGACTGGCGGGCGAGCGCGGAATACCGCAGCCTCACCGCCCGCAACCTGCTCACCCGCTTTTTCCTCGAGACCGCCGGAGCGCCTGCGGAACTCCGCCGGTTTGAGATGGAGGAGGCGTGATGGTGGGTAGAACGACAAATCTGGCACTCACCTCCCTCCCGAAGGGATGGATTTCGCATCTAAGAGCAGAAAGACGGCGCGGCAGTCCGATCTCCCCCCTTGTGGGGGAGATGCCCGGCAGGGCAGAGGGGGGTGTTACCGCATACTCTTCAGTCACCTCATTCGCCGCACCGTCGCTACCCCCCTCTGTCACCTTCGGTGACATCTCCCCCACAAGGAGGGAGATCAGAGGGAGTTCGCTGCACCGCCTCCTACCCACATGTGCGATCGCGCTTTCGTTTGGGAGCAGCGTGTTCGAAGGAGGCCCCCGCTGATGGACAAGACCACGTTCAACACCAAACCGATCATCAACGGCCGCATGCATGTGTCGCTGAAACATGATTCGGCACATAAGCACGTCACCGGAACCGCCGAATATATCGACGATATTCCCGAACCCTCGGGTACCCTGCACGGCGGCCTCGGGCTTGCCGACCGGGCGCATGCGGAAATCGTCTCGGTCGATCTTTCAGCGGTCAAGAGCGCACCCGGCGTCGTCTGGGTGATCACCGCGGAGGACATTCCGGGCTTCAACGACGTCGCCTCGACCGGTCAGCACGACGAACCGCTGCTTGCCACCACCAACGTGCAGTTCCACGGCCAGATCATCTTCGCCGTCATTGCCGAGACCCGCGACCAGGCCCGCCGGGCGGCAAAGCTCGCAAAGATCGAATACCGCGACCTGCCTCACTGGACCGATATCGACAGCGCCCGCGAAAACGACGCGCCTTATGTCGTCGAACCGATGACGCTGAAGCGCGGCGAGCCGGAAACCGAGATCGAAAACGCGCCTCTGCGGGTCCAGAACCACATGTATATCGGCGGTCAGGAGCACTTTTACCTGGAGAGCCACATCGCACTCGCCATCCCTGGCGAGGACGACGAGGTGATCGTCTGGTCCTCCACCCAGCATCCGAGCGAGGTGCAGCACATGGTGGCGCACGTGCTCGGCGTCGCCAACAACGCGGTGACCGTCCAGACCCGGCGCATGGGCGGCGGTTTCGGCGGCAAGGAAACGCAGGGCAACCAGTTCGCGGCGCTCGCGGCAATCGCCGCCAAGAAGCTGAAGCGGGCGGTGAAGTTCCGGCCCGACCGCGACGAGGATATGTCGATCACCGGCAAGCGGCACGATTTCCGCGTCGACTACGACGTCGCCTTCGACGAGGAAGGCCGTATCCACGCAGTCGACGCGATCTATGCGGCGCGCTGCGGTTTTTCCGCCGACCTCTCCGGCCCGGTTACCGACCGCGCCCTCTTCCATGCGGATTCCAGCTATTTCTACCCGCATGTGCGTCTGACCTCACAGCCGCTGAAGACCCATACGGTCTCCAACACCGCCTTCCGCGGTTTCGGCGGGCCGCAGGGCATGCTCGGCGGCGAACGGATCATCGAGGAGATCGCCTATGCGGTCGGCAAGGACCCGCTCGAAATCCGCAAGCTGAACTTTTACGGCCAGCGCGGTTCGAACCGGACGATGACGCCCTATCACCAGGACGTCGAGGACAATATCATCGCGAGGATTGTCGACGAACTGGAAACCTCGTCGGACTATCAGGCGCGCCGGCAGGCGATCCTGGAATTCAACTCCCACAGCCCGGTGATCCGCAAGGGCATCGCCCTGACGCCGGTGAAGTTCGGCATCTCGTTTACCATGACCGCCTACAACCAGGCGGGCGCGCTGGTGCATATCTACAATGACGGTTCGATCCACCTGAACCACGGCGGCACCGAGATGGGCCAGGGCCTCTATACCAAGGTGGCGCAGGTGGTGGCCGATACGTTCCAGGTTGATATCGACCGGGTGAAGATCACCGCGACGACCACGGCCAAGGTGCCAAACACCTCCGCCACCGCCGCCTCGTCAGGCACCGACCTCAACGGCATGGCCGCCTATGACGCCGCCCGCCAGATCAAGGAACGGCTGATCGATTTCGCCATGCGGCAATGGAAGGTCGGCCGCGACAAGGTCGAGTTCCTGCCGAACCGCCTGCGTATCGGCGGAGAGATCGTGCCCTTCGACACCTTCATCCGGGCCGCCTATTACGACCGCGTGCAGCTGTCGGCCGCCGGCTTCTACAAGACGCCGCGCATCCACTGGGACCGCAAGGCGGGCCGCGGCCGGCCGTTCTATTACTTCGCCTATGGCGCCGCGGTCTCGGAAGTCTCGATCGACACGCTGACCGGCGAGTACATGGTCGAGCGCACCGACATCCTCCACGACGTCGGCAAGTCGCTGAACCCCGCGATCGACATCGGCCAGGTTGAAGGCGCCTTCGTGCAGGGCATGGGCTGGCTGACCACCGAGGAACTGTGGTGGGACGACAAGGGGCGCTTACGCACCCACGCGCCCTCCACCTACAAGATCCCGCTCGCCTCCGACCGGCCGAAGATTTTTAATGTGCAACTCGCCGAATGGGCCGAAAACGCCGAACCCACCATCGGCCGCTCCAAGGCCGTCGGCGAACCGCCGTTCATGCTGGCGATCTCGGTGCTGGAGGCCCTGTCGATGGCGGTGGCAAGCGTCGCGGACTATTCGGCCTGCCCGAGACTCGACGCACCGGCGACGCCGGAACGGGTGCTGATGGCGGTCGAGCGGCTGAAGGCGATGTGATGGAGCGCGCATGCCGCATTTCCATGTCCGCGACGCCAATCGGAAAAACGCCCGGAACATGCGCCGGGCGTTGACCGAGGCGGAGCTGAAATTCTGGAACGCGGTCCGCGCCCATCGCCTCATGGGAATCGGCTTCCGGCGGCAGATGCCGATCGCCGGCTATATCGTCGATTTTGCCTGCCCGGAGCATAAGTTGATCATCGAGGTCGATGGTGCGAGCCATTCATTCGATCAGAACATCTGCCGGGATTCGGCAAGGGATGAGAAACTGGCAGCGCTTGGCTGGCAGGTGATAAGATTTACCAATGACGAGGTGTACGGCCATATCGACGATGTGTGCATGCACCTTCTGCGGATTATCGGGATCGAGCGCTTTGAGTAGATGTTGCTACCCCCCTCTGTCCTGCCGGACATCTCCCCCTCAAGGGGGGAGATCGGATGTGGCCAGGCCCCACTCCCTCTCGGTGAGGCGGGCTCATGCCACAGATGAGGCTGAGGACCGGGCAAAACACCACGTCTTGCCGATCTCCCCCCTTGAGGGGGAGATGTCCGGCAGGACAGAGGGGGGTGCCTAGTGCGCGACCTCACCTTCCCCTTGTTTATCACCACCCACCCAAGCTCGATCCTTGTGGAAATCCGCGAAGCAAAAGGCTCCACGCCCCGCGAAGCCGGCACCTTCATGCTTGTCGCCGATAAGGCGATCTGGGGGACGATCGGCGGGGGGCAGTTCGAATATATGGCGATCGACAATGCCCGGGCGATGCTGGCTGGCGGCGGCGAGGCGGTGATGGACATTCCGCTCGGACCGGAGATCGGCCAGTGTTGCGGCGGCCATACCCGGCTTGCGTTCCGGCCGTTGACGCCAGAGCTTGCCGAGATGCTGGAAAGGCGCCTGCGCGACGAGGAGGACGACCGGCCGGCAGTGACGCTGTTCGGATCGGGTCATGTCGGCCAGGCACTCGCAAGGGCGCTGGCCCCCCTGCCCTTCGCGGTGTCAGTCGTCGAAACCCGTGCCGAGGCGCTGGAAGATCTGCCGGCCGAAACGGAAAAACACCTGACCGCCATGCCGGAAGCGTTTGTGGACAAGATCCCGGCTGGCGGCGCGGCGATCATCCTCACCCACGACCATGCGCTGGATTTCCTGATCGCCCAGCGCGCGTTGGCACGCGCCGATCTAACCTATGTCGGCATGATCGGCTCGCGGACCAAACGCGCTACCTTCGCCAACTGGCTGAGGCGCGAGGGCGGCGGCGATGACATGCTGCCCCGTCTCGTGCTGCCGATCGGCGGCACGACGGTCAGGGACAAGCGCCCGGCCGTGATCGCAGCACTCGTCGCCGCCGAACTGCTGGAAATCTATGCCGCCGGGCAGGCGCAGACCTCAAAGCGGCAGATCCCGACCGCCTGAACGTCGTTTTTCCTCCCAGAAAGCCCCCGCGCGGCTCTCCGGCCGGCTCGGCGGCAAGGCGACATCGCCACGCAGATCATCCGGCAGCGCCGGGATGCTCAGGCCCGAGGGCTGCAGGAGCCGACGGAAAAAGCGCCGAAGCTGCCGCCAGGCCGAGACCGGGCGGGAGGATTTCAAAGGCAAGGCATGGGCGCTTGCGGACAGCATGGTTGCTCCACATCGACAAGAATGGCTTGATTGGTTGCGACCATGAATGGAGCCGATTGCCGGAAAATTCCAATTCAAATACAGTCGGTCGCGATCAAGAGAACTTATCGATGAAATTATCACGCCGGTTTCCGCTGAATGCACTTCGGGTCTTCGAGGCCGTCGCGCGCCTGGAAAATTTCACCCGCGCCGCGGAAGAACTCGGCATGACCCAGACGGCGGTGACCTACCAGATCAAGCTCCTGGAGGATTTTCTCGGCGACACCGTTTTTCTGCGCCGCCCACGGGCGCTGAAGCTCACCGAAACGGGTGAAAAGCTGCTTCCGAAAGTGGCGGAGGCTTTCACGCTGCTGACCGAGGCGGTGCAATCGACACGGCACGGCATCGAGGAAACGCTGGAAATCCACTCGCCGCCCACATTCGCGGCCCAATGGCTCTCGCCGCGCCTCGGGACCTTCCAGGCCGAATATCCGCAGATCGCGGTGCGTCTGTTGCGCCAGATGGACGTCGGCGGACAGCAGCGCACATGGCCCGACATCACCATCCACATCGGCGCGGAACCGCTGGAGGGGCTGGTCTGCCATCCGCTTCYGCGACTGGACTATTCGCCGATGCTGGCGCCGCATCTCGCCGAGACCGTCGGCGGCATCAGGCAGCTGACGGACCTTCTGAAGCTGCCTTGGATTTCCAATACGAGGGGTTGGTGGCGCGAATGGTTCGACGCCGCCGGCATCGACCCCAGCACGATCCGGCATACGGGTCTCAACGCACTTGGCGCGCTCGACCTTGAAGCCAAGGCCGCGATTGCCGGCGACGGCGTCGCGATGCTGAGCCCGTTTTTCTTCCGGGACGACCTGATAGCAGGGCGGCTCGTCCAGCCCTTCGACCTCTGCCTCGGCGACGGCCAGGCCTACTGGCTCGGTTACCAGCCGGCACGGCGGAACACCGCCAAGATCAAGGCATTCACGGCTTGGATCCAGGCGGCGCTCGCCGATGACCTCGCGACCATGGGGGCAAATCGCAGCGAGGCGGCCGCTCAATAGGGGATCAGCCCGTCAAGCAGACCGTTCCTTCGCCGGCTGCGGTTAAATGTTCCGCTGCGAATAGAGAAGCCTTGCTGCGCGGAAGGCACCCTCGTCCCGTGGGCCACGCCTGTCGCGGCCGTCGAGCAGGCCGAGGTCGCGTTGCCAGGATTGCGGCATTTCCTCGAGATCGAGACTGTTGCGGCGGACAGCCAGGCGGCGGCGTATGGCGGCGGCAATGCCGAGCTTCGGGAGAAACTGCTCGAACGGCCGGTTGAGGATCGAAAACATCTCTTGCCTCCAACGGGATACCCCGTTTTCATTTGATGATTGTGGGGGTAGATTGCGCGCCAAAGCCTCGGTAATCCAATCGAATTACCGTCTGCACGGATCAAGAGACCTTATCCATGAAGATGTCGAAACAGTTTCCTCTGAATGCGCTTCGGGTGTTCGAGGCCGCCGCGCGGCTGATGAGCTTCACCCGGGCCGGCGAGGAGCTCGGGCTGACCCAGACGGCCGTGAGCTACCAGATCAAGCTGCTCGAGGACACGCTCGGTGAGCAGCTCTTCCTGCGCCGGCCCCGGCAGGTTTCGTTGACGGAAGCAGGCGAGCGGCTGGCGCCGAGGATCGCGGAAGCCTTCGCGATCATGGGCGATGCGCTCTCCACCCTGCACGATGCATCGGAGGGCACGCTGACCATCCATTCGACGGCGACCTTCGCCTCGCGCTGGCTGGCGCGCCATCTCGGCACCTTTCAGCTCGAAAATCCCGGCATTGCCGTCAGGCTGGAAACATCGCAGGAGATGATCGATTTTTCGCGCTCCCAGGCGGACATCGCGATCCGCAGCGGCAAGGGCGAATGGCCGGGCTTGCGCCGGCATTTTCTGATGCGAAATCATTTCACGCCGATGCTGAGCCCGGATCTGGCCGCCACGATCGGCGGCGTAAAGACGCCGGAAGACATCCTGAAGCTCAGGATCATCGATCCCGGCGATCCATGGTGGCCGTTCTGGTTTGCCGCAGCCGGGGTGCCGGATGTCAACCTCAGCGGCCGGCCGGTGAGCAGAATGGGCGCGCAGGCCTTCGAAGCCGCCGCCGCGATCGCCAGCCAGGGGGTCGGAATTCTGCAGCCGGAATTTTATGCGGACGACATCGCGCTCGGGCGGCTGGTCCAGCCATTCGACATCCTCGGCTATGACAAGAGCGACTATTGGCTGGTCTATCCGGAGGCTCGCAGGAATTCCAAGAAAATCCGTGCCTTCCGCGACTTCATGCGGAAAACCATGCCGACATTCAGGGACTAGGGTCAGGACCCTTCAGTCGGTTTTCTATCCGCCGCTTTGCTGGACGGAAAACCGGCTGGACATGTTACTTCTGGCCGCTGGCGGCCTCTAGTAGCTCATATCCGGCGCGTAGAAGCAGCGCAGCGTATCTTCAGTCGGATAGAGACAGAGATGGTATTCCTCGTCCTGGCTTCTCCTCGCCTGGCTCTGCGGCAGTTTGAAATCATGCGGGCGCGTGATCAGCCGATGATCGCCCGGACCCAGAATGATCTCGTAGCCGCCATCGATGATCTTGACGTTCTTGGTCGCGATCATCTGGCAGTCGCCTGTATGGTTGTCGCCGTTGCAGCAGAAACCGTCATATTTCCAGGTCACGCCGGTCGAACTGTGCGCCTCGTGGGCACTGGCCGAACCGATCTGGATGCAGGACGCGTACGCAATCATCACACCTGTCAGAATACCACGCATGAGCTTAGTCTCCGTTGATGAATGCCCCCATCACCGGCTCGAACCGCACGCATTACCAAGCTTTCGCCGGCTGACTTGCAACTGTTACAATACGTGAGTCGATCTGACCAATTAACCCTTACTTATCGCGATGCACAATTAAGAACATTCTACTATTGCCAATCCGGGGATCGCGCGAAGGGAACTCGAAGCTGCCGGTCCCGGTTCCGTGGCGGAACAAAAAGTGTTCGCCGCAGCGCCCTCTTCCCTTGGCCAGGTTTTTTCCCCAAAGTGACGAGTCGGGGGGCAAAAAGGGGAAGTCTGAATGTATGAATATGCCGTCGCCTGGGAATGGCTGAGTTTCGCCGCCCGCTGGTTTCATGTCATCACGGCGATCGCCTGGATCGGCTCGTCGTTCTATTTCATCGCGCTCGATCTGGGGCTGACGAAGCGCCCGAACATGCCCGCCGGCGTCTATGGCGAGGAATGGCAGGTGCATGGCGGCGGTTTCTACCACGTCCAGAAATACCTGGTGGCGCCGGCACAGATGCCCGAACACCTGACCTGGTTCAAATACGAGAGCTATTTCACCTGGCTCTCCGGTTTCCTGATGCTCTGCATCGTCTATTACGGCGGCGCCGACCTGTTCCTGATCGATCGCACGGTGATGGCGCTCGCGCCCTGGCAGGCAATCCTGTTGTCGCTCGCATCGCTGTCGATCGGCTGGATCATCTACGACCTGCTCTGCAAGTCACCGCTCGGAAAGAACACCTGGGGGCTGATGGGGCTGCTCTTCCTGGTGCTGATCGCCATGGCCTGGGGGTATACGCAGATATTCTCCGGCCGCGCCGCCTTCCTGCACCTTGGCGCGTTCACCGCGACGATCATGTCCGCCAACGTCTTCTTCATCATCATCCCCAACCAGAAGATCGTCGTCGCCGACCTGATCGCGGGGCGCACGCCCGACCCTAAATACGGCATGATCGCCAAGCAGCGTTCGCTGCACAACAACTACCTGACGCTGCCCGTCATCTTCTTCATGCTCTCCAACCATTATCCGCTGGCGTTTGCGACCCATTTCAACTGGGTGATCGCCGCACTCGTCTTCCTGATGGGCGTGACGGTCAGGCACTGGTTCAACACCACCCACGCCCGCAAGGGCAAGCCGACCTGGACCTGGCTGGTGACGGTTCTGCTCTTCATCGTCATCATGTGGCTCTCGACCGTGCCGAAGGTTCTGACCGGCGAGACCGAGACCTCGATGACCCCGGTCGCCCAGAAATTTGCAGCCAATGCCCATTTCGGTGCAGCAAGGGACGTCGTGCAGGCGCGCTGTTCCATGTGCCACGCGGCTGAACCCGTTTATGAAGGCGTCAATTTCACCCCGAAATCCGTCAGACTGGAGACTGACGCAGAGATTGCCGCCCACGCGCGGGAGATCTATATCCAGGCGGGCCGCAGTCACGCCATGCCGCCCGGCAATGTCACCGCCATCTCGCCGGACGAACGCCGGCTGCTGACGGCCTGGTACGAAAGCACGATATCCCAATGACCCAGATGCTGATCCGCGGACGGCTGCTCTCCTTCAAGCGCGCTCCGCACTCGCTGACCGACACGGACAGTTACGCCTATGAGAGCGACGGCGCATTGCTGATCGACGGGAACAGGATTTCGCTTGCCGGCAGCTACGGAACGGTCAAGGCGATTGCGCCCGAAGGGATAGAGGAGATCGACCACCGCCCGCATCTGATCCTGCCGGGCTTCATCGACATGCACCTGCATTTCCCGCAGATGCAGGTGATCGCCTCCTATGCCGCCAATCTGCTCGAATGGCTGAACACCTACACCTTCCCGGAGGAATGCCGATTCGTCGAGAGCGAGCATGCGGCCCGCATCGCCACGCATTTCTATGACGAGTTGCTGCGCCACGGCACCACCACGGCGGTCGCCTACTGCTCCGTTCACAAGACCTCGGCCGATGCCTTCTTTGCCGAAGCCCTGAAGCGCGGCATGTGCATGGTCGGCGGCAAGGTGATGATGGACCGCAACGCCCCGCAGGGTCTGCTCGACACGCCACAGATGGGGTATGACGAAACGAGAGCTGTGATCGCCGACTGGCATGGCAAGGGCCGCTGCCACGTCGCCATCACCCCGCGCTTCGCGATCACCTCGACGCCCGGCCAGATGAAGGCCGCCCAGGCGCTGGCGCAGGAGTTTCCCGACCTGCATATCCAGACGCACCTCTCCGAGAACCACGAGGAGATCCGCTACACGGGCGAGCTTTATCCGGACGCCAGGGACTATACCGACATCTACGCCCATTACGGCCTTCTCGGGCCCAAGACCTTGCTCGGCCACGCGATCCATCTTTCCGACCGCGAAGCCGATGTGTTGTCGGAGGCAGGCGCCGTCGCAGTCCACTGCCCGACCTCCAACCTCTTCCTCGGCTCCGGCCTGTTTCCGATGAAATCGCTGATGCGGCGGGAAAAGCCGGTCAGGGTGGCAGTCGCCACCGATATCGGCGGCGGATCGAGCTATTCGATGCTGCGGACGATGGACGAGGCCTACAAGATCCAGCAGCTCCTCGGCGAGCGTCTGAACCCGCTCGAAAGCTTCTACCTGATGACCAGAGGCAATGCCGAGGCGCTGTCTATGGCGGAACGTATCGGCACCCTGGAGCCCGGCACCGATGCCGACCTCGTGGTGCTGAACGCCGCCTCGACGCCGGCCATGCGGCTACGGATGGAAACGGTGAAGACGCTGGGGGAAGAACTCTTCCTTCTTCAGACCATGGGCGACGACCGCGCCGTGGTCGAGACCTATGTGGCGGGCAAGGCAATGAAGAGCGAATTCGACGTAAGCCAGGTCAGGACCTAGCCGCCCGCCTTCCGCCGAGCGCCCTCCTTGATCGCGTCCATGACAGCGCGGACAATCGGCACGTCGCGGATATCCGAATGGACGACGAGCCAGATGTCGCGCGTCACGGGTTCGTCCTCCACCAGCGCGACGGCGAGCCCGTCGCCGGCGCTGACGAAGAAATCGGGCAGGATGGCGACCCCGCCGCCCGCCCGGGCCATTGCGCGCTGGAATTCCAGCGTCGAGGCCCTCAGGCCGACACGCCGCCCTCTCGCGATATCGAGAAGCCGCCGATGCTGCGGCGAAGTCTCCATGTCCTCGCCGTAAGCGATAAAGCTCCATTCCTCCTGTGGCGTCTCGGCAAGGTAGGACGGCGACGCATAGAAATCGAACCGAACGCTGCCGATCCGCGTGACTGTAAGATCCCCCTGTTCGGGACGGGCCAGACGCATCGCAATGTCCGCCTCTCGACGGTTGAGGGAAGCGTAGCGCTTTTCGCCGGCAACGACGATTTCGATCTCGGGGTGACGTCGGCGAAGCATAGCGATTGGCTCCGGCAACAGCAGGTCCGAAAGGGCCGGAGGTGCGCTGATGCGCACCGTGCCGGCCAGCCGATCCTGTTTGAGCCTCGCCTGATCGGTGGCGAGAGCCTGTTCCTCCATCCGCCGTGCCAGTTCGGCAATGCGTTCGCCCTCGACAGTCAGTGTGACCTTCCGGCCGCGGCGATCGACCAATCTTGCCTGCAACTGCTCCTCCAGAAGCGCCACGCGGCGGCTGACGGTCGCGTGTTCCACGCCGAGTATCCGGGCGGCGCCGAGCAACGTTCCGCTGTTCGAGAGCGCCAGAAAGTAACGGAGGTTTTCCCAGTCGAGCATTGTCAAATTTTTCCCATCGATTGTCCACGAATAGGGAATTTTCAAACAATAAGCAAAGGCCCATCCTGACCCAGCCTCAAACATGGAGAATGACGATGGCGAATATCCTGGTGAGCCTGACCTCCCCCGGCGGGTTGGAAAACCTGCAGATTCTGGAACAGCCTCAACTAACGCCCAAGGAGGACGAAATTATCGTGCGGCACGACGCGATCGGCATGAACTTCGTCGATATCTATCACCGCAGGGGGATCTACGCGCTGCCATCCTATCCCGCCGTGATCGGTGTCGAGGCGGCCGGCACGGTGGAAGCCGTCGGCTCCGCGATCGCCGGTCTGAAGATCGGCGATCGGATCGCCTATTGTGGCGTCCCGGCCGGAGCCTATGCGACGCGCCGGGCGCTGGCGGCACAGCGGGCCATCCTTCTTCCGCCGCAGATCGACGCGGCGACGGCGGCCTCCTCGCTGCTGAAAGCGATGACGGCCTATATGCTGCTTTACAAGACTTATCCGGTCGGCACCGGCACCACCGTCCTGGTTCACGCGGCCGCAGGCGGTCTCGGTGCGATCCTGGTCAAATGGGCCAAGGAACTCGGTGCGACGGTGATCGGAACCGTAAGCTCGGAGGAAAAGGCGGAACTGGCCCGCAGCTACGGCGCCGATCACTTGATCGTCGGGCGCGATGCGGATCTGGTGGGTGAGGTCAAGTTCCGGACGAACGGACGCGGCGTCGATGTCGGCTATGACGGAATTGGCGGTTCGGTGCTTGCCAAGACGATCGACAGCGTCCGACCGTTCGGCACCGTGGTGACCATAGGCCAGGCCGCCGGCCCGATCCCGCCGGTCAACGTCGATCAGCTAAGGCCGGGCAAGGTCCTGTCGCATCCCAGCATCCTTGCCTTCATCATCGACCAGGCCAATTATCGCGAGGCGGCGAACGCGGCGATTGCCGCAATGGAGAACGGCATCACCGCGGTCGTCGCGGGAAAGTATCCGCTAGAAGAGGCAGCCAGGGCGCAGGAATTCCTGGAAAGCGGCCGTGCAGCCGGCAGCCTGCTGCTTATCCCCGAGTGACGGCAGGCGATATCGCGCAGGACCCCACGCCCAGGAGATAAACTGGGGAGAAACAGCGCGCGATATCGCTCGACATTCCTCTGGCAGTGCGGCGAAGATATGCTACTCGTCTGCTAGCATCCGGAGGAAGAATATCGATGTCCAAACCGCTGACCATCGCAGACCTGAAAATCCTTGCCCGCCGTCGGGTGCCGAAGATGTTCTTCGACTATGCCGACAGCGGCGCCTGGACAGAGGGAACGTATCGGGCGAACGAGGAAGACTATTCCAGGATCAAGCTGCGCCAGCGCGTCCTGGTCGACATGACCAACCGCACGCTCGAAACCACGATGATCGGCGAAAAGGCCGCGATGCCCGTGGCGCTGGCGCCGACCGGCATGACCGGCATGCAGCATGCGGACGGCGAAATGCTGGCCGCCAAGGCGGCGGAAGAATTCGGCGTGCCCTTCACGCTCTCGACCATGAGCATCTGCTCGATCGAGGACGTCGCCTCGGTGACCACGAAACCCTTCTGGTTCCAGCTCTACGTGATGAAGGACCGCGGTTTCGTCGAACGGCTGATCGGCCGCGCCAAGGCGGCGAAATGTTCGGCGCTGGTCGTCACCGCCGACCTGCAGATCCTCGGCCAGCGCCACAAGGACCTGCGCAACGGCCTTGCCGCTCCGCCGAAGCCGACGCTCAACGCGGCCCTGCAACTCGTGACGCGCCCGAGATGGTGCCTGGAAATGCTGGCAACCAAGCGCCGCGGTTTCGGCAATATCGTCGGCCATGCGAGCAATGTTTCGGACCTCTCCTCGCTCGGCGCCTGGACGGCGGAACAATTCGACCCACGGCTGTCCTGGGACGATATCCGCTGGATCAAGGACCTCTGGGGCGGCAAGATGATCATCAAGGGCATCCTCGACGAAGAGGACGCACGCGCCGCCGCCGACACCGGCGCGGATGCGATCATCGTCTCCAACCACGGCGGCCGCCAGCTCGACGGCGCCCCCTCATCGATCAGCATGCTGCCGAAAATCGTCGAGGCGGTCGGCGACCGGATCGAAGTGCATGTGGACGGCGGCATTCGGTCGGGCCAGGACGTGCTCAAGGCCGTGGCGCTCGGCGCCCGCGGCACCTATATCGGCCGGCCTTTCCTCTACGGCCTCGGCGCCATGGGCAAGGAGGGCGTCACCACGACGCTCGAGATCATCCGCAAGGAACTCGACATCACCATGGCGCTTTGCGGCAAGCGGGATATCCAGCATATCGACCGCAACATCCTCGCCAACATGCCGTTCTGACGACCGGGCGAAGGCGGAGGAGCTGCTATCTCAGCACCAGCCGCCCTTGCCGACGCCCGGCCGCTTGGCCAGGCCCTCGTTGACGAGGACATCGGCGAGCGAGCGGCCATTGCGGGTGACTTCGCGCAGCTTGTGGCCTTCGACCTCGTCCTCGTTGCCCTGCCAGGTGACAAGTTCGAACGGACCGGAATCGAGGAAAGCCCTCACCCGCAGCTCCGCATCGCTCGCCTTGATCCGCTCCGCCTCGCAGCGCGGCTTCTTGATGTCGGGCACCTCGATGCCGACGAGGCGGATCTTCTGGCCGTGGAATACGAAACGGTCGGCCGCAGTGACGCAGTCGTCCTGCTTGGCCGATCCGCACAGATAGAATTTCGCCTCATAGGCGCCGGCAAGGTTCTCGTTGCTCTTCGGCGCCTCGGCAGCCTTCTGGATCTCCTCGAGAATCGGCTTGCCGATCGGCGCCGGCGGGATGATCGCGGCAGTGTGGCTCTGGTCGGGAGCGACCGCAGGCTTTGGCGTGACGGGTCGGTGCGACGGGCCGGAACTTGCCGCGACCTGGAGCGGTTTTCCCGAAGTCAGGCCAGCAACAAAACGCCTCGTTGCCGCGGAATTCTCGTAAAGCGCAATCCCGCCGGCCACCAGCGCTAGCACTCCGAGCCAAGGCCAGAGCGACGAACCGGAGCTCGACGACCGCTTGGGCGCGCTCCTGCGCCGAGAACCGGATTTGCCGCGCGTTTGAGCCATGACGATCTCTCCTGTCGAATCGGAGAAAGTATCGTGGGGAAGGATTGCCGAAAGGTTTCGGAAAGAGCGGTCAGTAGTGGAAACGGCATTGGAGGATGATCAGCCGTGGCTGATCGCTGCTGTTCTCCACTCGGTAAACGAGGCGGTGTTCCTGAGTAATCCGGCGCGACCACTGCCCTTTGAGCTGATTGCGCAAAGGCTCAGGCTTACCGATGCCCTCGAAGGGGTGACGCAATATGTCCCTGATCAACTCGTTGATCCGACCGACCATTTTGGGATCGGTCTCCTGCCAGGAAACATACTCGCGCCAGCCCTCCGGCTCCCAGACGAGCAGGTAGGCTTTCCCTGAAGGCATCAATCGACCTTCTTGTTGGGGATATAGTCTTCAGGTTCGATAAGGTCGTGCACGATCAGCTTCGAGCCGTCATTGACGTTGGCGATCGCCTCCATCAGCCGCGTCGCATTGGCGGGCGTCGACATCAGATGCAGCGTCTCCAGCATACCCTCGTATTCATCCTTGTCGATCAGAATGGCCGATGGCTTGTCGCGGCGCATGATCTCGATCGGCGCACGGTCGTTCGAGACCTCGTCCAGGAGGCTGGCCAGTTCTTGTCGGGCTTGGGAAAACATGACGGTGCGCATGAATGGCTCCTCAATTACTTGTACAACAAATAGTACATGTCCCAGTCGAAGTCAATTTGAGCTACCCCGCCCGGCCCGTCGCCAGCGCCACCGCCCAGTCGGCGCGGCCGTTTTCGGCGGCGAGGCGCGACATCGCCAGGTGATCGTAGGACACGTTGCGGAATTGCGGTGTCCAGCCGGCGGAGGTCTTTTCCAGGATCGCGTAGGACGCCATGGTGTGGCCGGTTTCCACCTTGTGGAAATGCGGCGTGTCGTCGTCATAGGCCGGACAGCCGACGCTGCCGGGATTGACGATCAACCGGCCGTCGGACAATTGCACCGCCCGCGGAATATGGCTGTGGCCGCAGAGGATCAAAGGCTGCTCGATGCCCTCCGCCAGCACCTCGATCTCCTCCAGCGGCTTCAGGAAGACATGGCCTTGGCTGGACACTTGCTCCAGCCAATAAACGTTGTCCGACTGCGGCGTCGCGTGGCAAAGGTAGGCCTCATCCCGATAGACGGCGCTGAACGGCAGCTTGCGCAGCCATTGCAGGTGGCGCGGCGCCAGTTGCGAAAAGGCGTGCACTTCCCAGGAAGGCATCGCATCCGCCGGGTTTTCGATCAGGTAGCGATCGTGATTGCCGCGCACCGTCAGCGTCGCCATCGTATCGAGAAGGAGCAGCAGATCAGCGGTGCGCCCGGCTTCGAGGGGGCCGCTCAGGCAATCGCCGAGATTGACGATCTCGGTGATGCCTTGCCCGTGAATATCGGCAAGCACCGCTTCGAGCGCTGCGCAATTCCCGTGGATGTCGGCGATCGCGGCAAAGCGCATCAGCTCCCCCGATAGGTGGAATAACCGTAGGGCGAAAGCAGCAGCGGCACGTGATAGTGCGCCGTCGTGTCGGAAATGCCGAAACGGATCGGGATCACGTCGAGAAAGGGCGGCTCGGTCAAGGCAACGCCGCGGGCTCGAAGGTAGGCGCCGGCATGGAAAACCAGTTCGTATTCGCCGGCAAGAAAGGTCTCGCCGATCAGGATCGGCCCGCCATCGACGCGGCCGTCGCTATTGGTGACGATAGTCTGCAGTTTTTCGCGAGCCTCACCGTTCAGCCGGTAGAGATCGATCGAAAGCCCCTCCGCAGGCGTACCGCTGGCGGTGTCGAGGACATGGGTGGTGAGGCCTGTCATAGGCTTGGCTCCGCGATGAGATACGGGGTCTCGAAGAACGCTTCCTCGTAGTTCGCGGAGGTATTATCCCTGTCCACCACCAGGAAATCGCTGACGGCGCCGATCGCCATCAGCGGATGATGCCACGAATTGGGGAAATAATTGACGCCCTGATGCGGCTGCACGAGAAAGACCTGCGGTTTGCCCGGCCGACCGCCTTCGTCATCCGAAACAGCGATCAGGAACGGCTGGCCGGAGATCGGCGAAAAGCTCTGGCTGGCGAAAGGATGCCGCTCCATCATGGTGATCGCGTAAGGGAACTGCCGCGGCTTGCTGCGGAAGATACTGAAGATCAGCCGCTCCGGCTCGCCGATCACGACTGGCTCGGCGAGCGCATGATAGCGTTCGGTCGTGCCGCCGTTGATCAGCCGCATGGTCGCCGGATCGGCCTCGATGACATCGCCGAAAGGCGCGAAGGCCTGCTTTGTGAGGGGCAGGATTTCCAGATATTCGGTCAATTCATTCGCCTTCGATCATTCTGCTTCAGTCATTCACCCTGAGCACGCCAGTTGCGCAGGGAGTCGAGCTGGGAGAGAAGTTCCGGGATCATCCGATCGACGGTCAACCAGACCGTGCCGATATCCAGGTGAAAATACTGATGTGCGATGCGGTTGCGCATGTCGCGGATGTCTCTCCACGGGATCTCCGGATGCTCGACGACGAAATCCGGAAAACGCTCCATGATCTTGGTCGCGCATTCGCCGATCGCCATGATGTTGGCGATCACCGCATCCTGCTTGATTTCATCAAGCCGAAAGGCCTCGCGATCCAGGCCAGAGACATATCTGACGGCCTTGTTTCCAGTGACGACCATCCGATCAAGATAGGCTTCGAGACGCTCTGCACTCATATCGCCAACGCTTCCGCGACGATGCGTTCGCGGATCTTGGGCGGAAAATCCCCCGGAACCTTGACATCCACCGGAACGCCCAACGCTTCTTCGAGATCTCCCTGAAGTCCGCCGAGCGTGAACAGGGACGTGGTCGGCGACGGGTCGACCAGGATATCGAGATCGCTGTCGGGTCGGTCTTCGCCGCGCAGCACTGAGCCATAGACGCGAGGATTGGAGACCTGCCGGCGGGCAACGATCTCCCGGATGACATCCCGGTTCTTCTCCAGCACTTCCGACGGTCTCATGGCGTCACTCCTGATATCGCCAATATAAGCGACGGAAAGGATCGAGGAAAGAAGCGTCCAAGGCCTCAATGTCCCGGAAGCAGCGATTGCAGACGCAGGAGCGCGATCTTTTCCACCTGGGTGGTGGCGGTGTCGAACTCCTCTTCGGCCGAGTTGTGAATGCGCTTCTCGAAGGCCGCAAGGATATCGTCCTTCGTGAGGCCCTTGACCGCGATGATGAAAGGGAAGCCGAATTTTTGCGTATAGGCGGTATTGAGCTCGGTAAACCGGGCGTGTTCGGCGGCACTCAGGCGGTCCAGCCCGGCGCCGGTCTGTTCTTTTTTGCTGTCCTCGGTCAGTTCGCCGGCGATCGCCAGCTTGCCCGCAAGGTCGGGATGGGCACGCAGCACGCCGAGGCGTTCCTCGCGGCTTGCCCGGCGGAAGATTGAGGTCAGCGCGTCATGCACGCTCTTGGACGTCAGCGGCACCAGCATCAGACCGGCGTCATAGGCGCGTTCGGCGATGAAGGGCGAATGTTCGAACACGCCGCCGAACATCTGGATGAAGTCGCCGCGGGCGGTCATAGGGCGCCAGCCGGCTTGTGATGCTCGTGCCAGTGCCTGGCAATCTCGATACGCTGCGGGATCCAGACCTTGTCGTGGCTGAGCACATATTCGATGAAACGCTTCAACGCGGCGGCGCGGCCGGGCCGCCCGACGAGGCGGCAGTGGAGGCCGACCGACATCATCTTCGGCGCGCCTTCCCTGCCCTCCTGGTAAAGCACGTCGAAGGCATCCTTGAGGTAGGTGAAGAACTGGTCGCCGGTGTTGAAGCCCTGCGGTGTCGCAAACCGCATGTCGTTGGTCTCCAGCGTATATGGGATGATCAGGAAGGGCTTCTGGTCGAGCCCGTTGACCCAGTAAGGCAGATCGTCTGCGTAACTGTCGGAGGAATAGAGAAAACCGCCCTCTTCCATCACCAGTTTCAGCGTGTTGTCGGAGGGCTTGCCCTGGTACATGCCGTAGGGCCGCTCGCCGACGAGTTCGGTGTGCAGCCGCACAGCCTCGAGGATGTGCTCGCGCTCCTTTGCCTCCGGGAAATCCTTATATTCCAGCCAGCGGTAGCCGTGGCTGGCGATCTCCCAGCCGGCTTCCTTCATGGCGGAGACCGCTTCCGGATTGCGGGCCATGGCGAGCGTCACGCCGTAGACGGTGGTCTGCACCTTGAGTTCGGTAAACATCCGAAACAGCCGCCAGAAGCCGGCGCGCGAGCCGTATTCGTAGATCGATTCCATGTTGAGGTTGCGCTGGCCCGGCCAGGGCGCGGCACCGACGATTTCCGACAGCAGGTTCTCCGAGGCCGGATCGCCGTCCATGATCGAGCTCTCGCCACCCTCCTCGTAATTGATCACGAACTGCACGGCGACGTGAGCGCCGCCTGGCCATTTCGGATCGGGGGTGGAACGGCCGTAGCCGACGAGTTCGCGCGGATAGTCTTTTGCCTGCATGGATCACCTTCGACGAATGAGGCCGGACGGTAGCGCACCCTTTCCGGCCATGTCGAGATGGAAATGACGCTTAGAGGCCGAGC
This sequence comes from Neorhizobium sp. P1_A6, assembly GCF_056406795.1. Taxonomy (NCBI): domain Bacteria; kingdom Pseudomonadati; phylum Pseudomonadota; class Alphaproteobacteria; order Hyphomicrobiales; family Rhizobiaceae; genus Neorhizobium; species Neorhizobium sp. P1_A6. The sequence continues at coordinate 40,428 of NZ_JBFTZM010000022.1, read as the reverse complement.
GCCCGAAGGATCGCGACTGAGGCGACCCCGAGTGCCACGGAAACGAGCATCGGCAGGCGAAGTGCCGCAAAAGCAGTCACGGCGCAGGCCAAGGTTTCGGCAATCCCGGTCGCAAAAGCGGTCGGCGCGACGACAGCCATCAGAACTGCCGGCGGGATCGATTCGATCGCCTTGCGGCGGCCGCCTTCGAGCGAGACGTGGCGGATGAGCACGAGGCCGCTCAACCGCGTAAGCGCGGTCGCAGCCGCCATGGCGAGGATGGCAATAAGGGTGGCGATATCGACGGTCATGGCGTCACCTCTACCTTACCGTTTTTGCCGGTCACCATGGCGGCCGAAAGGCCGGCGATAGCACCGGCAGCGATATACCAGACGCCCGGCACGAAATGTTGGGTGGCGACGGCGGCCGCGCCGCTCGCGAGCAGCACGGCGCCGGTTTCAGGCCCTTTCCAGAAACCCATGACCAGCACGATGAAGACGGCTGGAAAGGCAAAGTCGAGCCCGAGCACCACCGGGTCGCCGAGAAAGGCGCCGAGGGCGGCACCAGCCAGCCCCGAGAGTACCCAGGCGAGATAGAAGGGCATGGCGAGGCCGGCGAACCAGGCGGGCGTCAGCCGCGCCACCTTGGCCCGGAACTCTGCCATCGCCCAAATCTCGTCGGCGAGGAACAGCATCGAGAGATGGCGCGCCGGTTGGCCGAAACCATCCATTCTGATACCGAGCGAGGCGCTCATCAGCACGTGGCGGATGTTAACGAGCAGGGCTGCAAACCCGACACCGGTCCAGGAGGCCGGATGGGTCCAGATATCCATCGCTACGAACTGCGAGCCGCCGGCGAATACCAGCGCGCTCATCAACCCCGCCTCGGCCGGCGACAGGCCTTTCGTGGCCGCAACCGCGCCGAAAACGAGGCCGATCGGAATGACTGCGGCGATCAGTGGCGAGATCGCCCGCATGCCCCCGAGGAAGTCTTGAAACCTTGCATTGCCATTCACGTCAAAAACCTCCGTTGGAAGCGGAGGTCTTAAAGATCAAGTGGATAGCCGTCTTGAACGAAAGTGATCAGCGAGCCCGGTATTGCCCCGGCGTCAGCCCCGTGCGGGCCTTGAAGTGCCGGGTGAAATGCGCCTGGTCGGCAAAACCGCATTCGAGCGCGATCTCGGCCGGCTGGCCGCCTTCCCTCAAGCGCTTGCGGGCCGCTCGGATGCGGATGTCGGTGAGGAAGGAATGCGGCGTGATGTGGAATTCCTTGCGGAACGCGCGGATGAGGTGAGCGCGGCTGAGACCCGCGACGGTCGCAAGTTCCTCCAGCCCGACATCGGAGGCAAAATTCTCGGTGAGGTAGTCGCGGGCCTGGCGCACGGCGGTGCGCTCCGTCGTATCGGCCGGTACGATGATCGAACCGCCGTGACGGCGGAACATCGCGTCGAGCACTAGGAACATCGCCTGGCTGGTTTCGAGCGCGCCGGAGCCTTCTTCCAGCGTCCGGTGCGCCTGGTGGAAAGCGTCGGCGAGCGCCTGGTCGTGGAGGAGCTGGATGCCGAAGGCGGGCGTGCCCTGGAAGGGTTTGCCGGTGACGTCTTCGAGTATCTCGCGAAGCAGTGCGACATCCGGATAGATCATCCGGTAGCGATACCCGCCGCCCCGCGGCGCACCGTCATGTGTCTCGCCCGGATTGATCAGGTAGAGCCCGCCCGGCCCGGCGCTTTCACGGCTGCCCTTGATGGTGCAAACCTGCATGCCCTGCTCGATCGCACCTATACTGAACGTATCATGCGCATGCGGCGCGAATTCGTGGGTGAGAAACGTCGCGCGCAGGCATTCCATGCCGCCAAAGCGATCGTCCCGCCAAAAACGGGTCACCTCTGCCGGCATGAGCGGCATGTGGTCGGTGGCCTGTTCCTGCGAGATATTCTCCATGGAAAAAGTATAGCAGATCGGCGACCATCGCTCTTGAACAAAAGTGACGCCGGAAGCCAGGCGGCACTTGAACGTCAGGCGATCTTGCGCGCCGCCACGCGGCCCATCGGATGCAGCGAATGCACCAGGAAGGGCGCGCCGGGCTCCTCCTCGATGAACAGCGCCAGATTGGCGATCTCGACCGGCTTTTTCAGATAGGGTTCGAAATAATCGCGCAGCGCCAGGTCGAAACGCGGCATCTCGACCAGCGACAGCGGGCCGGTCAGGGTCATGTGGAAACGGAACTCGTCCATCACATAAGGGTGGCCCCAGCGATGCAGGTTGGCGAATTGCGGCGCCGAGAGATCGCCAGAATCGCTGCGCTCCAGCTCGGCTTCCGACAATGGCGTGCGGAAATTGTCGAACTCCTGGACCACGGAAGCAGCCAGGAACCGGACGGTATCGCAAGGAACGACCGGCGCCAGGCCGAAGAAATTGCCGAGCCGCACGGCTTCGAGCTTCGGCAGTTCGAAAGGGCTGTGGGTGCCGGCAAACCGCATCAGATGGCGCAGCAGCATCGGTTCGGTCACGTCGGGTGCCAAGCGGAACGGCGCCTTCAGCGTCGCGTGGAAACCGTAGCGGCGTGGCAGCGCGGTGTTGAAAGCAATGTCGTGAATGCCGATGCCACGGATTGCCGGCGGCTCCGTCGCTTCGCCTGAAAAGGCGTTGCGGCCGAGCCACTGGGCGGCAGCGACCGTTAGCGGATCATGCGCCGGAGGCGTGAAATGAATGGCATAGCGCATGCGTCACCTTCTGAACGTCCTTTTCAGCAACCCCGTGTTTTACGCATTGCTCAACAATCCCTGCCGTGGGGGTTAAGTGATTTGCATGACAGAATAACGACGCGGAGGACCGAAAACTCGCGTTTAACGCGAGGCGACGGCAAGATGACTGGCGAGCGTAAATGACGTCGGAAGCCGCATTTCCCGGCCATTCACGGCATTGAGCGCCGCATCCGCCAACCTATGCGCGATACCGAAACTCACCTTAAAACCACCTGTGAGCGCGATCACTCGGGCGTGATCGGGATGCGCGCCGACCATCGGATCGCGGCCGATCGCCTTCGGCCGCAATCCCGCCCAGCGCTCGACGACGGGGGCCTGCGCCAGGGCCGGCACGAGCGACCGGGCGCGCAAGACGAGGTCGTCGAGCTGCCTGTCGGTCGACGACGGGTCTTCGAACACATCCTCGCTGGTGCTGCCGACCGCCACGTGACCGCCCTCATGGGCGACCAGATAGAGGCCGTTCAGGAAGATCACCGGCAGAGACGGATCGATATTGGCCTTGAGCAGCGCCGCCTGCCCCTTGACCGGCTGGCCGATCGGATGTTTCAGCGGCGGCGAGACGCCTTGAAGCAGAGAAAAGGATCGGTGGCCGGCCGAGACGATGCAGTGTCCGAAGGCGACGCTTTCGCCGCCGCGGAATATAATCCTATTAGCGGCTGGATCTACCGTTTCGGCCTCCAGGCCTTCGACGATTCGGACATTGCCGGCCCTACGCAGGAAGGCCGCGAGAGCCGATACGAGACCCCGCGGCGAAACCCGGGCGGCAAACGTGTCATGCACCAGTCCGGCAGCTGCGAAGGAGGCATCCGGCCAGCCTTTTTGCGGCGGGCGGTCGAGCACATGCCAATGGAAACGACGGTCACCGCGCCGCCAGCAGGCTTCCGCATCGGCCGAATGGCCGAGCGCGATCTTGCGTAAGTGCGGCTTCGGCAGCGGAATCAGCCGGCCGGAGCGGCGGTAGCCACAGGCCATGCCCGTCTCGGCTTCGAGCTCAGCGATTTCGTCTTCCAGCGACAGAAGCGCATCGAACTGGAACTGCTTCTTGTCGTCCCACTTATCGGGCATATACGGCATCAGGGCGCCCAAGAGCCCGCCGCTTGTCCCCTGCCCCAACGAGCCGGCATCGACAAGCAGGGTGCGGATGCCGAGTCGCTCGGCCTTGACCGCCGCCCAGAGGCCCATGATGCCGCCGCCCAGGATGACGAGATCGGCGGATGCGGGAAGGACATGAGATTGACCGCCGAAGCCGGCAGGATTATCCGCATCTCCCATGAGCGACCGTGATCCTGAAATTCGTGTGACCGAAAGCCAGACCCTGGACTGGCATGACGGCGATATGCCCTATTCGCAAAAGTTTGGCGATCACTTTTATTGCCGCACCGACGGCCGGCTGGAGTGTGGCCACACGTTTCTGGCCGGCAATGGCCTGCCGGAGCGCTGGGGCCTGCCGGAGCGCTGGAAAAGTCACCGGACTTTCCGGATCGGCGAACTCGGTTTCGGCACCGGCCTGAATTTCTGCGAGACCTGGCGGCAATGGAAGCTTTTTCGCCCCGCAGGCGCGAAGCTTCATTTCACCTCTTTCGAACTCTATCCGATGCAGCGCGACGAAATCGACCGGGCGCTCACCCGCTGGCCGGAGATCGCGGCGGAACGGCAGGCAGTGGTCAAAGCTTGGCCGGACGAGCCTGCCGGGCATATCGTGATCGACGCCGACGCCCAGACACGTCTGACAGTCGTCTGCGGCCCGGCACTCGAAGGCGTCTCCGCGGCCAGCGCGGATTTCGACGCGTGGTTCCTCGACGGCTTTGCGCCGTCGCGCAATCCGGACATGTGGTCGCCGGATATCATGCAGGCGCTCCATGACAAGACCTTACCTGGCGGCACGTTCGGCACTTATGCGGCAGCCGGCTTCGTACGGCGAAACCTGCAGGCGGCCGGTTTTACCGTCGAACGGCGGCCGGGATTTGCTGGCAAACGCGAGATGTTGTGCGGCATCAAACCGGCGCCCTGACCCAAGGTCGCCCCAAGACCGCCCAACATAAAACAGCCGGCCCTGAGACCGGCTGCCATCCATCACATCGCATGCCACCTACTGGCAGACGCGCAGGCTTTCCATATGCCATCCGCCGTCATAGGCGTTGCGGACGCGGCGGTCCTCGAACCAGCAGCGCGGCCGAGGCGGCGGTGGCGGATCGATGTAACGCGGCCCGCTGTCATTGGCGAGAGCCCCGCCGATCAGACCGCCGATGACGCCCGCGGCCAAACCTCCGGCAATCAGCGCGCCATCGTTGTTATGACGCCTGCGCGGCGGGTCACGGCGATCGTATCGATCATATCGATCATATCGGTCGTAGTGTCTGTCCCACTGCTGGGCCGAGGCTTCACCGGCCGGCAACAGGACGCTGGTGCAGGTAGCGGCCAGAATCAGCGCCGAGACAATCATCTTCTTCATCACAAGCGTCTCCGTTTCCACCGAGCTGCGCCTGAAAGCGGCAAAAGGGGCTCGGGTATTGCCGGACAATGCCGGTGCCGAGCTTAACGGTCCCTGAACGGAAAACCTGTCGCTCGCACCCTGCCGAAATTACGAAAACCGTATAAGACCGTATTTCTCGCCACTCATTGTTGGTCCCTCCCGCGCGCGTCCCGCTTTCATACTTTTGCGTGAAAATAATTTTCACATACACGGAATCAGAGCATCAGATGAACTTCACGGGCTCCCACCATATCCATATCATTGGCGGCCAATATGCGGTGTCGGCCGATCCCGATACCGTGCTGATGACCGTTCTCGGATCCTGCGTCTCGGCCTGCATCTACGACACCACCACCAACATCGGGGGGATGAACCATTTCATCCTGCCTGCGAGCGGCGGACTGGAGATCACCCAGCACCCGGAACGCTACGGCGATCTGGCCATGCGTGCGCTTGTCGACGACCTGTGCAGTCTCGGCGCGGAACGCCGGAACCTTCGCGCCAAACTGTTTGGCGGCCGCACCCGCAAATGCAGCGGCTACGATCCCGGATTGCTGAACGCCGCGTTCGCCAGGCGCTTCCTTCAGGCGGAAGGCATCAAGCTTGTCGATTCCAGCCTCGGCGATGACCTGGCGCGCTGGATCGCGTTTCACCCGACGACAGGCAGCGTACAGATGCGGATCACTGCGGCCACGGTGCCCGCTCCGTCAACTTCCCGCATCGCCGACGCAACCGCCAGGGCAGCGCGATACTGACCGCCCGCTACGTTCTGCCGCCGCGTCAGCAGTATTGCCAGTTCTTCGGAGCAGGGATGTGCGCCGACATTGCCGAGGTGAGAGCGTTGAGAGCCGGAAACGCCGGCTCAGTTCGACACCGAACTCACGATCGCACCGCCAAGCCAGTTGCGGACTTTGGTTTCCAATGCCTCCGGACTGATCGGCTTGGAGAGGTAATCGTCCATGCCGACCTGGAAGCAGAGTTCGCGGTCGCTTTCGAGCGCATGCGCCGTGACGCCGATGATCGGCGTATGGGTGCCGGTCTCCTGTTCGAGCTCGCGGATTTTCTGGGTCGCCTGATGGCCGTTCATGACCGGCATCGAAACGTCCATGATGATGACCGCCGGATCGTGCTTTTTCCACGCTTCGACCGCTTCCGCACCGTTCTTGACGATCTGGAACAGCCAGCCGGTGGTCTGCAGGATCTGGGTAAAGACGATCTGGTTGACTTCGTTGTCCTCGGCGACCAGCACGTCGAGCGTCGGCGCCGCCTGCATGGGCGGCGTGGAGACCGGGACCACCGGCTGTTCGGCAATCACTGGCGCCGAAGCAACCAGCTTGGGTGCTGCAACCGGCGCCAGGGGCCGCACGGCCGTCTGAGTCCGACCGGCCGCTTGCTCCGCTTCGACTGCCCGGCGCTTGGTGCGGATCGAGCGGACGACGTCGATGATCGTGCTGCGCAGCAGGTTGGCGCGTGCCGGCTTCATCAGATGCGCCTGGATGTTGAGGGCGGCGAACATGCTGTCGTCGCCGGCCATGTCCATCGAGGTCAGGAAAACCACGCCGGTTCCGTCGAAGCGCGGATCACGCCGGAGCTGCTTGGCGAAATCCAGGCCGTTCATCTCCGGCATGTGGTAGTCGAGCACGATAGCATCGACAGTGACGCCGATACGGGCGGCCTCGCTGAGGATCGCCAGACCCTCGGCGCCGCCGTCGGCTGCAACCGTGTCGAACCCCCACATGGTGAGCTGTTCGGTGAGGATGCGGCGGTTGACGGCATTGTCGTCGACGACGAGGATGCGTGCGCCGCTAGTGTTGATCGGCAAGGCCGTCAGGACGTTGCGTTCGCTGACCACCTGGAACGGCAGGTGCACGGTGAAGACCGAGCCGCGACCGACTTCGCTCGTCACGTCGATATAGCCGCCGAAGAGCTCGGTGAGGCCCGCGGTGATCGCCAGTCCGAGACCGGTGCCTTCGTGGCGGCGCGTCGAGGACGTATCGACCTGCGAGAATTTCTCGAACACCGATTTCAGTTTCTCTTCGGGAATGCCGAGGCCGGTATCCTCGATGCGGATCGACAGCAACATCTCGCCGGGGCCCCTCGCCTCCGATCTCAGATCGATGAAGACGTGCCCCTTTTCGGTGAATTTCACCGCATTGCCGACCAGATTCGTTATGATCTGACGGAAACGCCCCGCGTCGCCCATCACCGTCTCGCGGATCGAGACGTCGCCGCGCACGATGAGTTCGATATCCTTCTCGGCAGCGGACGAGGACAAAAGCGTCGCCACGTCCTCGATCGCCTCGACCGGGTCGAACGGCGCCTTGCGCAGCGTCATCTGCCCGGCATCGATCTTGGAAAAGTCGAGGATGTCGTTGATGATCGTCAGGAGCGCATTGCCCGACTTGACGATGATGTCGATGAAGGTCTTCTGGCGGGTGTCGAGATTGGACTTGGCCAGCAGTTCGGCCATGCCGAGCACGCCGTTCATCGGCGTGCGGATCTCGTGGCTCATATTGGCGAGGAATTCAGACTTCGCCCGGTCGGCAGCCTCGGCGCGCTGCAGGAGGCGGGTCAGTTCTTCCTCGCGGCTCTTCATCTCCGTGACGTCTGTGAAGACGGCCAGCCAATGGTCGCTGCCGGTCAGCTTTGCCTCGACCTGGATCCACTTGCGGCCCTCGACGCGGAAGGCGGCAAACACCGGCTTGCCGGCTGCGACGTTGTCTTCCCAGGCCTGCAGCGTCGCCGCCGCTTCCTCGGACGTGCCGAGATCGCCGCGCTCGACGCAATAGCGGAAGAGATCGCGCCACAGGCCTCCGGCACCCACCATCTCGGCCGGCATGTCGAGCATGGCCGGCAGCGCGTCATTGGAGAAGATGATCTCGCCGTCATGCAGGATGAGCAGCCCTTGCGACATGGCGCTCGTCGCGTCGCGCATCAGCGCGCCGTGGGTTTCGAGCGCCGCACGGGCCTCCTGGATCTCCTGCTCGCGCTTGCGGACAGCCGTGATGTCCATGTAGCTCAGCAGGATCTTGCCGCCGGAAAGCTGAGTGCCGGAAATGACGATCACCAGGCCGCTGCGGCTTTTCACCTCGATCGGCGGTCGCTCCTGACCGTCGGTCAAGGCGGCGATGCGCTCCCGGTAGATCTCCTCGAAGCTTTGCGTCGAGCCGCTATAGATGCCGTGGTCGAAATTGACCTTGAGGAAGTCCCGATAGGAACGCCCGGGCAGATCGAACTGCTCACCGGCATCCCAGAAGGAATAGAAGGCCGGGTTGGCGTATTCGAACAGGAACTGCTCGTCGAGGATCGCCACGCCGACGGGCATGGTGTGCAGGATCGTCTGCAGATCCTTGCCCATCTTCTCCGCCTTGTTCTGCGCCTCCTTGATGCGGGAGACGTCCATGCGCGAGCCGACGAGGTTGTGCGCGCCGTCATTGGTGGTCACCCGGCGCAGGTGCGTGATGACCGGGACAACCGATCCGTCGGGAAAGGTAATATCCTCCGATTTCTCGATGTCCTCGCCTGTCATTACCTGGTCGTTTTCAATCCGGAAGCGATCGGCCGCGTCAGGGAACATTTCCGTTTCGGTCTTGCCGAGGAAATGGCTTCTCGGCTTGCCGAGCATCGCCTCGTAGGCGGCATTGGCATAGGTGAGCTGGCGGTCGCTGTTGCGCACGAACACGGGCACCGGCAGGTCTTCGAGGACGGCGCGAAACAGGTCCGTCTCCGAGACATGGGTGCGCAGGAGCATTTCCTGCTCCTTGAAATCGGTCACGTCGTGACGGATGGCGATCAGCAGGCCGTTTTCGAGACGCTTGTTGATGCTCCGCAGCCAGCGTCCGTCGGAAAGCTGGTCGATGCTTTCGGAATAGGGAAGATCGAACGGTTTCATCCGCTCGGCTATCCAAGCGTCCTTGTTCGGCACATCGGAACCAAAGCTCGCCGGCGACACGCGCTGGCGGCGATCATACGCAAATCCGAGAATATCGTTGAGCGTGATCCCCGGCTGGATATCGATCGAGATCGATGAAAAATGATTGATGAGCTGTGAATTGCAGTAGAGCAGAACGTTGTGCTTGTCATAGATGCCGATACCCATTTCGAGCATGTCGAGGGCATCGTCGAGAAGCGCGTTGTTGAAAGGCGAAAACGGCGCGATCGGCTTTGCAGCGTTGGCCGTAGCACCACTGGCCGGGGCACCGGGGGGCGGGACGACGGCGCGTGATGCAACGGCAAGCGGGGCAACGTTGCTCGGCTCTGAAATGGCGGCAACGCCCGGCACCGCCGCAAACGTGCCGAACAGATAGGTATGGTCGTCTTCCGTCAGGAAACGCTCGATATGAATTTCATGGCGGACGACGCCGGAGCGGTCGAAACACAGCGCCGTCTCGTCGGTACCGAAAACGATCGCCCGGCATTCCTTTTCCTTGCGGTCGGCATCGTCCAGCGCGCCTGCAAGGCCACGGCTGGTATTGCCGGCGAATTCGCTCGGATGCATGCCGAAAAGGCGTGCATAGGCAGCATTCACCGCCACGTAGCTAAGGGCGCTGTCCTTGATGAACGCGGGTTCGGCAAGATCATTGATCCGCTCGCACGCCGTTTTCAAGAGTTCGCTTTCCGTGTCCACCTTCCCCGCTCCTCGTGCCGGCCGATATCCGGCTCGATTCGTTTGTCTCCCAATCGACTGATAACACCATAGCGAGTGTTAACATCGTGTTGTTGAAACAGTACGACTTATCATTTCTGGCATTTGTCAACCGGAAGCGCCTATATATGGGCGCCAATACAGCCTGTGATTGATCGTGACGGACATCGACATCCGCAGACATCCAACCGCATGGCGTAAGTGATCCGAGCTAATCCGAAAGCAACTCGGAGAAAGTCCCGATTTCCGCCGCCAAATCTTCTCCATGTTATAGCCACGATCCGGCCATAATCGACATTGGCAATTGCTGAGGCTTGATAAAAATCAACCGCAGGCGGCATGAAGCTGAACGTTCGTTCAGACTATCGGGAAATCGTCTTCATCAATCCGCCGCCTTTGGGCGCGACCATTTCTTCACCCCTTGAGGACAAAAAGGGAAAGGAAAAGAACATGTCGGCACTGAAAAAGACGATATCACTCGGCCTCGCCGCACTGTCCGTAGCGGGCGCCCTGACGGCGACGGCTCCGGCGGCAGAAGCCCGCGACCGCCATCGCAATGTCTGGCCGGGCGTGGCAGCAGGCCTTGCTGGCGGCATCATCGGCGGCGCAATCATCGCAGGGTCGCAGCGGCCGGCTTACGCCGAGCCAGAATATGTGGAGCCGGAATACGACTACGCTCCCCCGCCTCCGCCGCCTGTCTATTACCGCCGCGCCTATTATCGCGATTACCCACCGGTCTGCGAACTCGAATGGCGCCGCAACCGCTATGGCGAGCCCTATCGCGTCGAAGTCTGCTCGCGCTGATCGGCAGAGCAATCGCATTGAGGAGCCTGTTTCCGCCGCCGGCGGATGCAGGCTTTTTGTTGTCCTGCAGGCGCACCGAGCTCTGTTACGGACACGGCCGGGAAGCCACGCCATTTCGCGAGTGCGAAACATCTGCTTGACTTTTGCCCGGAAAACCACCAAATGCGCTTCAGCTTTCACCTTCCGGCCGCCGCGTGAGTTGGCCCCGCGTCATTAAAGACACCGCGAAGAAGGAACAAGGCGCAAAGATAGATCGCCCTCGATCCCGGAGGGTTTAAGCGCTGGAGAGCAATTTCCAACTTGCAAGTTCCCACTTCACGCGGGGTTCTTGACGCCAAAGGCAGACCGGACGGCATGGTGCCAGTCCGGCGATACGCTTTTGGCGCCCCGAAAAGGTATTCGACTTGACGAATTTCCACGAGCTTGGTCTGTCCAAGCAGACCGTAGCCACTCTTTTTGCGCTCGGTTACGAAACACCGACCCCGATCCAGGCCCAGGCGATCCCCCAGCTTCTCGAAGGCCGCGACATGATCGGCCTTGCCCAGACTGGCACCGGCAAGACCGCCGCATTCGGCCTCCCGATCATCGAAATGCTTGCCAAGGATCCGAAGCGTCCTGACAATCGCACCACCCGTACGCTCATCCTCGCTCCGACCCGCGAACTGGTCAACCAGATTGCGGCCAGCCTGAAGAGCTACGTGCGCGGTACCCCGATGAAGATCAACGCCGTTGTCGGCGGCGCCTCGATCAACAAGCAGCAGCTGCAGCTCGAAAAGGGTACCGACATTCTCGTCGCGACCCCGGGCCGCCTGCTCGACCTGATCGCCCGCCGTGCCATCGGCCTGACCGCAGTTCGCTACCTCGTTCTCGACGAAGCCGACCAGATGCTCGATCTCGGCTTCATCCACGATCTGCGCAAGATTTCCAAAATGGTGCCGAACAGGCGTCAGACCCTGCTCTTCTCGGCCACCATGCCGAAGGCGATCGCCGATCTTGCCTCCGACTTCCTCAAGGATCCGGTCCAGGTTTCGGTCACGCCTCCGGGCAAGGCCGCCGACAAGGTCGAACAGTTCGTCCACTTCGTGGTCGGCAAGAACGACAAGACGGACCTTCTCAAGAAGTCGCTCGAAGAAAACCCGACCGGCCGCGCCATGGTTTTCCTGCGCACCAAGCACGGCGCCGAGAAGCTCTCCAAGCATCTCGAGCATATCGGCTTCAAGGTCGCTTCGATCCACGGCAACAAGAGCCAGGGCCAGCGCGAACGCGCCCTCAAGGCCTTCCGTGACAACGAGATCCGTGTTCTGGTCGCCACCGACGTTGCTGCCCGCGGCATCGACATCCCTGGCGTCACCCACGTCTTCAACTACGACCTGCCGGAAGTACCTGACGCCTACGTTCACCGCATCGGCCGTACCGCGCGTGCCGGCCGCGACGGCATTGCGATCGCCTTTTGCGCTCCCGATGAAGCCCGCCTGCTGCGCGACATCGAGCGCCTGATGAACATCGAAATCACCACCGCATCCGGCGAACGCCCCGAAGGCGGCCGCCAGCCACGCGGCGGTGCCGGCAACAACAACCGTGGCGGCGCTGCCAATCGCGGCCGTGGCGGCAACGGCAACGGCCAGGCACGCGGCAACGGCGAAGGCCGTCCCGAGCGCCGCGAACGTCCGGCCCGCAAGCCGTTCTTCGCAGCGGAAGGCGCCGAGGGCGGTGATCGTCCCCAGCGTCCGGCCCGCGCCAATGGCGATCGTCCCCATGGTGACCGCCCACAGCGCGACAATCGTCGCAACGACGATTTCCGCGGCCAGCGTCGCGGCGAGAACACTCCGCGCCCGGACGTCGACAACGACCTCTCGACCACGTCGGATTTCCGCCCGGCCAAAAAGCAGTTCGGTCCCCAGGATGGGATGAAGAACGGCGAAGGCCGTCCGGCGCGCACCGAGCCCCGCAAGGAACACCGCAAGGGCGGCAATGGGGCTCCGAACCCGCATGCTGCACACGGCGCCCATGAACCCGCTGCCCAGCGCAACAACCGCGGCCCGCGCGTCGAAGCCGCCCGGCCGGCCGCTGGCGGCAACGCAGGTCCGGTCAAGTTCGGCAACGACAACCGCTCCGGCCAGCAGGGCCGTACACGCCGCCCGGCGTAAGGACGCCCTGCGTAAGAAAACAAAGCCAAGAGGCCGCTCACGCGGCCTCTTTTTTTGTCATTTGACCGCAGCGTTCCCGCCGTCCGCATAAAGCGCAGACCCTGCCACGAAGCTCGCCATCGGGCTCGCCAGGAAAAGTGCGGCCCGGGCGATTTCCTCGGGCTGGGCGATCCGCTTGAGGGCATGCAGGCCCGCCGCCCATTCCTTTTGCGCCGCGTCGCCGGCCATCGGGGTGTCCGTGCCGCCGGGCAGCAGCGCATTGGCGCGTATGCCGCGCGCTCCGTAGTCGGCCGTAATCCCTTTCACCAAACCCATGATCCCGGCCTTCGATGCGCCATAAGTCCCCATGCCGGGGATGCCGACGCTGGTGCCGACGAAGGTGGAGGTGAAGATGATCGATCCGCCGCCGCGTTCGAGCATCGCCGGGATTTGCGAGCGGGCGCCGAGGAAGGCGCTCGTGAGGTTCATGGCCAGGGTATGCTGCCATTCCTCCAGCATCACCTCGCCGAGCGGCTTGTAAGGTCCGACCGTGCCGGCATTGTTCAAGGCGATGTCGAGACCGCCGAATCGGCCAAGCGCTACTTCGAGCAATGCCCGGTGGGTCTCCTCCTCCGCGACATCGCCTGCCACGGCAACCGCACGGCCGCCGGCCGCCTCGATTTCGGAAATGAGTTTTTGCAATTCCGCCTCGCCCCGCGCGTTGGCAACAACGGCAGCCCCTTCCCGGGCGAAAAGAAGGGCAGCGGCCCGGCCGATGCCGCTTGATGCGCCGGTGACGATGGCAACTTTGTCGGTTAGCATGATGTACCTCCTGTTGGGTCTACATCCGCTGTCTAAGGCTGCCCAGCTCCGCTCGACACCCGATTCCTGACCGAATGAAAAACTCCCTCAAGCCTTGCGGTTCACCATATAGACGCCCGCCACCACGATCACCGTGCCGACGATCATCGGCAGGGTCAGGGGCTCCCCGAACAGGATCGCCGCCTCGATCGCCACGACCGGCGGCATCAGGTAGATGAGCGAGGCGGCGCGGGACACCTGGCCACGGCGGATAAGATAGAGCAGCAAGCCGACCGCGCCCATGGACAGGCCGAGGACAGACCAGGCCATTGCGAAGATCGCCTCATACGTCCAATCGAAGCGCAGGCTTTCAAGGCTGAGCGCCAACGGGATGGTGACGATCAGCGCGCCGACGAATTGCAGCGTGGCGATCGAGAACAGGTCGCCCTCCTGCAGGTGCCGCTTCTGGTAGAGCGTGCCGTAGGTGACCGACGCCATGGCGACGATGTTGATCAGCACCGGAACCGCGAGTCCCGCCAGCCCGCGCTCGAAGAGGTCGAGAAGCTGCGGGGAGATCGCGATCAGAATGCCGGCAAAACCAAGCGCCAGGCCGACCTTCTGCAAGGGCTTGAGGCGCTCTCCGAGGAAGAGCGGCGCGACCATGGCGGTCAGCAGCGGCTGCAGCCCGGCGATAATGCCCGAAAGACCGGCAGGCACGCCCTGCGCAATCGCATACCAGACGCCCGCAAGATAAAGTCCGTGCAGGAAGACGCCCGAGAACATCGCATGGCCGACCTGGGCACGGCTCTTCGGCCATTTTGCCTTTGTGACCAGGCAGACCACGAAAAACGCCGCGGCGGCGAGTGCGTGTCGCCCGGCCAGAAACGTCAAGGGATCGGCGTGCTTCGCCGCGTATTTCGCGACGAGCCAGCCCGTGGACCAGAGGAGGACAAAGAGGGCCGGAGCCAGGCGGTCGAGCATGATGGGGATGTCCGGCGGAGATTTCGGCAGCGGCCGCTTTCATGGAAGCCGCCTGCTTATTCCCACCTCGTTTCATCGTCAAAGCAGAAAAACTGATGATTGCGATGAACGCCGATTGAGAGAAGGGAGATCCTCACGCGGCAAGCGGATCCTGCCCCATCAGCCCATGCCCGATGAAGGCCGACTCTCGCACCACGCCGAAACCGTAACTGGCCATCTCCCGCTCGTAGGCAGTAAGCGCCAGGGCAAGGCCGACCTCGCCGCGTTCCACGGCAATAATTGCGTGTCCGAGCAGCGCCGCATCGCGCATTGCGACGTTTGCCCCACGTCCGAGCGTCGGCGTCATCGCATGGATGGCGTCGCCGAGAAGCGTCACCCGAAAAGTCTCTCCGAGATCGCAGGGAACGCTCGTATGCATCTCGATCGAGAAAAAGGAGGAAGGGTCTCCCCGAGCCGGAATGGCCCCGGCAGCCGCCGGCCACTCCTCCAGCATCCTGATCGCAAGGGCCTGAAGCGCCGGGCTGCCGGCCTGTCGCAGCATCGCGTCGTCGCCGGGGAAATATTCGCGGCGGCCACCGACGATGCAGACGACATAGTCGTCCTGGCCGAAAAGCCCTGCCTCCGGCGCGATCCTGTCGGAAGCTGCGTCCGGACGGGCCGGGAAAATCACCGGCCCCAGTCCGAGGAACACCCGCCGGTCGTCGGAGGCGACGGTGAAGACGTCGGCAAGAACGTGTTCGGGCAGATGGTGGCGAGCCTTTTCGATCGGAATACGGCCGTAGATGGCGCGCACTCCGGTATCCATAATGCGCGCCTCGGGCAGTCGCTGCCGGCGCACCGCGGAGCGGATCCCGTCGGCACCGACCAGAATGTCGCCTCGTGCGGTGCTGCCGTCGGCAAACACCGCGGTTACCCCTTCGGCATCCGTTTCATAGCGCAGCATTCGGGCGCCGAATCGGCAAACGTCCTGCAGGCCGGTCAGAAGGATATGCCGCAAGGTGGCGCGATTGACGTTGATATGCTGCGGACCGCCATCAGCAAGCCAATGCCGCGGCGTCCTGTCGTGCCCGCCGCTCGGTATCCGCCGCAATTCCTTGAGGGTCGTATCGACAATCGTGGTGTACGGCAGTGGCCGCATCGCGGTCGCTTCGAAAAGCCGATACAGATTTGCAGGCAGGACTTCCCTGAGGGCGTTTACCCCATCCCGGTCGATATGCAGGCGATAGCCCTGAGGGCGATCCCAGGGACTGGAATCGCTTTCGAAGATTTCCACCTCGACATCGGCGCGACGCAGTATTTGCGCAAGGCAAAGCCCGCCGAGACCGGCACCGGCAATAATAACTTTAAGTTTAGACATAGGACGCTCCTCTTCCGTGATCGGAAAAGGACGTACAGGATGTGCCCGCTCCCCATGAGCGAACCCTTATACGAACGCAAAGCGTCACCCGGACTACCGACCGGGCCGTGACTTTTGCACGTCCGGCTTCCTTATGCGAAATGGCCGAAACTCTGTCAACCAGCAGAATTGGGGAAACCGACCTCGCGATCACTCGCAAACTTGAGCTCAATCGACGCAAGCTGGACAGCATTTGATCAGCGCTTAGGCAGCTGATGTTTTTCAAGGCAGGAGATTTATTCACCTCCTTCTAAAGTAGGGAGCTTGCCGAGCACCGGAATCAGCGCATTTACTGGTCGGGGAGCATCGAAACTGTATTTTTCTGATGCGCGGAATTCTTTTCCCGCCAATTGCGCACAGTTCTTGCATTGCCCTCACCGTTGTATTCTTATGGCCAAAAAAGGGGAATGCGCCTTTGGCATTTGATGAAATGTTGACTGCGGAAAACCTTCCGCGACCGCCATACAAGACCTATCACGAATGGTATGCCAGTCAGGATGCTGCACACCTGATCCGCAAGACCCAGGATGCGGAAAACATATTCAGAAGGACGGGCATCACATTCGCGGTCTACGGACACGCGGACAGTTCCGAAAAGCTCATCCCCTTCGATATCATTCCCCGCATCATCTCCGCCCGTGAATGGCGCAAGCTGGCTCAGGGCATCGAGCAGCGGGTTCTGGCGCTCAACGCCTTCCTCGACGACATCTACCACAAGCAGGAGATCATCAAGGCCGGCCGCATTCCCCGCGCGCTGATCGAGAGGAACGTCACCTTCCTCCCCGAAATGATCGGCTTCAAGCCGCCCGGCGGCGTCTACACCCACATCGTCGGCACCGATATCGTGCGTACCGGCGAGGACCAGTTCTACGTGTTGGAGGACAATGCCCGCACGCCGTCCGGGGTTTCCTACATGCTGGAAAACCGGGAAACCATGATGCAGATGTTCCCGGAACTGTTTGCGCTGAACAAGGTGCAGCGGGTCGAGGACTATCCGCGGCTGCTGCGCCAGTCGCTCGCCTCGCTTGCCCCTCCCGGCTGCAACGGCCGGCCCCGCGTCGCGGTACTGACGCCCGGCATCTTCAACTCGGCCTATTACGAACACTCGTTCCTTGCCGACCAGATGGGCGTCGAACTCGTCGAGGGCGGCGACCTGCGCGTCATCGACGGCCGCGTCAAGATGCGCACCACCCGCGGCTACGAGGCCATCGACGTCCTCTACCGCCGCGTCGACGACGATTTCCTCGATCCGATGACTTTTCGCGCGGATTCGGCGCTCGGCATTCCCGGCATCATGGACGTGTACCGTGCCGGCAACATCACCATCGCCAATGCACCCGGCACCGGCATCTGCGACGACAAGGCGATCTATTCCTACATGCCCGAGATCGTCGAATTTTATACGGGCCGCAAGGCGCTGCTCGAAAACGTGCCAACCTGGCGCTGTTCCGAGCCTGACAGCCTCAGATACGTGCTGGAGCACATCGAGGAACTGGTCATCAAGGAGGTGCACGGGTCCGGCGGCTACGGCATGCTGGTCGGCCCGACGGCAAGCAAGAAGGAGCGCACCGACTTCGCCGAGAAGCTGGCGGCCAGGCCCGATAACTACATCGCCCAGCCGACGCTGGCGCTGTCCACCGTGCCGATCTTCGTCAACAAGGGGATTGCTCCCCGCCACGTCGACCTGCGTCCCTATGTGCTCGTTTCCGACAAGGTGAAGATCATCCCCGGCGGCTTGACCCGCGTGGCCCTGAAACAGGGGTCGCTGGTGGTCAATTCCAGCCAGGGCGGCGGCACCAAGGACACCTGGGTACTGGAAGATTGAGGTCGTAGAGACATGCTCGGAAGAACTGCAAACGGCCTTTACTGGATGTTCCGTTACATCGAGCGGGCAGAAAACATCGCCCGCCTCGTCGATGCCGGCCTGCGCGTGTCGCTGACCCGCGCCGGCTCCTCCGACGAGGACTGGCACGGCGTGCTCGAAAGTGCGGGCGTGCGCGAAGCCTATTCGGAAGTGCACACCGAACTGACGGCGGCCGACGCCATCGATTACCTGCTGCGCGACCAGGCCAACCCGTCGAGCGTCATGTCCTGCATCGAATTCGGACGCAACAATGCCCGCATGGTGCGCACGGCGCTGACCCGCGAGACCTGGGAGGCGACCAACGAATGCTGGATCGACCTCAAAGCCCGGCTCGCCCGCAAGCAGAAGGCGACCGACCTGCCCGAACTGATCGACGTCATCAAGCACCGCTGCGGCCTGATCCGCGGCGCCTTCCACGGTTCGATGCTGAGAAACGACCTCTACAATTTCTCGCGCATCGGCACCTTCATCGAACGCGCCGACAACACCAGCCGCATTCTCGACGTGAAATATTACGTGCTGTTGCCGGCGATCAGCCAGGTCGGCTCGAAGCTCGACAACTACCAATGGGAATCGATACTGCGCTCGGTCTCGGCCCATCGTTCCTACGGCTGGGTCTATGACGGCGAATATCAATCTGCCAACATCGCCGATTTCCTGATCCTGAAAGTCCAGATGCCGCGCTCGCTGGCTTACTGCTACGAGAAGATCACCAACAATCTCGATTATCTGGCGCAAACCTACGATGAACGACTGAAGGCGCATGAGACCGCGGCGGCAATCCGCTCGACCCTGAAGCGCGGCTCGATCTCCGACATCATGGACCAGGGCCTGCACGAATTCCTGGAGGATTTCGTCAGCCGCAACAACCAGCTCAGCGCCGAAATCTCCGACGGCTACCGTTTTTACCAGTAAAGCCAACAGGCACAGGATTTACCGCACATGCGGCTGAAGATTTCCCATACGACCGAATATCTTTACGACGAGCCGGTGCCTTATTCGCTGCAGCGGCTCAGGCTGACGCCGATCGACGGGCCCGGCCAGAAAGTCATCAACTGGTCGATCACTGTCGATGGTGCCAAGATCGAGGCGGGTTATGCCGACCAGTTCGGCAACCGCGTCGAACTGGTCTCCACCGAAGGCACCGAGCACACGATCCGCATCACCGCGTCCGGCGAGGTGGAGACCCAGGACCGCGCCGGCGTCTTCGGTCCGCACCAGGGTTTCTGTCCGCTCTGGCTGTTCCTGCGCGAGACGGCGCTGACCAAACCTGGCAAGCTCATCCACGAGCTTACCAAAAGCCTCGAGGGCGACAGCGAGCTTGCAAGGATGCACGCGCTGATGGAGAAGATCCACGAGACCGTTGCCTATGTTCCGGGCGCAACCGGCACCGAGACGACCGCCGAACAGGCTCTGGAGGCAAGGACCGGCGTCTGCCAGGACCACACTCATATATTCATCGCTGCCGCCCGGCTGCTGGATATCCCGGCGCGCTACATTTCCGGCTACCTGCTGATGGAAGGCGAGACCGAACAGGCCGCTACCCATGCGTGGGCGGAAGTGCATCTGCCGGGCCTCGGCTGGGTCGGTTTCGACACGTCTAACAAGATCTGCCCGAACGACAGCTACGTGCGGGTCGCCTCCGGCCTCTGCTACCGCGACTGCGCACCCGTCTCCGGCATGCGCCTCGGTCCGGCCAGCGAAAACCTCAAGGTTTCGTTGACGGTGGCGCAAAGCCAAAGCCAGCAGGGCCAGACGCAGTCCCAGGAGTGACAAACGCGCCAAGCCGGGGGACGCCGTCCGGCATGGCAGTCGTCCTCGGCAGGCCGTAAGATCACCGATTCAGCCCGTCCTGCGGCACAACGGTTTGTTAACCGTGGACGGCGTTCCCGATTTCACAAGCAGTTCAAGGGTTGAAGATCCGGAAGGCGGCAATCTATGCTGCATTGCGGTATGGACTATTGCTGCCTACATTGCGCGGGGCTGCGGGTTACCGAAACGCATGGCAATGCCATGCCTGAATGAGGATACCAGATGCTTGAGACGTCCAAAACCAAGCCGCAGGATCTCGAATCCATCGCGCGCCATGGCGGAACTTTCCGGCGAATGGCCGCACGCCTGCCCACCTATTTCACCGACCTGCGGGAAAACCCGGCTTGGCTTCCCATGTTCCTTTTGGCCCGGACAATTCCGTTCAGGCGAGCCCATTGGCTGACTGCCCGGCGCGTCTCGAAATCTGCGCCGGTGGCGCCGTCGATGTTCGGCGATATCGAAGCCGACATGGTCGCCGACGAACTCAGACGAAGCGGGATCTTCACCGGACTCATCCTTCCCGATCCGATTCGGCAGGAGATCGCCCGTTTTGCATCCGAAACCCCTTGCTTCGGCAACTTCGAGCGGAAACTCGAATTCCGGGCGGACGAACACGCGGAAGCGGAACGCCGATTCGGTCGAGCGATCCTGAGCGGCCACCATTTCGAAAGGATCGCCAGTTGCGAGGCGGCGGTCGCGGTGCAGCAGGATCCTCTTCTTCTGGATATTGCACGGCATTACCTGGGCGGTGAAGCCAAGCTGATCACCACCCGGACGTGGTGGAGCTTTCCCACTCAATCCGCTTCGGAGGCCGACCTCAGCCGTGCGTCGTTCAAGTTTCATTTCGATCTCGACGACTGGCGGATGCTGAAATTCTTTTTCTATCTGTCGAATGTCGATGAGGATGCGGGACCGCATGTCTATATGCGCTGCAGCCATAACAAGCGCCGCCTCAAGCACCAGTTGACCCTGCTCGTGGGGCATCCGGCGGAAGAAGTGCTCGAATTTTACGGAGAGGAGAGCGCCGTCACCCTGACCGGCAAGGCGGGCTACGGGTTCGTCGAAGATCCCTTCGGCTTCCACATGGGGACGGTCGCAAAATATCACCCTCGGCTCATGATGGAAGTCGGGTTCGGCGTATCGAAACCCTCGAAGCGCAGATATCACGGCGAACCCGTCGTGCGCTGAGCGACCCTTCCGGCTCGATGAGCCCCGACGGGGCTCATCCCATCACACATCAATATGTCCGCAAGCTCGACGCCATCTCCGCATGGTCTAGTCCCGCCCCATAAAAGAGGTGGCGCATGCTGTTTGGGCAATCGGTCTTCCAGTCGGTGCTGACGCGGCTGAAGCAGGAGCACGGCGAAGACGACAGCGAAGAGGCAGGCACGGGCTTCCGCATCAAGGGGCTCGGCATGGGTTTCGTCGCACCGACGGATGACGGTCCGGTAGTGACAGCAACCGGGACCGAAGCCTATTTCGCCTTCCTTCCCGATGTCGCCGAGATCGAAATCGAATCGATGCGGGCGGAAGATGAGCCGCAAGAGCAGCCGGCGCCGCCGATCATTCCCGCCCATCTGCTGCGGCTGACAACCGAGGAAATCGCTGCGGAGCTAGCCATCACGGCTGCCGATACGGAAGCGACGCTTGCCGAGAAACGGCGGCATTTCGCCAAGGCCAACCATCCGGACGGCGTCGCCCCGGAATTCCGGGAAAATGCCAATACCCGCATGAAGACTGCCAATTTCCTGATCGACACCGCGATCAAGGGGCTCTTCTGGCGCTAGGAAAAAAGTTTAGTCCTGCGGGTCGTCGGCGGGCTTCTCGACCGGCGGCTTTCTCTTTTCGATGAACAGCTTGTAGCCGGCGTAAGCGCCCATGGCGCCGACGATGATCGCCCAGAAGGGTTCTCCGGCGACCAGTTCGAAAATCGCCCAGGCGGCACAGACCGCCGGGATCAGCACCCGGCGCCAGAGCGGCTCGTAAAAGGGATGGTTCGGATCGATCATGGTCTTCACTCCCGGCCAGTCGTTTTGCCACCAGTCACTCGCAATCGGTCATTCCCCGGCGGCCTGCATGCTCTGGCGCGAACCGATGATATCCTGGTCGACGATCGAAAATGCAAGGTTGAGATGCCCCTCGAATACCAGGGAGGGTTCGTCCGGCACGACGGTCAAGCCCGGCATGCCGCCGAGCCGCACCACATGCGTCTGCGCCAGCCCCTCCTCGATGCCCGCCTGCAGCAGATCCTGATAGCGGGTGCCGGGACCGGTGATGAAGACCGGCATATGGCCATGCAGGCTGAGCAGCCGCGAGAGACCGAAGCCCAGCGCAGCGCCCGCGTGGCGGAATGCGAGCTGCGCCATGCGATTGCCTTGCCGGGCCCGCGCGGCGATCTTGTCGATTTCGGCGACCGGCACGAATTTCGCGGGGATCGTATCCACCGGCACCTCGAAGGCGGCGCGCAGGATGGCGTAGAAACCGGCATAGGCCTCGACGCAGCCGCGCGCGCCGCAGCGACAAAGCCCGCCGTTCGGCATATGCAGCATGTGCCCGAAATTGGGCGCTGAGATTTCTGGAACCCCGCCGGCCACACGGCGTGCGATCCCGAGCCCGATACTGTGCCCGAGCGAGAGCGCCGCGAGAACCGGCTCACCGCCGCCTTGCGTCTTCACCTGGCGTTCGAGCAGTGCGCTCGCCACCAGCAGCGTCTCGTTGTTGAGAATGACCTTGGCCTGCCAACCGTCTTTGAGCGCCGCAGCAAAATCGACGGGCTGGGAACCGAAGACGGGCGACCAGACAAGCACCGGATCGCTCGGATGCGCCAGTCCCTTGCTGCTGACCGAAACGAGCAGAACGCTGCCGCGATCGATGCGGGAGCGTTCGACGGCCCGTTCGAGCCCCGCCGAGATGGCCGCGAGAAAGGCCGCCGTGCCGCCCTCCCCGCGCGGTTCGCTGAACCGGTCGAGCAACGTTCCGGCATAATCGACCAGCGAATACTGGATCATGTCCGACGAGATGATGACGGTGATGAGATAGCCGCAATTGCGCCGCTGGCTGAACAGCACGCGCGGCCGCCCACGGCCGACAGTCGCCTGCTGCTCGCTCTTTTCGATGATGCGGGCGCGTTCCAGATCGGCGGTGATCGAGGAGATCGTCGCCGACGCCAGCCCGGTGGCATCCGAGATTTCCGTGTGCGCGAGCCGGCCGTGGCGACGCAGCGCAGACAGCACGAGCGCGCTGTTCTGCTGCCGGACCAGTTCCGTGCTCGATTTCGCCAGCATTCCGCCTGCCGCCTCCCTCACTCCATCTGTCGATACGGCAGTGCCTCGCCCTCCACAAGTGCCGATTGACAGCCCACGGAATCTCTGACATCTAATTTCTCGACTGTCGAGAAAAAAGCTTGGACGCTTTCTCCGGCAGATTATCTGGCGGGGGGAGAGCACGGAGGCTAGCGCCCATCCGCCGTCACTCGGGAGGACATTATGAGATCATTCGTAAAGCTGATGGCCGGCGCGGCCATCCTCGTTTCCATGCATTCCGCCACCATGGCGGCCAATCTCGTCGTCGGCGTTTCCTGGTCGAACTTCCAGGAAGAACGCTGGAAGACCGACGAAGCCGCGATCAAGAAGGCTCTTGAAGCCGCCGGCGCAAAATACATCTCGGCCGACGCCCAGTCGTCTGCCGCAAAGCAGCTTACCGACGTCGAATCGCTGATCTCCCAGGGTGCCAATGCCCTGATCGTTCTGGCGCAGGATTCGAGCGCCATCGGCCCTGCCGTCGAAAAGGCTGCAGCCGAAGGCATTCCGGTCGTCGGTTACGACCGCCTGATCGAAAACCCGGCCGCGTTCTACATCACCTTCGACAACAAGGAAGTCGGCCGCCTGCAGGCGCAGGGCGTCTTCAAGGCAAAGCCTGAAGGCAACTATGTCTTCATCAAGGGCTCTTCTTCCGATCCGAACGCCGACTTCCTGTTTGCCGGCCAGATGGAAGTGCTGAAGGCTGCAGTCGACGGCGGCAAGATCAAGAATGTCGGCGAAGCCTATACCGACGGCTGGAAGCCCGAAAACGCCCAGAAGAACATGGAACAGTTCCTGACCAAGAACAACAACAAGGTCGACGCGGTCGTCGCATCCAACGACGGCACTGCCGGCGGTGCGATCGCAGCGCTCGACGCTCAGGGGTTGGCAGGTTCGGTTCCGGTCTCCGGCCAGGACGCCGACAAGGCGGCTCTGAACCGCGTGGCTCTCGGCACCCAGACGGTATCCGTCTGGAAGGACAGCCGAGAACTCGGCAAGAACGCCGCTGAAATCGCTCTGGCGCTTGCCGGTGGCAAGAAGCTGACCGAGATCAAGGGCGTCCAGACCTTCGAAGGCGGTCCGAAGAAGGTGAAGATGCAGTCGGTCTTCCTGAAGCCGCAGGCTATCACCAAAGACAACCTCAACGTCGTCATCGAAGCAGGCTGGATCAGCAAGGCTGAAGCCTGCCAGGGCGTCAAGGCCGGCGCAGTGGCTGCCTGCAAGTAACGCATGGCTGTCCGCAGACGATAAACTCACCGACGCCGCAGCACTTCTGCCGCGGCGTCGGTTTTCGGCGTAAGATGGCGCGGCCGCACGAAGGATTACCCGGCGGCTGAACGTCGCGCAGGCGCGGTCCGGCTCGATTTTTTCGAACCGCAGCGCCTCGCAAAAGTGGGGAACGGCAAAAAATGGCCGAGACGATACAGTCCACAACGAATTCCAAGACATCGGGAGCGGCAGGACAGGCGGAAGGCAGTTTCGTTGCCCGCTTCTTCCGCGCGACCGAGATCGACACACGCATGCTCGGCATGATTGGCGCGCTGCTGATCATCTGGGTCGGGTTCCATATCCTGACGGGCGGCCTTTTCCTGACGCCGCGCAATCTCTGGAACCTCTCGGTGCAGACCGCCTCGGTCGCCGTCATGGCGACCGGCATGGTGCTTGTCATCGTCACCCGCAACATCGACCTTTCGGTCGGCTCGATCCTCGGATTCACCGGCATGGTCATGGGGGTGCTGCAGGCAAGGCTTCTGCCGGAGCTGTTCGGCTTCAACCACCCGGCGATCTGGATCATCACCCTGGCCGGCGGCATCGCCATCGGAGCGCTGATCGGTACGCTGCAGGGCTCCATCATCGCCTTTCTCGGCGTGCCCTCGTTCATCGTCACGCTCGGCGGCCTGCTCATCTGGCGTGGCGCCACCTGGTTTGTGACGAGCGGCCAGACCGTTGCGCCGATGGACGTCAACTTCCGCCTGATGGGCGGCGGCACGGAAGGCTCGATCGGCGCCACCTGGAGCTGGATCGTCGGCATCCTCGCCTGTCTTGCCATCATCGCGGCGATCATCAATGCCCGCCGCCAGCGCAAGCGGTTCTCCTTCCCGCGCCGGCCGGTCTGGGCGGAATACGTGCTCGTCGCACTCGGCTGCATCATCGTGCTCGGCGCGGTTTCCATCGCCAACAACTATTTCTGGCCGATCAACATCGCCCGCCGTTATGCCGAGGCGAACAACATCGCCTGGCCGGAAGGTGGCCTATTCATTTCGCAGGGGATCGCCATTCCGGTGCTGATGGCGATCGCGGTCGGCATCGTCATGACCTTCATCGCCACCCGCCTGCGGTTCGGCCGCTACGTCTTCGCGATCGGCGGCAATCCAGAGGCAGCCGAACTCGCCGGCATCAAGACCCGCTGGGTGACGGTCAAGATCTTCGCGCTGATGGGCATGCTCTGCGCCATCGCCGCAGCGATCTCGACTGCCCGCCTCAACGCCGCCACCAATGCGCAAGGGGAACTCGACGAGCTTTATACGATCGCTGCCGCCGTCATCGGCGGCACCTCGCTTGCCGGCGGCATGGGGTCGATCGCCGGCGCCATGCTCGGCGCGCTCGTCATGCAGTCGCTTCAGTCCGGCATGGTGCTGCTCGGCATCGACTCGCCGTTCCAGCGCATCGTCGTCGGCATGGTGCTCGTCACCGCCGTCTGGCTCGACACCGTCTATCGTTCTCGCGCCAAATAACAGGAGTTTTCATCGTGACGGAACAAACCACTCCGCTCGTGGAAATGAAGAACATTTCCATCTCCTTCGGCGGGATCCACGCAGTCGAGAATGCCTCGGTCGATCTTTTCCCCGGCGAGGTCGTGGCGCTGCTTGGCCATAACGGCGCCGGAAAATCGACGCTGATCAAGGTCCTGTCGGGCGCCTACAAGCGTGACAACGGCGACATCATGATCAACGGCGAGACCGCCGATATCCGCAACCCGCGCGACGCCAAGAAATACGGCATCGAGACGATCTACCAGACGCTTGCTGTCGCCGACAATGTCGATGCCGCCGCCAATCTCTATCTCGGCCGCGAGCTGCAGACCAAGTGGGGCACGCTCGACGACGTCGCCATGGAGGCCAGCACCCGCGAGGTGATGGGCCGCCTCAACCCCAACTTCAAGCGCTTCAAGGAGCCGGTGAAGGCGCTGTCCGGCGGCCAGCGGCAATCGGTGGCGATCGCCCGCGCCATCCTGTTCGACGCCCGCATCCTGATCATGGACGAGCCGACGGCAGCGCTTGGGCCCCAGGAAACGGCGCAGGTGGGCGATCTCATCAAGCAGCTGAAGCGCGAAGGCATCGGCATCTTCCTGATCAGCCACGACATCCACGACGTCTTCGACCTCGCCGACCGCGTCTTCGTGATGAAGAACGGCAAGGTGGTCGGTCATGCCCGCACCGAAGACGTCACCAAGGACGAAGTGCTCGGCATGATCATCCTCGGCAAGGTGCCGCCGGGCGCCACGCCCGGCCCCGGCGCCATGAAGGTGGTGTGACCCCAAGACGATAGCGCCCTCCCTTTTAGGTCCGCCGCTGAAGAAGGGTGGCGCAGCGGCGGAACCGGGCCTCTCCCCCGGTTCCGCCTTATGTTTTCTTCAAGGCAGATCACGCTCCGAGAGATCCGCAGGCCATCGATCGGCAACGGCATCCCGGCGATCGGCGCAATCCGGAACTCCTATCCTCACTCGGCGTTGGCCTTCTGAAACCCAAACGTCGGAGTACCAGATGGCTGAAGACAGGACTGCGCAGGAGACCGTCGAGCACACGGAAAAGCCCATGAAAACGGCAAACCATCCGCCGGCCGGGCCGCACGCCAAGGAGCATCTGATCGACAGGGACAAGACGCCCGGCGCCGGTTCTCTGCCCGAACCCGATGCGAAAGAAGTGGATGCGGGATCGGAGTGACGATCCCTCCTCAAATGGTCCTGAACGAAAGCGGGGCCGCGCGACAAGAAAAGCCGCTGTTCTCTGCGACGCCGTGGCGCCTTGCCCGCTGATGCGCGGATCGCTAACACCGCTTGAACGATCAGAACGAGCGGACCGGGCATGGCGGACGAAACCATCACACTTTACGAGGCGATTGGCGGTGACGCGACGGTGCGGGCGCTGGTGAAACGCTTTTACGAACTGATGGACACCCTGCCGGAAGCCGCGCGTTGCCGCGCCGTCCATCCGCCGAGCCTCGAAGGCAGCGAGGAAAAGCTCTACGACTACCTAACCGGTTATCTCGGCGGTCCGCCCGTCTATGTGGAAAAACATGGCCACCCGCGGCTACGCTCGCGCCATTTCGGCGCGGCGATCGGCCCGCTGGAACGGGACGAATGGATGCTCTGCTTCCGCCTCGCCATGGAAGAAACGATCGAAAACCCGAAACTGCGCGACATCATCTGGCCGCCGATCGAGCGGCTGGCCTTCCACATGCAGAACAAGGAATAGGCCGTTGGGAAGACTCCATAATTTGCGGCCGTTGATTCTGTTTGTGAGCGGCCTGATGGGAGCCGCGGGCGTGGCTCTCGCGGCAGCGGCCAGCCATGGCGGCGATACCGCTTTCCTCGGCTCCGCCTCGACCATGTGCCTGGCGCATGCGCCGGTCCTGCTGGGCCTCTATCTCGGTTACCGGTATTTTCGCACGGCCACGCTTGCCGCAGTCGTGCTGGGTCTCGGCACGATCACTTTCGCCGGCGATCTCGTCTCGCGCCACTATCTCGGCGACCGGCTGTTTCCGATGGCGGCACCGGTCGGCGGGACAGGGATGATGCTGGGCTGGCTGATCGTGGCCGCGGGAGCGTTTTTGAAGGTGCGGGAGGTTTAGGGACCTCTCGGGCCTGAGCGGTTCTCTCCTCCACAAGGGGGATAAGGAAGAGGCGCGCTATCCGCGTACTCCCTCTTCTCCCCAGCGGGGAGAAGTGCCGAGCGAATGCGAGGCGATGAGGGGGCCACGCATTCGGCGCCGACGATATGGCTTCGCCCCCCTCATCCGACCCTTCGGGCCACCTTCTCCCCGCTGGGGAGAAGAGGGAGCGCCCATTGTCCCTACCGCCTAAAAGCCAGAACCTTTGCGCTTTCAATTTCGGCAACATCCACCGAGCGCGGCCGCTCAGCCCTCGGCATCACCACCACATTGGTCATATCCGCGGCCGCCTCGGCGCGGGCCGTCAGCAGCGCGTAAAGTTCCGGCACCAGCCCATCGCCATTCTGTTCGGCGAGTTTGTGCAGGCCGATGAAAAGGCTGGCGTCACGACGTTCTTCGTTCATCATTGCGTTCCTTCATGGTCTGGAGTGCCCGCTCCAGACTGGATTTCGAGCCGTTGCGCAGGGGCACGAAGGCGACGCCGAACTTCTTGCAGCCGGTCTTCACCCTCAGACACGCATCGTGGCTGATACAGTCGATGGGGCAGAAGACGCAGTCGACAGAAGGCAGCACCGTATCGATGCGGGAGACCGCCTCGCGAAGTCCGCCGTCGTGGTGGATCAGTTCGGCACCGAAATTGCTGGCAATCTCCCTCAGGTGGGCCACCTGACAGTCACGACCACCGACATAGAGAAAGCTGCGGACGTCGGTCGCTGCCGGTCCCCGCGTTTCCGCGCCTTTTGCCTCCCCGCTGGAATTGCCGTGTCTGTTCTTCTGCTTCTTGGCCATATGCCCCTCGCCGCCGATTCTGCTGACGCTTCGGTTCCTCAATGGCGGCACCATATTAAAGTTGATTTTCAGAGTAAAGATTAAAGTGGACTATTTTTATCATGATATAACGGGCACCCTGATAAAGACCCGCCCGCCAAAAATTTACCGTTTGATAAATTTTTTGGCTGTGGTACCTTTTGCCCAATAGTTGTCCATGAATCCATAAAAGAGGGAACTTAGGATGGAACGACTGGGAAACGGTCCGAAGGCCGGCATTGAAGCCGGTCGTCTTTCACCGGCGGAGTATGAGGCGAATTTCGCCGATCTCCACCCGCGTCTCGACAGGCACGAAGCGCTGGTCGCGGCCGATCGCTGTTATTTCTGCTACGACGCGCCGTGCATGACGGCCTGTCCCACCTCCATCGATATACCGCTGTTCATCCGGCAGATATCGACGGGCAATCCGCTGGGGTCGGCGAAGACCATCTTCGACCAGAATATCCTGGGCGGCATGTGCGCCCGCGTCTGTCCCACCGAAACGCTCTGCGAACAGGCCTGCGTGCGCAACACGGCCGAGGACAAGCCGGTCGAGATCGGCAAGCTGCAGCGTTATTCCACCGATATCGCCATGGAACAGGGCCGGCATTTCTACAGCCGCAAGACCCCGACCGGAAAGACGGTCGCGGTGGTCGGCGCCGGTCCAGCCGGCCTTGCCGCCGCGCACCGGCTTGCCATGCACGGCCATTCGGTCACCATTCTCGAAGCCCGCGAAAAGGCCGGCGGCCTCAACGAGTACGGCATCGCCACCTACAAGGCGGTCGATGATTTCGCCGCCCGCGAAGTCGATTACGTCACCGCCATCGGCGGTATCGAGATCGTCAACGGCCAGGCGCTTGGCCGGGATTTCTCGCTGTCCGACCTCTCCGCCAAATATGACGCCGTTTTCCTCGGCATGGGCTTGGCCGGCGTCAACGGCCTCGGCATCGAGGGTGAGGCGCTTGCAGGCGTCGAGGATGCGGTGGATTTCATCGCCGCCCTTCGCCAGGCAAAGGACAAGAGCGTGCTGCCGATCGGCCGGCGCGTCGTCGTCCTCGGCGGCGGCATGACCGCGATCGACGCCGCGATCCAGTCAAAACTGCTCGGCGCCGAAGAGGTGACAATCTGCTACCGCCGCGGCAAGGAAAACATGAACGCCTCGCCCTACGAACAGGATCTGGCGACCGCCAATGGCGTCATCATCCGCCACTGGCTGGCGCCAAAATCGATCATCGGCAAGGACGGCCCCAATGGCGCTCATGTCGCCGGCATCGAGGTGGAATATACGGCGATACGCGACGGCAAGCTCATCGGCACCGGCGAGACCGGCGTCATCGCCGCCGACCAGATCTTCAAGGCGATCGGCCAGACCTTCTCGGCCTCGGGCCTCGGCGCACTGCAGTTCGAAAAGGGCAAGATCGTCGTGGATCCGGAAGGCCGCACGTCGCTCGAAGGCGTCTGGGCCGGCGGCGACTGCATCGGGTCAGGTGAGGACCTGACCGTTTCAGCGGTCGCTCAAGGGCGCGATGCGGCTGAAAGCATCGCAAAAGCTCTGGCCGCCGCAGCGCAGCCGGCAACCGCAGTGGCTTGAGGGGAGAACGAGACAATGGCTGATATCCGCAACAATTTCATCGGCATCAAATCCCCCAACCCGTTCTGGCTCGCGTCCGCGCCGCCGACCGACAAGGCCTACAATGTCGAGCGCGCCTTCAAGGCGGGCTGGGGCGGCGTGGTCTGGAAGACGCTCGGCGAGGAAGGCCCGCCGGTCGTCAATGTCAACGGACCGCGCTACGGTGCGATCTGGGGCGCCGACCGCCGCCTGCTTGGCCTGAACAATATCGAGCTGATCACCGACCGCGATCTCTACACCAACCTTCGCGAAATGAAGGAAGTGAAGAAGAACTGGCCGGACCGGGCGATCGTCGCCTCGATCATGGTCCCTTGCGAGGAACAGGCCTGGAAGGCGATCCTGCCGCTGGTCGAAGAGACCGAAGTCGACGGCATCGAGCTCAATTTCGGCTGTCCGCACGGCATGTCAGAGCGCGGCATGGGCTCCGCGGTCGGGCAGGTGCCGGAATATATCGAAATGGTGGTGCGCTGGTGCAAGCAGTATACCCGCATGCCCGTCATCACCAAGCTGACGCCGAACATCAGCGACATCCGCCACCCTGCCCGCGCGGCCAAGCGCGGCGGCACCGACGCAGTCTCGCTGATCAACACCATCTCGTCGATCATCTCCGTCGATCTCGACAGCTTCTCGCCCAACCCGTCGGTCGGCGGCAAGGGCAGCCATGGCGGTTATTGCGGCCCGGCGGTCAAGCCCATCGCGCTCAACATGGTCGCCGAGATCGCCCGCGATCCGGAAACCTACGGCCTGCCGATCTCCGGCATCGGCGGCGTCACCACCTGGCGTGATGCGGCCGAATTCCTGGCGCTCGGGGCCGGCAACGTGCAGGTCTGCACCGCGGCGATGACCTACGGCTTCAAGATCGTCGAGGAAATGATCACCGGTCTCTCCGACTGGATGGACGAAAAGGGCCATCGGTCGCTGGACGACATTATCTGTCGCGCGGTCCCCAACGTCACCGACTGGCAGTATCTGAACCTCAACTACATCGCCAAGGCGCATATCGACCAGGATGCCTGCATCAAGTGCGGCCGCTGCCACATCGCCTGCGAAGACACCTCCCACCAGGCGATCACCAGCATGGTCGATGGCGTGCGTCATTTCGAGGTGATGGAAGAGGAATGCGTCGGCTGCAATCTCTGCGTCAACGTCTGTCCCGTCGAGAACTGCATCACCATGGAAGCGCTGCCAGCCGGCGACCTCGACAAGCGCACCGGCAAGGTGGTCGATCCGACCTACGCCAACTGGACCCAGCATCCGAACAACCCGATGGCAAGGCAGGCCGCGGAGTAGAATGGCAGGGAGACAGGAGGGCGGCCCGGCCGCCTTCCCTTTTACGCCACTTCTGAAAACTGATCCCAGGCGCGCAACGTGTCGGCTGCATACATCAGCGCGGGCCCGCCGCCCATATAGGCGCCCATCGCCGCCACCTCGGCAATCTCCTGCCGCGTAGCACCGAGTCCGCGTAACGCCTTGGTATGGAAGCCGATACAGCCATCGCACCGCTGGGTGATACCGATCGCGAGCGCAATCAGTTCCTTCGTCTTCCTGTCCAGCGCGCCATCGGCACCGGCCCCCTTCGACAAAGCGTAGAACCCTTGCATCGCGTCGGGCGTCAGCTTCCGCATCTCGGCGGTGTAAGCGGATATGTCCCTGGTGATCTGGCGATAGTCTTTCGTCATTCAGGTCTCCTGCAATCTTTACAGTTCATGTTTTTATGATATAAGAAAAACATGAACTGTAAAGGCCACCCATGGACCTGACTGACGAAATGCCCGTGAAGGCCGAGGAGGTGGCGAACTTCCTCAAGGGCCTGGCCAATTCCCACCGGCTGCTGGTGCTCTGTGCGCTGGCGGAGGGCGAGCGCAATGTCGCTCAGCTGATCGAGGCGACCGGCATCGCGCCAACCTCGATGTCACAGCATCTGGCCAAGCTGAAGGAAGAAGGCATCGTCGACTTCCGGCGGGAACACCGCACGCTTTTCTATTTCATCGTCCATCCGGCCGTCAGCGAACTGATGGGCATCCTCTACCGGCATTTCTGCAAGGGAAAATAAGATGAGCACCGAAACCACGAAGACCGTATCCGCAACGCAGGCCGCCGACTGGCTAGCCGCGGGCGATGCGATCCTGATCGACGTGCGCGAGCCGGACGAGTTCCGGGCCGAGCATATCGCCGCGGCCGCCTCGCTGCCTCTTGGTACCGTGGGCGACCTGCGGCAGAACCTGAAGGTCCCGGAAAACCGAAGGATCGTTGTGCATTGCCTGAAAGGCGGACGCGGCGAACAGGCCTGCCGTAAACTCGAGGATATCTTGCCGGCTCACCGGATCTACAATCTCGAAGGCGGCATCACCGCATGGAAACAGGCAGGTTTGCCCGTCGTCGGGCCTGCCACAGGTAAAGGTGGGCCATCGATCTTTCGCCAGGTGCAGATGATCGTCGGGAGCCTCGTGCTGCTTTCCGTGGCTCTTGGCTTTCTTGGCCTGACGCCTGCCTTTGCGCTGGCCGGATTTTTCGGCTTCATGCTTGCCTTTGCGGGCTTCAGCGGCTGGTGCGGCCTCGCCCTCCTGCTTCAGCGCATGCCTTGGAACCGGACGACCTAACGCGAACCGGGAAGAGGCGGAGTGCTTCTCGGCGTTCTGGTTCTGGCGCTCCTGATCAGCAAGGCCATGCGATCGCGCGCCAGGGCGGCCTTGTCCAGCTTGAGGTGTTCGCTGAATTCCACCGGGCCATGTTCCGGCGTCTTCAGAAGGCAGCGGTAGTGCATGCCTCCCTCGCCGTCGCTTTCCGCGTCGATGGTCGGAGCCGGCAGGCGATCGGGATCGATGCGCTCCTCGTCATGGGTCCAGGGCCAGCGGCGAATGACGATCCAGCTGCCGTCGCTCTTCTGCCGGACCGAGACGATCGGCCGTGTCAGTGCTCCGAATGCCAGCCAGCAGCCGAGGCCCCAGAAAAAAGCGATAGTGAGAGCCCTGAACGGTTCCTGGGAGATGCCGCTGTCACGGAGGAAAACCCAGGTCATCAGCACAAGAATAGCAAACCAGGCGACAATGAAGAGCCAGCCATACAGTGGTCGCAGGTTCCTAAAAAGCAGTCTCTCCATGGGTTTCATCTCCCAAGACTTCTTTCGGTCCACAATTATAACACAACGCCTGCAATATGCGAACTATCTAAAGAATGAGTACGGAAACAAAGAGGCCCGGCGGGTTGGCCGGGCCTTCTTCGTACTGGATGCCTGCAATGAGTTCAGGGCGATCAGTTCGGGCGGTTTGCGCCGTCGAAATAGTCGCCGCTGTTGACGTCGGCCTGAACGTTGGCCTTCCGGGCTTCGGCCTTCTGGCCGATGCTGCCGGTCTGGACCTGGTCGACGGTTGCGGAAGCCTTGGAAACGCCTTCGTAATAGTCGCCTTCAGCGAGAGCGGCGGAAGCGAAGGAAGCCGAAGCGATGAGAGCTGCAGCGATTGCGGAAGTGATCCTGGTCATTGTGGTAGTCCTTTCAGAGTGTTCCGCGGCTCACGAGTTTGCGACCTGGCCTGCGGATTGTTTGTTTCGGTATCTTGAGTGAGCTGCAGTTAGTTCGGGCGGTTGGCGCCGTCGAAATAGTCGCCATTGTTGATGTCGGCCTGGAGCTTTTCGTTCCGGCCGATGCTGCCGGTGCTGATGCGGTCAACGGCGGCCGAGGCGGCGGGAGCGTTCTTCTGGACGCCCTGGTAATAGTCGCCTTCGGCAAGAGCGGCAGAAGCGAACGAAGCCGAAGCGATCAGGGCTGCGGCGATGGCGGAGGAAATTCTGTTCATTGTCTTCTTCCTTGATGTGGTGGAGCCGAGTTTCTCGAAGCCCCTATCCGTGTTTGATCTTGTCTTTCGAAGCTCGTTGCCGCGCTTCTGATGCTTAAGATGGTGCAAGTCGGCCGCCGGGAATAGACAGCAAGTTGCAGACGTATTGTTCGCAAATACTGAACGATTTAAATTTTATCGTTCACACAAAGCGCGCACTTACGTGGGGATCTGGCCGGGGATCAGCGGGAGCTGTCTTCAGCCGGCTCGTTCAATAGGTCGAGCATGGCGCGCAGCGCCCGGGTGACGTGCCGCTCGCCATGGAAGATCGCCGAGAACTGACGGAGCGGCATCGGGAAATCGGCAATGTGAAGCCGGCCGGAAAAGGAGTGGGACGATGCTGCCCGGCTTGAAAGCACCGTGGCGCTCAACCCCGCCTCCACCGCCGCCATCGCCGCCTCGTTCGACGGCATTTCAAGAACAACGGACAATGACTGCGGCTCGATGCCGAGATTGAAGAGCTGCGCCTCGAAGGCCGAGCGTGTGCCGGATCCCTGTTCGCGCATGATCCAGTTGGTTTCGAGAAGATCGCTCGAGCGGATCTTGCGACCGTCCGCCCAGGGGTGGCGGCTGCCGACCACCAGGACCAGCCGGTCCTCCGCCACCTTGCGGCGTTTGAGCCCCGCCAGAAACACCTCGCCTTCAACGACCGCGAGTTCCGCCGCCCCGGTCAGCACGGCTTCGGCAGCACTCTGGGTGTTGCCGACGGTAAGCCTCACGTCAACGCGCGGGAACCGCTCGTGATAACTGACGAGGCGAGCCGGCAGCCAGTAGCTCGCCACCGTCTGGCTGGCATGCACACGCAGGATGCCCGACGCGGACCCGCCGAGATCGGCCAGCACATGCTCGGCGGTTTGGGCCCGCTCCAGAACGGCGCGCGCCTCCGGCACGAACAGTTTTCCCGCTTCGGTGAGCTCGATCCGCCGCCCGACCCGGTTGAACAGGATCACGGCATGGCGCGCCTCCAGCGCCGAGATCGCCGCACTCACCGCCGACTGCGTGAGGTTCAGCACCTCCGCCGCACGGGTCACATGTTCGCGCGTAGCGACTTCCAGAAAAATTCGAAGCTGATCGAGGGTCATCGTCCAAAACCATTCGCCTTTATCGAACGATATCAGAAAACTTATCAATTGGATTTGTGTTTCTACAGAAGAGAGAATAATTTTCGACGAATAGAGACTCTCGTGGAAAAATCATGAAGCCGATTCAGCCGACTGCGGAACAGCGCGCCCTTCCCGCCTCGCCCCACTGGCCGGCATTTCTCCAGCTTCTTCCCGGACTTCTTCTAACCGCCGCGATCGCCACGGCCGCCCTCACCGTCCGCAATCTGACCGGATGGATGGCGCTGAGCCCGCTCATCCTGTCGATCGTTTTCGGCATGCTGATCCGCAATCTGGCCCCTGTCCCGGTGGCCGTCGAGCCCGGCATCGGCTTTTCGCTAAAGCGGATCCTGCGCTTCGGCATCGTGCTGCTCGGCCTGCAGGTGACGGCCGGCCAGATTCTCTCGCTCGGCGGCGCCGGTCTTGCCATGGTGGCCCTGACACTGGTGACCACCTTCGTGGCGATCCGCTTGGTCGGCCGGGCCATGGGTGTCGACCGGTCGCTGACCGACCTGATCGCCGCCGGGACTTCGGTCTGCGGCGCCTCGGCCGTCATCGCCGCCAATACGGTAGTGCGTGGCAAGCAGGAACATGTCGCCTATGCGATCGCCTGCGTCACGCTGTTCGGGTCGCTGTCGATGCTTGTCTATCCACTGCTCGCCGCCCCGCTCGGGCTCGACGCCCGCGGTTATGGCCTGTGGACCGGCTCGACCATCCATGAAGTCGCGCAGGTGGTGGCCGCCGCCTTCCAGGGCGGCGATGTCGCCGGGCAGTTCGGCACCATTTCCAAGCTCGCCCGCGTCGTCATGCTGGCGCCGCTGATCATGACGCTGGCGCTCGCCATGCGCTCCGGCGCGGAAGGCCCCTCGAAGGCTTCGGCGCCGATGCCGTGGTTCGTGCTCGGTTTTATCGGGATGATGCTCTTCAACAGCGCAGTCACCATTCCGGCAGGCGTGAGCCAGACGCTCGTGACGTCGACGAGTTTCCTGCTGTCAATGGCGCTTGCGGCCATGGGACTGCAGACCGATATCCGCAAGCTGAAGGCGGAAGGCTGGCGGCCGCTCGCGCTCGGCGCATTCGGCTGGCTGTTCATCGCGGTCTTCGGCTACGCGATGTTGAAACTGTTCGCATTCTGAAGGAAAAGGGATCGAACGAATGCGGGGCCGCGTCATCCAATGGCGCGGCCTTTTTGTCATCTATGGATCAGCAGGGCTTCGGCTGGTCGTTCTTGGGCTCTGAATCCCGCACTGCTTCGTCGTGATACCAGCAATTGGTATCGACAACACTCAACGCAACCTCATGGATCCCGGTCGGCACGGTCCGGCCATCCTCCAGCCGCCGTCTCGGGCGGACCGGAAACTGATAGATCGTTGCTGACTCACGATGGATGTGAATTGCCATCCTATCGTCTCCTAACTTCAAAAGTGCATCCAAACCCGCACAGAGCACAAATCTGCACATTTTTTGTGCTTATTGCATGATTTTATATCATTTTTCCGACTCGCGCTAGGCGCTAATTTAGCGGCAGCGCGGTTCCGGCGATCTATTTTGCTCGCAGGAACCTCCAGCGGGGAAACGTGTGCCAACCGGACCCGGTTCCGGGCAATCTTGATAGAACCTTTAAAACTCGGAGATTTCATGAGACCGTGCTGATTTACAGGACCTTTAGTCCCTATCAGCGCTCCGCTCGCGACCCTTCGTTCACACTTTTTTAATCCAAAACCGTCGCTCCGATGCAAACTGGCACGGGAAATGCGTTCTTCTGGTTACCCCGGAGGCGCGGTATCGTCGCGATGCCGCTTCCTCAGGATGGCTCAACCATGAACGTCACGGCCTGAGAGATAAAATATGACCAAGTATAAGCTCGAGTACATCTGGCTCGACGGGTACACCCCGGTACCGAACCTGCGTGGCAAGACGCAGATCAAGGAATTCGACACCTTCCCGACGCTCGAACAGCTGCCGCTGTGGGGCTTCGACGGTTCGTCGACCATGCAGGCCGAAGGCCGCTCGTCCGATTGCGTGCTGAAGCCGGTTGCTCTTTATCCCGATCCGGCCCGCACCAACGGCGCGCTGGTCATGTGCGAAGTCATGATGCCGGACGGCGTCACCCCGCATGCGACCAACGCCCGCGCGACCATTCTCGACGACGAGGATGCCTGGTTCGGTTTCGAGCAGGAATACTTCTTCTACCAGAACGGCCGCCCGCTCGGCTTCCCGGAACAGGGTTACCCCGCTCCGCAGGGTCCGTATTACACCGGCGTCGGTTACTCGAACGTTGGTGACGTCGCCCGCGAAATCGTCGAAGAGCATCTCGACCTCTGCCTGGAAGCCGGCATCAACCACGAAGGCATCAATGCCGAAGTGGCCAAGGGCCAGTGGGAATTCCAGGTTTTCGGCAAGGGCTCCAAGAAGGCCGCCGACCAGATCTGGATGGCACGCTACCTGCTGCAGCGCCTGACTGAAAAGTACGGCATCGACATCGAATATCACTGCAAGCCGCTCGGCGACACCGACTGGAACGGCTCGGGCATGCACTGCAACTTCTCGACCAAGTACATGCGCGAAGTCGGCGGCAAGGACTATTTCGAAGCGCTGATGGCTGCTTTCGACAAGAACCTGATGGACCACATCGCCGTCTACGGTCCGGACAACGACAAGCGCCTGACCGGCAAGCACGAAACGGCTCCGTGGAACAAGTTCTCCTACGGCGTTGCCGACCGCGGCGCTTCGATCCGCGTGCCGCACTCGTTCGTCAAGAACGACTACAAGGGCTATCTGGAAGATCGCCGTCCGAACTCCCAGGGCGACCCCTACCAGATCGCTTCCCAGGTTCTGAAGACGATCGCCGAGGTCCCGACCAACCGGGCTTCCGCCGCCGCCTGATAGAAGGCTCGGCAATCGGTAGATGAGAAGACGCCGGCCTCAGTGCCGGCGTTTTTCGTTTTCGGATTAGGAAGGAAGTTCAGGCGCGCGCCCGCAGCCCGTCTATGAAGAGCTGTTCCAAGAATCGCGCCGCATCCTCGAAACGCCCTTCACCCGCATAGTCCTGGCCGAGCACGGCGCGCACCTGCACGTCGAAGTCGGCATAATGCTGGGTCGTCGACCAGATCGAGAAGATCAGGTGATAGGGATCGCATTTGGCGATCTTGCCCGACCGCGCCCAGGCGCGGATCACCTCCGCCTTTTCGTCGACCAGCGCCTTCAAAGGGCCTTTCAGCTCATCCTCGATATGCGGCGCGCCCTGCAGCACCTCGTTGGCGAAGAGCCGGCTCTCGCGCGGGAAATCGCGGGCCATCTCGAGCTTGCGGCGGATATAGGAACGGATTTCCGATTCCGGATTGCCCTCCGCGTCGAAGGCGCGCAGCGGCTCCAGCCAGGTGAACAGGACCCGGTCGATCAGGTGACGGTGGATCGCCTCCTTGGTGCGGAAATAATAGAGCAGATTGGGTTTGGACATACCGGCGGCCTCGGCGATCTGATCGATCGTGGCGCCGCGGAAACCATTCTGGGAAAATACGTCGAGCGCGGCTTCAAGGATGCGCTCCTCCTTCTCTTCCTGGATGCGGGTGCGTCTCTGCGTCTTCGCCGCCCTCGGGATGGCCATGCGTGTCCCTGCCCTCTTCCGCGTCCACCCGCGCTTTAGAAATTCCGCTGGATTTTTCTTGATTTTCGTCTTGAGTGGCGCGGCGGAAATAGTAATGTTTTACCAAGCGGTCAAATTATCGGCGACAAGCAGAATAAACGCAATGCCGATCTTCGCATGCCTCGTTTCAAAGCGGGCGCGCGGAGGACCATGGGAACGAAAAGCATGCCGCCCGCACGGGTGGCCGTGAAAACAGGCGAGGACTGAAAAATGGTGGCAGCACCCGGCGAGAACTTGCGCATCAACGGCGATCGTCTCTGGGACATGCTCATGGACATGGCGAAGATCGGCCCCGGCATTGCCGGTGGCAACAATCGCCAGACGCTGACGGATGCGGACGGCGAAGGCCGCCATCTCTTCAAGACATGGTGCGAGGCCGAAGGAATGACGGTCGGCGTCGACAGGATGGGCACGATGTTTGCCACCCGCGCCGGAACCGATCCGGACGCCCTGCCGGTCTATGTCGGCAGTCATCTCGACACCCAGCCGACCGGCGGCAAATATGACGGCGTTCTCGGCGTCCTCGGCGCGCTGGAAGTGGTCCGCACCATGAATGACCTCGGGATCAGGACGAAACATCCGATCGTCGTCACCAACTGGGCGAACGAGGAAGGCGCGCGTTTCGCCCCCGCCATGCTGGCGTCGGGCGTCTTTGCCGGCGTTCACTCGATCGATTACGCCTACGGCCGCAAGGATCCGGACGGCAAGACCTACGGCGACGAGTTGAAGCGCATCGGCTGGCTCGGCGAAGAAGAGGTCGGCGCCAGAAAGATGCATGCCTATTTCGAATATCATATTGAACAGGGGCCGATCCTCGAGGCCGAGGAGAAGCAGATCGGCGTCGTCACCCACTGTCAGGG
Organism: Neorhizobium sp. P1_A6; assembly: GCF_056406795.1. NCBI lineage: Bacteria > Pseudomonadati > Pseudomonadota > Alphaproteobacteria > Hyphomicrobiales > Rhizobiaceae > Neorhizobium > Neorhizobium sp. P1_A6. Next base: position 718 of record NZ_JBFTZM010000022.1, on the reverse strand, counting down.
CCTATGGTGGCTGGAATTCACACTGACCGGTCGCGAAGCACATACCGGCTCGACGCCGATGAACCTGCGCGTCAACGCAGGCCTTGCCTTCGGCCGCATCCTCGAAATGGTGCAGGCGGTGGCGATGTCCGAACAGCCGGGCGCCGTGGGCGGCGTCGGCCAGGTGTTCTTCTCGCCCAACTCCCGCAACGTGCTGCCGGGCAAGGTGGTCTTCACCGTCGACATCCGCACGCCGTCCCAGGAAAAGCTCGACCGCATGCGGGCGACGATCGAGAAACAGGCCACTGAAATCTCCGAGCCGCTCGGCGTCGGCTGTTCGGTCGAGGCGGTCGGCCATTTCGATCCGGTGACCTTCGATCCGGTCCTGGTCGGCCGTGTCCGAGAAGCGGCAGAAAAGCTCGGCTACAGCCATATGAACATCATCTCCGGCGCCGGCCACGACGCGTGCTGGGCCGCCAAGGTGGCGCCCGCGACGATGATCATGTGCCCCTGCGTCGGCGGGCTTTCGCACAACGAGGCGGAAGAGATTTCCAGGGAATGGGCGGCAGCCGGCGCGGATGTGCTGTTCCATGCCGTGCTGGAGACGGCGGAGATTGTGGAGTGAGCTGATGCGTTTGTCGGTGAACACGTCCGCATCCTTGATGGACAGCGGCTCATCTTCGATGAGCACCCCCTCATCCGACCCTTCGGGCCACCTTCTCCCCGCCGGGGAGAAGAG
>NZ_JBFTZM010000021.1:0-71890 GCF_056406795.1 Neorhizobium sp. P1_A6 | reverse complement strand
CTTCAGAGTGTTCCGCGGCTCATGAGTTTGCGACCTGGCCTGCGGATTGTTGTTTCGGTGTTTTGAACGTCTGCGGTTAGTTCGGGCGGTTTGCACCTTCATAATAGTCGCCGCGGCCGATCGGAGCCTGGATCTGGTTGGCAGCCTGTTGATCCTTCGCAATGCTGCCGGTCTGAACATGGTCGACAGTCGCGGAGGCCTTGGAGGCGCCTTCATAATAGTCGCCTTCAGCGAGGGCGACGGAAGCGAAAGAAGCCGAAGCGATAAGGGCTGCGGCGAATGCGGAAGTGATCTTGGTCATTGTCTTTATCCTTGGAGTATGTTCGGTTCGGTCTTGGGTCGAACCAGAGTGAATTTCTGTTTGCGATGCTGATATCGGACCGATCGGTTCGATCCGAAAGCCCCACTTTTGGCGACTGTTGTCAACGAAACGTTGACAGCCAAAATCGGCTTTTAAAAATGCACGTTAAAAGTGCTAAGCAAGCTAATTTTTTTGAGATTGCCGTAAATAAACCGATTAAGTTACAATTTGGTAAGATAATTATCGATTAATATCAATGCCATAGATAGGTCGGACAGAATTTGCATCGCCTGCGTGTGTGTTTTGGCCGAATAAGGCTTTTTTGGGACTTTTGTGCGGCGTAAATTGCGTTCAAGGCCTATTCAAGCTTTTCACAAAACTGTGACATCCAAAAATCCGCCGGACTTGGTGGTCAAATCCGATGCCGTTTCCGTGATCATGCTGCCTTTTGTTGGTGCGGCGCAGCAAAAAAATCAGGCAGTCCTTGACGTCGCGAGACGAAAAATGGCCGCGGCCTTTGTCGGCGCGACCATTTCTGCACTTCTTATATAAGGAATATGGGCGGGCCGACCTTAGAGGCGTGTCCAGGTTTGCGATTTGCAAAAGATCGCGAGGACGCACCCCCTCATCTTCAGCGAATTGCCGCTGACCGAGCCGGAACCGCTATAGGTCTTATCGTCCGCCGGGTCGGTGATCTCGCCGCTATATTCGCCGTCCTTGCCGGAGAGCTTGCCGATCTGCTTGCCGGAATGTTTGCCGGTCTTCAGCGTCACGCAATAGGCGGTGTCGCATTTGCCGATCGCTGCGGTCTCGCCGCTGGCGGTTTTCCAATTGCCTTCGATCGGCTCGGCGGCCTGGGCCCCAGCTGCGGCAAGTGTCAGCGCGGCAGCAAGCATCAGTCTGCGCATCATGATTGTTTCCTCCTTTGCTTCCGCCGTCAGACCCTCTCAAGCGATAGACGGCGCGGTTTCCTCCAATTCGCACCCCTTTGCGCGAACCCGGTTCGAAATTTATCTTACCCGTACGTAAAGGTAAATATCGGGTTGGCTTGGAAAACGGGGATTTACAGCCTCGGGGAGGGGCCAGGTTTTCCACAGATCCTCGATGCGACCCGGATTCGTAGTTAGCGATCAGTTTAAATCCGTTTCTAAATTTTTCGTAAAAATCTCCGCAAATTCCTTAAAATGCAAGGCATCCCATGTTTAACAAAAAGCCAAGTTTACCAAGCGTTTGTACTTTGTTTTCGTTGAATTAATCATGCTTTTTAGGCGTCTTTTGGAAGGTTGGGCGCATAGTGAAGTCATCAAACGAGCGGGAAAAACCGCCGGCCGGAAGGATCGAAACAGCCGCTTTAAGACGGCGATCCGGACGGAGCCCGAAAGGGCAAAAACAGGGCAGACGACGAACAACAGGCTTTAACAGGGATCAAACCGATGGCACGCTTTGAAATGAACAATTCCGGAATGGCCACCATGGGTGGCGAAACCCGCGCCGACACTTTCTGCGAAATGGGTCTGATGTATGCGACCGGCCGTGGTTGCGACGTCGATCTCGTTTCCGCCCACAAATGGCTCAACATCGCCGCGATCAAGGGCTCCGACCGCGCCGCCGAACTGCGCGCCGACCTGGCGCAGACGATGAGCAAGATGCAGCTGGCCGCAGCCCTTCGCGCCGCTCGCGAATGGATGACCATGCACTGAGCTCCTCGAGGGAGCGCTGTGGTCGAAGAATTTGACCGGCCCCGCAAGAGGGCCGGCGGGAGAACAATCCAAAAGACATCAACCCAAAAGGGGATCGGGAGACAGGGCGGTCGGGTCTGGACGGGGACGACGCCTGAAATTGAGACCGCGACCGACAGGAACAAGGCCGGCGCGGTCATTTTCTTTTGGCCTATAAGCTCTTCAGCACCTTCGGCAGCGCTTCTTCAAGCAACGCCATATCCGGCTCCGGTCCCGTGCTCACGCGGATGCAGCGATTGAGCGGTGCGACACCCGGCATGCGGATGAAAACCCCGTGCTCCATCAGGCCATCGACGATCGAGCGCGCATAGGCGCCGTCGCGGCCGCAGTCGATCGCCACGAAATTGGTGGCAGACGCCAGCGGCTTCAGGCCATTGGTTTCAGCGATGGCGGCGATCCGTTCCCGCGAGGCCTTGATCTGCCCGATCACCTGGGAGAGGTAGGCCTGGTCCTTGAGTGCCGCGATCGCCGAGGCGACGCCGATCCGGTTCATGCCGAAATGATTGCGGATCTTGTCGAAGGCCTCCGCCGTGCCAGGCGTCGAGATCGCATAACCCACCCGCGAGCCGGCCATGCCATAGGCCTTCGAGAAGGTTCGAGTGCGGATGATGTTCGGCCGGTCGATCAGGGCGGCGATATCGGGCGTCGCGCCGGCCGGGCCTGTCTCGCAATAGGCCTCGTCGAGAATCATCAGACAGGTTTCCGGCAGCGCCTTGGCAAAAGCGACGATGCTGTCGGCATCCCACCAGCTTCCCATCGGATTGTCGGGATTGGCGAAATAGACGAGCGGCGCGTTTTCGCGGCGAACGGCTTCCATCAGCCCATCGAGATGCTCGCGGTCGTCGACATAAGGCACCGTCACTAGCCGGCCGCCGTGGCCTGCGACATGGAAGTTGAAGGTCGGATAGGCACCGAAGGAGGTGACGACCGGCATGCCCGGCTCGATCACCATCCGGACGATCAGCCCGAGCAGGCTATCAATGCCTTCGCCGACGGCAATATTGTTGACCTGACAGCCCAGATGCGCCGCAAGCGCCTGCTTGAGCTCGAAATTTTCCGGATCCGCATATTTCCAGGTGCTTGCGGCCGCTGCGCCGATCGCCTCGATGACGGAAGGCGCCGGTCCGAAACCGTTTTCATTGGCGCCGATGCGGGCCTTGACCATGAGGCCGCGATTGCGCTCGATGGCTTCGGGGCCGACGAAGGGGACGCTGGCGGGAAGGGCGCTGATCAGCGGTGTGAAGCGCGAGAATGCAGGCATGGATTTCAGTTCCGGTTCTCTAAAACCGGCACACAATAAGATCGATTCATCGGCAAGCAAGTCTGCTTGCTGCCGATTGCGCCCTCTCGCCGATGAATCTTCTCTCGTGGCCTTTGAAAAGCGCTCCAAGGCCTTCGATCACCTGGCGCACCTCCGGCCGGTGCCGGTCGTCGTCATTGGCGACGATCCACATCGTATAGGTGAGTTCTTCGATGATGCCGCCCTCGCGCACCAGGCCAGGGACCTCATCGCCGATGAAGCACGGCAGGACGCCGCGCCCGTTGCCGCCGGCAATCAGCCGCAGCAGCAGTTCCGGCGAATTGGTCCAGGTGCGGATATCGGCTTCGTGATGCTGAAACACCCATTTGTCGGCCGGCGAATGGGAGCTTTCGGTGCCGATCGAAACCCACGGCATGGTCTCGTCTTCGGCAAGGCTATACGCTCTATATATACAGTGTGCGACAGCGACCGATCGGCGGATCGCCACATTGCCGGATTCGGGCCTTCGGCCGACGATCCCGACATCCGCCTCGCGATAGGTGAAATCGAGCCCCTTGTGCAGCGACTTGCAGCAGAGCCGGAACCGGTCCTCCTTGCTCCTGATCTCGGACGTATGATCGCTGACGAAACCGGAAAGCCAGGCGTCGGCGCCAATCGAGACGATCGGCAGCGCGAAGGCCTGCGCCTTCCAGTCGGCGATGCTGTCGGCCRTCTTCTGCATGGCACGGACATGTTCGAGCAGCGTCTCTCCGTCGGGCGCCAGCCGATAACCCTGCTGGCTGCGCACGAAAAGGGTCCGGCCCGTCGTCCGTTCGAGCGTCAGCATCCGCCGGCCGATCGTCGGCGCGCTGAGGCCCGTGCGGGCGGCGGCGCCACTCAAGGCACCTTCGCTTGCCACATGTAGGAACAGTTTGAGATCATCCCAGCCCGCGTCTGTCATGCGAGACACCTTATTGTTTCACCGGTGATCGTCCCATCGTTCATGGATGAAAAACGGCGTTCGCCGGCGCGTCTACAAGCCGTGCCGCAAACCACTAGCTCGATGGCATCACATCATAGATGGAGTGACTGCCATGTTTCTCAACCGGGTGAGGTTTTGGAAACAACGGAACAAGGAGAAGGGCGGGCGCTGCCGGAACGGTCGGCGGGATCCGCTCGCTGATCCTCTGGAGGGCGCCGAATGGCGAGGGCTGCTGTGGGCGGTGCCGCTTTTGTCGCGGCTGACGAACGGCAACCACAAGCGACAGGAGAGGAACGCCCTCCGGTCGCGAGACTATCAGCCGGTCAGTGGCTGGTCTCGAAGTTCAGCCGGATCACGTGATGCAGAAATTCGGCATCGATCAGCATGTTGAAGCCGACGGTGACCTTCTCTTCCTCGCGGCGGATCACCGTGCAGCCGATGTCGTCATGGATGCCGAGGATTTCGAGGAAGAAGTTGTTGGGCACCGGCAGGTGCGGGCTGACCTCGAGTTCCGCGCCGTGAAGCGAGATGCTGCGGATCAGGCAGCGGAAACTCGTCTTGGTGCTGAGATGATGCCCGACGAAGATGATCTTGCCCGGCCGATCGATCGAGAACTTCTCGAAAGCGTGCTCGCGTGAGCCGTCTGTTTTTGGGTCGTGGTCCATGTTCAAGGGCATGACACCCTCCTGTTGCGCTCCTAGGATGTGACTATATTCCTCGTCCGCTGACACATTCTGAAACGGAATGGTAAAATGCGACGGATAGCGGGAATATCGCCAAAAATCCGGCGTTTAAGTGCCGCGGAGGCGGTTTTTCCCTTTCGTGTGGGACAGCTGTGAACTCAAAGCCTGTAATCGGCCATGTCGCGTTGTTGACGGGCCGGTGTCGCGGGGATACCCCTTGCGATCGGATGAGTGGTGTTATCAACGAAACCATGATCGGCGTGGGGAGCAAGACGTGACGGGCAGGTTGGTGATAATTGGCGCGGGCCAGGCGGGTTTCGCGCTTGCTGCAAAACTCCGGGCCTTGAAGGATGCGCGGCCGATCACGATCATCGGTTCGGAAGACGTGATCCCCTACCAGCGCCCGCCGCTCTCCAAGAAATATCTGCTCGGTGAAATGGAATTCGAGCGGCTGACCTTCCGGCCTGAAAGCTGGTTTGCCGAGAACGACGTCGAGCTTCTGCTCTCGACTTATGTCGAAGAGATCGACCGCAAGGCAAAGTCCGTCCGCATGCAGGATGGCGCAGTCATCGAATACGACACCCTGGCGCTCGCCACCGGCTCGACACCGCGCACGCTGCCGGCAAGTGTCGGCGGCGATCTCGACGGCGTCTTCACCGTTCGCGACAAGCGCGATGCCGATCTTCTAGCCGGCGAAATGAAGCCGGGCCGCCGGCTCCTTATTATAGGCGGCGGTTATATCGGCCTCGAAGCCGCTGCCGTCGCCCGCCATCTCGGCCTTGAAGTGACGCTGATCGAAATGGCCGACCGCATCCTCCAGCGCGTCGCTGCAAAAGAGACCGCCGACGTGATGCGCACCATCCACGACAGCCACGGCGTGGTCATCCGCGAAAAGACCGGCCTGCATCGGCTGATCGGCGGAGGCGGTCCGGAAGGGAATCACGTGCGCGCCGCCGAGCTTTCCGACGGCAGCACGATCGAGGTCGATTTCGTCATCGTAGGCATCGGCGTCAAGCCGAACGACGAACTGGCGCAGGAATGCGGCCTCGAAGTCGGCAACGGCGTGATCGTCGATGAATTCGCCCGCACCTCCGATCCCTCGATTTTCGCCATGGGCGACTGCGCCATGCTGCCCTGGAAGGGCAAGCGCATCCGTCTCGAATCGGTGCAGAACGCCGTCGACCAGGCGGAAGCCGCCGCAGCGATCCTTGCCGGCGGCTCCGCGCCCTACGACGCAAAGCCCTGGTTCTGGTCCGACCAATACGACGTCAAGCTGCAGATCGCCGGTTTCAACCTCGGTTACGACGAGACGCTGGTGCGCAAGGGCGTCCGCGAGGGCAGCCTGTCGATCTGGTATTTCCGCGAGGGGCGGTTCATTGCCGTCGACGCGATCAACGATGCCAAGGCTTATGTGAGCGGCAAGAAGCTGCTCGACGCCGGCATCGAACCGAGCCGCGCCATCCTCGCCGATCCCACCGCCGACCTGAAACAGCTCCTCGCCTGAAGGGAAACGCCATGCCGTCTCCGAAGAATCACTTCAAGGCGGCGTTGAAGGCCCGCCTGCCGCAGATCGGCCTCTGGCTGAACATGGGCGAGGCGCTGACCGCCGAGATCGCCGGCCATGCCGGTTTCGACTGGCTGGTGATCGACGGCGAACACGGGCCGAACGACCTGCGCAGCATTCTGGCGCAATTGCAGGCGCTTGCCACCTCGCCCTCGGAAGTGGTCGTGCGACCGCCGATCGGCGAGACCTGGGTCATCAAGCAGATGCTCGACATCGGCGCCCGCACGCTTTTGGTGCCGATGGTCGATTCGGCGGAGCAGGCGAGGGAACTCGTCCGCGCCGTGCGTTATCCGCCGCGCGGCGTGCGCGGCGTCGGTGCCGCCGTTGCCCGCGCCTCCGCCTTCAACGCCATTCCCGACTATGCCGAGACGGCCGCCGACGAAATCTGCCTGATCGTCCAGGCCGAAACCATGGCCGCGATCCGCGACCTGGAGAACATTGCAGCCGTGGATGGCGTCGACGGCGTGTTCATCGGGCCGGCCGACCTTTCCGCCGACATGGGCTATCTCGGCCGCATGGAGGCGCCGGAGGTCCAGGAAGTGATCGAGAAGGCGATCGGCACGATCGTGAAGTCCGGCAAGGCGGCCGGCATCCTCACCTTCAGCGAATCCCTGAACCGCCATTATCTCGATCTTGGCGCGAGCTTCGTGGCGGTCGGCGCCGACGTCACCGAGTTTTCCGGCGCGTTGCGATCGCTTGCCGGTCGCTACGGTCGCGGTGGCGGGATCGGCAAGCAGCGTTCGGGCTACTGAGAATCACCGAAGCGGCAAGAATGGAATCACTTGTTGCGATTCGTGTGTCGTGACCGGTGGGAATCGCATGACATTTCCATAAAAGACCTTGCCATCGATATCGTTTCCCAATAATCAGGCCCGACCGGAGAGGTGGCCGAGTGGTCGAAGGCGCTCCCCTGCTAAGGGAGTATACCCGAGAGGGTATCGTGGGTTCGAATCCCATCTTCTCCGCCATTCCAGGCTCGAAACGCCCGCCCAATTCTGAATCCAAATCCCATTCTGATCGACCTTTGCCAGCCGCTCGCACGGCCGTGCACTTGCGCCGCCTGATCGGGTGAGGTGATTCCCTTCCGAGGCCTCTCTGCGGCGCTAAGTGGCTGCCGGATAAGCCCTTTCTTAACAAAGCGTAAAATACCACCTAAGGCAGTCCCCGGCTTTGTGTCCTTTCGGCAACAGACTTCTGGGAAGCGGGTACCGGAATGGCGTCCGGTTGAAGTTCCAGATTGCATGACCCTCCCCGTCTTGTATTTTCAAATCCGGAAGCGAGGCGGTGGATCGTCCTTCTTCTAGCAATCGACGGGGATGGGGCAGGGAACGCTGTCCTTCAGCCAAAAGAACCCAGACCCATACGAAACTTTGACTGGAGGTCAAAAATGAACATCAAGAGCCTTCTTCTCGGCTCCGCTGCTGCCCTCGCAGCAGTCTCCGGCGCTCAGGCAGCTGACGCCATCGTAGCTGCTGAACCGGAGCCCATGGAATACGTTCGCGTTTGCGACGCTTTCGGCACCGGCTACTTCTACATCCCGGGCACGGAAACCTGCCTCAAGATCGGTGGTTATGTCCGTTTCCAGGTTGATGCTGGTCAGGACGTAAACGGCCTGAACGATCAGGACTGGGATGCTTGGTCGCGCGTTCAGCTCGACATCACGGCAAAGTCTGATACGGAACTCGGCACGTTGACCTCGGTTGCTTCGCTTCGCGTTGAAGCTAACCAGGACTCTCCTTATGGCCAGAACGGCACCGGCGTTACGGGTCAGGCTAACTCGGCTTACATCAACGAAGCCTACATCCAGCTCGGCGGCTTCAAGGTCGGTCGTTTCTACAACCCTTGGGATAAGGGTATCAACGGCGAATCGGATTGGAACTCCGCCGGCCAGACCCGTATGGAGTCTGTAGGCTACTTCTACACGGGCAGCGCCTTCACTGCTGGCGTCCAGGTTGACGAGCTTTCGCGTGTTCGGGGTCTCGGCGGCCAGAACGTCGGTATCGAAGGTATCGTCACTGCCAAGTTCGGCTCTGTAGCGTTCGACCTTCTCGGCGCTTATGACTTCAGTGCTGAAAACGGCGCAGTCCGCGCTCTCATCTCGGCTCCGGTCGGTCCGGGCACTTTCCAGGCTCTCGCCATCTGGTCGAGCGGTCTGGGTGATGCGAACTTCGACAACGCCTACTACGCCCGTGGTGAATGGGCTCTCGCTGCTTCGTACGCCTTCAAGGTCTCCGACAAGCTGACGATCACCCCCGGCGGTACCTACGTCTGGAACTCGGAAGTTGATGCCGACGGCGAGTTCACGGGTGACCCCTCCTGGCGCGCTGGTCTGACGGTCGATTACACGATCGTTCCGGGCTTCACGGCCAAGATCACTGCGAACTACAACAAGGTTCCGACCGTTCAGGACGAGTTCTGGGATGGCTTCGTCCGTCTCGACCGTACGTTCTAATTATAATGGAACTCCCCCGGTTCGCCGGGGGAGTTTTCTATAAATGGTTGGCCTCTATGTAGGGCCTCCATATGGGGAGATGATACTGGGGAATGGGGCTGCTTATGCGGCCTTTACGTGTTTGATCAATTTGCGATCGGGCGCGAACTAGCATTCAGAGAAATTGACTGGAGGTCAAAAGAATGAACATTAAGAGCCTTCTTCTCGGTTCTGCAGCGGCTCTCGCGGCAGTCTCCGGCGCTCAGGCTGCCGACGCCATCGTCGCTGCCGAACCGGAGCCCATGGAATACGTTCGTGTCTGCGACGCGTTCGGCACCGGCTACTTCTACATCCCGGGCACGGAAACCTGCCTCAAGATCGGCGGTTATGTCCGTTTCCAGACTGATTTCGGCCAGGACGTAAACGGCCTCAACGACTACGATTGGGATTCTTGGTCGCGCGTTCAGCTCGAGTTCACTGCCAAGTCGGACACTGAGCTTGGCACGCTGACGTCCGTTGCTTCGGTTCGTTTCGAAGCCAATCAGGATTCGCCTTATAACCAGAACGGCACTGGCGTAGCGGGTACGGCTAACTCTACTTACATCAACGAAGCCTATATCCAGCTTGGCGGTTTCCGCGTTGGTCGCTGGTTGAACTGGTGGGATGCCAACGACCTTCCGGGCGAACTTGACAACCTCGGTTCGAACCGTCTCGAGTCCGTTTCGTACACCTACACCGGCAGCGCTTTCACGGCCGGCATTCAGGTTGACGAACTGTCGCGCGCTCGTGGCGCTGGCGGCCAGAATGTCGGTATCGAAGCTGTCATCCAGGCGGCGATCGGCCCGGCCAAGCTCGAACTGCTCGGTTCTTATGACTTCAGCGCCGAAAACGGCGCTGTCCGCGCTATCGGCTCGGTGGCCGTTGGTCCGGGCACCTTCTACCTCTCCGGCGTTTGGTCGTCGGGTGAAAACGCCTATTACGGCGTTCTCGATACCGGTGCTGGTGAAGCAGCTGTAGCCGCTGCCTACTCCTTCAAGGCGACCGACAAGCTTGAGATCATTCCGGAAGCCCAGTACATCTGGAACACGCAAGTTGACGCAGACGGCGACTTCTTCGGCGACGATGCTTGGGGCGCTGGCGTAACCGTCAACTACCAGATCGTTGAAAACTTCGCTGCCAAGGTTGCTGTCAACTATCAGAAAGTTGGCGACAATGATGGTTTCGTACAGGGTCTCGTCCGCCTGCAGCGCGACTTCTAATCTGACTTGATCACGTTGAGTTCAGAAGCCCGGCCTCGTGCCGGGCTTTTTTGCTTTGGGGGACTGCGACCTTCAACAGCATGGCGGGCCGCAATGAGCCCCGGCGCCGTCTTGGAAGACGCGACCGTCTCTTGCTCGAAAGAAAAGAAGATTAACCTTGGCCAAGCCGCAGCCTGCTACTGCCGCCCGAACCGCAGATCCGCCTCGATATCCGCCTTCTGTCCAAGCCTCGTCTTGTAGACCTGATAGTTCTCCATCACCCGCTGCACGTAGTTTCGGGTTTCGGGGAAGGGGATGCGCTCGATCCAGTCGACCACCTCATCGAGGGACTTGCCGCGCGGGTCGCCATAGCGGGTGATCCATTCGGGCACCCGTTTCGGCCCGGCATTATAGGCGATGAAGGTCAGGATGTAGGAGCCGCCGAACGTATCGATCTGTTCGCCGAGATAATGGGCGCCGAGTGTCGCGTTGTAGCCCGCATCCGTGGTCAGCCGCGCGGCCGCATAGGTGAGGCCGTGCCGTTTGGCGACGCCCTGCGCCGTGCCCGGCAGGATCTGTAAGAGGCCGCGGGCATTGGCGGGTGAAACCGCGCCCGGGTTGAAGGCGCTTTCCTGCCGGGCGATCGCATAGGCGAGCGCCTTGCCGGAACCTTCGATATCGGCGCCGGCCGGGATAACGCCGACCGGGAAGGCGAGTGCGGCCACATCGATGCCACGGCTGAAGGCTGTCTTGCCGATCTGCAGCGACAGGGCATGATTGTCTTCCGATTCTGCCCTGGCGGCGAGGATCGCCAGTTCCCCGGGACTGGTCATTTCTTCCGCCAGCGCGCGATAGAGCACTGCGGCGCGCTTGCCGTGGCCGGCATCTTCGAGCCGGGCGATCGCCCGGACGGCTTCGCGGCTTTCGAAATTCTGGCGGTCAGCCCCGCTCGGGTTCGGATAGGTGACGTCGAGCGACTTGAGGTCCAGCCGCGCGGCGGCCAGCTGACCGTAGAACGTGCTGGAGAAATGCGCCGCCTTGGAGAAGAACTCCTTGGCACTGCCCGGACCGCCGTCTTCCGCGGCGCGGCCGAGCCAGTAGAGGGCGCGCGAAGCGGATAGCGGCTTGTTCGAAGTATCGAGGATCTTGCGGAAGTGCTTTTCGGCGGTTGCCGGTTCATGCAGCGCCCGCAGCGCATACCAGCCCGCGTGGAATTCCGCATCGACGATATCGGTGGAGGAGGCGGCGACATAATTGGCCGCGGTCCGGTAGGCGAGCTTGAACTCGCCCTGGTCGGCAAGGCCGCGCGCCACGATGCGCCGCTCGTTCCACCATTCCGTCGTGTTGACCAGTTTTGCCGCCTCGCGCGGCGCCTTTTCGAGCAGGTCCGCCGCATCCTGATATTTGTCCTGGCGGCGCAGATATTCGACGCGGGCGAAGAGATAACCCGCATCGTCCTTCAGCGAGCCGTCGACGCCGGTGAGCAGCGCCTCTGCATTCTTGGCATTGCCGATGACCGCAGCCCAGGCCTTGTAGAGCGATTGCGCCTTGCCGAGATCGCCAAATCGCTTGGCCTGCGCCACGCGCCCCTTGTACATCAGGAAGTCCATGCGCGCCTTATGGTCGGCGGCGGTGAAAAGCGCTGAGAACTCGGCGAGGATCTTGTCCTCGGCCGGCTTGTCGAGTGTGTCGGTGAGCCAGATCTGCCGCAGCGGACGGGCGGCCTCCGCCTGTTTGCCGGAGGCGACAAGCGCGCGGGCGAGGATGATCGTGCCCTCGGTGGTTTCCGGCCGGGTCGCGCCGAAGGCAGCGAGCACGGTCGGGGCGGGCGGGTTTTCCCGATAAAGCGCCCGTTCGGAATTGGCGCGCAGGCCCTTCAGACCCGGCCAGCCCTTCAGTTCCGTCTGCGCCGCCGCGATCTCGCCCGAGGGAACGCCCGGCGCGCCGGATGTGGCGATAGCCCAGGTGAGGATATGGCGGTCGAGCGAGCCTTCGGCGAGACCGTTCCGTGTGGCAAGGGCGGCGGCGATGTCGTTGCTTGCAAGCGCGTCGAGCCCGGCTTTCAACTGGGGAGCAACCACCAGCGGATCGGTCCTCGGGATCGTGCCCGTCACGTCAGGCCCGGGAGTTGCAAAAGGCGCGGGCATCGCGGCGGGCATGGTGATCGCGACCGGGTTTTCGGGCTTCACATAGGGCAGCGGTGCCATGCCCTCGGGAAGCGATGCGGCAAATGCATGCATGCTCGCAGCGCCGAGCCCCAGTGCTGCGAGGATCAGAACAGGCCTGTACATCCGGTAACTCGCGAAAATATGTCGTCCCCTTATTAGCCGCCAGCCACATTAACGAAAGCTTACCGCATTTATGAAAATGCGCGGTTTCTTATATGAGATTCCATATGAAATCCCTGGCACTTGCGCTTGTCGTCGCTTTCCCGCCGCTTTATGGTGCGCGACCTGAGAGGCTTTCTGGAAAAGATCGGCTGCGTCGCTGCCCGTCCAAATGTCCTGAACGTCCCTCATAGTCATGGATTGCGGCAGCAGAATGAACGTTGCCGACTGGGAGTATTGCATGTTCAAGGGATCGATGCCCGCCCTGGTTACCCCGTTCACGGCCGATGGCGCAGTGGACGAGCAGGCTTTTGCCGCGCATGTGGATTGGCAGATCGTCGAAGGCAGCAGCGGACTGGTGCCGGTCGGCACCACCGGTGAATCGCCGACGCTCAGCCATGACGAGCACAAGCGCGTCGTGGAACTCTGTATCGAAGTGGCCAGAAAGCGGGTTCCCGTGATCGCCGGCGCCGGCTCCAACAACACGCGTGAAGCCGTCGAGCTGGCCGTGCACGCCGAAAAGGCAGGCGCCGATGCCGTCCTCGTCGTGACGCCCTATTACAACAAGCCGACCCAGAAGGGCCTGATCGCCCATTTCTCGGCGATCGCCCAAGCGACCAAGCTGCCGATCATCATCTACAACATCCCGCCGCGTTCGGTTATCGACATGTCGCCGGAAACGATGGGCGCACTCGCGAAGGCGCACCGGAATATCGTCGGCGTCAAGGATGCGACCGGCAAGATCGAGCGTGTCTCGGAACAGCGCATCACCTGCGGCAATGATTTCGTGCAGCTCTCGGGGGAGGATGCGACAGCGCTCGGCTTCAATGCCCATGGCGGCGTCGGCTGCATTTCAGTGACGGCCAATGTCGCGCCGCGCCTCTGTGCGGAATTCCAGGCAGCGACGCTTGCCGGCGATTATGCCAAGGCGCTTGAATACCAGGACCGCCTGATGCCGCTGCACAAGGCGATCTTCCTGGAACCCGGCCTCTGCGGCGCCAAATACGGCCTTCACAGGACCCGCGGCATGAACCGCACGGTGCGCTCGCCGCTGGTGTCGACGCTGGAGCCGGCAACCGAGGCGGCGATCGACTCCGCGCTGCGCCATGCCGGGCTGCTGAACTGAGAGACGTCAGCGCTCGCCGCTTCACTTTCGGCATCCGCCGCATTACATAGCTGAAGGAACCCCGCTCATCGCCCATGGGCGGGGATTTGTTTTCGAATAAAAAGGGCGGAACGGAAGTTAATCCCATGGCCCCCAAAGGCAGCCAGCGCACGGTCAACAAGATTGTCGCGGAGAACCGCAAGGCCCGCTACAACTATGAAATCCTGGATACCTATGAGGCCGGCCTGGTCCTGACCGGGACCGAGGTCAAGGCGTTGCGCGAAGGCAAGGCCAACATTGCCGAATCCTACGCATCGGACGAGGGTAACGAAATTTGGCTGATCAATTCACATCTGCCGGAATATCTGCAGGCCAACCGTTTCAATCACGAACCGCGCCGCCGCCGCAAGCTTCTCCTGTCGAAGCGCGAGATCAACCGCCTGCGCGTCGGCATCAATCGTGAGGGCATGACGCTGGTGCCGTTGAAGATCTATTTCAACGAAAAGGGCCGCGCCAAGCTTGAACTCGCGCTCGCCAAGGGCAAAAAGCTGCACGACAAGCGCGAGACCGAGAAGGAACGCGACTGGAACCGCCAGAAGTCGCGGCTTCTGAAGTCGAACTGATCAACCGCGCAGCTCCCGCCGAAGCCATTTTCGCCGTATATCGATCGTGAACTTCCCTGCCTCCCGGCCGTTAAGGGAGACACCAGGGAGTTCTCGTGCGGAAGACAAATTATCCGGATATCATCATCGATGCGATCGAGCGGCGGCGGATCATCGAACTCCGCTACAAGGACGTAAAGCGCAGGGTGCGGCCGCATATCCTCGGTTATGTCGGCGAGGGTGCGCTCGCTCTCAGCGCCTGGCAGATTGCCGGAACGGGTTCCGGGTGGCGCCTGTTTCATGTCGAAGACATCAGCGATCTGACCGAGACCGAGGCGGGCTTCCGCAGCCCTGCGCGCGGATATAATCCCGACGATCCCGCCTTTTCCCGGATCATCGAGCGGCTGTGAAATCTTGGCTTAGGAACAAAATCCGCCTTCGCCCGTTCGTTTTTCATCTCTGAGCGCGAGCGGGCAATGGGCAACGGGGCAATGATGCGAAAGAAAATCTTGACCTATGGCATGCTGGTGATCGGCGTCAGTGCCGCCGGTTATCTCCTGTATCACACCTTTCGCGAATACTCGGTCTCCGACATCGTCGAATCCGTCCGCGCCATCCCCACCTTCAACCTCCTGATGGCACTCCTTTTTGCCTTCGGTTCCTATCTCTGCCTCTCGGGCTTCGATTGGGCCGGCGTGCGTTATGTGAAGAACGACCTCGCCTACCCGAAGATCGGCCTTGCCTCGTTCATCGCGCTGTCGATCGGCCAGAGCGTCGGTCTTTCCGGCTTGAGCAGCGGCGCGCTACGCTATCGCTATTATGCCCATTGGGGCATGAGCACCGAGGACGTGGCGAAGATCGTTCTGCTGTCGGGCGTTACCGTCGGTATCGGGATGACGGTGCTGTCGGGCATCGTTATGGTCATCAATCCGAAGGATGCCGCTTCGGTGTTGGGCCTGAGCGAAACCGTGATCATCGCGATCGGTTTTGCCTGCCTTGCCGCCACAGCCGGTTACCTGGCGCTCGCCGCCTTCGTCCGCACGCCGCTCAAAATCCGCGCATGGACCTTCGAGATGCCGACGCTGAAGATCGCTATAGCCCAAGTGGTGATCGGCACGATCAATTTCGCAATGGTCTCCGCCTGCCTGCGCGAGGTCATGGGCGCCACGGCGGATGTCAGCTATCTCAAGGCGGCGACCGCCTTCGTGCTCGCCAACCTGGCGATACTGATCACCCACGCCCCGGGCGGTCTTGGCGTGCTGGAAGCGACTGTTCGCCACGTTATGGGGGACCAGGCCTCGATCGGCTCGCTGGTCGCCTTCCGGGTCATCTATTTCTTCATCCCGTTCTTCATCGGCCTGCCGCTGTCGCTGGTTGTCGAGGCGGTGTTTCGGGCGCGGAAGGCGAAGCGGTCTTCGGCGGAAGGACTTCAGCTGTCCGAGCCGGCATCGGTTTGAGCGCTTTGGCTCAGGCCAGTTTCGAGCCCGCCGGGGCGGACGGCAATCGACTCAAGCAGAAAAGGAGCACCCATATATGGCAGCCAGTGCCACGATGTTCGTTCAATCGTTCTTCCACGGAACGCGGGCCGATTTGAAAGCCGGTGATGTGATCCATGTCGGCCATCGATCAAACTTCGCCGGTGACCCGCTATCCTGGGTTTATTTCTCCGGGACTTTGGACGCCGCGATTTGGGGAGCGGAACTTGCAGCCGGCGGCGAACGACAACGCATTTACGTCGTGGAGCCAACCGGACCGATCGTCGATGACCCCAATCTGACGGACAAGAAGTTCCCCGGGAATCCGACCTTGTCTTACCGATCGCGCGATCCGCTGCGGATCATCGGCGAAGTGACCGAATGGCATGGACATTCACCTGAACAGGTCGAGCAGATGAAGGCCGGTCTCGCCCGCCTGACAGCTGAGGGGCTCAACAAGATCATCGACTGACTGGTCAGCGCCGGATCGCGTTGATTGACGACTGGCGCGGCCGGGGCGTAAACCTAACCGCCGTCCTTGACCGTCATCCGCCGCTCATGCTCCAGCAGCCACCGCTTGCGCCACAGCCCGCCGCCGTAACCGGTGAGGCTGCCGTCAGCGCCGATCAGCCGGTGGCAGGGGATGACGATGGCGATCTGGTTGGCGCCGTTGGCGCCCGCCACCGCGCGGGTGGAGGAGGGGAGGTTGAGTTCCGCAGCGACCGCCCCATAGGTCGTGGACACGCCGGCCGGGATTGCCCGCAATGCCTCCCAGACCTGCCGTTGAAATGGCGACCCGTGCCCGGCAATCCGCGTCTTGAACCCCCGGTCCTCGCCGGCGAAATAGGCCTTCAGCTCTGCCTCGATCTGATCGATCGGCGGATGGCGTCCCATGACGATGCCGCTGCCGGTGAATTTTTGCAGTTTCTTGATTTCCGCCGGCAGCGCCTTGCGCTCGGCGAATTCGAGGAGGTGCAGGCAGTGCTGGTCGGCGATCGCCATCATCGGTCCGATCGGCGTCTCGATCCAGTCGGCCCTTAGCAGCACCTTGTTACGCAGGTTGGCGGGGGCCGCACCGAACAGTTTCGTCACGGCGCTGCGAAAGCCGCTGCCAGATTCGTAACCGGCATCAAGCTGCGCATCGAGAACGCTCGCCCCTTGCCTCAGCGTTTCTGCCGCCTTGCCCATACGCCTGAGCCTGGCGATCTCGAGAAAACTCATGCCGAACTGCCGCTTGAAGGCACGCCGTGCGGTCGACGGATCAATGCCGAAGGAAATGACATCATCCTCGCTCCAGCGGCGAAAAGGTTCGGTATCGAGCGCCGTCAGCAAGCGCGTCACCATCGGATCCGCCTCGCCGAGTTTCAGCATCGGCCGGCAGCGGCTGCAGGGTCTGAAGCCGGCCTCAAGGCATTCGGCGATCGTCTCAAAGAAACTGGTGTTTTCGCGCTTCGGCTTGCGGGCCGGGCAGGTCAGGCGGCAGAAAATGCCGGTCGTCTTCACCGCAGCCCAGGCAAAGCCTTCATAGGAGGCGTCGCGGGCGACCAGCGCATCGTAAAGAAGATCGTCGGAAGGGCGTTCGAAAAGCATGAAGCCTTTCTAGCCCAGAACGAAAAAAGGCGCCGCCGAAAAACGGGCGCCTATTCTTCTTTTGATATGCCGGATAGCGATCCGGGCAAAGGGCCGGATCAGAGATCGGCGGCTTCGGTCGATTCCGCCGGACGGGCCGGGCGTTCGGACGGATCGCGGCCGACTTCGGCCTTCAGCGACACCAGGTCGATGAAATGGTCGGCCTGCCGGCGCAGGTCGTCGGCGATCATCGGAGGTTGGGTCGCCATGGTCGAAACCACGGAAACCTTGCGGCCCTTGCGCTGCAACGCTTCGACGAGCGTGGTGAAGTCGCCGTCTCCTGAAAACAGCACGAGATGGTCGACGGTTTCCGACTGCTCCATGGCATCGATAGCAAGCTCGATGTCCATGTTCCCCTTGATCTTGCGGCGGCCCATCGAGTCGGTGAATTCCTTGGYCGGCTTGGTGACGACCTTGTATCCGTTGTAGTCGAGCCAGTCGATCAGCGGGCGGATGGAGGAATATTCCTGGTCCTCAATCAGGGCGGTGTAATAATAGGCGCGAAGAAGATAACCGCGCTTTTGAAAGGCCTTCAGCAATTTCCGGTAATCGATGTCGAAACCGAGGCTTTTCGAAGCAGCGTAAAGATTTGCGCCGTCTATGAAGAGAGCAATCTTCTCCCTTGGGTCAAACATATGGTCTCCATCCCCTTTTCTTATGAACCTGCTTGGCAGGTGGAGGCCTGGTCAATATAAGCCGAGCCAAATCTCCGGAATAATCCACTACATTACGAACTATTCATATAACTGTCATTTATGGCACGATTCGCAATAATCCAAGCAGCTTGGGGTTGAATTTCGCCGGCACCCCCAGAAGGCGTGGCCTCACTTGTCGAAAGTCAATTATCAGGAAAAACTTGAATTTGCCGCGCAATGCCTGTATCGGGCGTATCAATTCCGAAAATCACTGATCAAAGGACAGGCAATGGCCCGTGTCACAGTAGAAGATTGCATTGACAAAGTCGACAACCGGTTCGAACTGGTCCTGCTCGCGAGCCACCGCGCCCGCCAGATCTCGCAGGGCGCTTCGATCACCATCGACCGCGACAATGACAAGAATCCTGTCGTCGCTCTTCGCGAAATCGCCGACGAGACGCTTTCGCCGGACGACCTCAAGGAAGACCTTATCCATTCGCTGCAGAAGCATGTCGAAGTCGACGAGCCCGAGCCCGATCCAGCTTCGCTGATTGCTGCCGGCGGCGTTGCCGTCGCCTCCGATCGCGACGAGGAAGACGACGCTCCGGAGACCGTCACCTTCGACCAGATGTCGGAAGAGGAACTGCTCGCCGGCATCGAAGGCCTCGTGCCGCCGGAAAAGAGCGACGATTACTAAGCGAAACACCTGCTTAGCAAGTTTTCGTTCATTCTCTCGCCCTAATCTGCTTGAATGTTTTATGATGGCTGCGCCAACCTTCCCGGTTGGCGCGCCATTTTCTTTTCGTCCGGTGCCCATTCGCAGGCACTGAAGCGGTATCGAGGACATTTTTCAGGATGATGCGGCAATACGAGCTCGTGGAGCGGGTTCAGAAATACAAACCCGAAGCCAACGAAGCTCTGCTCAACAAAGCCTATGTCTACGCCATGCAGAAGCATGGTCAGCAGAAGCGCGCCAGCGGCGACCCCTATATTTCCCACCCGCTTGAAGTCGCAGCCATCCTCACCGACATGCATCTCGACGAGTCGACCATCGCGGTCGCGCTGCTGCACGACACGATCGAGGACACCACCGCCACCCGCGCCGAGATCGACGAACTGTTCGGCGAGGATATCGGCCGGCTGGTCGAGGGGCTGACCAAGCTGAAACGCCTCGACCTCGTTTCCAAGAAGGCGAAGCAGGCGGAAAACCTGCGCAAGCTGCTGCTTGCCATTTCCGACGACGTGCGCGTCCTTCTCGTCAAGCTCGCCGACCGGCTGCACAACATGCGCACGCTGGAACACATGAAGGCCGAGCAGAAGGCGCGCATTTCCGAAGAGACCATGGACATCTATGCGCCGCTTGCCGGCCGCATGGGCATGCAGGACATGCGCGACGAGCTGGAGGAACTGTCCTTCCGCTACATGAATCCCGAAGCCTACGACACCGTCACCGGCCGGCTCGCCGATCTCGAAGCCCGCAACGAGGGCCTGATCAAGAAGATCGAGGACGAACTGCGCGAGCTGCTGATCGCCAACGGCCTCAAGGATGCCTTCGTCAAGGGTCGCCAGAAGAAGCCTTATTCGGTGTTTCGCAAGATGCAGTCGAAGTCGCTCTCCTTCGAGCAGCTTTCGGACGTCTACGGTTTCCGCATCGTGGTCGGCGACATTCCATCCTGTTACCGCGCGCTCGGCATTGTCCATACGCGCTGGCGTGTCGTGCCCGGCCGCTTCAAGGATTATATCTCCAACCCGAAGCAGAACGACTACCGCTCGATCCACACCACCATCGTCGGCCCCTCCCGCCAGCGCATCGAGCTGCAGATCCGCACCCAGCTGATGCAGGAAATCGCGGAATACGGGATCGCCGCGCATGCGCTCTACAAGGACGGCAGGGGCGGAGAGCTGCTGCCGAAGGAATCCAACGCCTATTCCTGGCTGCGGCACACCATCGAGTCATTGGCCGAGGGCGACAATCCGGAAGAGTTCCTGGAGCATACCAAGCTCGAACTGTTCCAGGACCAGGTCTTCTGTTTCACGCCAAAGGGCAAGCTGATTGCGTTGCCGCGCGGCGCCACGCCGATCGACTTCGCCTACGCGGTCCACACCAATATCGGCAACACCACGGTCGGCGCCAAGATCAACGGCCGGATCATGCCGCTGGTGACGAGGCTCAACAACGGCGACGAGGTGGAGATCATCCGTTCCGGCGTGCAGGTGCCGCCCGCTGCCTGGGAGGAGATCGTCGTCACTGGCAAGGCGCGCTCGGCGATCCGCCGCGCCACCCGCATGGCGATCCGAAAGCAATATGCCGGTCTCGGCCACCGGATCCTGGAGCGCACCTTCGAGCGCGCCGGCAAGGTTTTCACCCGCGAAACGCTCAAGCCGGCGCTGCATCGACTGGCCCACAAGGATGTCGAGGATGCGATCGCCGCGGTCGGACGCGGCGAACTCTCGTCGCTCGACGTGCTGCGCGCCGTCTTCCCGGATTACAAGGACGAGCGCGTCACCGTGAAGCCGGTCGCCGACGACGGCTGGTTCAACATGCGCAGCGCCTCGGGCATGATCTTCAAGCTGCCGAACCAGCGGCGCGTCTCGCCGGAGGAGCTGGAAGCAGGCCCCGATCCGCTGCCGATCCGCGGCCTTTCGGGCAATCTGCAGGTACGCTTCGCGCCGAGCGGCGCCGTGCCCGGCGACCGCATCGTCGGCATCATGGAAAAGAACAAGGGCATCACCATTTACCCGATCCAGGCGTCCGCCCTGCAGCGGTTCGACGATCAGCCGGAAAGCTGGATCGACGTGCGCTGGGATCTCGACGAGGCCAACAAGTCCCGCTTCCTCGCCCGCATCGAGGTCAACACGCTGAACGAGCCCGGCACGCTCGCAACCGTCACCCAGACGATCGCTCATCTCGACGTCAACATCCGCACTCTGACCATGGGCAGCAACCGCGCCGCCGACTTCTCCGAGATCACCATGGAAGTCGAGGTCTGGGACCTGCGCCAGCTGAACCAGCTGTTGAGCCAGCTGAAGGATCTCGACTGCGTGGCGAACGTCAAGCGGGTGTATGACTGAGAGACCGTTTGAAAAGGGGCCGTAGGTTCGAGGCGGCCCCTCATTCAAGCTTCTGATGTGGAAACGGCCGATTCAGCGCGGATGGCTGTCGGTATTGGTGTGCCCCGAACGTCTTTTGTCAGACGAGGCGAACACCTTGTAGAGTGAACCGACACATTGGAGATTGGAAACATGGCGCTCAAGCGGATGGACAACGTAGGGATCGTCGTCGAAGACCTCGGCGTGACGATTGATTTCTTTCGCGAGCTCGGCCTTGAGCTCGAAGGGCGGGCGACGATCGAGGGAGAATGGGCCGGGCGCGTCACCGGGCTGGGCAATCAGCACGTCGAGATTGCCATGATGCGCACACCGGATGGCCACAGCCGGCTCGAGCTCTCCCGCTTCCTCACGCCGCCGGTCGTCGAAGATCACCGGAACGCCCCGGTCAACGCACTCGGCTACCTCCGCGTCATGTTCACCGTGGATGACATCGGCGAGACGCTTGAAAGGCTCCGCGCGCGCGGCGCTGAGCTCGTAGGCGAGGTCGTCGACTATCAAGACGTGTATCGGCTCTGCTATATCCGTGGGCCCGGAGGGCTTCTGATCGGGCTGGCCCAGGAACTCACCTGAGATCAGCCCTGCACCGTCTCTGCCTGGCTCACCGCCGCAGCCGCCTCGCTCGCATCCCGCACGAAGGCGCCTTGAGCCCGCAACGTCGACTGCAGCTCGGCAATGTCCACATTCCGCGGTGTCACGCCACGGTTGGCCGCAATGCCCGCCGCGGCACCCGCTGCCTGTCCGGTCAGCCAGCATTGCGGAATTTCGCGCATGAAACCGTGGCTATTGGCATCGCAGGAGATATGCCGCCCGGCGGCCAATAGTCCGTCCAGCCTTGCCGGCACCAGCGCTCCGTAGGGTACTGAGATCACCGGAAACTTCGGCGAGACCGAGGGACTGACGCCGATTTCATCCGGCAGAACGGCGCCGATCGGCCACTGGCTGCGCTCGACCCGGCCGGCGCCGGCCAGACGCCGCGTGTGCCGGACGCCGAGCTGCGGCGCGCTGAGCAGCATATAAGCGTCCTTGAAACCCGGCGCATGTTTCCTGAAGAATTCGCAATGCGACAGCATGAACCGGTGCGAGCGGATTTCGACCTCGGTCATGTCGTCGACATTGAGCGCCGAAAGCCCCGATTGCCGCGGCCCGAGGAACAGCGCGATGTCGTTGCGCCAGGAAACATAGGGCGTCTGGAAGAAGCCGAGCTCGTCGCGCCCGAGCGTGTTGAAGTCGGCAAAGGCCTGTTCCTGGGTGGCACGGAATGTCAGCCATGTTTCCATGTCCACGCCGCCCAGCATGAAGCCGGTATTCATCGAGTGATGCACGTCGCCCTCCTCGATATCGGCCTCGAAACTCGCTCCTGCGCGCGCAAAAACGTCGYCGTCGCCGGTGCAATCGACCACGACCTTGGCCATGATCCCCTGGCGCCCCTCCTTGCTTTCGAAGATGACGCCTTTTACCGCGCCGTCCTCGACCACCGGCGTCGCTGCCCAGGAATGGAAGACGATCCGCACGCCCGCCTCGATCAGCATTTCCTGCGAGATCAGCTTCAGTCTTTCAGGGTCGATCGTGGGCGCCCAGGTAACGATCCCATGAAAGGCGGAGGTGCGCAGCCGCCAGTATTTTGCGAGATCCGCGTCCCGCTGCCCCCACAGGCTCCTGTCCGGCCCGGCGACGGCTTCAGGGGGAAGGCGACCGAGAACCTCCTCGGCAAAGCCGCGAATGACCTGGCGTCCCTCCCAGTCGGTCATCCGGTCGATCCAGATCACCACGCCTCCGGTGGAAAGCCCGCCGAGATGGTTATAGCGCTCCAGCACCACGACCTCTGCCCCGGTTCGCGCAGCGGCGAGCGCTGCGGCGGTTCCGGATGGTCCGCCGCCCACGACCAGTACGTCGCAGCGATGATAGACCGGAACGTCGCGGGCCTCCTCCCGGAGAACGCCTTCGCCGTTGCGGCGCGGGAAGACATAGTGCCCCGATTCGAAGATATCGGAGCTCAGGAAGCGGTTCTCGTTCTGGCGTATCTCCTTCACCGAAACCTTCTGATCAGTCATGGCATCCTCCCTGATTTCTGCGGGCCGTCACGCCCGACGATCCCGAAGGTGATTTAGCCAAGGAAAAGCAGCCTGGAAAAGACACCAATACGCCGATAGAGCTTTCTCGATTCACGCTAGATGATGAAGCCCGGCTCCCGGCGGCTTCTTCCAGACGCCTATTTCCTGCGCATCCGGATTAACCCGCCATGCTTCCCACGCAGGGCTGACCAGCAGTTGCGGCGTTGGTAAAGTGCGATGCCGCGTCATATATTGGTGCGGTGCAATATAAGAGAGAAAGAAAACATCATGTTTGACTCAGTACGCAAGTTCGCTCGCGCTTTCCGCGTACCCTCCACCCAGGACCGTGAAGTCGCCTATCTGAACGAATCCAAGGACCGGATCGACCTTGAATTCCGCATGCGCCAGGTCGACCGCGGCATGTTCCGCAAGTCGTCCTTCTAAGCGACACGTTCCGATCAGCCACCCGTTCGCGCGGAATATCGCCGCGCGGCAGATGTGGGTCTTCCCGTGCCGCCTCGATGCGGCCGAAGGCCTGATCACCTCCGCGAAAACCTTGTCTCATGCGAGACGGGCAAATTTTCGCCATCATCTTCGGCTTGGGCTAAAGCCTGTTCGATCGAAGATTCCCGCAGCCGACGGATGAATATCCCGCTGCCGAACCAGATGCGCCCCTATGCCGTTTCGCCGCCGTACACCGCTTGCATTTCGTGAAAGACTGCGCCGTGCCGTCCTGCCTCCCAAGGGCTTTCGCCGCGTCCTCGATTATTATCGCCTGAAGGTCATGCGCATCGGCGGCTCGCCGCACGCGGTCGCGGCAGGCCTCGCGATCGGCGTGGTCAGCGCCTGGACGCCCTTCCTCGGCCTCCACATCCTGTTTGCCATCCCGCTCGCTTATCTCTTCGGCGGCAGCATGATCGCCGCAGCCCTCGGCACCACGTTTGCCAATCCCGTCACCTGTCCGATCATCTGGCCGCTCACCTGGAAGATCGGCGAGACCCTGCTCGGCAACGAAGCCTCCGGCCATGACCATCTCGATCTCGGCCGGCTGTTCCACCATCTCGATTTCTCGCAGCTCTGGCGGCCGATCCTCGAGCCGATGCTGATCGGCTCCCTGCCGCCGGGCATCCTGTGCGGCCTGGTTTTCTACGCAGTCACCTATCTGGGCGTGCGCAGTTTCCGCAACCGGCGGCTGGAACGCTTGACGGCACGGGCCGGAGCCCTCAAGTCAGTATAAAGACTGACGAGAACCGGCCTGGCGCCGTGAGGAAGATTTCATGATCATCGGCATGGGCAGTGACCTCATCGACATAAGACGCGTGGAAAAATCCATCGAGAGGTTCGGTGAGCGCTTCACCCATCGCTGTTTCACCGAGATCGAGCGGGCGAAATCCGATCGCCGCCAGAACCGCGCCGCCTCCTATGCCAAACGTTTCGCCGCCAAGGAAGCCTGCTCCAAGGCGCTCGGCACCGGCATTGCCCACGGCGTGTTCTGGAAGGACATGGGCGTCGTCAACCTGCCCGGCGGACGGCCGACCATGGTGCTCACCAATGGCGCCGCCGAACGTCTCGCGAGCATGATGCCGGCGGGTCACGAAGCGGTTATTCACATCACGATCACCGACGAATACCCTTATGCGCAAGCCTTTGTGGTGATCGAAGCGCGCCTCGCAGCCTAATCGACCATTGCCGCCGCTTTGCGAAGGGTTTAGAGAACGCAAAACCGCTGGCAACAGCCGCGCCGAACAGAAAGACGTCAAACGTGTCCGACAAAGCCGAGACGAAGTCGCAGAACAGCCTCTGGGAAAACATCAAGGTCATCATCCAGGCTCTGCTGCTGGCGATGGTGATCCGCACCGTACTCTTCCAGCCCTTCACCATCCCGTCCGGCTCGATGATGCCGACCCTGCTCGTCGGCGACTATATCTTCGTCAACAAGTTCGCCTACGGTTATTCGAAATATTCGCTGCCGTTCTCGCCCGACCTGTTCTCCGGCCGTATCCTGGAATTCAACCAGCCGAAGCGTGGCGACGTCATCGTTTTCCGCCTGCCGAGCCATCCGGATGTCGACTATATCAAGCGCCTGATCGGCCTGCCGGGCGACCGCGTCCAGGTCACCAACGGCGTGCTGTTCGTCAACGGCAAGCCGGTCCCCAAACAGGGCGACGGCGCCTTTACCTCCGATTACAGCCTCGATCCGGGCACCGACGTGCCGGTTTTCCGCGAAACGCTCGACAACGGTGTCACCTATGACACGCTCGACCATTCGCCGGTTTCGCGCGGCGACAACACCCAGGAATTCGTGGTTCCGGCGGATCATTATTTCTTCATGGGCGACAACCGCGACAACTCGCTCGATAGCCGTTTCGACGTCGGTTACGTGCCCGCCGAGAATCTGGTCGGCCGCGCCAGCGTCATCTTCTTCTCGCTCGGCAACGACACCTCGTTCCGCGAGATCTGGAAATGGCCGACGAACATGCGCTGGGATCGGATTTTCAAGGTCGTCCGGTGATGAAGTCAAAGACGCTTTCGGCGGAGGAACGCGGCCAGCTTGAAAAAGCCATAGGTCATGAATTCGCCGACAAGCAATGGCTCGACCGGGCGCTCACCCATGCGAGCACCGGGTCGGCCAAGAGTGCCAATTACGAGCGGCTGGAATTCCTGGGCGACCGCGTGCTCGGTCTCTGCGTCGCCGAACTGCTGTTCAAAACGTTCCGCACTGCCGCCGAAGGCGAGCTTTCCGTGCGTCTGAACCAGCTTGTCAGCGCCGATAGCTGCGCCGTTGTTGCCGACGAACTGGAACTGCACCGGTTCATCCGTACCGGCGCCGACGTCAAGAAGCTGACCGGCAAGCGGATGATGAATGTGCGCGCCGACGTGGTCGAAAGCCTGATCGCCGCGCTCTATCTGGATGGCGGGCTGGAAGCTGCCCGCGGTTTCATCATCAGGTATTGGGAAGCCCGCGCCACCCGCGCCGACGGCGCGCGGCGCGATGCCAAGACCGAGTTGCAGGAATGGGCGCATGCGAAATTCGGCCTGACGCCCGCCTACAGGGTCGACGAACGCTCCGGACCGGATCATGATCCCCGTTTCACGGTAACCGTCGAGGTAACCGGCGTGGCGCCGGAAACCGGCGTGGACCGTTCCAAGCGCGCCGCCGAACAGGTGGCCGCGACAAAGATGCTCGAGCGCGAAGGCGTGTGGCAGAAACCCGCTGCCGAACAATGAATTGGACACTATGACCGAAAACGACAACATTCCCGGTGAAGAGAACGAAGCCGGCCAAACCCAGGCTGGTGGCCCGACCCATTCCGGCTTCGTGGCGCTGATYGGCCCCACCAATGCCGGCAAATCGACGCTTCTCAACCGGCTCGTCGGCGCGAAGGTCTCGATCGTCAGCCACAAGGTGCAGACGACGCGCGCCATCGTGCGCGGCATCGCCATCCACGACAACGCCCAGATCGTCTTCATGGACACGCCCGGCATCTTCAAGCCGCGCCGTAGGCTCGACCGCGCCATGGTGACCTCTGCCTGGGGCGGGGCCAAGGATGCCGACCTGATCCTTCTCCTGATCGACAGCGAACGCGGCATCCGCGGCGACGCCGAGGCAATCCTCGAAGGCTTGAAGGAAGTCCATCAGCCGAAAATCCTGGTCTTGAACAAGATCGACCGCGTCCGCCACGAGGACCTGCTGAAGCTCGCCGCCGCCGCCAACGAAGCCGTGCCATTCGAGCGCACCTTCATGGTCTCGGCAACGACAGGCTCCGGCTGCGACGACCTGATGGACTACCTTGCCAAAACCTTGCCGGAAGGCCCCTGGTATTACCCTGAAGACCAGATCTCCGACCTGCCGATGCGCCAGCTGGCCGCCGAGATCACCCGAGAAAAGCTCTTCCTGCGCCTCCACCAGGAACTCCCTTACGCCAGCCATGTCGAAACGGAGAAATGGGAGGAGCGCAAGGACGGTTCGGTGCGCATCGAACAGGTCATCTACGTGGAGCGCGACAGCCAGAAGAAGATCGCGCTCGGCAAGAACGGCGACGCCATCAAGGCAATCTCCACCGCGTCCCGCAAGGAACTCTCCGAAATCCTCGAACAGCCGGTCCACCTCTTCCTGTTCGTCAAGGTCCGCGAGAACTGGGGCGACGATCCCGAGCGTTTTCGCGAGATGGGCCTGGAATTCCCGAAGTCTTGAACCAACGCTGCCACATCCGCCAGCGCCGCCACGTGGCGGCGTCAACCGCCGCGAGCGATACCCACGGACGGAGTATCTCGTTAGCGATTTTTATCCATCATTATAATGACTTGCTAACGTTGAGCCGAAGATCCAATTTATCGGCAAAATGGCGCGGAGAGTCATGAATGTCGGATGGCGGATCAGCAGATGAAGGCACGGGCTCGGATGATCCGAATTCCGTCGGCTTCTACAGTTGGATCGTGCCGGAAAACAAGGTGTATGGCGATCAGGTGATTGCCTCCATATTCGGCGTTTCGGATCAGGAACTGGCTGCCGGCGCCCCGATCGAGAGGGTCATCCGCTACATCAACGAGGGCGATAGGCAGCGGGTCGCAAAGGCGATCCACGATGCGATCGTCACAGGATTCGCATACCAGGAAAACTACCGCGTCACCCATCCGGACGGGCGCCGGATCGACGTCGCGGCGAATGG
This sequence comes from Neorhizobium sp. P1_A6, assembly GCF_056406795.1. Classification (NCBI taxonomy): domain Bacteria; kingdom Pseudomonadati; phylum Pseudomonadota; class Alphaproteobacteria; order Hyphomicrobiales; family Rhizobiaceae; genus Neorhizobium; species Neorhizobium sp. P1_A6. The sequence continues at coordinate 44,107 of NZ_JBFTZM010000021.1, read as the reverse complement.
TCGGTGTCTGCGCGATGCCGAGGGTGTCCCGTATATCTATTCAGGCACCGTGATGATCCAGCCCACGGTGGCTGCGGCGACCGATCCGCTGGAGCACCATTGCCGCGCCGCTCTCTGGCTTGCCACCAAACGCCGCCAGATGCTCGCCGCGCGCTATCTCACGTCGGCGCTCAACGTGCTCGGCAAATAGGTTCCCCGCCTCACTTCTGCCGGTCCATCAGCGCCCTGACCTCCAGGTAACGGCGGCGACGGTCCTGGTCCTGTTCGTTGGGGCCGTAGCAGGTGTCGGAAATGCAGAAGCGCTGCAAGCGGAAGGGCGGCTGCCCCTTGTCGAACTCGCATTCGATCTCGTTGCTGAAATCGGTCGGCTTGGGCTCCTCGCGGGTGGAATAGGTCAGCCGCGCGCCCGGCGGGTCCAGTTCCGGAAAGGACTGGACGATACCCGTCTTCAGCGAGGGCACCAGCAGGAAATTCTTGGCGACCGAGATGCAGGCCTGTTCGAGCTGTGGCGATTGCGCCGCAGCGGGCGAGGGAGCGACAAGGGCGACAGGCGAGGCGGCCAGGAGGGCGGCAAAAAGGGCGTGTTTCATGGAGACTCCCAAAGGTCGTATTTGACGTGCGAATTTCGCACAGGAATCCAAATGGAGGCCGATTTGTTCCAGGCAAGCCCATGGACACCTGCATCTTTGCCGTCGACCGGGGAAAGCAGAAACCGATTCAGTCCGAAGGACTTATGCTCTATTGTTGAATCGGCTCGGAAGGATCTTGAACAGATACATGCAGTGGCAGGACGAAGCGATCATCATAGGCGTCAAGCGCCACGGCGAGACGAGCGTCATCGCCGAGCTGATGACCCGTGACCGCGGCCGGCATCTCGGCCTCGTCCGCTCCGGCCGCTCGCGGGCGATGCAACCGGTGCTGCAGGCCGGAAACCGGGTGGAAGCCGTCTGGCGCGCGCGGCTCGACGAACATCTCGGCGAGTTCAAGCTGGAACCGATCCGCCTGCGCGCCGCCAAGCTGATGGAGACGGCGACCGCGGTCTACGGCGTCCAGGCCATGGGCGCGCTGCTGCGCCTGCTGCCGGAGCGTGATCCGCATCCGCATCTCTTCGAAGCGCTGGACATCATCCTCGATGCCTTCGACGACCCCTCCGATGCCGGCGAACTTTTCGTGCGTTTCGAGCTCGCGGTGTTGAACGACCTTGGTTTCGGCCTCGACCTCACCGAATGCGCGGCGACCGGCGGACGCGAAAACCTCGTTTACGTCTCGCCGAAAACCGGCCGCGCCGTTTCCCGCGAGGCAGGCATGCCCTATGCCGACCGGATGCTGGCACTGCCGGGGTTCTTGAGCGAAGGCGCCGCTTCGGCCGCCGACCGCGACAGCATGGCGGAGGCCTTCCGGCTCACCGGTTATTTCCTGCATCGCCACGTCTACGAACCCCGCGGCCTGACGGAAAACGCCGCCCGTGACGGTTTCGTCCAGGCGGCGCTGAAGGCGCTTTCGAAGGATACGGAACGCCAGGCCGGTTGAACGAGAAATCCAGCTGAAGGAGGAACCCATGGAGCGGATAGCCACCTGCGCCTGCGGCAAATTGCGGGCCATTTGCGAAGGAGAGCCGGTCAAGGTCTCGCTCTGCCATTGCCTCGAATGCCAGAAACGGACCGGCAGCACCTATGGCATCGGCGCCTTCTTCGACCGCGCCCAGGTGCGCATCGAGGGGGGAAGCACCGCCTACGCCCGCCTGGGGGACAGCGGCTTTGCGGTCAACCTGCATTTCTGTCCGGATTGCGGATCGACGGTGTTCTGGGAGCCGCAGCGCAGGCCGGATCTGATCGCGGTCGGTGTCGGCTCGTTCGCCGATCCCGGCTTCCCGGCACCCTCGCAGGCCGTCTACGACCAGCACCGGCATCCTTGGGTGCCGGCGCTCGGGTGACCGTCTGCAAGAAGCCGCGTTACTCCGCCGGCTGCGGCCGCAACAAGCCGCGGTCGACCGGCTTTTCCTGGATCGGCCAATGCACGACGGCGGCAAAGATGCCGAGTGCCACGCCGAGCCACCAGACCGGATCGTACGAGCCGAACCGGTCGTAGAGATAACCGCCCATCCACACGCCGAGGAACGAGCCGACCTGGTGCGACAGGAAAACGATGCCTCCCAGGAGCCCGAGATGGCGCGTACCGAACATGATGGCGACGAGCCCGTTGGTCGGTGGCACGGTGGAAAGCCACAAAAGCCCCATGACGATCGCAAACACGATCACCGAGGCGGGTGTCTGCGGCAGGAGGAGGAAGGCGGTGACCGCGATCGACCGGGCGATATAGATATAGGCGAGGAAATAGGGTTTTGAATAACGCTGGCCGATCATGCCCGCGCCGAACGAGCCGATGATGTTGAAGAAGCCGATCAGCGCCATGGCGATCACCGCGTAAGCGGGCGCGATGCCGATATCGCCGAGATAGGCCGGGAAATGCGCTGTGATGAACGCCACCTGGAAACCGCAGACGAAAAAGCCGGAGGTCAGCAGAAGATAGCTCTGGTGGCCGAAGGCTTCGCGCAGCGCCTCGCCGACGGTCTGCTTGATCTCCGACTGCGACTGGGTGCCGGAGCTGGAATTGCCGCGCAAGGGATAGGCAAGCACCGGCACCAGCAGCATCAGCAAGGCGATGTAGACGAGGCTGTCCGACCAGCCGTAGGTGCTGATCAGCGCCTGGCTCAATGGCGCAAACAGGAACATGCCGGCCGAACCCGCAGCCGTGCCGATGCCGAAGGCGACCGACCGCTGTTCGGGCGTTACGTTGCGGGCAAAGGCCGACAGGATGGTGCCGAACGAGCCGGCGCCGACCGCAAGCCCGACCATCACGCCGCCGCTGACATAGAGCACCGGGACCGAATGGGCGGTCGACATCAGGATCAGGCCGCAGGCGTAGAGCAGGCCGGAAAGGGTCAGCACCCGCCCGGTGCCGTATTTGTCGGCAAGCGCCCCGAACAATGGCTGGCCGAGCCCCCAGGCAAGGTTCTGGATCGCCATGGCGAGCGCGAAGGTGGAGCGGTCCCAGCCGGTATCGTGGAGCATCGGCAGCTGGAAGAAGCCCATGGCCGAGCGCGGGCCGAAGGTCAGCATGGCGATCAGGGCACCGGCGACGATGATCAGCCAGGGCATGGAAGCCGGCCTCCGCCCCGAGGGGCGCACGGATGGCGATGCGGACGTGGGCATGCGGACCTCCTCGAACACAAGGAGCAAAACATACCGCGCGCGCTTGCGGTGTTAAAACAACTTTTGCTCAATCAATCCATCACCGGGATTGATGGTACGCCCCTTACGGCGTGCCCGGCGGATCGATCGCCGGCGGGGTCGCGCGCCCGAGCCGGGCCTCGCGCCAGATGGTAAAAATGCCGGCGCCGATGACGATTGCGACGCCGAGGATCATGTTGGCGGTCATCACCTCGCCGAACACGAAGACGCCGATCAGGCAGACCAGCACCGACTGGATATAGGTCATCGGCTGCACGACCACCGCATCGAGCAGGTTGAAGGCGCGGATGAGAAGGTAATGCCCGCTCATGCCGGTGATGCAGAGCACCACCATCCACAGCCAGTCGGCAGGCGTGATCTGCGTCCAGTAGAACGGACCGACGAACGTGATCGTCACCGCGCCGACGACGCCGGTATAGAAAAACGCCGTTTCGGATGTGTCGTTGCGGCTGGCAAGCCGGGTCATGACGGAATAGAGCCCGAACATCAGCGTCGCGACCATCGGAATGACGATCCTGGCATCGAAGGTGGCGTTGAGCGGGTTGACGATCAGAAGGATGCCGATAAAGCCGACCCCGATCGCCGTCCACCGCCGCCAGCCGACCTTTTCGCCGAGAAACGGCACCGAAAGACAGGCGACCACCAGCGGCGTCGCCGCAAACATCGTGTGGCTGGCTGCCAGCCCGACATGCGAAAAGGAGAAGATCGAGATGACGATCTGGACGGCCAGAAGCGCGCCGCGGGCAACCTGCAGCCAGGGCCGGTTGGCGCTCGCCGCAACCTTCACGCCGCCCGACGACCGGCTCGCCAACGCAAACGCGAAGCCCGCGAACGCCCAGTAGCGGATCATGGTGATGAAGATCGGCGGATAGGCGCTGCCCAGATGTTTGGAAATCCCGTCCTGCAGCGAAAAGATCGTCACCGCCGCGATGGCGCAGATGAGGCCGGTGGACCGAGGGGTCATGAAGGCAGTCTCTTTCGGGGTGCCGCCCGGAAACCCGACCGGCGCATGGGGATCAGTCAGCGTATGGTGATGACCCGGTTGTGACCGTTCGGCAAGGGGCCGGACAACGTGAATTTGCGAATAGCTGCCATGCGTGGGGCGGGGGAGTGGGAGTGGGGTGGCCGTAGTGGCCGCTTTGGGGGCGGGAGCAGGCTGTCGACTTTTGGCTTCCAAGATGGCGGTAGCGGACGTTCTCCATGTCCTGTTTTAAGAGCGATATGAAATTGCTTGGTAGGTCCGGAGGGAGCGCCCACCATTGCTTAAAAGCCCTAGAAACCGAGCTTCATGGGATTTCAAGGGAGACACAATGTCCCCCTTCTATGTCTTTGCATCGCATAGGATAATACGGCATGGAATAAGGAACGAGTATCTGCGGCCTTCCTGTATATGGAGCTCACCCGCTGACACGGGACTGCAGCACGCTCGTGCCATACTGAGTCGAGATGAGACGAAAATTTCTCGAACACGGCACGCTCAGCGGAGGCTACGCCGCTAAGATGCACGCCTCATGATTGCTGCTCAAAGACGGTGCACGTGTACTTCAAAGTAGTAAATGTGTGATACGCTGCCTTCCATGGAGGCTGAGAGAGCACGCAACACGATCAGTCGTTACGGTTTCTCAAAGCCAACGAGGTAAGAGCTTCCCTTAGGTACTAAAGTCTGAGCTGGCAGCATTATTAGAGGTGCCGAATTGAACCTGGCGAAAAAGATTAAGCGAATTGCGGTCGAAGGTCTGCAGGGCGTGTTCGATTATGATGTCAAGTTTCCTGAAGACGCGGACACAATCATCATTATCGCACCTAATGGTTACGGCAAGACCGCTCTCTTATCACTCCTGAAGGATTGCGTGAGTTTGAACTTAAGGCGGGCCGCGTCGCATACCTTCACAACGCTTGAAATTACGTTCCAGAACGGAACTAAATGGAAATTCGACAGGAGCCTTGATGACGAGCGAGCACGTTTCCAGGCTCGGCGCCGTCCTAGGGCCGCTGGTTTCGACCCAGACTGGCCTCGGCTCCGCGACTCATATGGTGTCCCATCATGGGTTTCCCTGAAGCGATATGACTCTGCGGGACAGGAAATCATTGAGAGCCCACTGCAGTTAGAGAATTTGAATCCCCGTATACTCTTGCGGGCACTGGAGCGGGTGCCCTTCTTATCTCCCGAGTCTCCCACAATGATCAGGGATCTGCGTGAAGGGGAGATTATCCCCACAGCCGAAGCGTTGACGAAATACTATCATGAGATAGCAGCTGACCCCAGTGTTAGAGAGCTTTTGATGGCGGCGGCACCTTCCACTGTGTGGCCAGGAGTAAACCCCATCGGATGTGTGTTTATTGAAACACAGCGCTTGCTGTATTCGAAGCCGTCTCCTCAAGACGGCGAGAAAACTGCACCTCAGGAGGAGATACTCAGGCAGGCAGCCGATCTGTCGAGGCTGCTGCAGAAGAATTATTCGGACTACGCAGCTACATCGCAAACATTAGACCGCTCCTTCCCTAACCGGCTAATAGCCCGTGCTCGCGAAGGCACTAGCCCCGACGCGGACGGCCTCAAAAGAAGTCTGATAGCTATTGAAAAACAACGCGCCGCTCTTACCGAGGCGGGCATACTTTTTGAGCAAGCGGACAATCTAATATCGACAGATGACGATTTGCTTCCCAAGGTTGTGGATGCACTTCAAATATATGTCGAAGACTCCCAGAAAAAGCTGAGGACTTACGACGAAATTTTCCCGAAAATTTCCGTTTTTCGAGAACTGATGTCTAACAAACTTAAACCAAAAGCGCTCTCGATTAGCCGCGACCAAGGAGCGTCAGTTTCACGAGATGGCATCCCGCTGACGTTGGAAGGTTTAAGTTCAGGGGAGAAGCACGAATTCATCATGCTGTTCAAACTGATCTTCGAAACTCCGAGTGAATCTCTGGTGCTCATTGATGAACCTGAGATCTCTCTGCACGTTGTTTGGCAGCTCGAGTTTATGTCGGACCTCAGACGGATACAGTCAGCTAATCCGTTCCAAAGCATAATTGCCACGCATTCACCTCAGATTTTTCAAGGCTTCAAGCACCTTCTTGTAGACTTGGCGGATTAACTTGAATGAATTCCGTAGATAAACACCTAACCGCCCTTAGCAAAGCTGCGACTCTGCTCGCAATGCGAAGCGCGAAGAAAGAAATTTTGCTGATCGTTGAGGGAGATACCGATGTAGATGTTTTCGCAAATGCACTAGGTTTGCCACGCTCAAATATTCTTAGTTGCGATGGCAAGGAAATACTGATGGACGTATATAAGATGGATCCGCAGAAGGGTATCGATGAAGGTTCGATATTCATACGCGACCGAGACACCGACAACATTTCTACGAGATTAACGAGAGGTGTACTTCTATTAGTGACAAAACGATATGATATAGAGATGGAATTACTTGAGAACAGGATATTTCAACGCATACTCTCGGAATTTCTGAAGAAACCACTGGACAATGCAACGTCTTCATTGGAATTCTCAAAGATATGCAGCGCGTCGGCATGTATTGGAGCAATAAGGATATACTCCAATGATAATAAAGGCACAAATCTTGACTTTGACGATTTGAAGTACGGCCGATTTCTCAACTACAAGAGCCTTGCAGTCAATATCGGCGAGGCGGTTAGATACATGTTTGCGAAGTCGAAGACGGTACTAAATAACCACGCTTCTGTCGTGTCAGTCGTATCGAATATAATGCAAACGCGCCCAGCAGCAGATATCGTATGCAGTAAAGAATTCGTTGATGTTCTTCATCACGCGCTGTCGAGGCACTATAACGCGTGCGACGCTGGGGAATGCTCACCGACGAATCTCAATAGAACTATAAGGATTTCCGCCGTGCAGGATGATTTCAAGTTGATGGATTTGTATCAACCGCTTTCGGCGCATGTAGCGGCATGCGAATATTCTTGGGTTGGATCACAGCTCTGATAAATCACGAGCTGTCATCGATTGATTGTGCTTGGTCTGGTGCAGTACAGTTCTAACCTAGCGAGAAGCCCTTCGGAAAGTGATGAACCGGTATGAGATAAATATTTCGCCTCCGCTTCCAGCCCTAAGCGGACCGATAAGGTTCGATCACTGAAAGGTGGCTTTGTCTTGACTGTCCGATTGTGAAATTCGAGCCTTGCGGACGCGAAACTGCCGCAACAAACAATGTTCGCAAAGATAAGCCCCAGTACCCCACTCACCTCTCCACCAACAACCCCGAAACCAGCGTCAGAAACGCCTCCACCGCCTTCTTCGACACCGCCTCCGGGTCCTCGGCACTAGCGATCCAGAGTGCGGCGCTCAAGGTCGCGCCGTTGACGAGGCGGGCGGTGGCTTCGGCGTCGACGGGGCGGATCGTGCCTTCGTCGATCAGTTTCTGGATACTTGCGGTGGTGGTGCGGATGCAGGCGCTCTGGCTCGGCCATTGCGACGGATCGCCGAGTACCGCCGGTCCGTCGAGCAGCATGATCCGCTGGATTTCGGGCTCCAGCGACATTTCGATATAGGCGACGCATTCGTCGACGAAGCCGCGCCAGGTATTGTCGGCCCGGCTTGAGATCTCGCAGAGACGGTTTGATATTTCCGCGTCGATCTGCATGACCACCGCCATCAGCAGGCCCTTCTTGTCGCCGAAATGGTGATAGAGCGCCCCGCGCGTCAGCCCGGCGCCGGCGGTGAAATCGTCCATCGAGGCCTCGGCATAACCCTGGCGCGCAAAGGCGTGCCTTGCGGCGGCGATCAGCTTGGCCTTCGTTTCGGCGATCATTTCCTTGCGCGGCCTGGCGGCGCTCCTCGGGCCCGTGCCGGGAGCCATATCGGTGACGATCTTGTCTGCCATCTTCTCAGCCATGCGGACTCCAAATTATTCGCATACGCTCCGTATGTTAATTGACATACGAAACGTATGCGGCTATTTACCTCACATACGCGGCGTATGTAAGTCCTCATTCAAAATAACCCAAGGAGCAGGTTATGCCCAATCCCTATCGCGAAATATTCGCAAGGCCGGGTACCAAAGGTTTTTCCGCCGCTGCCTTCGTGGCGCGGCTGCCGCTGCCGATGACGACGATCGGCCTCGTCGCCATGCTGTCCCAGACGCATGGTGAATATTGGCTGGCCGGCGCGGTCTCGGCCACGTTTGCGCTCGCCAACGCCTTCATCTCCCCGCAAGTGTCGCGCTGGGTGGATGCGAAAGGGCAGTCGGCCGTGCTGCTGCCGACGACGTTCGTCACCTTTTTCGCCCTGATCGGCCTTGCGGCCGCTGCCTGGATGCGCTGGCCGATCTGGACGCTGTTTGCCTTCGCCCTCGTCGCGGGCCTGATGCCGAGCATGATGGCGCTGGTGCGCGCCCGCTGGTCGGAGATCTATCGCGACCGGCCGGAACTGCACACCGCCTTCGCCTTCGAATCTGTCATCGACGAGCTAGTCTATATCTGCGGCCCGGTCTTCGGCATCGGCCTCAGCGTCGCGCTCTTCCCGGAAGCCGGCGTGCTCGCTTCAGCCGCGTTCCTCGCCGTCGGCACGGCACTGTTCGTGGTCCAGAAATCGACCGAACCGAAGGTCGATCCGCAGCGGATGAAAGGCGGCGGTTCGGTCATGCGGCTGCCTGCCATGTGGTTCCTGGTCGTGCTCTGCGCCGGCATGGGCATCATTTTCGGCACGGCGGAAGTCTCGGTCGTCGCCTTCTCGGAAGCGATGGGCAGCAAGGGTGCCGCCAGCTATATCCTGTCTGCCTATGCCGCCGGCTCCTTCGTGGTCGGCATCGTCTTCGGCGCCATCAAGTTCAAGTCGTCGCTGGCCCGCCGGCTGCTGTTTGCAAGCCTGGTTGCCGCCGTCACCACGCTGCCCATGCCTTTCGTCGGCAGCCTCTGGGGGCTGACGGCGGTGATCTTCCTTGCCGGTGCGGCGATCTCGCCGACCTTCATCAGCGCCATGACCCTGATCGAACGCATCGTTCCTTCCTCGCAGGTTACGGAAGGCATCACCTATGCCATGACCGGCATGAGCATCGGCTTTGCCGCCGGCTCCTCGCTCGCCGGCTGGACGATCGACGCCTACGGCACCTCCAACGGCTTCTGGGTCGCGGTGGCCGGCGGCGCGCTGGCGCTCACCACGATGCTCGCCGGTTATGGATTGCTGAGCCGGCCGGATCGGCAGGCGGTGCCGGGGGCAGGGGCGCTCAATCCTGCTGAGTGATCTCTTTGATGATTTTCCGCGGGGAGCAGCCCCTCACCCCGCCTCCGCTACGCTCGGCGACCAACGGGGTCGAGCCACGGGTCTCGACCCGTCCTCCGGACCCCCGCACGCGGGGCGAGGGGGGAGTAGCGACGGTGCAGCATACGTCCTTCTCCCCGCGCGCGGGGAGAAGGTGCCGGCAGGCGGATGAGGGGCTACCCCGGCAATCATCTCCAGAGCCTTCGCCGCGACCAGTTTCCGTCAGCCCCTCAAGCCCGCCGCTTGATCGCCCAGGCCTCCGCCCGTTCGCCAACCACCGTCGCCACGTCGCCGATCCTGATCCGCCCGGTGCCGCGCGGCACGGCGTTCCAGCCGAACAGCGGTCCGGGCACGCGCCGGTCGGCGGACATGCGGATGCGGCCCATGGCGGGGATCGGGTCCGGCACGTCGCGCGAGCCGGTCTGCTGGTCCTGCGTGGTCATGATGCAGCGGGCGCAGGGCTTGACGAAATCGAAGCGGATGCCGGCGATCTCGATGCCGGTCCAGCCGTCCTCGGCCCAGGGTTCGTCGTGGTCGAGCACGATATTCGGCCGGAACCGCTCCATGCCGACCGCGCCTTCGCCCTTGGCCGCCATGTTCGCATTGAGCGCGGCAAGCGATCCGGTCGTGGTCACCAGCACCTGATAGCCATCCGCAAAGGTCACCGGCGAGTTGTCGCCCGCCCATTCCGGGCTTGCAACGCGCCGGGCCTGCTCGTCGAAAAACACCAGCCGGATGTCGCGGCCGAGCCATTCCGACAGCACCGCATTGGCCGCATCGTCGGCAAGCGCCGCATTGACGCTGGATTTCCACACCACGGTCTCCATGCGCCGGTCGACCGGCGGCCGGGCGACGCGGATCTCGCCTTTGTCCTCCATCGCGAAGCGCATGGCATCGGTTTCCGGGTAGACCTCGAGCCTGGCAAGCGGCTGCAGTTCCCGCTGGGTGATGAACATGCCGGTCGGATCGACGACCATCATCTCCCGGTCGCCGGGAATGCCCGCGGCCGTGATCTCCGCTTCGTCAAGCGCGATGCCGCGGCCGCTCTTCAGGGGATAGACGTTGAGTTCGCTGATCCGCATGGGAAGTCTCCTTCAAATCTCGTCGATGAAGAGGTCGAGCACCTGGCGCAGCCGCTCATGCCGCTCGGAGGCAAAAGCCCGCCCTGCCGCCGTCTGGAAGCCGTCGGCGAGCTTGAACAGTTTCACCTCGAAATGGTCGATCGCAAACGCCTTGTCGTCGAGCGGGCGGTGTCTGGCGAGCGGATCGGCCGGGTCGTAGAGGCCGGACCCCATCCGCCCGGCGATATAGAAGCAGCGCGCCGCCCCCACCATGCCGATCGCATCCAGCCGGTCCGCATCCTGCAATATCCTGGCCTCCAGCGTCTCGGGCACGATGTTGGCCGAAAAGCTGTGCGCCGTCACCGCATGCGCGACGGCCACGATATCTGCCTCCTGCCAGCCGACATCGGCAAGGACGGTCGCGGCCTTCTCCGCCGCCAGCCGCGAGGCCTGTGCCCGCAGCGGCGAGTTCTTCTCCACCGAAACGCAGTCATGCAGCAGCACGGCGGCGGCAAGCACTCGCCCGTCGCCGCCTTCCTTGGCATGGATGCGCATCGCGTTGCGGAAGACACGCAGGATATGGGCGATGTCGTGCGAGCCGTCGTCGCCCTCGGTCGCATGCGGAATCAGGGCCTCGGCAAGCGCCTCGAAAGGCGAAAAGGCGGCGGCCAAGGAAGCGACAAGCGAAACGGTCACGAAACGGGTTCCTGGGAATCAATGGCGGCGGGTTCACCGCTCTTGTTCACCAGAATGCGCTGGTAGAAAAGCCCGATCCCGATCAGCACCGCGCCGAGCCCGATGAACGACAGCGCCCGAAGAATCCCTTCGAGGTTCGACATGTCGACCAGGAACACCTTTACCACGGCGACGAGCACGAGACCGGCGGAGGCAAGTCGCAGGCTCTTGGCGTCGAGCTTCGAGCCGATCGCCAGCAGCGCCACGCCGATCAGCAGCCAGACCACCGAATAGGTATAGGTCTCGGCGGCCATGAACCCCTTCCAGTCGGCGATGTTCTGGCCCTGCCAGAAACGCCGCACCGAAAGCGTCGCCCACAGGAAGCCGAGCACTGCGCCGGCCAGCGCCAGCATGATCACGTAAGGCATCGGCCGCCGCCCGCGGGCGTAATAGGCGACCAGCGCATAGGCGAGGCCTGGCAGGAGATAACCGAGCAGCAGCAGGTTGAAGAAAGGCCAGGCGCCGGTGTTTTCGCCGCTGAAATAGGGGTTGAGGCCAAACACATGCAGCGACAGCGCATTGGCGGTGGCGAGCACCCCGGCGATCATCGAACCCCAGCGGAAGACAGGGCTTGGGCGCTTGAAATCGAGCGTCATCAAGATCCCTGAGAAACCGACCGTCAGCAGCGTGTAGATCGACTGCTCGCCGAGCGTCGGCACCCGGTCGTCGAGTACGCCGCCGTTCATCGCATGGCGCACCAGAACCGCGACCGTCATCAGCGAGGCGAGCGACGCAAGCGCCTGCATGAGGTTGCGGATGCGGAAATCCGAAGAGTCCTTCAGCAGATAGGCCGTCACGATCGCCAGCAGCGTCGGAATGCCGTAGCCCGGCAGAAGCGCGTTGAAGAACGGCGTGGTGCCAAGGCTGTTCTGGCCGATCAGCGTCGGTTCCCAGGCGATCCGGCCGAACACGATCAGGATCGCCGCTGCCATCATCCACGGCAGCGCCGGCCACGGCCGAACCCGCATGCCGAGCACATAGGCAAATCCCAGCACTGACACGAGAATGGTGGTGACGATGCCGTTGGTCAAAGCATGCAGCGCCAAGGTGAAGCCCGCAAACGATCCGGCGACGACCAGGTTGGCCGCCCAGTCGATGCGTCCATCGCTCGTCTCGTCACGCTCGCGGAACAGCCATTCGGCGCCTGCCAGCAGCACGAGGCCGAGGCCGAGGCCGTAAAGCCCGTGGGTCCAGTCGTGCCCGAGATTGCCGAAATTGAGGAAGCTGATGGTCGCCAGCGCCACCGGCACGCCGGACATCAGCACGCTCCAGACCATCGAAAATTCCGGTTCGGTCTTGCGGAAGCGCTTCAGGAACGCAAAGCCGAGCAGGGTGAAGACCGCCCCGAGCAGCAGGCTGACGCCGACTTCCGTCGCGTAGGTCACGACCGGCAGCGGTTCGTTGCCGACCGGTTGCGGCACATAGGTATCGAGGAGCAAAAGCGCCACGACGAAGAGGTTCAGCACCGCCCCGCTGGCGGCGATCATCGCCGGCCAAACCGTATAGGCGCGGCTGGCGCCGAGTGCTGCGAGTGCCGCGATCACGGCAGCGGAGGCGAAATACGGAGCGATGCCGGTGACCGAATCCGCCACCAGCATGGCGAGCGCCGGCAGAACCGACATGATCGCGACCGAGAGCGTGATGGTCAGCGGCTGGCGGCCCAGCAGCCCGCTCCAGCCGCTCTTTGCCACGCGGTCGGCGCCATAGACGGCACCCGGCCAGAAGAAGCCGGTGCCGGCGATCATCACGATCAGCGTCAACGTCGGGGGCATCGGGTCGAAATCATTAGCGCCGAACGTGTAGGCGATCGCCCACAGCCCGATGCCGATATTGGCGAGCATTGGCACGATGGTCCAGCGACGGAAGCGCGAGGCCGCGTTGACCGCGACCCAGGTGAGGCCGAGGAAGATGAACAACGCGTTGGCGTTTGGTTGTTCGCTGGCGACGAGGGCCGGCGTCAGCAGCGAAGCGAGCAGACCGAGCCCGGCGAGCGCCTGTCCGTGCAACAGCGACAGCCCGATGGTTGCGAAGGAGACGAGCGCGAGCAGGATGAAGGCCGGCGTCGCACCGATGAATTCGTAGACGCCGTAGGCCGCATAGATCGCGCCCAGCAGCGTCACTGCACCCGCCGCCGTCAGCGCGCCGGGGATCATTGCATTGCCGAACCGGTCGGATACCTGCGGCATTGCCCGGCGCCGAACGATCTCGCCGCCGGCCATCAGCACGAGGCCGAACAGGCAGGCAAGCACGAGGCGCGCGCCCGGTCCGAGCAGCCCGGCCTCGATCGAAGCGCGCACCAGAAAGATACCGCCGAAGGCAAGCGCTACGCCGCCGACCCAGACCGGCCAGCGGGCGCCGAGATAGCTTTCGAGGTTTTCGCGGTTTTTCGGTTTTGCGGGCGTTGGTGTCCGTGTCGTCGTCGCGACGGGTGCGGGAGCCTCTTCGCGGGCCGCAACGTCCTCGGCGGCCACGCTTGCCGCAATCGTCTCTTCCGGCACGGCCTCTGCCGCAACCGGTTCTGCCCGAACTGCCGGTTCTTCGGTCACCGCTTCGGTGGCGATAACAGCCGCCGCAGCGGGAACCGTCGCCGGGGCAGCCACGGGTGCCGCCGTGGAAACCGGCTGCGTGGAAAGCAGTCCGACCTTGATCGCCTCCAGCTCCTTTTCGAGCGCTGCCACTCGGGTCGATGTCTTGCGATAAAGACCCACCATCAAGATCACCAGCAGCAGGAGGAGGATTTCGATCATCGGCACGCTCGCGGGTGAAGGGTTCAATCAACCGGTTATACAATTACCGGCCGAGGGAAGGGAAGAGCCGTGTTCCACGACCAATCGGGCGCCGGTCGAGTGTCGGTCACGGTCCCGTGCCGCAATGGCCGTGTCCCATCCGCGCCGGTCATCCGGCCTGGAAAACACCCCGCAAGTGCTCGACGACCTCACGCTCGGCCCCTGGATCGGCGGCGGTCCCGACCGTTCGCAGAATTCCCGCCAGACGAAGAACGTCAGTTCTGCGCCATCTGTGGCGATCTCGCCCGGGCCTTCCGCGAAAGTGTTGAGCATCCGGTAGCGATCGTCCTGCCAGAAAAGTGCTTCCACCCAGCCGTAGATCGGGATCACGTGGAAATGGATCGAATGGCCCGGCATATGGCCGTATCGTCCGATATAGACCCGCTCCGCGTTCAGGCCCCGGCCCAGCGCCCTCTGAGCCTTCGCCATCAGCGGGCCGAGTTCCAGCAACGCCTCCTCCGCAAGCTCGGAGAGATCATTCACAAAGCGCTTCGAGCCGATCATCAGATAACCGGGAAGGGCGGAATTGGTGCGGTGATTGACGAGCCAATGCTCGGTCTCGAAGACATGGAGCTCTGGAGGAATGGGCATCTAGACGGACCTTCTGCAGACAATTCCCGCAAGCGATAGCAATAGCGTCAATCCCAGCAATGTATCAAAAAGGTTCATATGACCTTTACATTCAGTGCAAATGGACTAACTTCAAGGCAAAGCAGGAGCTTGCCATGGAAGTCGCAGCCAGAAAAGAGAAAGCGGAGCAGCTGACGGCCGTTGCGCTGAAGGCCTTTGGCAATGTCGTCGCCGAGTGGGGCGTGCCGGTGAATGAGGCGGCGGCCCTCGCGGACATGTCGGAAAGCACCTGGAAACGTGCACGAAAACCCGGGTATTCCGGAGGCCTCACCAAGGACCAGATGCTGCGTCTCAGCGCCGTCATCGGCATCTACAAGGCGCTGAAACTCTATTTCAGCGATCCGATTGCTTCCAGATGGATGACGTTGCCGAACGAGGGGCCGCTGTTCCGCGGCACCCGCCCCATCGATACGCTGATCGACGAGGGGCTGCCGCAATTCCTCGCGGTCCGAAACTACCTCGATGCCCTGCGGGGCGGCGCGTGATCGTGACTTCGGTCAGCGACCGGGCCCTTGTGCGGCTGATCCCGGCGACCTACCACAAGCCGCCGAGCCTGCGCGGCCTGGTGGATAGCGACGAGGAACTGGCGATCCTTGCCGAGATCGAGGGCATGACCAGCGCGCGGCTGACCGCCGAGCGCGGGTTGAACCTCTATCTCGACCGCCGCGAGCTTGCCTGGAAACGCCGCAAGCACGACCTGCAGGTCTACGGCAACACCCATATCAACGCCGCCTTCACCTATACGCGAAAAGGCGGAAACCGCTTCAACGACGAAAACCGCGGCGCCTGGTACTGCAGCTGGGACACGATGACGTCGATTGCCGAGGTCGCCTTCCACAAGACGCGGGAACTGCGGTTCATCGGCGTCTTTGAGGAAACGGCGCGTTATGTCGAACTGCTGGCGGATTTTATCGGCGAGTATCCGGACATCGCCGACGAGAGGGAACACCCGGCGCTCGATCCGGATCCCGCGATCGGCTACCCCCAGGGGCAGGCGCTCGCCGAAAGATTGAGGCGCGACGGGCATGATGGACTGATCTATCCGTCGGTACGGCACGATCAGGGCCGCTGTCTCGTCGCCTTCGAACCGACGGCCATCCGCAACGTCCGTCCGGGCGCTTCCTGGGACATCGTCTGGTCAGGCAGTGAGGAATACGACCTCAAAGCCGTGTGACGGCGATCGCCGAGCAGGTTCTCGTAAAAAATTTGGGCATCGGGGCCGGCTTCCTCGTGAAAAGCCGGCCCCGATGCATCCTTTCCTTCAGGTCCGCTGCGTAACCGGTTCGTCCGCACCGTGAGGAGCCGGAGGTCCGCTCTCACCGGTGACGTCGCGGGTTTCTACCTGAGGGTCTGGAATCTGTTCCGGCGATTTGTCGCCAAGGAACTTATCAAAAGCGAGCTTGACGTCCCGGGTCAGATCGCGTCCGGTTTCCCACCAGTCGCTGCTCTTCGTCCAGTAGCGCAGCGTCAGCTTGGCGCTGCCGGCATCGAACTCGGCCACATAGACGGTCGGCGCCGGATCCTTCAGCACCCGTCTGTCGCCGCTGGCGATCGCCATCAGCTTCGCCTGGGTGCGGCCGATGTCGCGGTCGGTGCCGATGCTGACCGAAATCTCGTTGCGGCGCGTCTTCAGCCGGCTGTAATTGGTGATCGGCACGTTCCACAACGTCGAGTTCGGCGCCAGCCGATAGACGCCGTCGGCGGTCCGAAGTTCGGTCGCAAACAGTCCGACATCGACGATCGTGCCGGTGACGCTGCCAGTCTCGATGCTCTCCCCCACCCGGAACGGCCGCAGGACCAAGAGCATGATGCCCGCCGCGATGTTCTGCAGCGTACCCTGCAGCGCCAGGCCGACCGCAAGGCCGATTGCGCCGAGAGCCGCGAGCACCGATGCCGTCTGCACCCCGAACTGGCCGAGCACCATGACGATGACGAGAACCAGCATCGCATAGCGGATGATATTGGAGAAAAATTGCGACAGCGTCGCGTCGATGCCGTGGATGCGCGACAGGCCGCGATGGGCCCAGCGGCTGATCAGGCCGGCGGCCATCCAGCCGAGAATGAGGAGAACGATCGCACCGACGGCGGAGAAGGAATATTGCACCGCCAGCGCGCTCAACTGAGCGAGCGCCGCCCTGGTAGCCACAACAAATTCCGACGCCTGGTCCATCCGGCGGTCTGCTCCTGATTTTAGTTTCGCCGTTAATTGGCGCAGCAGGCCGCGAGGTCAAGATAAAAGTGGAGCTTTTTTGCTCCGAGCTAAACAATTAGGAAAATTCAACTTTCAGGTTCAAGGCGAGGTTTTTAGCGGCAAGATGAAGGAGGYCCGGCCATCAGTCTCGGTACCGCGGCCTATCCCCTTGATGGCAGCGATCAGCCGGCCGTTGCGGCCGAGCAACCGGTCGCCGATCTCGATCAGCCGCGTATTCGGCGTCGCATGCGGCGCGACGCTGCGAAGCCTCGCAGCCAGCGCGAAATCGTCCTCTTCCGGGTGCAGCGAGAGCGCGGTGATCACCGCTGCGGCAGGCGAACGGGAGACGCCCATCCAGCAATGGATGACGATCGGCGCCGACTGGTCCCAATCGCGCACGAAGCCGATCAGGCTTTCCACATGCGCCTCGCTCGGGGCGATCAGGCCTCCCGTGCCGGCAAAACCGATATCGTTCATCGCCAGCTTCAAGTGGCGCTCGGCGGAAATCACGCCGGGCCGGTGAAAATCCTGGCCCTCGGCGATCAGGCTCACCATTTCGCGCGCCTTGTGCCGGACGGCTGTCTCGGCGATGGAGCCGAGCGGGCAGACGACGATCGTGGTCATGGCGTCTTGCCCACGGCGTTGCGCTCGGCCTCGATCTGATGGAACCGGTCGAGGAAAAGCTGTTGCGCCGTCAGCGCCGGCATCGGTTGGATCGTCAGCATGTCGGGGGTGATGCCACGCGGCTGGCCGAAAAATTTCCGCGCCTCGGTGACCGAGAAGCCGGCAAGTTCCGTGGCCTCGAAAAAGGCAGCGATCGTGTCGGCCTTCTTGATCAGCGCCTTGAGTTCGCGGCTCGGATGCGGCGGTAGGCCGAAGCGCAGGTGGATCGCCGCCTCCAGCCGCTGCTCGACCGCCTTGTAGCCGCCGCCGACCACCGATTTGAACGGCGAGATCATGTCGCCGATCACATATTCCGGCGCATCGTGCAGCATCGTCATCTGCAGCGCGTCGGGCGTGCAGGCCTCGTTGCAGCGGCGAAAGATTTCCTCGACGACAAGGCAGTGCTGGGCGACGGAAAAGGCATGGTCGCCGCGCGTCTGGCCATTCCAGCGGGCGACGCGGGCAAGCCCGTGGGCGATATCGGAGATTTCGATGTCGAGCGGCGAGGGATCGAGCAGGTCGAGCCGGCGTCCCGACAGCATTCGTTGCCAGGCACGTGGTGCCGTCACCACTGGGCTCACGTCTCGGCCTCTTCAGCCTCGGCGGGGAAGGAGAGCCCGCTCCAGGCCGGAAGCGTCAAGCTCACAGTCACGTCGCCCGCGGAAAGCCGCACGCCGCGTGACAAGGCGTCGCCGACGCGGTCGATGCGCACGATCGCCAGCCCCTTGTTTCCGAAAACGGATCCGAGCGCGCCGACCGGCTTGCCGCCGGCTACGATCTCGGTGCCGGAGGCGGGCAGGGCGGCTTCGCCCGAAACGATCACCACCCGCCGCCGCGCCGTGCCGCGATGCTGCATGCGGGAGACGACTTCCTGGCCGACATAGCAGCCCTTGCGGAAGGAAAGTCCGTCCGTCTGGTCGAGCAGCACGTCGTGCGGAAAGGCGTCCTGCAGCGCATAGTCGTGACCGGAGATCGAGATGCCGGCTTCGATTCGCAGCGCGTGATAAGCCTCTTCCGGCCCGTCGTCCAGTTTGCCGGGAGCGCGGGCAAGGGGGATTCCGGCCTTGGCGAAGGCCGCATCCTTCACCGAGCCCTTGCCCGAATCATCACCCCAGAACACGGTGATACCGTCTTCCGGACCGGCGGCGATATCCACGGCTGCGCGCAGCTTGTACATCGTCAGCCGCCGCATCAGCGCCTCGCGTTGGGCCGTCTCGGTTTCGATGAGGAAACCGTCTCCCTCCCGCCAGACCAGGAAATCGAACAGGATCTTACCCTGCGGCGTCAGCAGCGCACCCGGCCGAGCCTCACCTTCCGGCAGCGAATCGATGTCGGTGGTGATCAGCCCCTGCAGGAAATCCTGCGCATCCTTGCCGGTAAGGCGGATCAGGCTTCGCGAGGGAAGAAAGGCGGCGGGCATGGTCGGGTTATCCGGTTGTTCTGAGACTGAGAGTTAAGTCTTCGCAGGGACGGCGGCAAGGCATACCGGGCGGCAAATGCGGTGGCGGCCGATTATGCCGCCGCAGCCCCCTCTGCGGGCGCCGCCTGGCGTCCAATACGCTATGTTATTTTTGGGGACGTTATTGTGGGAACGAACCCGATGCGGCAATCCCCCATGATCTCCCCCCTTGAGGGGGAGATGTCACGAAAGTGACAGAGGGGGGTAGCGACGGTGCGGCAAATGCACTGGTGGCGACTGACGCGAAAAAAACGCGAGGCGCCCGCTCAGTCGCCGCCGGAGAAGAATTTCCATTTGCCGTCCGGGCTGATGCCGGCGCGGAAGAAGTTATAGTTGCCGTTCTCTTCCATGCCGGCGAGGTCGCCGGCGGTCACGATGCGCAAAAGGTCGACCCGTTCGGGCGGCGTCAGCTTCGAAAGCTGCTTGCCGGCGAAATAGGGCCAGACATAGGCTTCTTCCGGCGTGCCAACGTCGAAATGCGCGGCACCGGTGGAAAGGATGTCGAGCAGGATGGCGAGGATTTCCTGGCCGTCCGCATCGCCCGAAAAACTCTTCAGCGTTTCGATCGGATCCTCGAATTCGCCGTTCATCACCTGCGTCTGAGTAGCCCCTGTTCCCATCAGGTCGCGCAGGCGGGTGACATCGCCCGAAGCCGCGGCCTCGACGAGCTTTTCACGCATCTGCTTGACCGGCGCCGGCAGCTTTGTCATGTCGCGGATGATTTCCGCCGGCTTGTCGTCGCTCGGCGCGGGCTTGGCGGCGTTCGGGTTTGCCGGGGGAGCGGTCGTCTTACTGCTGTCGCCGGCCTGTGCCGATCGATTGATCGCCGGACCCGGCTGCGGCAGGGTCGTGCCTTCGAAAGCCTGAACGATGGCGCGGCTCTGGCCACGCTCCGGTTCTTGTGGCTCGACGCTCGGGCGCAGCTCCGACAGCGCCAGGGCCTGGCCGCCGACCGCCATTGTCATGGCGGCACCAAGCACGATTGCCGCCGAAAGGCGGATGGAGAGTCTGGGCATCGTCGTTTCCGCCGCGTTTCGCACGGGAAACCTCTATCGTTTATTGAACAGTGCGCTCGGGGGAGAATTCGCCGGCGAGCATGCGGCTCTTGAGCGAATCAAGCATGGCTTCGGCGCCCATTTCTCCATGAATGCGGATGGTTTCCCGCATGGCAAGTACCAGAGCTGCGTCGGCAATGATTTCCGGCTCGATACCGTCGGCACGGCCGTCTGCCCATGCCTCGCTCTGATATTCCAAGGCAGCCTGCATCTTCTCATGCACAATCATGTCGTCGATGTCGTTGCGGCCTGTCTGCATTCTGTCGTCCTCGGTGCCCGTTTAATTACTAGCCCGTTAAAAACTTTATCAGCCTTTTATCAAAACGACACGGCCTCCCGCCAAAAGAGGTAAATAATCCTCTAATTTCCGAAGCGCGCCGCGATTTCTGTCGCAAGTGTTGCGCCTTCGATACGATAACGCTCCTCGGCGGTTCTTGCCGCATCCGTGCAGGACGTATGCACGGCTGCAAACGACCGATACCCCCGGTTGAAGGCCGCGGTCAACCTCTCGCGGCGCTTCGGCTCGGTGCCGCTATCGGCATCCAGCAACTGCTGCATCGAGGCCCGCCATTCGGATGTCGACGCGCCGCAGAGCGCGCGCAGATACTGGATGGAGCCGAGCACTTCGGCCAGCCGCGTCAGCTGCCCGTCGTAGGGCGCCGGCTTTTCCTCGGCCGCCGGGGGAGGCGGTAGCGGTGCGGATGGCTGCTGTTTCGCCGACTGGGCGGCAAGCGGCGTCGCCGAGAGGATTGCCAGCAGTGTCAGGCAGCCAAGTCGCTGAATGAGCTTCATGAACGGGTCCCGATGCGGCGCGATTGCGCCTGTCTTAGCGAGCCTTCTTAGCGGGCATTGGTCTCCGCCGCCAGCCTCTCGGCGCATTCGAGCACGCTCGCCGGCGCGGGCAGGCCTCGGATCTCCTCAAGCGTATACCAGCCGGCATCGGCCGCATCGTCGGCGGCGATCGCCTGGCTGGCGGGGTCGGCCTCCACGCGAAAGACCGACAGAAAGAAATGCTGCCCACCTTGCTTCTCGCTCTTCAGGTCGTAGGTGGCGAAGAGGACGGGATTGCGCACCGCAATGCCGGTCTCCTCGAAAAATTCCCGCACTGCCGTCTGCTCCGGCGTCTCGCCGGGCTCGGCCCGACCGCCCGGAAACGCGAACAGATCCATCGACGGCGGGTTTATCCGCCGAATCAGCAGAAACCGGCCGTCGCGTTCGAGAATGGCGGAGGACGCGGCTTGGGGGGATTGGGGCATATTACGGTCTTTGCGGTTCAATGTGCTGGGACGCTTCACGCCGCGCTCAAAGTGGGAATCTTGCTGACGTCCACCTCGCGTTCCGCGTGCCAGGCGTCATAGCCGGCCTGCATGCGCAGCCAGATAGCGGCACCGTCGCCGAACATCTTCCCGAGTCGGGCCGCGACATTTGGGGAGATGGGCTTGCGCTCGCGCAGGATGTCATAGAGCTGCTGGCGGGAGATACCGAGCAGTTCGGCGATCTCGACCTTCGTCTTGCCTGTCGCGGGGATGATCTCATCAAGCAGCGCCCCGGGATGCGACGGGCAACGTTCAATCGGCCTTTTCACGTCATATTCCGCCATCGATCTCATCCCTAAACCGCCGCTTCAATGGTATTGCTCGAAATCAACACGGGCGGCGTCCTTGCCGTCGAATTCGAATGTGATGCACCACGGCCCGTTGACGTGAACGGTATAGCGGGTCGGATCAAGGCCATGCAGGGCATGAAAATCAAACCCCGGCAGGTTCATGTCCTCCGGGCGCTCGGCCGCTTCAAGACGGTCCAGCCGCACAAGGATGCGCTTGTGCATCTTCGCGTCGATCTTGCTCGTCTTGCCGCTCTGGAACAGGGCAGCCAGCGCCTTGTTCCTGAAGGATCTGATCATGCAGCATGTAAGTATATTGCTTACACGAGGTCAAGGCTGTAAGCGAATAATTTACATGTGGCCGTGCATGCCCGCGTTATGAGAGAGCGCGCAGATTTCGGTTTCCATCGTTTCGATCATATGAAAACGTGCCCCAGATGCCATCTCCTTCAAGCCCACGTCTCCCATGAAAACTTACACCCTCTACGCCATCGCCGCGCTTGCCGAGATTGCCGGCTGTTTCGCCTTCTGGGCGTGGTTCAGGCTGGAAAAGCCGGTCTGGTGGCTGGCGCCGGGCGTTGTGTCGCTCATCGTCTTCGCCTGGCTGCTGGCGCTGGTGCCGAGCGAGGCGGCGGGGCGGACCTATGCGGCTTATGGCGCCATCTATATCCTCGCCTCGATCCTCTGGCTCTGGGCTATCGAGGCCCGGGTGCCGGACCGATGGGATGTTCTCGGCGTCACGGTGTGCCTCGTCGGCGGGGCGATCATCCTGTTTGGACCGCGAAGTGCCTGATCTCGGCGCTTGACCCCTCGAAAAGCCAATGCCACATAGTTCGCATGTGCGGACGCTACGCCCTGACGGCGACCCCCAAGGATATTTCGGAATTCTTTAGCCTGGCGGATCTCGACGATTTCCCGGCACGCTACAATATCGCCCCGACCCAGCCGATCCTCGTCGTCATGTCGTCCGAAAAGCGTGAGCCGGGCAGCAACCTGCCGGAGCGCCGCGCCTTCCTCGCCCGCTGGGGCCTGATCCCCGGCTGGGTGAAGGACATGAAGGAGTTTCCGCTGCTGATCAACGCGCGCTCCGAGACGGCGATCGGCAAGGCCTCCTTCCGCGCCGCCATGCGCCATCGCCGCATCCTGATCCCTGCCACCGGCTTTTACGAATGGCGCCGGCCGCCGAAGGAAAGCGGCGTCAAGCCGCAGGCCTATTGGATCCGCCCGAAGCGCGGCGGCGTCATCGCCTTTGCCGGTCTGATGGAGACCTGGTCTTCTGCCGATGGTTCCGAGGTGGATACCGCCGCGATCATGACGACGGCCGCGAATGGCGGCATTCGCCATATCCACGACCGCATGCCGGTCGTCATCGAGCCCGAAGACTTTTCCCGCTGGCTCGACTGCAAGACGCAGGAACCGCGCGAGGTGGCCGACCTGATGCGGCCGGTGCAGGAGGATTTCTTCGAGGCGCTGCCGGTTTCCGATCTCGTCAACAAGGTCGCCAACATGGGGCCGGATCTGCAGAAACCGGTGGTGGTCGCCCAACCGGAAGAGGAGCCGCCGAAAAAGCCGAAACCCGACTCGACCCAGATGTCGCTTTTCTGACCCCTCGGCTCTCTTCCTTCAGACGGACAATTTCATGAACCTGTTTTCCGCCGGCCTTTCCGGCCTCGCACTCGGTGCTTCGCTAATCATCGCCATCGGCGCCCAGAACGCCTTCATCCTGCGCCAGGGGCTGATCCGCTCCCATGTCTTCATCCTCTGCCTGATCTGCGCGCTGTCGGATGCGACGCTGATCGCCGCCGGCGTCGGCGGGCTAGGCACCATCGTCGCGCAATCTCCCGTGCTGATCTCGGTGGTGACGCTGGGCGGTGCGGTGTTTCTCGGAACCTACGCCTTCATGGCCTTCCGCCGGGCAGTCAAGCCTGGCGCGATGGTGGCAGGTGCGCCGGAACCGATGGGGCTGAAGGCGGCGGTCTTGACCTGCCTGGCCTTCACCTTCCTCAATCCGCATGTCTACCTGGATACGGTGTTGCTGCTCGGCAGCCTGTCTGCGGCCTTCGAAGGAGCGGAACGGGTGGCCTATGGCGCCGGTGCGGCGATTGCCTCGTTCGTCTGGTTCTTCGGGCTCGGTTACGGCGCGCGTTTCCTGGCGCCGTTGTTTGCCAGACCCGCCGCCTGGCGGGTTCTGGATGTCGTCATCGGCATCGTCATGGGCCTTCTCGCGCTGGGGCTCCTGTGGAGTTTTATCAGCGGCGAATGAAGCTGATCAGCCAGCTGGGGTAAGCTTCGGCTTGCGGTTCAGCATCAGGGCGGCTGCAACCACGGCCTTCAAGCCCAGCGGACGGTAGGGCGTGGTCATTTCGGGTTTTGATTCGATTTTCTTCTCGGTGCTCATGGCTGTCTCCTCAACACGCGAATCTCTTGTTTGCATTTTGCGATCGCGGCTTTTCCCATAAAAGCGGGCGGAATCGTGGCCGGCAAGCTGGCACTGCCGCCCGGTATTCGTGGAACTGTCATCTTGTGGGAAACTGTTGCGCGGAAGTTGCAGCTTACCGAGTTCGAGCAGACTCAGACATGCGTACTGTCATCCTCGATTGTAATCGTGCCGTAGCGACGGTGCCAGGCGCGGGCGCTGAACGGCAGGACGAGGAGATAGGCAACGACGGTGGTCGACAGCACTTGCCAGGTATAGCTCATCAGCAGCGCTACATAGAGCACCACGGCGAGCATGATCGGCAGCATCAGGTCGCGGCGGATGCGGCTCGACTTGCCGGACCAGACCGGCAGGCGGGAGACGAGCAGGTAGCCGATCAGCACCGTATAGGCAACGCTTGCATAAACGAAGATCGGCGTCGCTTCGAGCCCGAGGAAGCCGAGATAGACCGGCAGCAATACCAGCATGGCGCCCATCGGCGCCGGCACGCCGACGAAGAATTCCGATTGCCAGTCCGCCTTGATGTTGCGGTCTTCCATGACGTTGAACCGGGCGAGGCGCAGGCCGGCGGCGATCGCGTAGAGCAGGGCGGCGATCCAGCCGATCGAATGCGCCTGGTCGAGCAGGAAGGCGTAGGAGACCAGCGCCGGCGCGACGCCGAAATTGATGATGTCGGCAAGCGAATCCATCTGCACGCCGAATTTCGACGTGGCTTTCAGGAGCCGTGCCACGCGCCCGTCGATGCCATCCAGGAAGGCGGCCAGCAGCACCATGGCGACCGCCAGCTCGTAGCGCCCCTCGAAGGCGAGCCTGATGCCCGTCAGGCCGGCGCAGATGGCAAGCACCGTGATCAGGTTCGGCACCAGCAGCCGGAGCGGAATTTCGCGCAGGCGCGGCCCGCGGGCCTCTTCGTTCGGGCTGTTGTGTTCCGCGTGCGAATGAGGGGGCGAGGGCGGCGAGGCGGGCGTCTCCATCAGGCTCTAGYTCCCTTTACGTGCGGCGGCTGATGATCGGGCCCTTGGCGGAGCCGAATTCCGCAAGCACGGTTTCGCCGCCGATGGCGCGCTGGCCGACCGACACGCGCGGCTGGCCGCCGGCCGGCACGAACACGTCGAGCCGCGAGCCGAAGCGGATCAGGCCGAACCGTTCGCCGGCATTGACCGGTTCGGTCGGCTTCACCCAGCAGACGATACGCCGTGCCACCAGGCCGGCGATCTGCACCACGCCGACCTTGCCGTGGCGGGTGTCGATCACCAGGCCGTTACGCTCGTTGTCGTCGCTCGCCTTGTCCAGTTCGGCATTGACGAACTGGCCGGGGCGATACTCGATGCGGGACACCTGGCCGCGCACCGGCGAGCGGTTGATATGGCAGTCGAAGACGTTCATGAACACCGAGATGCGCAGCATCGGCTCGGAACCGAGCTGCAGCTCGGTGGGTGGCACCACCATGGCGACATGGCTGACGCGTCCGTCGGCGGGGCTGAGGATCAGGTCGTCATCCTGGGGCACGGCCCGTTCCGGATCGCGGAAGAAATAGGCGCACCACAAAGTCAGCACCAGGCCGACCCAGAACAGCGGCTCGGCGATATAACCGAGGATCAGCGAGGCGATGAAGAAGGCGGCGACGAAGATGTAACCTTCCTTATGGATCGGCACGAGCGTGTTGCGGATGGTGTCGAAGAGGTTGATCAACGTTTTCTCCCGTATGGTCAGGGTCACCTGACTACAGCGAAACCGTTTTTGCGGCAATGCGGTTCCGTATCGCCGAAACCGCAGCGCGGATATGCTGGCAAAAAATGCCGGTCCTCATTTCCGCCCGGCCTGCAGATGCAATGCGTATTCGCTCGGCGGACAGCCGACCCTGTTGCTGAAGGCAGTGCTGAAGGCGCTTGCCGACTTGTAGCCCACCGTTTCGGCGATCTCCTCCAGCGTGCCGCGGCCACGCAGCAGTACGTCCTTCGCCAGAGCCATTCGCCAGCCGAGCAGATATTCGACCGGGGCGACGCCGACGGTCTCGGAAAAACGGCGGGCGAAGACCGAGCGCGACATGCCGACCCGTCTTGCCAGCTCGCCGACGGTCCAGCCGCGGGCGACATCGGCATGGATATGGCCGAGCGCCTGGGCGAGCTGCGGATCGGCAAGCCCTCCCAGCAGGCCCGCATTGGGCGCCCAGGCCGCCTCGCGGCGCAGGGTCTCGATGAGCATGACTTCGATCAGGCGGCAGAGGACGGCGTCGCGCCCGGGCCGTGTGTCGCCGGCTTCCTCCAGGATCATCGAGACCAGCGCCCGCAATCGGGCACCAGTCTGCTCCGTGGCCTGCACATGCACGAGACGCGGCAGAAGCCCGATCAGCAGGTCTGCATTGGCGGGATCACATTGGATGAGGCCGCCGAGGACACGCGTCGCTGGTCCCGATCCCTCTTCGCCAACACGGATCTCGCCGTCAACGGTGTGGCGGGCCTTGAAGGCATCGTCCGACAGCTCGGTTTGCGCGTTGATATCGCTGAGGAACGAATCCGAAAGCGGTCTAGCCGAGAGAATATAATCTCCGTCCTGCAGCTCGACGGGGGCGTCGTCATGGGTCCTGAACCAGCACCGGCCTTCCGTGATGAAGTAGAAGGTCGGCCCCGACTGTTCCGGCACGCGAACGCCCCACCTCCCTCTGGCCGACATGCTGCCGAGCAGAAGGGTGGACGGGCGAAGCAGCTTGATGACGTCGGCAAGGGCATCCATCGGGACGATCCGTAATAATTGTCGGAGTTTCCATTATAGAATGTCCCGATCGACTGGTCTAGTGAAGGCGCATCAACACATTGGAGCCAGATCATGACCAAGACCATTCTCATTACCGGCTGCTCGTCGGGCCTCGGAAAGATGACCGCCAGCCATTTCGCGGGAAAGGGCTGGAACGTCATCGCGACGATGCGCAGGCCGGACCCGGATCTTGCCAATCAGTATCCCGACCGCATTCTGGTCGCAGCCCTCGACGTCGCCGATCCGGCAAGCATAGAGGCCGCAATCCAGGCCGGCGTAGAGCGCTTCGGCGGCCTCGACGCGGTCGTCAACAATGCCGGCATCACCATGGTCTCGATCTTCGAGGCGACGCCGGCGGAGGCGATCCGCCAGATCTTCGAGACCAATGTCTTCGGCATGATGAACGTTATCCAGGCGGCGTTGCCGCATCTTCACCGGCGAAACGGCGGCACTATCGTCAACGTCGGTTCGGGTGTCGGGATCGCAGCCATGCCACTGCTATCGCTCTACAGTGCCTCAAAGCAGGCCGTCGAAGGCCTTTCCGAGTCGCTCTCCTACGAACTGGCGTCGCAGAACATCAAGGTCCGGCTGATCCAGCCCGGCGCGATGCGCAGCACCAATTTCACGACGACGGGCATGGCCGCATCGCAGGCGGCTCCGCTGCCGGAAAGCTACAAACCCTATTTCGACCACATGCTGCAGTCGATGATCAACTACCCGTTCGCTTCGACGCAAGAGCAGTCGGTGGTCGAGGCGATCTATGCGGCGACCGTCGATGCGACGGACCGCCTTCGCTATCAGGTCGGCCCGGATGTGGAAGAATATGCCCGCCTGCGCTGGTCGACCTCGGAGGATGAATATCGTGCCGGGATGCACCGGTTGACCGGACACACCGCCTGGCTTGAAATGCCGAACTGATCGCTGAGGCTATAGCAGGCCAATCCCGCCCGGGCCGCCGTGCCTGCCGCATCACCGCCCCTCTGCCGGCTCCAGCGACATCCCCACAAGGGGGGCGCTGGAGCTTTCGGCAACCGCATTCTGCCAATGTAGACTATCTCACCGCCACCCCAGCCCCGGCGCCACATGCTTCAGAATGCTCTCCAGCACGTGCGCGTTGTACTCGACACCAAGCTGGTTCGGTACGGTGAGCAGCAGCGTATCGGCCTCGGCGATCGCCTCGTCGGCCTTCAGCTGGTCGATCAGCCTGTCGGGCTCGGCGGCATAGGAGCGGCCGAAGATCGCCTGGGTCTGCGGGTCGATATTGCCGATCTGGTCCTGGCTGTCGCCGCTGCCGCCGAAATAGGCGCGGTCCGTGTCGTTCATCAGCGCGAAGATGCTGCGGCTGACGGAGACGCGCGGTTCATGGGCATGGCCGGCTTCCTTCCAGGCCTGGCGGTAGATGCGGATCTGCTCGGCCTGCTGAATGTGGAACGGCTTGCCGCTCTCGTCGGTCTTCAAGGTGGAACTCTGCAGGTTCATGCCGAGCTTGGCGGCCCAGACGGCGGTCGCGTTGGAGCTCGAACCCCACCAGATGCGGTCGCGCAGGCCCGCCGAATGCGGCTCCAGGCGCAGCATGCCGGGCGGGTTGGGGAACATCGGCCGCGGATTGGGCTTGGCGAAACCTTCGCCGCGCAACACGTCGAAAAACACTTCCGCATGGCGCCGGCCGAGATCCGCATCGGTCTCGCCTTCCGCCGGCTGGTAGCCGAAATAGCGGAACCCGTCGATCACCTGTTCCGGCGAACCGCGGCTGATGCCGAGTTGCAGGCGCCCGCCGGAGATCAGGTCCGCGGCGCCCGCGTCCTCCACCATATAGAGCGGGTTTTCATACCGCATGTCGATGACGGCGGTGCCGATCTCGATGCGCTTGGTGCGTGCACCGACAGCAGCAAGCAGCGGGAAGGRCGATGCGAGCTGCCGCGCAAAATGGTGGACGCGGAAATAGGCGCCGTCGGCACCGAGCTCCTCGGCAGCCACCGCCAGTTCTATGGATTGCAGGAGGACATCGGATGCCGAGCGCGCCTGCGACTGCGGCGAGGGGGTCCAGTGCCCGAAGGAGAGAAAGCCGATCTTTTTCATTGCGTTACCACCGTGAATTTATTGTGTCTGAAGTTACACGTTAGATGGCATCCCGATCGCGGCATGAACAGTCACCGCCCTGTGAACAGTGCGTCCGCTTACCGCGCGGCCTGCGGATCGACCCAGCCCATCCAGGTAGTGAAGGCGAGCAGCGGCGAGCCGAAGAGGGCCAGAACCAGCATGTAGACGATCGCGACCGAGCCGAGGACGAGCATGCGGGGAGTGAGGTATCGTTTCATCGTTGAGATCTTCCTGCTTCGGAGCTCGTGCCCGCCACCGGCCTATTCCGCCGCCGGGACGCCGCGCAGCACGACGCCCAGGTCGTCGCTCTCGCGCACCTTGCGCAGCTGTTCTTCCGCCTGCACCGCTTCGCGCTGGCGGTTCCACATCGAGGCGTAGAGCCCGTTCTGTTCGAGCAGTGCGTTGTGCGTGCCCCGTTCGGCGATCCGGCCGTCGCGCAGCACGATGATCTCGTCGGCGCCGATGACGGTCGAAAGCCGGTGGGCGATCACCAGCGTCGTGCGGTTCTTGGAGACCACGTCGAGTGCCGACTGGATCTCGTGTTCGGTCGTGGTGTCGAGCGCGGAGGTCGCCTCGTCGAGGATCAGGATCGGCGGCGCCTTGAGGACGGTGCGGGCAATCGCCACGCGCTGCTTCTCGCCCCCGGACAGTTTCAGGCCCCGCTCGCCGACCTTGGTCTCGAAGCCGTCCGGCAGGGCGCTGATGAAATGGCCGATCTGCGCCACGTCGGCGGCGGCCAGCACTTCTTCCTCGCTGGCCGTTGGCCGGCCGTAGCGGATGTTGTAGGCGATCGTGTCGTTGAACAGGACGGTATCCTGCGGCACCATGCCGATTGCCGCGCGCAGCGAATGCTGCGTCAGCTCGCGCACGTCCTGCCCGTCGATGGTGATCGAGCCATCCTGGATGTCGTAGAACCGGTAGAGCAGGCGCGAAATGGTCGACTTGCCGGCACCGGATGGCCCGACGATCGCCACCGTCTTGCCGGCCGGCACGTCGAAGGAGACGCCCTTCAGGATCGGCCGGGCCGCATCATAGGAAAAATGCACGTCCTTGAAGGAGATCGCCCCCTGGGCGATGTCGAGCGGCTTGGCATCCGGCCGGTCGACGACCTCGGGCTGCACTTCGAGGAGCTCGAACATCTGCTCGATATCGGTCAGCCCCTGTCGGATTTCGCGGTAGACGAAACCGATGAAGTTGAGCGGCACGGAAAGCTGCAAGAGCAGCGCATTGACGAACACGAAGTCGCCGATCGTCTGTTCGCCGCGCTGCACGGCAAGCGCCGACATCACCATCATCACGGTCGTGCCGAGGCCGAAGATCACGCCCTGGCCGAAGTTCAGCCAGCCGAGCGAGGTCCACACGTCGGTCGCGGCCTTTTCATAACGCGYCATCGACGAATCGAACCGCTTGGCCTCCATCTCCTCGTTGCCGAAATATTTGACCGTCTCGAAATTGAGGAGCGAATCGATCGCCTTGGTATTGGCGTCGGTATCGCTGTCGTTCATCGAACGGCGGATGGCGATGCGCCAGTCGCTGGCCTTCACCGTGAACCAGATGTAGAGCGCCACCGTGATCGCCGTCACCGCGACATACCAGAAGCCGTAGCTGACCCAGAAGATCACGGCCGTCAGCAGGAATTCGAGCAGCGTCGGCACGGTGTTGAGAATGGTGAAGCGGACGATCGTTTCGATGCCCTTGGTGCCGCGCTCGATGATCCGTGACAGGCCGCCGGTCTTGCGCTCCAGATGGAAGCGCAGCGACAGCTGATGCATGTGCACGAAGGTGCGGTAGGCGAGCTGGCGCACCGCATATTGGCCCACAGAGGCAAACAGGGCGTCGCGCAGCTGGTTGAGGCCGACCTGCAGGATGCGGGTGAAATTGAGCGCGATGACCAGCACCACGGCGCCGAGCAGGAAGGCCGGCAGGATGCCTGCCATGTCCAGCTTGCCGTTCAGCGCATCGGTCGCCCATTTGAAGAAATAGGGCACTGTCAGCAGTACGAACTTGGCGAGGAACAGATAGAAGGTCGCCCAGATGACCCGGGCCTTCAGATCGGCGCGGCCCTCGGGCCACATATAGGGCCACAGGTTGACGAGCGTGCCGAGCGGATTGCTGGCATCCGCCGAAATGGTCTTCTTGGTATTCGCCATCGATGTCTCCGGAGCGGGCGCGGGTCAGCCGCATATGGAATTGCCTCTCGCTCCGACCTTCGGCAGGAGAAGCCGCTGGCCTCAAGCCGTCCCGCACCATCGCTGGGGGAAGCAGAAAGCCGGCAGCTTGCGTCCTTCTTCCCGTTCAAACGGCAGAGGGGTCCGCAGGACGCAGGCGGATGAGGGGCGTTCCCAAATACGACTGTCCCGAT
The DNA here is from genome assembly GCF_056406795.1 of Neorhizobium sp. P1_A6. NCBI lineage: Bacteria > Pseudomonadati > Pseudomonadota > Alphaproteobacteria > Hyphomicrobiales > Rhizobiaceae > Neorhizobium > Neorhizobium sp. P1_A6. The sequence goes on along the minus strand of NZ_JBFTZM010000021.1, from coordinate 12,779 downwards.
AACGGGCGCGTCAAAACGCCTCCCGCACATAAGGTCCGGCGGCGGATGTTGCAATGACGGTTTCGTGAAAGTTCTGAGGACGGCAGGGAGGCGGGGGCGGGATTTTCGCCCGCCCTCGGCCTGTCGTGTCACTTGGTGCTGGTAGAGGCGGCGGGCGTCGTCCCGGCCGCAGGCTTGGTCGGTGCCGGCGTCGGCCAGGAAATGTAATAGTAGGCCTCGCCGACCATGCCGAAATAGGAGCTGGCCCCGGTCGCCTTCTCGATATAGCTGCCGTCGGGGTTGCGCACGAACTTGCCGCCGTCGTCCCGCGTCAGGCGGTCCTTCAGGAACTGGGTCCAGTCGGATTTATCGACCGAGGTGACGCCGGTCGAGGTCTGCTTGCCGTCGGTCATGTCCCAGGCGGTGATCTGGTCGCCGGCGACCGCGTCGGTCATCTTCAGCGTGCCGGCGTAGAGCGCCTTCTGCATCGTCTCGGCCATCGCCTTGCTGTCGGGGCTCGCCTTCAGCGCGTCCAACTTCTCCTGCAGCGCCTTCATGAATGCCTTGCTGGACATGTCGCCGACCGAACCGTCGCCGGCCGTCTCGTCCGGGGAGGTGCCGTTCATTGTCCGCTGCAGCGAAGCGATCAGCGCCGCGATCTTGTCGTCCTCATAGTCGTCACCACCGTTGCTGCCGGGAAACAGCATGTCGGCGAGCGACGAAGAGGACGAGCCGGACGTCGAGCTGCCGGGTGTCCTGTTGTCGGAGACATCCTTGAATGCGTTGAGAGCTGCCTGAGAAGACCAAATCCGAATGGAATTAATGCTGGAAACCATTTTATTCTCCTGTCCGCGCGGCATGGATCAGAGCCGGAGATAATATGCGAGCACGCCGCCTGACCACCGCGCTATTCCTCCTAACCTGCGCGAGGCTGGCCGAACCGGAGCCGGCGGGCGCTTGGCTCTCGAAACGAGCGTTTCCGGACGATGCCGGGTATATGGCGGTGACTAGGCGGCATCGCGAGGGGCGGGAGAAGGCGGCTGGCAGCGCGACTCAGCATGCCTGGCATGGCAGGCGGTGCCTGCGGCCCAGACGGCGGCGATTTCGAACCGCAAGCACCTTTGGCCGCGCCGGACGTCTTGTCCGGCGCGGTTTTGGTTTGGGAATGGGGCAGGCGGGCTATTTCAGGATATTGCGTATTCAGGCTTTCCGCCTGCCCCGACCGTTTCCTGCAGCTTTCCGGGAGTTGTCAGTTCCCGTTCCACCACGTTCGACAGCCATCACCGGAAACCGGGGTTCGAAAACCCTTGAGGAGGATGCCGGTTCGCGAACCCGATTTCCCATCCGATGACGGGGGTGATTATGGCGCGGGTTCGGGAGGCGGGGATGGACGGGGACGTGAACATGGGTAAGGGGCTGATGGGGTTGGGTGTGTTTTTCATCGAAGGGCAAAATCGTCCCCGATCAAAGATCCCTTCCCGCCCCTACGACCGGCGGTGCATCATTCGCTGGCGGTGGAGTTCTTCCGCGTCCGGCCGAGCCTCGTCCGGCACGCCAAAGATCTGACCGGGCTGGATGACGTCGGGGTTGCGGATCTGGGCCTCGTTGGCGAGGTAGATCGTCGTATAGCGCACGCCCTGGCCATAGACGCGGCGGGAGATCTGCCAGAGGGTATCGCCGCGGCGGATGATGACCGAGCTGCGTTCGCTCTGCGTCAGCGCCTCCTGCTGGATGGTGCGGGCGCCGCTGGCATCGGTTGCGGTCATCGGGGCGGCGGTGGCCACTTCGACGCCGTGCAGTTCGCGGGAAAGGATCGGGCCGACGGCGCGGGCGATCATGTCGCCGATCCGCTTCAGGCCGGCACCGACGCCTGCGACATCCTTGGGAAGCGCGTCGAGGGCAGCAACCGCTGCCGCAGCATTCTGGGCTGTGGTTTCGGCAAGCACGCGGGCGGAGGCCGCAGCGTCGGCCTGCAGCCGGTATTCGGAAAGCGACTTCAGCGCGATCGAGGTGGCGGATCGGGCGGCGACCATCTGTTCCGCCGAAGGAACGCGACCGTTGTCGTAGAGCGCGCGCAGAAGGTTGAAGGCGCGTACGGTTTCGTTGCGCAGCTTGTCGAAGGCGCCGCTGTCGGCCGCCGACATGCCGTTATTGGGGGCCTGCGGCGCCGCTACGGCGGCAACCTGATCGCCGGCGGGGCGGTTGAAGGGCACTTCGACCCGCACCAGAACCTGGCCGCCGGCTCCGAGCGCTTCGACGCCAATCCGGTGGTCGCCGACCGCAAGGTCGATCGCCCCTTCGATGACGAAACTGCCGTCCTGGCCTGCCTGGGCGGTGCCGATCGGCCGACCGTCGGCCTGGCCGCGCACAGAGGTGCCGGCCTTCGCGCTGCCGGCGACGAAGATCTTGTTGCCCTCGATCTCGACGGCGGTGACGCGCAGTTCAGGCGCCGTCGCTCCCGAGGAGGCGGGCGCCGAGACCGGGATGTTCGGTGCGGAAGACGCGAGAGTGGATGAGCCGGAGGGCGGTGCCGGCAGCGTCGCAACCGAGGTGGACGGCGCGGACGAGGGTGCGGCAGGCGCTGGAGCGGGGCCGGCGGGAGCCGGGTTGGTCGCGGCCGAAGTCGCGCCCTGGGGAGCCGGAACGGCCGGCTGCGCCCCAGCCATGGAAGGGAGACCTGCGGCGTCCGGGGTCGGTGTGGCGATCAGGCGGCTTGCCTTGCCGGGTTTGGTGACCATGGCAAGCAGTTTGCCGTTCTTGTCGGCAGGCACGGAAACCGTCGCTGTTTCTTCCGAAACGGTGGCCTTGCCGTCCTTGCCGGTGGCCTTCAGCACCAGCTGGTGGTCGCCGGGCGGCAGCGGCTTGTCGAGGATGGCGGCAAAATCGCCGCTCGGGCCGACATCGACCTTGGCGACGACCGTGGCGCCATCGGTAACTTCGAGCTTGGAATGGGGTGCGGCGCGGCCGGCGATCACTGTCGAACCGTCCGGCTCGACCCGCAGCACGTCGAAGGAGGGCGGCGCCATCGCCGCGGCAGCCTGAGTGGGGGGCGTCTGGTTTGAGGTCGTTTGGGAACCCGCTGCGGGCGGGGCCGTCTGCGGCGCTGCAGCCGGGTCTGCCTGCTTTGCGGCATCAGGCGCCTTGGCTGTCTGCTGTGGTTCCGTCACCGCGTCCTTGACGGCATTGCCTGCGGCATTGATCGCGTCGCCGATCGGCTTTGAATCCTTGTTTATCGCAGGCATCACGAAGAACACCATCAGCAGCGATGCGATAGCCAATACGATCAGAGCCAGCCAGCCGGCGCGGTTTTTCATCATCAATGCCTCTCCCGACAGCTATAGCCATCGCATATTCGGATTAACCTTTTCCTCCCGCATTCACAAGCTTTTCACACGATAAACCCTTGCTCTTCCGGGCATTTCCCGTCAATTTTGACGACCGGGGCTCGCTTTGGCCCTCCACTTGAAATGCCTTATGGAGAAAACTGTGCCGATTCGATCCATCTGCGTTTACTGCGGTTCGCAGCCGGGACGCGATCCCGCCTATATCGAGGCCGGCCGTGCGCTCGGAAAATCCATCGCCGCCCATGGGCTTCGGCTTGTTTATGGCGGAGGCACCAAGGGTATCATGGGTGCGGTCGCGGCCGGCGTTCTGTCGAACGGCGGTCAGGTCACCGGCATCATTCCCGAATTCCTGGTCGACATGGAGGCCACGCGCCATTCGCTCGGCCAGCTCGACGAGCTGATTGTGACGGAGGACATGCACGCGCGCAAGCACAAGATGTTCGAGCGCGCTGACGCTTTCGTGACCCTGCCGGGCGGCATAGGCACGCTGGAGGAGATTGTCGAGATCATGACGTGGGCGCAGCTCGGACGGCATCAGAAACCGATGGCATTTGCCAATATCGGCGGTTTCTGGGATCCGATGCTCGACCTCATCACCCACATGCGCGAACAGGGTTTCATCCACCGCGCGCATCTGGTCCAGCCGCTTGTCATCGCCAATGTCGAGGAGATCGTTCCGGCGATCCTCGAACAGGGCGAGGACCGCCCGCCGTCCGGCGGCGAGGAGGCTGTCATTTCAAGGCTTTGAGCGCCTGTGCTTAAGCTCTAGTCGACGATGAAGAGTTTTGCACCGACCGCTGTCGAGGAGCGGTGGGGCTCGGCATCGTCAGCCACCTGGTAACTCATGCCGGGCTTCAGCACGAAGACCCGGCCGTCGGCGAGTTCGGTCGTCAGCGCGCCTTCGAGGCAGAGCAGGACATGGCCTTTGACGCACCAGTGGTCGGCGAGATAGCCCGGGGTATATTCCACCATCCGCACCCGGATCTTCCCAAAATGGCATGTCTGCCAGGTCGCGAGCCCGGTGTCGCCCTTGTGTTCGGTCTTGGGCACCGTGCTCCAGTCGGTCGTGCCGAACGGAATGTCGCTGATCTGCATTCTTATGCTCCGGAAAGGGATTATCGGCCGCGCGTCTGTTTCAGCATCGACCAGGTGTAGACGGCGAGCGCTACCCAGATCAGCGCAAAGGCCCCGAGCTTCACGAGGCTGAGCGGCTCGTGGAAAACGAAAACCGCGATCAGGAAGATCATCGTCGGGGCGATGTATTGCATGATGCCGATGGTCGAGAGCTTCAGGAGTTTCGCGCCATTGGCATAGATCATCAGCGGGGCGGCGGTGATGATGCCGGCGGCCATTAGGATGAACGTGTCCCATCCGGTCGAATTGAGGAGATGGCCCTGTCCGGTCGATTCCAGCCAGATCACATAGGGCAGGCAGGGAATGCTGATCAGCAGCACTTCCAAGAAGAAACCCTGGTTCGGACCGATCGGCAGGGTTTTCCGGAACAGCGCATAGAACCCCCAGGTGACGGTGAGCGCCAGCGATACCCAGGGCAATCCGCCCGCGTCATAGGTGAGGATTGCCACCGCCACCACCACGAGGCCGATCGCGGCAAGCTGAACCGGCGCCAGCCTTTCCTTGAGCAGGACGGCTGCGAGAAAGATGCTGAACAGCGGATTGATGAAATAACCGAGCGCCGCATCGAGCGCCCGGCCGGCGGCGACCGCCCACACATAGATGCCCCAGTTCGCCATGATGATCAGGGCGGTCAGGCATGCCATGGCCAGCATGCGCGGGTTCTGCACCGCCACCTTGAGATCGCCGGTGCGACGCAGGATGAGGAGAACGATTCCGGCAACCGGCACCGACCAGATGGCCCGGTGCGCCAGCACTTCGAGCGAAGGAATATGGGCAACAGCCTTTAGATAGAACGGCAGAAAGCCCCAAAGGAAATAGGCCGTCAGCCCGAAGGCGAAACCGCGTGGGGTATCCTCGTTCTTCGCTATTGTCGCCGGGGCGATGTCGGTGGTCATGCGGGTGTTTCCGGTATGTTTGTTCTGGTTATCCCCCGTTTAAACGAATAGGTTGAGCCGGACCAATTCATTTCATTGAAGAACCTATCGTTTGTCGCGATTCTGTCGGCTTGGCTTGCGATAGTGATCGCTTGTCAGAACGGAGGAATTGGATGGATTTCGAAAACCCGCCGCTGCACCGGCAGATCTACGCCCGTCAGATCCTGGCGAAGGCCGGCGTGAGTGCAGACGCGCGGCTCCTCGCCGCCTTCGCCAAGGTGCCGCGCGAACAATTCGTCGGCCCGCCGCCCTGGGTCTATAACGACTTTCGCAACTACCGCGAGCTCGCCTCCACCGATCCGTTGGTTCTCTACCAGGATCTGCTGGTCGGCCTGGACACGGCGCGCGGCGTCAACAACGGCATGCCGTCGCTGCATGCCGGGGCCCTTCACGCGCTCGGCATCCGCGACGGCGAGACCGTCGCTCATCTCGGCGCCGGGACCGGATATTACACGGCGATCATTGCCGAGCTGGTGGGGCCGTCGGGCCGGGTGGTCGCCGTCGAATACGACGAAGCCCTCGCGGACAAGGCGCGGCAGAACCTGGCGGGTTACGCAAATATCGAACTCGTCCGCGGCGATGCGACAGAATGGCCGAAGGAGGATGCGGAAGTGATCTACGCCAATTTCGCGCTCGACCACCCGCCGGCCGCCTGGATCGATAATCTGGCGGTCTCGGGGCGCACGCTCTTCCCGCTCGGCTTCCCGGCAATCGACAACGGCCGGCGGAGCGGCTTTACCGGCCGCGCGGGTTTTCTGTTGATCGACCACCGCGCAAAAGGTTTCGGAGCCAGATTCCTGCAGCCGGTTTCCTTCGTCTGGGCCGAGGGCCAGCAACCGGTGCCGCCGGGCCGCCACCAGGGACTGGCCGAAGCCTTCCGTTCCCGCCGGGGCTATCAGGTGCGCAGCCTGCGCTGGCGGGAGCCGCCCCGGGAGGGCGAGTGGTATGGCGAGGAGGATTGGGGGCTGAGTTTCGAGGAGGTGTGAGGGCGTCAGCCGCGCCAAAGTTCTTGGTCCTAGGGTGCCCGAAACGAACATAGCAATGGATTGAAAATCTCCGGCTCAGGGACTTGATCATTTTAGGTCAACTGTCCTACAAGAGGATTAGGACAATTGCCCTAATCCGTGAAGCCATCGCTTTGCACCCGGGCAACAGCAAACAGGATTGCCACGTTGAAGGGCATGGACACACGCAATCAGATCGTAGACGCCGCTGATCGGCTCTTCTACGAGCGCGGGTACGACGTAACGTCGTTTGCCGATATCGCCGAATGCGTGGGCCTGTCGCGCGGCAATTTTTACTACCACTTCAAGACGAAGGACGAAATTCTCAACGCGGTGATCGCCCTTCGTATCGCCAACACGCAGAGAATGCTGGAGGCATGGGAGGCTGAAGGCGGGACAGCTGCCGACAGAATCCGAAGCTTTATCAATATCCTCATCGTCAACCGAACGAAGATCATGGCGTATGGCTGCCCGGTCGGATCGCTCTGCAACGAACTCGCCAAGCTCGATCATGTCGCCAAAACCGACGCCGCCGCACTTTTCACCCTGTTCCGCGAGTGGCTCGCTCGCCAGTTCTGCGCTCTGGGTCGGGAAACCGATGCCGACGCGCTCTCCCTACATCTCCTGATGCGAAGCCAAGGTGTATCGGCGCTCGCTACGGCGTTCCGCGACGAAACCTTCATCCGCCGCGAAGTGGACGCCATGCAGACGTGGTTGGAGGCGCATATCTCGGAGCGGCCAGTCGCTCCTCAATCCGTTTGATCGCTAACCGTCTGAAGGAAAACCGGCATGTTCATCGTCACCCTCAAGTTCGCCGACAAAGCAAGGGCCCCGCAATTCATGGAAGGACACAACGCCTGGATCAGGAAGGGCTTCGATGACGGTGTTTTTCTGCTGGTCGGCAGCCTACAGCCGAATGCAGGCGGATCCGTGTTGGTCCACAATACCACAAGGGCCGACCTCGAAATGCGTGTGACGGACGATCCTTTCGTTGCCGAAGGCGTTGTCAGCGCTGACATTCAGGAAATCGTACCTGGCCGTGTGGATGACCGGCTTGCGTTCCTGAAGGCCTAGACACCAGGGGCGCCATCATCTCGTATGCGCGTCGATTGTCTCCAAGCCGAATCTCTGGTCAATCACGCGAAACGAATGTCGGCGGAGGCGAACGTCATGGCGGAGCAGGATCCCATCGAGGTTTCCGAACAGCGGATCGGACGCGCGGAGGCGCTTGGCTTTACGGCCGCCGGAGGTCCGGTGATCCTGAACGGCTGCATTCTGGAGGAAGCGGACCTGTCGGGCCTGGATCTCCAGCGCTGGGAATTCAGAAACTGCAGGATGACCACCGTCAATCTGCGGGCCGCTGACCTCGAAGGGGCAAAATTCGAGGGATGCCGGGGACCGTTCGCCAATTTTTCAGGCGCGAACCTCGCGGAGGTGGAATTCCGGAATTGCGACTTCAACAACGCCGCTTTTTTGGAAGCCAAAATGAACGACACCCGGTTCGTCGGCTGCAAGCTGACCGGTGCCAACCTGACGCGGATCGCCTCGCTCGGCCTGTCGTTCAAGGAAACCATCCTGGCGCAGGCAAGGCTCCCCGCACTGTCGTTCCGGAAGTCCCGGATAGAGCGGGTCGATTTCGGCATGGCCGATCTGTCGAAATGCGATTTTCGCGACGTCGTGTTCGACGGCTGCAGCCTGCGTGACACGGGGCTCGTCGATGCCAGGTTCGAAGGGGCCGATCTGCGCGGCGCGGACCTCGGCGGCCTGAAGCTGATCGACGCCAGGAAGTTCAAGGGAGCGACGATCTCGCGGCAGCAGGCCGGAGATATCCTGGCGGAACTGGGACTGAAGGTTCAATAGCCGGGTGCGGCATCCTCAGTCTCCGGTTCTTCCAGTCGTCTTGCAGGCGAGAAGGACTAGACGGCTACGCGCCGTGCTTCCTTGTCGGCCGACTTCCGGTCTGCGCCGTGCTTTTCGATGATCGCCTTCGCATCTTCAACCGAAATGCGATGTTTCTTGGCGAAGGGGATAGGCTGGTAAGGCTGGTCCGCGGTGTTTGCTTTTTTATCAGACATGAACGTCTCCGATCTCGATGCTCCGGCAGGATGCCGAAGCCTCTTTGGATTAATGAAACGGTGAGGGGGTTGGTTGCCAGGCGCTGCTGCGTCATGACCGCGAGCGGCTACCTCAATGTGCCGTCTATATGGTACGAAAGCCCCTGAAATACAATGGCCCGGATCGGGTCACAGGATTCGGGGCCGCCTGCCAACTCCTGCAGGGACGGTATTCCCGCGCGAAACCTTCAGTATTTCTTCTTGCGGACGATCTTGTTGCCCTTCGGCCCGCTCAGCACGGGCGTTCTGTCGCGGTTTTCCGCAAGCAGGCTGCGCCAGCGTTCCAGGCGATCGGCGGAAAGTTCGCCTTTGGCAACGGCCGCCTGCACGGCGCAGCCCGGTTCGTGGGCGTGGGTGCAATCGCGAAACCGGCAATTCGGCGCCAGATCGGTGATTTCGGCAAACAGCGTATCGATGCCGTCGGTAACGTCGCTGACATAGAGCGTCCGAATACCCGGCGTATCGATCACCCAGCCGCCGCCGGCAATCGCATGCAGCGATCGTGCCGTCGTGGTGTGACGACCCTTTGCATCACGTTCGCGAATGCTTCCGGTCTTCTGCATCGTGTCGGACGCATGACCGGCGAGCGTGTTGACCAGCGTCGACTTTCCGACGCCGGAGGAGCCCACCAGCGCTACGGTCTGCCCTACGCCGCACCAGGGCTTCAGCAGGGCAACGGCATCCGCTGTGCGCGCATTCAAAACAACCACCGGCAGGTCGCGCTGCAGCGCCTTGGCCTGCTGCACGAACGGGCCTGCATCTTCGACGGTATCGGCCTTGGTCAGCACGATCACCGGATCGGTCCCGGCCTGGTTGGCCATGATCAGGTAGCGTTCCAGCCGTCCGGGGTTGAAATCGGCATTGCACGAGGTGACGATGAACAGCGTATCGACATTGGCTGCGGCAAGCTGCTGGCCGTGCCCGCCTTCCGCGCGCCGTTGAAACACGGTCTTTCGGTCGAGCCGGCGCACGAGCATGCCCGTCAGCGGGTCGGCAAGAACCCAGTCGCCGACCGCAAAATCCGCGGTATTGCTATTGGGCGGAAGTTCGATCCCGACCGGTCCGCTGACGTCGATTGCGTCGATGCGTGCCCGATGAACCGAGGCAATGCGCCGGACTAGGAGTTCGGTCTCGCCCGGCTCGACTTGAGCCGCAAAGAAATCGGACCAGCCGAGCAGTTCAAGCGATGAGGGTGGGTTGGAGCCGGTCAAGGTTCGGTACGAAAATTCGGGGACGCCGTCATGGGTAGGCTTTCCGCAGGTTGAGATCGTGTGCTTCTATGGAGGAGCCGCCCTGTCGCGACCGCTCGACTTGCTGCCGCTGGTTGACGGAGGATATTCATCCGCGCTCCAACGGTGTCGATAGTTCGTAACGCAATATAGCAATCATTGGACAGTGGAAATGGCACCGCTACGAAGAACGACCTTGGAACTCGACAGCGAAACCGTCGATCGGGTCGTCAAGAGCCTTGATCGCAGTTTTGCCGCCGGCAGTTTCAGCCGGCTCGATGGTGGCAGTACTGAGGTCTATCGGATCGACCTTGCTGGATCGGACCACGGCCCGCTCGTCCTGAAAATCTATCCGGATGAGCCCGAATGGCTGCCGTCGAAGGAGAGCCTCGTGGCAGGCTGGCTCGAAGGGCTGACGCCACCCGTCCCCAGGTGGCTGCGGGTCGACGACACGCGCACGCTCCTGCCTTTGCGCTACGCTCTGCTGACGTTTCTGCCCGGTCGTTCGCTGCGTCACTGGATGGCCGAGCCGGATATCGCCCCGGATATCGACAGCGCTTACCGGCAAATGGGGGAGCTGCTGAGGCGGGTCCACGCAGTGCCGATGCCCGCCTATGGCTACATTCGCGGCAACGGGGTCGACAAGCCGCGCTTGATGAATGCGGACTATATGACGGCGGCGTTCGAAGACGTGTTCCGACGTTTTCGCGATCTCGGCGGCGATGCGGAGCTCGGGCAAAACCTGCAGCGCCTCGCCGAAGGCAGTTTCGATCTCCTGGCGGAAAGCGGCGGTGCCGTGCTCTGCCACGACGATTTCCATCAGGGCAATGTGCTCGCGTTGCGCGACGGTGCCGGAGGTCTTCGGCTGAGCGGGCTCGTCGATTTCGGCAATGCGCGGGCAGGGGACAGGCTTTTCGATCTGGCCAAGGCCCTGTTCTGTTCCGCGCACGAAGACCCGCGCAGCCATCGGCCGATCCTCGAAGGTTATGGCAGGACCGATCATCCGAATATCGACCGGTCGCTGTGGCTCTACACCCTTTTCCATCGGACCAGCATGTGGTGCTGGCTGACCAAGCTCGGCGTCGATGCGACGGCCGAGACCGGCCCCGGCGGTCTTCTCCGGGACCTGGGCGAGATGGCCGGCCGAGGTTCTGCGGTGAGCTGAACGACGCCGGACCAGCGCGGCGCGGCGGAGTTCAGAACGGCGCCTGGTAGCGCCTGTCGGGAGATGGCGAGGCGGCATTAGCCTCGCTCTCCCAACCTCACTCCGCCGCGATCTTGCCTGCCAGCTGCCGGTTCTTCATCAGCTTGTAGATGACTGAATCCATCAGCGCCTGGAACGAGGCGTCGATGATGTTTTCCGAGACGCCGACCGTCCACCAGCGCACGCCGTCGCCGTCGGTGGATTCGATCAGCACCCGGGTGATCGCCTCGGTGCCGCCGTTGAGGATACGCACCTTGAAGTCCGCGAGCACCAGGTCATCGATCTCGTGCTGGTATTTGCCGAAATCCTTGCGCAGCGCCCGGTCGAGCGCGTTGACCGGGCCGTCGCCCTCGGCGACCGACATCAGCGTCTGGCCGTCGACGACGAGTTTCACCACCGCTTCGGAGACGATCTTGATCTTGCCATGCGAGTCGAACCGGCGCTCGACCATCACCCGAAAACCTTCGACCGAGAAGAATTCCGGAATGGTGCCGAGCGTGCGGCGGGCGAGCAGTTCGAAACTCGCATCGGCGCCCTCATAGGCATAACCGGTCGCCTCGCGTTCTTTGACGATCGAGATCAGTTGGTCGAGCTTCGGATCATCCTTGCCGACCTCGATGCCGCGGCGCTTCAGCGCGTTGATGAAGTTCGACTTGCCGCCCTGGTCGGAGACCATGACCTTGCGCAGGTTGCCGACGCTTTCCGGCGTCACGTGTTCGTAGGTGCGCGGATCTTTCAGCAGCGCCGAGGCATGGATGCCGGCCTTGGTGGCGAAGGCAGAAGCGCCGACATAGGGGGCCTGGTGGTTCGGTGAGCGGTTCAAGAGCTCGTCGAAGGCGTGGCTGAGGCGGGTGAGGCCGGTCAACCGCTCGGCATCGATCGCCGTCTCGAACCGTGTGGCGTAAGCGTCCTTCAGGGCAAGCGTCGCGATGATCGTCACGAGATTGGCATTGCCGCAGCGCTCGCCGATGCCGTTCAGCGTCCCCTGGATCTGCCGACAGCCCGCCTCGATCGCGGCGAGCGAATTGGCCACCGCCTGGCCGGTATCGTCATGGGCGTGGATGCCGAGCGAGGTGCCGGGAATGCCCGACGCGATCACCGCCTCGACGATGGCGCGGGTTTCGCCCGGCTGGGTGCCGCCATTGGTGTCGCAGAGCACCACCCAGCGCGCACCCGCTTCATAGGCCGTCCTGGCGCAGGCAAGCGCATATTCGGCATTGGCCTTGTAGCCGTCGAAGAAATGTTCGCAATCGACCAGGGCTTCCTTGGCAGCGCCGCGGGCGGCCTCGACGCTGTCGCGGATCGCTTCGAGGTTTTCCTCGTTCGAACAGCCGAGCGCCACGCGCACATGGTAATCCCAGCTTTTGGCAACGAAACAGGTGGCGTCGCTTTTCGCCTGCAGCAGCACGGCCAGCCCCGGATCGTTCGAGGCGGAGATGCCAGCCCGCTTGGTCATGCCGAAGGCGACGAATTTCGACTTCGCCGTGCGTTTCTCCGAGAAAAAAGCGGTATCGGTCGGGTTGGCGCCGGGATAACCGCCCTCGACATAATCGAGGCCGAACTCGTCCAGCAGGTTGGAAATGGCGATCTTGTCCTCGACGGAAAAATCGACGCCGGGGGTTTGTTGCCCGTCGCGCAGCGTGGTGTCGAAGAGATAGATGCGTTCACGTGTCATGGGTGCTCCTCCTGGAGCAAGATTATGCTGTTGGCGGCATCACCCCCCTCTGCCCTGCCGGGCATCTCCCCCTCAAGGGGGGAGATCGAAGGATGCACGGCCTTCCCCAAACAATGACCGCAAGAGATGGCCGCATTCGAGCCGGCTGCTGCAATCCTAAA